>CAWJRI010000001.1:0-78622 GCA_963845175.1 uncultured archaeon
CAGGGAGGAATGGATGTATGCATCCAACTTGCTGATGTACATTAGATGCAAATAATATCTTTATCTTCTCAAATGATGTATCACTATACACATGCGTAAAAGACTCCCAACAGGTGATATAACTTGGCGACTACGCGAGAATTAATCTATTACCCTGAAACGGTTCGTGATATCCGTCGTATTCCTTTACGATCAAAATGGAGTTATCACATTGTTCTGATTGCCGACTACGAAAATGTTGCCAAGCGGGCGTGTTGTTCGTGATGTAAAATTCATTCAGTCACGTTTCGGAAGCGAAGTAAAAAATTGGCGTGATGAAATTGAGGCAATGCTTGTTCAGGCACAAAAGAATGCTATGGGAAATGGTAAGAATGACCGTGGACAACGACTTGGAAGCTCGGATTGGGTAATAATTCATCGTCAAACATTTTATGGCGTTGTAAAACGTTACGTAAAGCTTAAGCGCTATTAAAACACCAAAGAAATTGACTCGGGAATTCGGACGAAAGACTTTTGCAACAACACGCGAAGGTGTCCGATTATTATTTGAAGCCGGATCGTATTAAGACACGAAAAGCGAAAAAGAAATGAGGTGAAGTATGGGAAGGAAAAAACTACGGTATCGAATCTCCAAAACCGAAAGAACACGTATCCAAAGAGCGAAACCGAGAAAACAACGCATTGCGCCGTTCCTTGCGATTGATACTGAAAATAGATCAAGTGGTGAATTTATTTGTGGTCATCTGTTTGGAGATGTTGGAATTGAAAGGAGAAATTCATCGGATTGATGAAAGTTTTACAAACAGACTTGAATTAGTGAAAGTTCTTATGATGCGTGATGGTCATACGAAAATAAAACCGTTTACGCTTGTTGTTTCATAATGGGATATGATCGTGGTTTTATTCATGAAGCGATTCTACCTGACACTATCATTGAGAACCAGAGCAGATTCTTCTTGCACGTCTCCGTAATGGTTGTGATGTTCGTGATATTCAAACCGTTCTTGGTTACTACGCGTATCATTTAAAGCGGATCGAGTAATTTCAATATGAAGAATAGTTATCAAGAAAATATTAAAAGATGTCTCATCTGATACTTGGATCGTTGAAGAAGCGCAGGAACGATGCAGATTTGATACAATGGGAACATTCTATCTTGCACAGAATGTTCTTAACATCTGTAAGCGGTTTAATATTGCGTTTCGACCAACTGCGGCATCGTTAGCAATGAGTTGTTTTCGTACTTCGTTTTTGAAATATTGTTTCCATCGGAAAGTACCGGAAGGTGGAGAAAACTTTTTCAATCAATATGAACGTCGTGCTTATCGTGGTGGTCGATGTGAATTATTCGGCTCGCGGTTTTTACAGCGCACATTATATTGATATTCGCTCAACATATGCTTCAGTAATGGCAAGCGAATTATTGCCTAACGTACAGTACGCTTACTATTATCAAAACGGTGCGAAATGGGAAGATTACTTTAAGCGAGAAAAAGAAGGTGGAATTTTTCAGGTAATAGTAAAAGCACCTCGCACTCGAATTCCTGTTCTTCCATATATGTACAATTTGCGCCAAAACAACATCGATTGGTTTTTCCGTGTGGTGTTTTTCGTGGTTATTATAACAAGCCCGAACTAAAAGCTGCGCTTGATTATGGATATGAAGTCCTTGAATGTATCGATTTCAGTGAGATACCCAAAAATGATACCTCTGTTTCAAGATTTCGCGCATTTCTGGTGGAAAGAACGAAGCAAATATGAGAATGATGACCCGATGCGTGATTTCTGTAAGTTGATGCCAAATTCGCTTTACGGAGGATTTGGAAAGCGTATTCCAACATATAGTTACAGTGGACCCGTTATGGATTTGTTTAAGCGAAGATTTGGTTCTGATCTTGAAAAGTATCATAAGTTTCTTGAAGGAAAACGGAAGATTGAACGTGACCGTGTTGATGAAAATGGAAGTATTGTTCCTTATATTGATCTGATGAGTAATGAAAAGTTCGATGCACAAACCTGTTTTCCTGTCATACCCAGCCTACATTTGTAGTTATGCACGTTTGAAGTTGCTTGAAGGTTTGAAACGACATGAAGCAACGGCGTTATACTGCGACACAGATAGTTTAATCTATTCTGATGTTGATGATATTGATCCCGGTGTTGGTGAAAATCTCGGTGAATGGAAGTACGTGATACGTTTACGAGAAAGATAACACTTTCTTTGATTTCTCCGAAAACTTATGGTGCATTTAACGAAGTGAAGAAAATTGTTGATGGATTAACAAGAAAGAAAGGTGTTCCAAAAAAAGCAAAGATGCTCGATTATGATATTGACCCAATAACATTTGTTGGTGAGATCACGTTTTCATATCCGACACCAATGCGGTTTCGTCAGGCAATTCGAAGAGAGTTTGAGATTAACCAATGGGTTGAAAGCGAAAAAACAATTTCATCTGATGTAATCAAGAGAAAATTTGATGGTCTTGATAGTATGCCAATTGAAGTAAATGATAAAGAACTTCATATGGATATTCTTGAGTTTACAGGAGAAAAGGAGGAAGAAAATGAAACTTGACTACAAAAATGCAAAGGTGACGATTAAATGATGCTCCATTGCAATCATTGCTCTTATAATTGGGACTACAAAGGACATGGTGAATTTCGCGCGTGTTGCCCGAAATGTCTGTCGAGTGTTAATTTCAAATTGAAGAAAAACAAGAACAATGGTCATGACCGACGCAAAGAAATCAGAAAGCGCAAACGTTGTTGAAGTGTGCGGACATCGCCTCGATTTGCAGGCAACGGCAGAGAAGGTGTGCCATTGCCCGAAGTGTGGACAATGGCAAACCCTGATCTACCTTGGTGATTACAAGTGTGTCTGTAGAGCCTGCCAATTCGCTTGTAAAATCGTTATTTTAGTTTCACCGTCGGGAGAATATTTGAATGAAGTCAAAGTCATTCCGCGAGAATAAATCGTCCATGTACCGAGCTGGTTAACTGCCGTAAACGCTTCTACTCGGATGCGAAAAAAGTTGCTACCGCCATGCGAATTCTGCGCGCTCACCCGTGCCTACCTTGATTGCCGAGATTGAAATCGAAAGGGTTAATATGTTACAAAGCCAATATCTGAATTAGCGGGGATGCCTGGACGACCCAAGTTGAAGATGACCTCAAGAAAATGCGTGAGCTGATGCAATTACGAAAGGTTTCTCTCGAAAGATTGTTTGGTGAGCTGAAAATTATTCTCTCGGTGATGTGTAGTAATGCCGATTGCTTCATCGACGAGGATGAACAGATGATTTGCATACGACTTGCAAGGAAAAAGTAATGGGTGGACACGATCCGGGAACAGTTTGGAGATGTTATTATCACCCGACAACGCTTATGACATCGGTACATCAACCGCATTGTCCAATTTGCAAGCATCCGATGATGCGTGTTCACTCTGTTCTTGATAAACGTGGACCCGATCCGGATAATGTGGTGATGAAATGAAGTTGGAATGTAAGTGGAAATCTTTTACACGATACGAAAAAGTGCAGGTATTCTTTGGATGTCTTGATGGGTATATGTTATCTATTGTTATTATGTGGATGTGTCATGTAATATGACAGAGAAAGGAATCGATTCAAGTAAGCATATGAACACAATTCATTGCAGGAATTGTGGAAAGATTGTGAAATATACGGGAATAATCCCACCGTTGCATCATACGTGTCCGTTTTGTGGTAAGCCCGTTGGAATAAAGCAGAGTTTGATCAGCGAGGAATAATGACACAAAATGAATGGTTCGCAATCTTTTCGGATGGGTTGTTGGTATGATTACCTGTTATCTTCTTGAATGGTTGCTTTGCGGATGCGTGTGTTGAAACCGTGACAAAATGTAAAGAATACTTTACAAAATGTAACGATCATCTTTTTCTGCTTATCCAGCGTATAGGAATACAGCACAGGAATGTGCTGAGATCGATATATGAAGAAACAACCAACAGTAGAAGAAATGTTGCCTTTCATTGTACAGGCAGCAAACGCACACCCTGAGAAAACCCTCGATTGTGACTCTTGTGGAACCGAAAGGATTTTCAGACTCATTGTCTGTTACGGACCTTTTCATCTTGCCTGCCCGGTATGCGGGTCGGATATAACTCCACAAGTTGTTGCCCTCATCAACGAGGAGTATCAGAAAAACAGGAGGAAGAATGATCATTACCGGATATTATCACGAAAGTTATGTTGAGATGCCGCGTTTTGAAAGTAAACTTGTTTTAATTAAAGGGCGCTTTTGTAAGTATAGATTACAAAATGTAAAGCAAACTTTACTTCAAATAGAAAACCTTTATTTTCTCACGAGGGATTACTGTGAATTTGATTGAACTTGCTTTTGATGGAAAACAGGCTCCATGGCAACTGAAATGGAGGCTTGTAAAATGGATGTGGAAAGACCGTAAGTGGGAGGTAGATTCCCGGCTCGAAGAAGATTTGGTGTGGTTTATAAATCACTTTGAGGAAGAACTTCTTGAGCCGTTTGGTATAGATATTGATTTCTTTTCACGTTGTTGGGAGCGGAAAGAAATAATTATCATCTCATAGCGCTAATACTTCATTCGCCGAGTGATCCTCGGTAAATCTCACCTCCTTTCATGACAGGGAGACGCGCGCGGGTTCGACTTGGCACAACTTTCAATCTTTTGCGCGCGTCTCGTGCTGTCTTTGAAGTATAAATAGTAACCTTTATATTCTTATCTCACCTACGCTATTATGCAGTGAGTACTGTGAAAACGATGCCAAGTTTAACAGGGTTCGTCCATGCATTTCCCGTTCACACTTCGGGCATTGTTGATCGATACTCCTGCAAACTCCTTTAAGGAGAATGTAAATGGCAACGACAAAGCAGTCAAAGAACAAGCTCCGATGCGTTGTTCGGAGAGGGTGAGAAGATCACCGAAGGACAGACGCTTGCAATCGAGCATGTGAGAATTACGAACAAAGAACCCGGTGAGGGATACAGCATCATTGTCATGCGTGATGCCTCAACCGAGAAGAAGTACCATTCCTTCTCTGCGAAGATCATTTCGCAGTTTGTTGACGCCGCAGATGACGCGGGCGGCATTGATGTTCTCAATGCAATGCTGAAAGAGGAGCCGCTTGAGCGCACCGTGAAGGGCATGGACACACCTAACGGGAGAATGCTGTTATTGGAGTAAGCCTCCTTACTACTCCGACATCATTATTTTTTGTGATTACTATGAGTGACAAAGAGGCGGTAGGAAAGGATTATTCCAGCGACGGAATAGAACATCGTTCATTGTACCTGACATTCGGGCACACCGACAAAGATATTGAAGAGGATTTCAAACGCGCGCATCCGAAAGGAAAGCGATCCGGATGTGGAGCGTCGATTCCGATGACATGTACGGCAAGTGTCCTGATTGTAGCGCGATCATTATCGGTCAAATTCGTATTACACCGACAGGAGATCGACTCTCGCGTTACTTCGATTACACGCCCGGCTGTCGTGGCTGTATCGACCTGATGAAACGCTTCGATCAAGCAATGTCATCGGATGGAACTGATCCGTGCGGATGGAAACCTTATTGTGGGTGTGACAAATGAGACGCCCCTTTGTTCCCCTTGCTCACCCGAATATACCAGTCCGAAGACACCTCCGGATTTTCCCGGGATGGGCGAATTATCACCATAACATTGCTGATGGGCAAAGGGGGGTACGGCGATGAGAACAGCGGCACAACAGGAGAGTATATTTGGCAAATCCCGATCAGTACGAGAAACAAAAAACGGAGCTCGTATCAGATCGCGCGCGGTATATAAGATCATTCGAAATGATCCTATATTATGGCGCAAGCACCTCGATGAACAAAACGCGCGGAAAGCGAGGAAGAGAAATGGTTAAGCTCGTTGGTGTCGCAATTCTTGCGATTGTTCTTGTAAACTGGGTATCAATCTTTGTTGGTTTATACATGGCATGGCAATGGACAGGTATTGCAATAAGTCTCACTATACTTTGCTTCTGGTTTATCATTATGCGTGTGATTGATGATCATACTTCCATCTCATAGAATTGAGGGCAACGGCAGAGATGGCGTGTCATTGCCCGAGTTGCGGAAAGTTTCAAGCCCTGATTTACCTTGGTGATTACAAGTGCCAATGTAGGGGCTGCGGGTATCGATGTAAAATCGTTATTTTGGTTGACTCCGACGGAAAGTATCTGAATGAGGTGAAATGTGTCATCGAACCATAGAATAGCGTGCCGCTTTGCATACTACGTGCCGCTTAATCCGCACGATACAAGACCGTGCAATCCAAAAGCGTGTGTTGCTGGCGCAGGTGTTACGAAATGCGCGCCAAACCGCTACTATTGCCGCCTGAACGAGTTTTATATTGATGAAGATGGATGGCTCATTGATGAATGATCGGGAATCTGGCGATATTTTCTGGATGGGCTTCATGTATTTACTGATAGGATTATCATTTATTTATCGAATTGGCGGTTTATACGCGGATTTAATTGGTGCTGGATGTCTTTTTATCTCGTGGCTTCATCTGCGCGAGATAAACAAAGAGATTGATTGGTCGATATTATGGGATGATTTATGAATTACAGGAGATGGATGCATGTTGCGCTCGCGCTTATCTTTATTCTATTCGTATTTGATGTTGGGACCACCTATCGCGCGTTATTCTTGGGAGGATTTGAAGGAAATCCACTATTCGCTCAAGTTGTTGATTTCCCGACTATCCTCATTGTTATAAAAGGATTGTGTATGCCGGGATTACGTGGATGTCAGAAGAGTGTGAGAAATATTCGACAAAGTTTCAATATGTCGGATTATGCGCGCTCTATTTCTGCGTGATTTTCTATTTGCTCGTGATTGCGAACAATTTCTATACGATTTCACTGATAACTTAAGATACACTCCCTACATTGTCTTACTTGGGCACGGTGTTCAACATTCTCATCTTCCATATCCTGTACCTCATATATTTTTCGAGGAAGTCCAGCGATAATTCGATCTTGAGTTGTAGATACCATAACGAGACACGCTCCCGCAAACCTTGCGGCGCAAGCTGAAATGTTGGCTCTGTCACGTTATCAATCTTCCGAAGTGTCAATCGTTGAATTCTTCTGTGTAATAATATTTGAACCATGGTTTTGGATCGAACCAGAACTGCGAAGTGGTGTTATTTCCCGAATTAAACTGTTTTACAAGCACCGCGTCAACCCTTTGACCATCACATTCGCGTGCCGTTGCTGGTTTAGTCCGCCTTGTCGTTTAATAAGCGCGCGGCAAACGTAAAGATAATCCCAATTACGACGAATACGTACATCCACATTTGCAAGTTGCTGCGTGACGAGATCCATATCCATCCTGCGCTTGCGCGTTTGTAACAGAATGTACAAAAACACGGTTGCGCTTGCTTCCCGAGAGACGACAATCGAAATAGCTGTGCTTCATCGACACCGAGAGAAATATCGTACAAATTCTGATTATTCTCAAGCATTTGTTCAAGATTGATCAGTTTATACGGAAACTTCAGGTGATAATTTGCATAAATGTTGCGTTTTCGCGTCTACCAGTCATAAAATAACATGCGCGTCAGTAAAACGCTCTTGCCGCTTCCCTTTGGTCCGACGATTATGCGAAGTGCCATTCATTTTTCCTTTGTCACCGAAAATTCTGCCACTTTTCCGCGAGAGTTGTCAACAGGATTAACTCCGGTAAGCAGGTAAATAATTTTTCGTCCGAGAGCGGCAATTTCTTCGACCTGCCATGATCCGTACCTGAAGTCGTCGGGGGATTGAAAGATTCTTTCAATCCTGATCTCGATACCTTCTTCTCGCTGCAATCGTTTTCGTTCATCTGGATCGAAGATCCCCGGCGCTGTTTTCTTTATTTTCATTGTACACGGAACGGCATTGATGCCATTGGTCCCATTCCACCGCCGCGTCCTCCGTGACGATGTTCTTCAAGCCCGGAAAGCTGTCAACAACTTCTTTGCGCGATCCACGGTTATGCGAAACCATGTTTGCGAGATGATGTTCGACGAATTTCTTCATACGTTCCGATTGAAACGTGTCGGCAATCTCATTAAGAACCGTGACCGCGCGTACTTCATCGCGCGTCATCTCGCTTTGCATACGAAGATCATCTTTACCCATGAGCGCGATAATTGCTTTTGCAGTGTCGGAATCCGTTTTTTCTTCCGTTACGACATGAAAACCATTCTCTTCACCGTTTTCTGTTGCACCCGGAGATGGTCTTTCGATGCCGCTTGAAGTAATATTGTCGATATGATCGTCGGGAGGAGTTAAAATTTGTTCATCGGACGGTGTGAATGTACCCGGCGGTACATCCTCATCGATTTTTTCCTGCATGTATTCTTCGAGTGCGTCAGGATCGTCGGCATAAGTATCAATTCCCGCTTTGTACTTACGCAAACGTGCTTCGCTGACAATTCGCCCCGCTTTTTCGGCTCTGCTACAGTAACCTCTTGGTGAATTCTGCGCGCTCGAATATCATCAAGTCGTGACATATTACATCACCGGCGGAGGAGGCGTACCTGAATTTGTTGCTGTAACAACTGGTACAGGTGTTACCGGTACTATTGTTGGTGTCGGTGTTACACCCGGCTGTACAATCACGCCGCCGTTCTGTACTCCGATGAGTTGTGAAAGCTGCGCGCTGATATTTTCGAGAGACTGACCGTTCTTGTAGTTGAGATAACATCCGGCTCCTGCGGCACAAATTGCGATAATCAGCAGCAGAGACGTTGTTTTCTGGAACTTTGTCTGTTCATTATTGCGCGGCAAGAGCTCAGCCATGGCACGAGTGCCCATAAAAATCGCGTCACCCAACTCTTCTGAGTGAAAGATGCTTTCGCTTCACGTCGCTTGATGGGTCTCGGATCATTTTCGTAAAAAGCAATCGCTTTGTACGTCGTTGAACCGATTAATCCTTTCTTGTCATAGTCGAAGAAACAATCGGGATCGATGTAATACTTCTTCCGTACCGATCCATCGGGAGAAATCGATGTGTAAAACTGTTCACCAGCTTTCACTTCTCCTTCTCGCATCTTGTTATCGTTCCCGATTACGAGAACTTTGATCAAATCATCACTCATCATCATCACCTGACCGCTTTGTTGATTGTGCAATATTTCTCGCTCGCATTAACCACATCCAGAAGAACCCTGCAACAGCGTATGCAATATTTTGTGCCCTGATTATCTGATAACCAGCACACGTTGACATCGCAATCGGTACATTGATTGAAGGACCGCCTGAAAATATGGAAGTGTAGTCTCCGCGCATGTAACAGAGACCCCAAAATACGACGAAATAAAGGAGAAGCGCAGCTAAACCGTCGAATGCGACAGGAATAACTACTTCTTCTATCACTTTACGTTTTACTGACATGCTTTGCCTCTATGTCAACAGTTGTTCATCGTGCGATACAATAAAGTTAACGGTTTAATCTCCGGGTGGAGGTTGCCCCGTTTCTTTCGGTTTCATTTTTTCTTTTTCTATCATGAGTACCAGTATCGAGAAGATGTAATATATCGAAACGAGAGCGAATAATTCACCAAGCGTAATACCATACGCAACAATCACCGTTTTCACAAAGTCATTCGCGTAGATCATCGCTGCTAACACGAATGAAACGAGCGAGAACACAAAATCTTTGTGTTTTTCTGCGAGCATGATGAATATTGTCCAGAACGACAGGAGAATTACTGCTCCCGCTGCCGTAAATGCATCATAAACCATTACTTATCACCTCTGAACCACGGGAATAATCCTTCAACAACCTGCACGACGCGCACAATTAGCACCACTCCCATGAGCGTGAGCGGAATACCGAACAGGAAATTGAGCGGGAACGGTGCCGCAGGTATTACACAAGCAACACCGCCAACTGTACCGCACGTAACCGGCGAACCAACCCATATCCATGTGAAGAGGAAGATTGAAGCTAAAGAAATTAAGAAAGCAAGTATTCCTGCGATAAAATTAACTATAGCAATTATAGCATCTATAAGCCATCCTACAAAAGTACCAACGGGACATACCCAATCTGTAAATGGGATTATTGGAGAACCACAAGAAGCCAATGATGGAACTATTATTGGTGTAATTACCGAAAACGTAAACGGCGAGGGAATGGTTGCTCCCCCAAGATCGACCATTGCCGCTGTTACGAACACGTAAACTATCGTAGCAAAGATGATCATGCTCATCGAGAGCTCAATTGCCGCGCGCGTTTTATCTTTCATCGCTTACCGTCCCATCCCGCTTTCTGTTGGTGAAGCTTCGCCACCTCCGCCAAAAATATTCTTGGAATTAATTGCTATTACTGCCGCTGCTATGATTGCGATAAGCAGGATCACGTAAATGTTAAACAGCCCGAGCGCGTACACGATGATTACACCAAGCGCGCCGCTGAAGATTGGCACCGATCCCGGCAGGTTCCATCTGCGGAAGAGAACCATCGGCAGGAATGCGAATATCAGCACAATGATTACGCCGATGATGATCATTCCAAACGCTGTTGCAATTCCGAACCATCCGCCGAGCCAGTTGCCCCAATTTGTCGGATCAAAGATGTTGTTGCTTACGCTTACCGTAGCAGTTGTCAACGGTGTTACAGCCACATCAGCGGTCAATTTCGCATAGTACGTGCCCGTCTTGTCATCTGTACTGCCAAGAGGCATTGTCTTGAACGAATACGGCACTTTGTAGAGGAATGGTGCGCCCGGTGGATGATCTGCGAGAGTAAATCCGTTACTGTTGTACACGAGTTCTGTTCCACCACCCGGTAGATTATGATACACACTTACGTTCACGTAACTGTACCCGGCTGTGAGATACGAGATCGGAACAGAGACGTACACGTACGGATTGTCGGTTGTTGAGTACGAGGTTGCCGTAGATGCATCGGGCTTTGCCATTCGCAGGAAACCAACCATGTTCACATTCGTCAAATAGAAATCTGCTCCCGCTGGCGGAGAAATGCTTGTTACAAGGCTTACCGGATGAGCATTAAACGTAGCAGGCTCTTGTCAATAAAGCCCGTGCTTGACGCATTGAGATTTCCAATAACAAACAACTTCGAGATCGTATAGTCGTACGCATTGAGAGCATGATTCTGTGTCTCTCCCGTGATGAAATCGGTCATCTTCTCCGTTAACGTAAACACACTTGTAGTGTAGTTTGCGTTAAATTCGTGGTACGGAGGAACTCCAACACCCGGCTGTACCGTTGTGTTTACAACCTGTATCATCGGACGATAATATGACGTTGCGTACAGTGAACCCGTCGTACACGAATGTTACTGCGTCGGTATCAGTAAGCGACGCGCCAGATACGAGCGTTGCAGGTAGATGATCAGCGGTTGTAATCGCAAGCGACGTTGCGTGCCATGCAACCGTGACAGGAATGCTCGTGAAGTACGTATAATTCGCGCCATGCGTGCCGTAAATCCAGAGATTTGTGTCAGCCGGTCCATTGATTACCGTGTCGGTTGAAAGATTGAACGTACTTTGTCCAATATCCGAAGCCTGAATTGGCGATGGTGGCAATCCCGGCGCTGTTAACGAACCAGAGAACGCACATACTGAGCTTCCCGCTCCCGCTGCAACAGGATTTGCACAGAGAGCGAACCAATATCTTCCCGAAGTCGTGTTGTGCGTCAATATTCCGTACGTGTCGTATCCTGATGGAATGTTTGCCCATGCGAGCGTGTCGTACCCGGCACCGAGATAGATTTTATTTGCTGCCGGTGCTGAAATTGAGACCGTTGGTGTACCCGGCGGTGGTGTTGGTGTCGGTGTTGGTGTTGGAGCGGTGCCAACGTACATGAATGACGATGAAATGGTTGTACCGCCATTACCATCGGTCAAATACATGTACCAGTAACCGATCTGATCCGTATAATACGTCGCGCTACCTGAAGCCGCAACCGATGAATTAAAGAAATTACCATCGGGTTTCTGTACGTCGATATACGGTGAAGCAAGTCCCGTTGACGACCACGAATACGGCGCATAAGTATTCAAATAGCCCGGTGGAGTTGTCCATGAAACAGTACCAACATTTGAAATCGAAATCGTGCTTGATGAAAGCAATGAACCGTAGTAACCATACATGTAATACGTCCAGACACCGTTTGCCGATACTGTCTGTACTCCACTGCCACCAGCACCGCTCACGCTCGTATTCGACCATCCGCCGCCCGGTATCGAAAGATTAAGGAAATAAGTATTCCCGGTAATTCCTTCATGTGTAAACGAGAATGATTGGTCTGATCCGTACAATCCAGTCGGGTTTGCCCACGCGATATTACCATATTCCGTAATTTCGCTTACGGTAAGAGCGCTGATTGAATAAACGAGACCTCATACATGTTCCATTGGCAGTTATTTATTTAAACTTTTCAGTCAGGCACGTAAGAATCACGGGAATAAATCGCGTGAGGAATTATGGGCTTAATATTCACAATCTTTTTAAATAGTCATATATGAACTAGTGCTGTGAAAGCCAAAATACTGATACCTTTTATGCTGCTGCTTCTTGCCAGCGTTGCCTATGCGCAGGATGAGAAAACCTGTTTATATTTCTTCTACGGAAACGGTTGCCCGCACTGCGCAAGGGTTGAGCCGCTGATTAACCAGCTTGGCCAGAGGGCTGATTTAGATGTGAAGCAGTTTGAAATCTATTATGACCGGGAGAATGTCAATCTGCTCCAGCAGTATTTTGACTCATACAATGTCCCTGAAGATCAAAGAGGGATTCCGGCTGTGTTCATCGGAAACACATACCTGTCAGGCGACACGCCGATTCTCGACAAGCTTGAAAAGGTGATAAAACAAAATAATGGCTCCGCATGCCCGGTGGTTGGCCAGAACAACAAGACAGGAATAAGCGGGCCGTCATCGCCGACATCGCAGGCAGTTCATACATTATCAATCATGACAGTTATAGGCGCCGCAATTGTTGACTCAATCAACCCCTGCGCAATCGCTGTTTTGTTAATCCTGCTTGGAACTCTTCTCAAGGCAGGAGACAGGAAAAGGGCACTGTACTCGGGCATAGCATTCATTGTTTCAATTTATATTGTCTACTTCCTCTTCGGGCTTGGAGTTTTCCAGGCACTAAGGGTTTCCGGACTGTCGTTCTGGTTCTATAAACTTATTGGTGTAATTGCAATCCTGATTGGTCTTGCAAATCTGAAGGACTACTTCTGGTACGGCAAGATTTTCGTGACAGAGATACCGAGGAAATGGAGGCCGACACTGCAGAGGATGCTCAAGCATGTCACTTCGCCCCTAGGCGCATTTGTCATGGGCTTTGTCGTCTGCCTCTTTGAACTGCCCTGCACAGGCGGTCCATATTTGTTTGTCCTTGGTCTGCTGGCTGAAAAGACAACACAGATTATTGCAATCCCGACATTGCTCCTGTATAATTTATTTTTCGTGCTTCCGCTTATACTGATAACTGTATTCATATTCATCGGCCGCACAAACATTGAGAAGACAAATGCCTGGAGGGAAAAGAATTTAAGGGTGCTTCACCTGATAGCAGGAATAATAATGCTCGCGTTGGGATTGTTTGTTGTAACAGGAATTCTTTAGGATTGAAACTGCGCCAAAATTCTAAAAAAGATTCACTGCACAACAAAAGACTCTATTCCTTTTTCAGTTTTGTATGTCCTTAATTTTTCAGGCATCTCATCAATTATATACCACTGGGGCAAATTGTTTGTTGTCAGCGTAATAACTCTTATGCCGTCCATAATTATTGAAGAAACATAAATCTGATCGTCTGACAGATAATTCATTAGCTCTTTCATCGCATCACGCCTCTGGCCCATGTCCTGCCCCGTTGTCACAATTATGCAGCAGTTTTTTATTGCCATTAATTTTTCAGGCTCGCCCCCAATCGCTTCCTCCAGCGTTTCTTCAGAAACAGGCTTCATAATCTTTTCTTTTAGTTTTTTCTCTTTGAGTTTTTTGATTACTTTTATCAGTTTCAGCACTTCATTATTATAGCCCATTTTGTCATCATAGCCCATGAAAAACAATAAAGGCGCCGGATTTTTATATTTTTGGCAAGATTTAAAAAGAGTGATTTTTAACAATGGTATATGCTCCTATACATACTGGTTTCAGTAATTATTGTAAGCCTGCTGTCTTTCACAGGGCTTGTTTTCATATCGATGAGGCAGAAGACGCTTGACAGGATTATTCTTTGCACTTTGTGCATATTCCATACACATCTATCTGGAAATGGCAGACATCTTCCTTGATGTTATTTTTCAGGAAATCAACCTTTTTAATTGAGAAATGAGTTGTTTTTCCGCATTTTGTGCATATGAAATGGCAGTGGTTGGCAGTTTTTGATGAGTATACTTTTCTTCTGTTGCATTGGTAAGAGTGTATATGTTCTTTTTTGGATGTGTCATTCAGAAATCTATAGACTGTCGCTATCCCTATGCGGTCATCTTTCTTTTTCACTCGGTCATAGAGCTCTTTTGCGTTGAAGAAAGTATTTATTTTATTGAATTCCTGTTTTATTAGCTCTTTCTGTTTAGTGTTTCTGTCTTTTCTTGGCATTTTAACAGACTAATTTTGCCCTCATCTTCTTATTGATAATGAGAATCAATAACATATTTAAATAATTATGTTTTATTGACTGATTATTATGAATAAACTGATTATTTTGCTAGCATTGGCAACTTTTTTCTCTACATTGATTGGCGGAGCAGTTATCATTAAGCTTAGAAAATATCTGCCTTACTTTTTCGCATTTGCTGCAGGCAGCCTGATTGCTGTCTCATTTCTTGACCTGTTGCCTGAAAGTCTGGAGATTTCCAATAAAATCAATCTGCCAGTTCGTTTTGTCATGCTGACAATTGTGGCTTCTTTTTTCTTTTACAGCCTGCTGGAGCGTTTCTTTTTGACCCATGAGATGGACAGCCATAACATTCATGGTCACATAATGGGCCCTATTGGTGCGGGCAGTTTAGTCATCCATAGTTTTTTGGATGGTGTGGCGATAGGCGCGGCATTTCAAGTGAATGCGTCAATTGGCTTGATTGTGGCGCTTGCAGTTATTTTACATGATTTCACAGATGGGATAAATACAGTCACTATTATGCTGAAGAACAGGCATCAGATAGGAAAAGCCATTGTTTTTCTTGTGCTGGATGCATTGGCGCCAGTCTTAGGCGTATTGGCTACCGCTTTGGTAGCCCTGCCTGAAAGTGTGCTTGCGATTGTCCTTGCAATATTTGTTGGGGAGTTTTTGTACATCGGCGCATCAACTCTATTGCCCGAGACGAGGAATCATCCTTCTAGGGGAATAATTGTTGCCATGGCCCTCGCAATTGTTTTAATAGCCGTGCTGACTTCACTTGTTTGAGTTATCAGAAAGTATGGGCAAGGCTATCAACCAATTTTTTATTTATCATTATTGTTGGTATTGGTCTGATGTGGGCGCTGAAGCTCGCGTTTGCTTAAAAAACCTTATCTCGGCAAATAAGCTTCTATGCGTATTGAATTTTTGCCGTCGATTCTTACAAAGAAACCATAGCTGTCATTGGGAGGCATCCGGAACATTTCAGTCACGCAGCCTTTTAATTTTTCCCTGACATATCCTCCAAAGCTTATGTAGCCTATTCTTTCCGCAAGGTCAGAATTAAGGTGGATTACGCCGTCCTCAATTTTTTCAATCCTTGGGTTTTTCAGCTTGTCCAGGCTCATTATCCTTGAAAGCGCAGCTATCTGCTCCATATTTATTTTATGGTGCCTTAAAATAAAATCCAATGCTTCCTGGGTGCTAACCATGTAATTTGGGTGCAGCAGCTCGTATATAACCTTTTTCCAAAAAATTTATAAACAAAAACGCCCAAAGCCAAGCCAGAAGAGGTGACAATATGGCTGAAAAAAGGCTTTGCATGAGCTATGAACAGGTTGAGAGCATAGAGGGCGACATAAGGGACATTCTCAACTGGATAGAGACCTTCAAGCAGGAATATGATGTTCCAGCTGAAATGGAGAAGATACTGAACAAGAAGCTCGGGGCGCTTGCAAAGAAAGTCGGAAGCGCGAAAGTGCTGAAATAATTATTTCATTTCTTTTTTGACTTTGTTTCCTAATTTGTGCGCCAGCTGAAGCGGTTCAGGCAGCTTGTGCGGCGGCCTGATGCAGTTCTTGACAATCTCAACGCTTGTTTTCAGGGAAATCTTGTGCCCGGGCGAAACAACTATCGGGTTTGATTTTTCCTTTGCTGAAATCATCGCACCCTTTACTTTTTTGTCTATGACAACCTTGTAATTTTCAATCTCCCCCACAATTAATTTATTCGCAATGCCGATTGTCGCCTGGTCCAAAACCAATCCTGCGTGCGAGGCAATGCCCAGGCCGCGCGGATGCGTTACTCCATGCCCGCCCACAATCAAAACATCCGGCTTTACATTTAATTTATTGTAGGCTTCGACAATCGCAGGCAGTTCGCGGTAGGCCCTGAAGCCGGGGACATATTTCAGCTTTGACTCTGTGACAGCGTATTGTTCCTCAATTATATTCATTGTTCTGTAATCGCAGACAACAATCGCAGAGATAATTTTGCTGTCTGTGAATGCCTGGTCAACTCCGCCAATAGTCTCTAGCTTTTCAAAAGAATCCTTCAGAATTACTTTCCTAGCTAGCTCTGTCTGCTCTTTCTGTAATTTGTTCAACATTTTGAGTGTCTCTCATGTCAGTATGCAGCTTTTCCAGCTGCAGCTGCGGCCGCTCCGCGATGTCGTAGTCAAAGCCGACAGCAAAAAGCCTTCTGTGAGGCGGGCGCATGGAGTGGCGCTTGTTAAACCCCTCCACAATCTTGTCGAGGTTCTTAAAATCCTCATATGTTCCCGGGGAAATCAGGGTTAGCTGCGACGATGGGCCGTAGGCGTCAACAATGCCCTGCGGCGCGTACTTCCTTATCACATCCATTGTGTCTGAAAATATGTTGAATCTGTCCTCGTCTATTATGTCCAGCGGCATTCCGTTCTCGGGTTATTTCGAAAAATACCATTGTAACAGCCGACTCCAGAGATTTTTCAAGAAGCGTGTCGAGAAAAGGTGATTTGCATAAGCCAGTGACTGCCTGTTTTCCAAGTAAAGCGACTGCATGTATTTTCTTTTATTGGCCCTCCTCCAGGCATCAACTGCAAGGAACAGTCTGTATTCGTGATTCCATATGCCTCGATTTTGTGCATCTCTTTTTCCTCTCGGCAAAAGCGCCCAGGCGGACATTTTCAGCCATTTCAGCTGAGTTGAGATATTCCTTCAGATGGTAAATGCATCCCATCGCTTCGGAGGGTGCAACTTCTTTATTTTCGCGCACCCTGTAAAGTGTTTCCTTCTCAAAAACAGTCCTGCATGTCGGGCACTGCGCGTATTCTCAACTTCTTTTTTCATCTCTTCCCCACCATGTTTTCCCCGGGCATCATGCCGCGGCATTCCTGCAGCCCTTTGTAAAGTGCATCTATCAGTCCATAAGGGATTTCATCTGGCCTATGCACATGAATGATGCCGAGCCATTCTCACGTCCTCTGCCGGATATTTTGTATTGAAATCTTCAACTATCCTGCAGAGTTTTTGCTGCGTTTCCACCCAGGTGTCTGGGAATATACTTGTTATCTGGAATTCAGGTCCGAGCGTTTCTATAAAACCGCCCTTGTTGCGGAATCTTATTATATATTTTGCAGTATGGAATATTCCATAATTACTTGGGTTCTCCAAAACATTTAGCGGCAGATTTTTTTCTTGAGCTCAAGATAAAGAATGTTTATAGGCTTATTGCCATGCTTTCATATATCATGACTTCCCTGGCAAGATGGTCATTGCAGTAATCTTTTTTTTTTTGAAGCAGTTGTCATCTTTACGAGCAAGTATTTTCAGAAAAATCAGCGGGTCTTTTCTGTCAGAATCCAGTTCACTGGCTGCGCTCATCCTCCTTATGGAATCTAATGACGAGAAAACAGGGCTATCTGCAATTTTCCTGTCTATGCTTTCCGCACTCGCTAATCTCTTTTCAAGGTTTTCTTCGCTCATTTTCTCTGTATATGCTGTATCCACATCAATCCTATCTTGTACATCGCCTTGTTAAACTTGTCAGAGATTATGTACTGCTTCTTGTACATATCATAGTCGATCATGCCCATGCCCTTCATCGGCGTCAAAATCCTGTCGTAAAACTGCCTTTTGTTGTAGGAAACTTTCGTCTTTTCCTTTTTCCTGAACATGCCCTCGCCCTTCTCCACTTCAACAACAACGCCGTCATGGAGCTGGGTGGCGAAGACAGACATCTCTGTCTTGCCCATCATGCCTTCTGTTGATTTCATCTGGTCAACAAGCATCTTGGCTACAAGCGCCTGCTGCTCTGTGGCAAAAACCACATCAAAGACATTTTCAGGCATGTGAAACATGTCAAATAGTACTACCATGGTGGAATAATAAGAAATCCACTACCAGTATATAAATGTTACGCTTTTGTATACTGGTGTGGTATTTGAGTTAATTTATATATAAATTATATATTAATATAAGAAAGCCAACCAATATATTCATGGCAGCTTGGACTGCCAGGCGCATCTTGCAGGCGATTGGTAGTTCATGTTTCTGCCGGTTTCAATTTTTGAGATAATCTTCGTGTTATTTATAATCAGGCACACTTCATAATAACCATCTGACCCGGAAGCAGCCATGCCGCCCCTGATTTCCTGGAAATAGAATGGCTTCGGCTCTTTTGAATGGTCATCATTTTCAAAATAAGTGCCTGTCATTTCCCACTGCCCATAGGGCATATCCTGCAGGCATCTTACATTCTGCACATTTAATTCATCTGCAGTAATATTTGCATCATTGAAAATAAAATAAAGCGAATTTTCATAACATTCAATCTTATTTTCATCAAGTTTTATATAACTGGATTTTTGCGGCAGCAGATATTTTATTGAGATTGCAGCCAGAATAACGATTACGAGCACTCCGGCAACAACAAATAGTATTTTTCTTTTTTTCATATGTCAGTCTGTGTTTTCCCAGCCTCCAGCACAATATTATCAAGAAATCCAACAATCAAAATTAACGCTTTGGTTTATACGCTGGCTTTTCTCTGCTGTATATTCCAATTCCACTTAAATTAGATACGCGTGATTCATATTCCTTTTTGAAGACTGCGTTAATTCGATTTATAGCGTACTCAACTCCACTAATAAATCCCCATCTGTCAGAATGTTCTCCATGTTGACTTTCTTTATTGCTCTGCGAAAATGCTTCTTTTTGCAGCTTAAGAACAACCTCGTCCAACCTTTGTTTGTTTAAATCCGTTATTTTAACCCCCATCATTATTATAACTCAATAGTGGTATATAATACTTTCGTTTTTTGCCAGCCTCTGCCAATTATAATTAAAAACATATATAAATATGTTAATTTTTTAAAATTAAAAAGAGGCTGTTTCTTTGAAAATGGAAGAAAAAACACTGTGGGAACTGTTTAACCTGGCAGAGAAAAACCCTGACCAGGGCGGCGGGATTTTGTACTGCCTAAGGTACAATGCAGACCAGCTTAAAGAGCACCATAAAGCAGTTGTTTCAGCCCTGGAAGCGAATATTAAAATGGAGGATTATGGCGACAATGGAATTGGTGTTGTTCTAAAAAAGCAATTAACAGAATCTGAAACAGATAATGTGATGGTACTTCTTGAAGAGCTTTCTGTGCTGAATGAGGCGCAGGAATATATTGATGTAGGATTTGGCAAATATAAAAATCTGCAGGATTTGAAATATGGGCTTATGAGCAATTATCTTTCTCTTCTTAATAACCGCGAACTGGCAGATGCCTATAATCTTGTTCAATCAGCAATCCCCCAACTAGTCAGGGATATTTTTGTTGCCCACAGGCAGAATAATGTTCTGTCAGGCAAGGATAAAAGGACAATGGGGGAACTGGCTTCTTTTTCAAAAAATCATACAAGAATACTAAACAAGCCAGAAGGTTTTGTCCTGTTTGGCTCGAAATAAGAAATTTATGCGACAAGACAAAAGAGAACGGGATTTGTATGAAAGAGTTCTGAAAGAACAAGTTAGTGCAGTCGTCCTCAAGCAATGGCCATATAATTATCATTGCGGTGTTTGGGACAAACACAAACCAGATGAAAATGGCTGTCAATACTTTATTCGCTTAAACAAAACTAAAGGTGTTGATTGCATGAAGGTTACACTAATTCATGAACTTGTGCATATTTGTGATGATCTGGAAGGAATTGAAAGGTCAAATATAGCTACTGAAGATAAAGCATTGGCATTCTGTGATAAAAACAGAAGATTTGTTGATTATCTTTGGGTAAAATATGCAAGTAATTAGCCCGCCAGCCAGGATTTATTGCAGTTAATGATTTTCAACAATGACTGATTCGCATGTGTGATTTTTACAGGAGGAGTTAAAATACTCATTGTCATTTGCACATTTATCTGTTACGCATTCATCTTCAATCATTGGAACAAAATCCCAGATTAGGTAATGCTTGGCATTTATTGAAGTTCTGCAGCCGGAGTCGCAGTCTGCACTGCTGCTTACCGGGCATTTGCCAGATGGGTCGCAAACACCTCCTGATTCCAATGTGCAATCATCATCTGTATTGCAGGTTTTCAAATCGCTGATGCTGTTGATTACGGTGCTTCTTTTAACATCAAAATCATAGCCAATTGCATTCCATTGAGAAAGTTCTGGACCATTCTTTTTTATAAAATTCACAATCTTATTGTCTTCAAAACAGACAAAGTAACTCGGTTCTTGGGATCCGCTGTAAAAACAATTTTTTGTGCCATATCCAAATGAACCGGCAATTTTCATTCTTTTTAAGGCATTGGCAATGTCTTTTAATTCCTGAGCCCCAATTTCCCGTGTTGTGTTTTGCACGTGTCCGCCTCCGCTGGACGCATCTGAATCATATTCATTTATTTCATATCCCGAATTAACATCCACCTTGCCCAAAAAGGCAGAAAGCGATTTTGATTCAGGCTTGTTTTGAGACTGACAGGACAACAAAACCAACCCTGCGAGAATTATCAAGATAAAAATTGTAAGCGACTGATATTTCTTGTTCATGGCATTAATCAGTGTCTGGCTCCTTAAAAACATTTCTACTCCAAAAGCCCGCCAGCCAATTGAAACTAATTCGTTTTTCCCAGCCTCCAGCACAATATTGTCAAGAAACTCCTTCTGGCGCAGTAATTTTTCACAGCAGCCAGGCATTGTTTTCTTAATATTCTGTTTCAGCAGCACTCTGTAGCGGACCTGAATATATGTCCAGGATTCGTGATGCGCAAGCAAAAGTTCCTTTGCCCTCTCAAGATTCCCCTGCTCAAAGGCAATCTGATACTCCTCTGCAACCTTTAGATAGCCCATCTTAGCTGAAGAAGTTTCTTATCTCACTTATATAATTTTTGCTTACAGTGTATTCTGTGTCAGAGGGCAGGCACTGCTTGTAAAATGGCGTTGCATATCTTTTGTCCAGCAGAATCAGAACACCCTTGTCTGTCTCGCTTCGTATGCATCTTCCTGTTGCCTGCACAGCTTTATTAATTGCAGGAAAGAAATATCCGTAATATTTTCCGATGCTTCCGAACTTCTCCTCATAATACTTGATGAGCTCTCTTAGCTCGAGATCAGGCGGATTCAGCGGGATGCCCACCACAACAACGCATTTCAGAATCCTGGCATATCAATGCCCTCGCCGAAGCTTCCTGAGAAGACATTCAATAAAACCGCTTCCTTATAGCTGGTGAACTTCTCAAGGAAATTCTTCTTCTCCTCCTTTCCCATTTTCGTTTCCCTGAATGTTGTTTTCCTGCAGATTTTTGAGAAATAATTGTCAACATCATCCCTGAACCTATAGCTCGGGAAATAAAACGCAGAATGACCTGGCACTGTGTTTGCGATTTCAGCGCAGATTTTTGCAATGTTCTGGTACATCGCAGGGCTTCTCTCAGCCTGAAGCGATGTTGTCAGCGGAATTATCAGGTTTAATTTATTTTTTTCAGGGAAAGGATTTTCAAACTCCTCTTCCTCGCATTTCTCAAGCCCGAGCAAATCCTTGTACATTGCAGTCGGCCTTAGCGTCCCGCTCATGACAATTGTTGAATATGCTTTTTCAAAGACAGGCGCTGTTACAATCGAGGCATCCAGGCATTTGTATAACAAAGTCAGCACAGGCTTGTTTTTTATCCTTCTGCTGCCTACGATTCTCGTAAACCCGTCGTCAGGCCCTCTCCAGGATTCCAGGAATTTTGAGATTCCGCCGATGAATGAGCGCTTCTGCCTCAGCCTGACTGTATCTGCAATCAATTCAAGGTCAGCAACTATCTTGTCATAATCATTTATCTTGTTCACTTTGCTGACGAAATCATCTTTTTCAACCAGCACTTCGTATATGTTTTGTTCAGGCTCAAGCTCCAGGCTTAGGTCCTCGAGCACTTTCTTTATTCCGCCAAGGAGTTCAGCTGTCTCGTCAAAGTTGTATTTTTTCGCCTCCGTAATTGCCCTGTCAATTGTGATGCTTGTGAGTCTTTCGGAGACAAGCTCCCGCATCCTGTCAGAAAGATTGTGCCCCTCGTCAATCACAAGGATGCATTTCTCAAGCTCGATGCCCGCTCTTTTGAAAAAGGAGTTTCTTATGTTTTCATTGAACACATAGTTATAATCAGAAACAATGACAGAAGAATCTTTTGCAAGGTTAATCGCCAGCTCATAGGGGCAGACCTTGCTCTGCCTGCAGACCTCTATTATTTTCTCTGTGTGGCACGGGCTGAAGAATTTTATGTCAGACAGCACTTTCCTTGCCTGCACACTCAAACTGTTCCCGTTTTTTGAATTCTCGTAGAATTCGCAGCTTCCGCCCTCCCTCAGCGACTTGCAGTACTCGGCGAACTCAAATGAATGAAGACCCTCGACAGCAGGCTGGAGGCACATGCCCCTTTTCCCTATTATGTCAGCTGTGATGAACTTTGTCCCGTACTTTTCCTTGATCAGATTCAGCGTGTCAATGGCAATCAGGTGCTGGGTGTGCCTCGATGTGAGGAAAAAAACCTTCAGGTCTTTGTCGAGCGCATACTTCAGCACAGGCGAAAGCACAGCAGATGTTTTTCCCAGACCGGTCGGCGCATGGACAATGAGATTTTTCCTTTCAACAAGGGTTTTTACAACTGCCTCAATCAACTTGTCCTGCTTTTCCCTGACTTTTTCATGCGGAAAAAGAAATTCTTCTGCCTTCATCAGCAGAAAAAATAGAAAGACTTATAAAAAGCTTTGTATATTCTATAATATATATATAGAAAACTATAAATATTTAAAAATGACTACCATTAACTATAGGTTGTAAGACACATTTGGGGGTTTTATCAATGGACAAAAAGATTTTCAATGTTTTTTTTAGGGAAAAACCATCACAGATGCTCATAAATTTGAAAAATTGCAAGTCAGGCGCTTACGCTTCTTCGCTTGCAAAATCCGTCGACTGCACCTACAGCCACGTCGTCAAGATCCTGCAGATGATGGAGAAATCAAAGCTTGTTAATTTCGAGAAGCAGGGAAGGCTGAAGCTTCTTACATTGACAAGGAGCGGGCAGGACATTGCAGAAAAAATGGAGTCAATTAAAGGTCTTTTGTAAACTTCTTCATAACTTCTTCGGCAATCTTGATGAAATTCTCTTCGTTATCCTTTGAAATTATCGCGCCGGCTGCAAGCTTGTGGCCGCCTGCCTCACCGCCTGCCTTTGCAGTTATCTCGCTGACTATGTCCCTCAGGTCCATGCTTGTGTCGCTGACAACCCTCAGAGAAACTTTTGTGAAATCAGCGCTTCTTGCCATTGTCATTATCAGCGTGCCTTTCTCATAATTGCCTGATTTTGAGAGAATTGAGCCGAGCGTTCCCGCAATTGTAGAAAGTATGTTGCTTTCTGCATTTATTATCATGTATTTTTTGCCTTTGATAAACGAATTAGTATTCCCGTTGAACCATGCCAGCGCGCCTGTTATCTCCTTCTTGTAATTCGAAAGGTTTTCAACCGCCTTCCGCTTTAATTTCTCGTCGCCGAGGCAGGCGCCTATGCCGAGCGAGGCTTTCTGTAGCCTTCCGCAGGCGTTCAGTATCGTCGAGAACTCCCTCACATCCTTGAATGCGCCTTTTTCCCTGACAAGCAGGTAGTTGTTTGCAAAGATGTCCTCTGGCTTTTCCTCATTCATTCTTTTGATTATTATTCCCGACGCCAGCTTTTTCTTCTCAGCATCTGTCAAATCGCAGAGCTTCCTGAATTCATAGCCGTTCCTGTGCGGAATGCCGAGCTCCTGGAGAAACTCAATTGTCCTGAATTCGTCGCCGTAAATCTCGGGTATCTTCGGCTCGCAGTACTGCAGAAGCTTGTGTATGGGCTTTGAATAGGTGCCGAAAAACTTGAAGCCCCTCTTCACTTCTATCAAATCGCGGTCGATTGCCGTCTGCAGGATTTCGTCGTTCAGCCTTTGAAATCCGTTGTCCTCCTGGACATCGCCGATTGCGCCGACAATTGCGATGTGCGCCAGGTCAATGTTTTTAGGATCAAGCTCCTTCGCAAACAAATAAACAATTCCTGAGCCGGAGATTTCCCTTCCGCCGTCTATGTCATGAACATTTGGATTAACATGAACAACATCCGGGTTTTTTGTCTCCCCCTCTATCCCGTGGTGGTCGAATATGAAAATATTCTTGCCCTTTAATTTTTCAGCGATTGTCTTCAATCTTCCTGAGCCGATGTCAACGAAGAAATAATTCTTATGTTTTTCCTTTGCAAACGAATCAATTATCTCGGTTGTAAGCTGGGGGACAATTGAGATGGAGTAGCGCATGTTCTCTGAATTTAAAACTTTCACGAGAATCGAGCAGGCAGCTATTCCGTCTGCATCCAGGTGGGCGATGACTCTTGCAGGTTCATTTTTCTCAATCTGCCTGAACCTGGCTACAGCTTCCTTTACACTGTCCTTGAATTTTTGATATTTCAATATGAGTTATGAGTTTATTCGAGGTAAAACCTTGCCTGCGATGAATCATAGACCCAGTCCTTTGGCAAAACCTTTGACTTTTTGTAGTATTTTACCAATCTCCTGATTTTTGATTCAGTCAGGTGCAGCCCCCTTATTGCTGCCTTGTCTGCCTTGTTTGATTCAAGATGCTTTTTGACTGCGATGCTTTTCTTGATTAAATAGGAGATGTCTTCGGGAAGCTTCTTTGTCAGTTTCTTTTCCTTCAGTATCTGCGTTATTGTGACCCCTGTTATTAATTTGACATCAGGGATTCCGTACCTGTCCCTCAGGTGAAGCCCAATCTGGGATGCTGTAAATCCCTCTTTTGCGAGCTTTGCAATTAGAAGCTCAATCTCATTTTTTTTGTATCCAAGCCATGTTGGGGTTGTCTTCTGCGCAGGCTTTGTGCTTCCTGCCTTCCCCTTTGCTCCAGAATGCATTCGTGACATTTTTATCCTCCCGGCATAAGCGAGCCTTAACCAGCTTATCCTGCATATAACTAGAAAGGAGGTGGTTTATAAAGGTTGCTGTCAAAACCTTTCTCTAGAAGAGAAAGCTTTTGATAGGAAAGAGACTATTTTACAAGTGTCATAATAGTTAAGCGCGTAGCCGCGCGCATTCTAACTGAAAACGTGTTCTGGAACGGGGATGAAAAATATAAAACTATTCTATTGAGAAAATTATAAACTCTGCGATTTACAGTAATTCTTTATTTCAAGATACCTCTCCAGCGCCCTGTCATTGCCAAATGCAATCTCATAGTTCTTCAGCTCAGAGGGAGGGACCCAATTCCACTCTGAGGATTCTTCATTCAGCTTCAGCTCCCCTGTAAAGGTTGCAGTGTAGTAGAAAGTTATGTAGTCCTTCATTGTGTCATCAAAAAACTGGAACCGCGGTCCGTAGATTGTAAGCGCTGTCTCCTCCTTTGCCTCTTTCCTGCATGTATCCTCAAGCGTGTCGCCTGACTCGACCTTTCCTCCCGGAAGGCACCACTTGCCCCTGCCTTCATTGCTTGCCCTTTTCAAAAGCAGAATACTGTCTTTCAGATCCTCAAGAATAACTCTCGCAACAGGTATGGGGTGCCTTTCCATTTTATTTTTTGATTCCAAATATTCTTTGATGCTAAACTCCATCTTATTATGCGGAATGTCATACAGCAGGCTACCGCCCCCTTCTTTCATGATTTTCAGGTAATCTTCGTAGGTGTTTTCAGCCTCCTGCCTGCTGGCTGACGAATATAATTCGAGAAATCTGGCTTTGTCGAACAGAAGATAAATTCTGAAGGGGTTGTTATGCAGTTCCAGCCCGTCAAGAACCAGGTCTATGGATGAAATAGGTTTGGCAATAATATTATATGGGTTTATTTTAACTGCATCCATGCGCAAATGTTTCGCAGGTTCGGACATGATAATATTAAGCAAATGCTTTCTTATAAATCTTTTGCAGAAGTTTTTGTCCGGGCTGGTGACAAAAATCTAAAATTCATGCTGTTTTCTTTTCGTTAACTTCAAACCTTTTCGTTGCTGCATTATAAATCAGCGGGTAGTCGGTGCCGGACTTGATTAGGGCTGAATATTCCAGATACTTTCTTTCAGCCTCTTCCAGGATTTTTGACGAGAATAATATATATCGAGCATATTCAGATTTTTCTTTCGCCACCAGCACAACTGCATAGGGCTCGCGCCCCCTTTCAATCTCTTCAAGAACCAAGTCTATCGACTCCGGCTGCTTGAGAGCCATTTTTTTTGGCTCTAGTTTGATTGTCTCTGTGATCAATTTTTTAACCTTGATTTCCTGCAAAAGATTCAGTTCTGGCATTTTGAAAGTTATTTAATTCGTGAAATATCCCCATTAATGACAACCGGCTTGACAGCTTCAATCTCAGTCCTGTAATGCATGTCAGGGATTGGGTTCCACAGGAATATCTTCTGGTTCAGGACATGGGCAAAGCCGATTTCCATCAGCGTATTGCCTCCAATATAGTTCTTGACGCCGTTCTTGTCAAGATTAATGACAAGAAGCGCATCAGCGCCCTGCATTGCCTTCCAGAAAACGCGGATTGCGTCCCTGTTGTATTTCTGGTGAAGCTTGATTTTCTCAATTTCTTCATTGTTTTTGCCTACCAGCGCCCTGTGCAGGTCTGTTACAAACGCGTCATGGCCCAGCTTTCTCAGTTTGTCGCGCACTTCAAGAATTTCTTCAACAAACTGCATTGAGCCTGCTATTCCGATTCTCATTTTACCTGAACACGACCTGCCCTTTTGTGAATCTTGAGACATCTGCTTTCGTGATATTCACGAAAGGCCCGACTTCCCTGTTTATCTTGTTGTACAATCCCAGCCCCTTCTGCGTCAGCCTCAATTGCCTGTTGTTGTAATTCAAATATTTCTTGTTTTCCAAATCCTCAAGGTTCTTGTACAATGCCCGGATTGATTTGTCGCAGATTTTCGCCTTCTTCGCCATCTCAATGAAGCTTATTTTAGAGACAGACATTGAAAGCGGAGCATCAGAGAATCTTCTGTTGCACTCCTGCAGATAATGGCATAAAGCATAAAGAACTATCCTGTGCTTTTTGCTGACCCCCATAATTGAGTATTAAGCAAATGAAGTTTTTAAAGGTTTCTTTGGAAATATTTAAATATACAGCCCGCTTATATACCTATATGAAAAGGTTAATTCTGCTGGTTCTTTTGGTTTCATTAGTCTTTGCAGGCTGCACCAAGAGCGATGGAATGAAGAGTTTAACAGGCGCAGCAGTAGGCGTTACAAGCGAGTGCTCTGATTCAGACGGCTTGAACCCGAACACAGCAGGAACAACAATCCTTAATTCTGACGGCAAGACAATCACAAGGCACGACCTATGCACCGCAAACTTTGTCACAGAATATTACTGCGAAGACAATCAGCTAAAGACGCAAAACTTCAGGTGCGAGAACACATGCGCTGAAGGCGCCTGCAAATAATCAGGCTGCCATCTTGAAATGAGTTCTATTGTCTATTATATATGCCCCCCTTAAAATAAAAAATGTGAGCAGGCCATTTGCTTTCTCAAGCGCTTCATCTGAATAAAAATCAGCCACACCTATCATGGAAAGACTTCCGCTTCCCCTGCCAATGTTTAATTCCTTGACTTCTTTTCCTTCAATTACAGCAAAAGCCTCCACAAGATCCTTTGCAATTGATGGACCGCTCTTCAATTGATTGACTGTTATTTTAAGCACCTTCGCAGCAAAATCCAGGCTATTGCCTGCCTTCGGCACCGGATAAACTATTTTTGAAATAACATTTACTAGGAAACGCACCATCAACTCTCCTTTTCCCAAGTCAAGGCCGCATTCATTTATTATATCCTCTGTCAGCTTTTGTGGTTCCTGCATATTATTTTTCTAAAACTTCATCAGCATGAATCCAACTGCAATCACAACCAATGTCCAGAGAGGGATTTTGACAAGCATCCCTGCGTAATTCAATGCATAGAGCACGCCTATGATGAAGATGAGCCTTCCCGCTGCTCCGCCGTGGTGCTCCCTGTGAAATATCCAGTGATGCTTCCAGCCAGAGCATTCCATCCCTTCTTTGTGCTGCTCCATCTTTTTCCCTATCGCCTTCCCGATTTCATCCCAGTTTAGTTCCTTTTTCTTCGCCATTTGTATCACCTCGCTTTGATAGATTAATAGCCATTTCGAACTCTTGGCAAAGTATATCTCCTAAATTATATAAATATGCCTCTATTTTTAAAATCTTTTGCGTTGCAAAAGGTTTTTAAATACAAGTATACTGAACAACAAAAATGAACAAAACAATTTTAATAATTTTTATGGCAGTGTGTTTAGTTCTTATGGGCTGTTCCAAAGAACCGTTTTGCAAAAGTCCTTCTATAGAATATCAGAAAGGAAGCTGCTGTTTGGACTCAAATTCCAATAACATCTGTGACATTAATGAAACAGTTGTTCAAGCTCAACCAGAAACAAACGCTACAGAAACACAGCAAACAGTTGTTCAAGCTCAACCAGAAACAAACACTACAGAAACGCCACAACCAGTCCAATCCAGTGTTCAATCTGCAACCATGAAGCCTGAAGAGAACAGGCTGTGCCCAATTAATTATACAATAATATATGTTCCGGGAGCCTGCAAAATTAAAAATGACAGCGTTACTTTTGCACTCAGGGGGCTGGGAAGCGCAGGAATCAACGGAGCCTGGCTTTACACGACAGACACAAATGGAAACACCAGCTATTGGAAAGATACAGCAAGCGGAGCAAAGAACACGAATGTCATATTTAATGTGCCAGCAAAGAATGTAATGAAAATGCTCGCGCTTCCAATAAAAGACAGCACGGCATGTTTAAACCAACGGGTATATGTAATAAACAATGAAGTATGTATTAACCTAAAAAGTTAAAAGATTTCTGTACAGCATAGAAAAAATCTAATAGCCCCGGGCGGATTCGAACCGCCGTCCCGAGATCCAAAGTCTCGGATGATTGACCGGCTACACTACGGGGCTGTATAAAAGACTGATATTGGCTTATTTTTATAAATTTTCGCAATATTTATATATTAATGCCCTTTAAACATATATATGGTTCATAAACTTATTCAGAGGAATTTCATAGTTATCTGGATTATTGTACTGCTTTCTTTGGTGCTGGTTCTCACACTGCTTCTTACTGGCTGTAGCAGAGGAACAACTGTGATAAGCGCAAAGGAAATCCCAAACAAGACAGCAGAGGCTGAAAAGCCAGTACCTGCTCAGCCGAATGCAGTTGTAAATACCACAAAAAATATTTCTGCAGAAAAGAAGCCGGCTGCGCCTGCTGCAGCTGATTCGTCATCAAAAAAAGACCTGAAGCTTGTAAATATTTTAGCAAGCACGATTTATCCACAGCCCAATGAATTATTTGACGTGACAGCCAATGTTCAAAACCCTGGGCAGGAAAAAATAGATTCGTTTGAATACCTCATCAATATAATGAAAGGCGGCGCACTGGAAAAAACACAGAGGGGCGAAGGCGGAGAGCTGCCTGCCGGCGGAAAAATAAAGATAAAGAATGAATTTTCACTTTCGTCAAAAGGAGAATATGTAATTGAAGTTATACTTGACCCAGGCAACAAGGTAAAAGAATTTAATGAAGCAAACAACAACAATACATTCACAATCAATGTTGTCGCGCCTTCCAACACAACAACGCATGCAAACGAGGTGGCTGCACCAGTGTCATCAGGAGCATGCACAGACACTGATGGGGGACTGATTTATACAGCGAAGGGAAAGTGCACAGACCAGGGAGCATATAGCGCAGGCTTCAATGACTTTTGCTCTTCAAGCACAGAACTGGTTGAAATGTATTGCAAGAACGGAGTCTGTGCGCAGACTAATCATTATTGCTCTTGCTCAGAAGGCGCCTGCAAATAACACTCAAAAAACAAAAAAGGAGGTGAACAGATGGCAAAGAAAGACGGATGGATTTTGGTAGGGAAGTATGCGTTTCTTATCGGCCTGATATTGTCTGTACTTGGCGGGATAGTTCCGCTCGGCGCCTACTCGTCTATTGTGATTTCAATAATAGTGGTAATCGGACTTTTGGTAGGCCTGATAAACATATCAGCCAAAGACACAATACCTTACCTGGTAGCGTCAGTGGTGCTCGTTTTGGTGGCTGGTTTCGGAGGAGCTGCACTTGCAAATGTGAGTTATGTCGGCGGATACCTCAGAAACATACTGGGAATGCTGATGACACTGGTTGTGCCTGCAGCAATAATAGTTTCATTGAAAGAGCTCTACGTGTTTGCTGAAAAAAGGTAAACATTTTTTCTTTTTTTTATTAAAATGTATGACATAATATCAGTTGGAAGCGCGACAAGGGACATATTTGTCTGGACAGATGCAAAACTAAAGAAGGGGATGTTCTGCTATCCTGTCGGCGCAAAGATTCTTGCCACCAATATTGACTTTCACTCGGGCGGCGGCGGGACAAATACAGCTGTCTCGTTCGCAAGAAAAGGGCTGAAGGCAGCCTATCTCGGCATGCTCGGCAGGGACAGCAATGGCATCTACATCAGGACTCTGCTTGACGCCTCCGGCGTTGATTTCATAGGCAACATCGGCAAAGAGATGACAGGCGTCTCAGTAATCCTTGACAGCAGGACAAAGCATGACAGGACAATTCTCGCCTACAAGGGTGTGAACAACCAGCTTAAATTTTCGCAGATAAAGCTTTCAAAGCTGAAGACAAAATGGTTCTATTTCTGCGCAATGGAGGGCGAGTCATTCAAAACACTGGAGAAGCTTGCGGACTATGCAAAAAGAAAAAAGATCAAGGTCATGTTCAATCCAAGCTCATACCTTGCAAAGGAGGGCATGAATCACCTGAAAAGAATAATCTCTGCAACAGACATCCTTGTGCTGAACAAGGAGGAGGCGGAATTATTGGCTGGCAGGGGCAGCATGAACGAGCTTCTGAAAAGGCTCCAGAAGCATGTCAAAATCGTGATTATCACAGACGGAAGCAACGGAGCTTGCGCCTACAACGGAATACAAAAATACTTTGTGAAAAGGAATGTGAAGGTTGTGGAGGCGACAGGCGCAGGCGACGCATTCGGCTCCGGATTTCTCACTGGGATTATCCTGAAGAAGGATTTGGAGTTTGCGATGAAGCTTGCGCAGGCAAATGCCGAATCTGTTTTGAAATATGTCGGGGCAAAGGACAATCTTCTGTATGCAAACGAGATAAAAGGGGCGATTAGGGGACTTAAAGTCAGGATTGAAAAAATATGAACTATAATCTGAACACAGACATTCTTCTGTCAGTTGAATACTTGAAATTCCTGCTTAAGTCAGGCTACTCAGTTAAAGATGCTGTGAAAATAATTTCAAACAGGAAGCTCGGCGCAGTATCCGACCTTTTTGACAGCTCTCTGAAAAAGATGGAGTCCGGGAAGACGCTTAACGAAGCGCTCGCTGAGCAGGCCTCCGCACTCTCCGGAAACCTGAAAGAGCTTTTTCTTTCGCTGTCGAGCACCATGCCTGTCGAGAGCCTCGATTCGCTTGAAAAGAAGGCAATGGACACAAGAACCAATACAATTGAAAATTTGTCGAAAAAAGCAGGAAATCAGATTGGGAAGATAGCGCTTGTGCTCCTGATACCCATGTTTTACTATTTTTTTGTTGCACTGAAAACTATTTTTGAGTCGATCGGCTGGAATGTGGCGGTTCCCCCGAATGCCGAGCTGGTTGTGCTCGGAGCAGTTGTCGCCCTGCTGGTTGTAATAATTTATCTGATGAGGTACAAAGAAAATGGATAACTCAGTAATTGCGCTTGCAGTATCTGCAATAATCTATCTTTTTTATTCAGCGTACAAGGGAGGAAAGGAAAACACAGATAAGAAAGTGGCGGGCGCATTGAGGGATATTTCAAGGGCAGGCAATTTTGACCAGATGCTGAAATATCTTACAGAAAGAAATGATTTCCTCGGCAGCGATTTCAGGAAGGCAAAGCAAAGGCTGGACAGGGGCGAGGATGTTGAGCAGGTTCTTATGGATGTTTCAATCAAGAAAAGCGTCATTTACAAATGCCTGACAGACAGCCTTGTTGTTGCACACAAGTCACCGGCAGACTTTTCAAAAAGCATGTTCGAGTTCTCTGAAAAGCTTGCTCACTTTGAGGAGATTAACGGAAAAATGAAATCAGTCATGCGGGTCTCCGCCATTCTAATTCAGATGATTGCAATAGTTGTTGTTCCTTTGATGTACATAATTATGTCGCACATGCTTGGTTTCGAGCTTACAAATGTAACTTTTATTTTCTTCGGCGCAGTTGCCTTTATCACCTCTATGCTGCCGCTGATAGCCTTCGGAAATATTGCAGACAGCGTTTTCTTCCTGCCGCTCGGCATGTCAGCGTTCTACTTCATAATCACAGTGGTTTCCCCGCTGCTGCTTAATTTCCTCGGAAGCTTCTAAAACCAGGCTTATTAAGATGAAACTAAAAGAAGGAGTTAAATCAGGTGCACTTGTGCATGATCTTGAATTAGTTTATCGGAGTATACAAAGACACAGATAATTTTATATAATACCTATACTTAATTCTCATTAATGAACTGGATTGAATTATTTGATAAATTAATTATAGGAATTGCAACAGAATTGAAATTAAAGTTTTTTAAAACTAGTGGTGGTTATTTATTATCTCATGAAAATGTTTTTATTGGAGGGGTTTCTTATATTATTGGTAGAAACGAAAAATTAAGGATATTGGTTAATCCTGCTCCCGCCAGATTTAAAGGAATGCCTATAGAAAGTATTCCTAAAGTTTCTGCATTCTTAGAAAGATCAATTGATTTAGGCGAGTATACAATGGAAGAATTACAAGGTAAAAATTCAAAGGCCAGAATAGCCATAATTTCGGCCATAATAAAGCAAATAGGAAAATGATTATCTTTCTATCTTCAGCAGATTTGCTAACTTTATAGAAATGTTTATAAATTTCATTATACTATTAAATATAATGAAACGTGAATTAGTATTAGAAAAAGAAGATTATGAAATTTTAAATCCAATTTTAGATATTCAAGCTAAATTCAAAACAGATGGCTGGAAGCCCGAATATGCCCAAGTAATTAAACAATGTGTTTCTAATCTTAATAAGGTACTTGAAGAAGTAAATAAAGAAGTAATATATAGAAATGAAAATAAAATAATGATAAATTATTCTTTTACAGAATTTTATGCTTCAATATACCAAGTATTTACTCAAGCCAAGGATGAAAGTTTTTTAGAATTATTAGTTAGCGAAGTTCCTGAACTTGTAGAAATCATCCCAAAAGCAAACAATCTTTGGGATGAAATAAAATTAAACTGTAAAATTATTCCTTTAAGTGGTCCGAGAGTCCCAGACTTTATATTTCAACCAGAAGAACTTTCTAATGGAACTTACGAAGGAATTCCAATTGAGGAAATAGTAAAGAATTCAAGAGATATTGGTGAGTATTTAAAAGAATTTGCAAAAGAACATTCTGATGTATTAAAATAATTACTTTTCGTTCTTTCTTGACTTTGTCAAGAAGAATTTTTGTGCAAAGCCCCTAAAACCAAAATGCTTATAAATAGAGGATTCGTAATCATAGACTTCGAGGGTTGATAAGTATTGATTAATTACGACAGAAGACTTGTACACAGAGAAAATGAGAAGGAAACTGATCCGATTTTGAAAAATCTCATCTGGATCATGGCGATCCTTGTGCTGTTTTTGATTGTGCTGTAAAAAAGAGGCGAAATGGCAAAGCTCAGGATTGAAAAGATTTTAACTAATGGGAAGAGTCTGCTTCTGGCAATGAATCAGGGATTGGAGCACGGGCCGAAGGATTTCACGCTGCAGACAATAGACCCTGACTATGTTCTCAACATCGCAAGGAAAGGCGGCTACAACGGCATGATTCTCCAGAAAGGCATTGCTGAGAAATATTTTGAAAATTACAGGCAGGATGTTCCTTTAATCCTAAAAGTAAATGGCAAGGCTTCAATTGCGCAGATTGACCCCTACTCAAGCCAGCTCTGCTCTGTGAAAAAGGCTGTCCAGCTCGGCGCTTCAGCAGTCGGCTACACAATTTACCTCGGAAGCCCGCAGGAGCCGCATATTTTCAGGGAGTTCTCTAAAATACAGGAGGAGGCGCACCAGTTCGGGCTGCCGATAATTGCCTGGATGTACCCGCGCGGACCTTTTATTAAAAATGACATTGATACAGACATTCTGGCTTACGCAGCAAGAGTCGGTCTTGAGCTCGGCGCTGATTTTGTGAAGATGAAGTACAACAATGACCCGAAGGGATATGAATGGGTTGTGAAGTGTGCCGGAAAGACAAAGCTGTTGGTGGCTGGCGGAGAGAAAAAAACAGAAGCCCAGCTTTACAAAGATGTTTATGAAGTGATGCAGGCGGGAGCAACTGGCATGGCAATCGGAAGGAATGTCTGGCAGAGCAAAAATCCGCTTGAGATAACAGCCAAGCTAAAGAAGATTATTTTCGAAGGGAAGAAGATTCTATAATTTTTCTGCAATTATTGCTTTGTCGAACACGAACAAATGCACTTCTTTGGCGCCTGAGAGCTTTCTTTCGTATTTGTTCCTTTCGGTCCAGTAATCCTTCGGCGACACAGTCATCCTAAGCACAACCTTGCCAGCCTTCTGCCTCTGCAGCGCCTCGAGAATCTTTTCAAATTCGTCTTCGACAACCTCAAGAACTTCATACGCTTTTACAAAATCATTTTTAAGAAGCTTGCCCGAAGTCAGGTAAATGTCCTCATCCTGCTCGTAAACATAGGCGCCTTTCATCGCCAGCAGAAGCTCTGCAGTTAATTCAGCTTTTTCAACTGCCGGGTCAACTTCATATAAGAAATTCATTATTTTTGGCGCCTTCTGCTCCTCTGCAATTATGTTTTTAACAACAGCTGCGTGTATGACAGCGCCCTGGGGAAGGACAACAGCAGATGCCTTGCATTTTCTCAGCCCGTTAAAGTAGAGATTAAGCCTGTTGAGCTCGCCGTTCAGCGAAAGATACTCTTTTTCACATTCAAATGGAATATTTTTAATCATGGGCGGGAATTCAATGCAGATTTTTGGATACAGTTTCAGCAGCTTCTCAACATCCGGTCTTATTGTCTTGATTGTCCTTGCTGTTTCAGAAGGAAGCCTTTCAGGGTCGCAGAAAAAGACATCAGCATCCTTTAATTTGTCAGCAACCTTCTTGCTTAGTATATCGCCTTCGATGAATTCGATGTTTTTTATTCCAAGCGCTTCGGCATTCAGCTTCGCAAACTCGATTTTCCTTTTGTCAATGTCAACTGCATAAACTTTCTTGCAGTGTTTTGCAAATGAAAAAGTCTGGAAACCGACGCCGCAGCCCAGGTCAGCGATTTTGTTGCAGCTTAATCTTTTTGCTCTGTATTCAGCGACTTCATAGGGCGTTGCCCATCTTAAATCATCCAGAAGCATGAATAATTTGTCAGCTTTAGGGTGTTTCTCTTTTCCTTTTATCCTTGCCTTTGCAATCTCAAATGTCTCGTTGTCGAACTTCTCAAGAATTATCTCTCTGGAGGCATTCAGCTTCAGCAGCTCCATCGCCTCTCTTATGCTTTTCTCATTCATAGCCATACCTTCCCTTTAATGGAACAAACATGAAGTTGCCAAGGGTCTTCATTTCTATCTTTCCCTTTATTTTTCTCAGCTGGATCATCTCCTGCGCATGCACGGGCCCCACTGGCGCGACAATTATCCCGTTGCTTTTCAGCTGGTCAATCCACGGCTCAGGTATCTCGGGGCAGGCGCAGGTTGAAATAATTCTGTCAAAGGGCGATTTTTCCCTCAGGCCGAAGCTTCCGTCTGTGTGGATGACTTCGACATTTGCTATCTTCTCCTTTTTGAGGTTTTTTTTGGCGAACGGAATCAGCTCTTCAACTATTTCAGTTGAATAGACAAATCCCCTGCTGCAGACAGAAGCAATAAGCGCAGCGTTGTAGCCTGAGCCTGCGCCTATCTCCAGAACCTTGTCAGTTTCCTTCAGCTCAAGCGCCTCAAGCATCGTCATTATTGTAGTTGGCTGGGAAATTGTCTGACTGCCGAGGATTTGAAGCGGATAATCGCTGTAGGCATGCGAAATATCCTTTTTCAGAATGAAATTCTCCCTTTTTATTTTCCTGAATGCGTTAATCAGCCGTTCGTCTTTGACAATCCCTTCTTTTTTCCACTTCTCAATCAGCTCTTCTTTGGCATTCATCTTAGCACAGCAATCTTCTTTGTAAGGCTCTTGTGTATATAGTAGCTGAATTCATTTTCTATTTTTAAATTTGCTCCTTTTACCAGCTTCCTGTAGTTGACATTGTCAGGGAAGACAACAACAGCCCTCTTCTGCAGGACTTTCTTAAGATTTTTCAGGAATTTTGAATAGAGCGTCTCGATTTTTTCAGAGATTTTGCTGCTTCTTCCATAAGGCAAATCAGTCACAACATACTCTGCCTTTGGAATCTTTGTCCCGTCGCCTTCAATTAGCTTATAACCCTTGACTTTGAAATAAGAAAGATTCTTATCAGCCATCTTGAGCATTATTTTGTCAATGTCATAGCCGACTGCCTTCAGCCCCATAAGGCCAGCTTCCATTAAAATGCCTCCTGAGCCGCAGAAAGGGTCAACAACCTCGCCCTTGACAGCGCCTGACAGATTAACAAGCGCCTTTGCAAGCTTCGGATGCAAAGAAGTTGGGTGAGGCATCGGCCTGAGATGAGTTTTCCTCAGCAGATATTTTTTGTCTGATTCATGAAGCAGAAGGCAGCAGTAGATTTTTTTGCCAACAATAATTTCAATCCTTGTGCCTGGCTTCTCCAGGTCAACCTTCGGCTTCTTCAGCTTGTTCCAGACAAAGCCAGCTAGCTGGGCTTCATTTTTCGCAAGCTCTCCTTCAATCCTTAAACAAAAGCTTTTTTCATAGACAGAGTTCCAGTCAAACTTCTGCAAATCCTTTTCAAGATTCTTCTTGTCTGTGACAAACAGGATTTTGCAGATTTTGTTTGCAAATGCAAGCCTTTTCATTAGATTCAAGTCTTCATTTGCAGTAAACAGAATATTATCCTCAGCTTTTACCTTGCCAAGCAGAGCCTCTGCTTCTGCCTTTGCCAAATCCAATTTCTCTTTTGATAAAAGAAGCAAGTTCATCAATATAAAGAAAAAACAGCTTTATTTATAACTTTCCATCCCATTCCTTGAAAAATATCTCCAGGTAAATCTCCATTGTCTTGTGCCTCATCTCTGCAATCTGCTTTCCTGTTTCTGTGTTCATTGTGTCCTTCAGCTTCAGAAGCTTGTCATAGAAATGATGTATTGCAGAAACATTCATTTTATGCGGGTCATGCAAATCTGGATTAAGAGGCACATTAGAGTCATAAATCTTGCTCCCCCTTGCGCCGTTGAAATAAAGGCATCTTGCAATTCCGATTGCACCCATTTGCGTCAAGCCTGTCAGCGTCCTGTACAATCAGGCATTCCAAAATCTTCGTTTGGTTCCCGCCAATGCCGAATCCGTAATCTTCATGGTGCTTTACTATTTCAAGAATTGCAGGAATTTTTTCTTTAGGATATCCAATATATTCCAGGACGCGATTCTGGATAAAAAACATTGCATAATCGCTGGTATTCGTTAATTCTTTTGTTTTAGAAACGGCCTGTAGGCGTCATGCCAAGCGAGGCGACACAATCATCTCCTTATCTCCCCCTTCTTTTTCAGCTATTCTCATGGCCAGGTTAAACACTCTTTTGGCGTGTTCGAAATCATGTCCTGTTTTTTCCTGATCAAGGATATCCTTCATCCTTCTCTCTACTTTGTCTATCATTTTAACCCCGAAAACAAGGAGAATATCTCATTAATAAATATATTCTTTACAATATGGAAACATTTAAAAACCTTTACCTCTTACTAATGGCTATGAAGCGGGGTAGACCAGTAAAATCAGTAATTAGGCAGAATATTGTTGAAATTCTTTATTACCGTGGAGAGGGATACGGCTATGACATTTACAAGATTTACAGGGCAGTGTTCCCAGCCTGCACCCAGAAATCTATCTATTACCATTTGAAAAAAGGGGTTGCTACAGGAGAGTTTGTTGAAGCGAAAAGAGAGAAGGAAAAGGGCGACTTTTCCTGGGGCTCAGAGGTTGAGAAGGTCTATTACAAGCTCGGCCCAAAGGCCCAGGCAAAAGGCGAGCCAAGAGTAAAAGAGTTCGTTTCAAAGCTCAAGAAGTAAAACAATGTCCAAGTATGTTTCAAATAAAGACAAGTTCTTGAGGATTCTTGGTTTCTCAGTCTATATTTCAGCACTGCTTGGCGTCCTTGGAGGGATGTTCATTGACACAAGCACGGCATTCTGGATTTCTGTCTTTTCATTCATTTATTTCATGCTGATTTTCTTTTTCCTCTACAAGACAAAGAACCTGCATTTTAATGTCCTGATACAGCCGCACCACATTGAGAAAGTTGTTTACAAAATAGAGCACAAGATTATTGATTTGCCTGCTTCAAAAGCATTCTTCTGGATTGGAACAGTCATTTTGGCGCTGTCGATAGCATTTTTCTCTTTCCAGAGAAACTATGTCTTCATGCTGCTGCTGTCCATGCTCCTTGTTATAAACTACCTGTATTTCTTCAGGCACATAATAACAATCTATTTCACAAAAAGCGGGCTTGCAATTGACTACGGGCACTGGATTACCATGACGAGATGGGACGAGTTTGACAGGGTCGAGATAAAAGGCAGGCACGCAAGATTCTACCTGAAGGAGAAGCACGTGCATAGGTCAATCCCGATTGACAACAAGAAAGAGTTCAAGAAGGTTGTTGGGAAGTTTGTTAAGGGCTAGTTAAGATAGTATTCAATTGGTTTTGAAAATCCGTGATAAAGGCAGACTTTTTTCTTTAATTTTAGTTCTTCCCTCAGCTGTTCAGTTAATATTTCAAGACAGGCGCCCATTCTTTTCTCTTTTTCAATTTTCCTGCTGTTTCCAAGAATCTTTGCAACAGAAAGTTCTGTGGCATTGCCTATTGACTTGGCTTTGTAAATAATTACTTCGCCCCTGATATCCTTAAAATAAGCAGCAAATGTAACAATGTCTGACGCTTTTTTTGCAATGTAAAAATATCCGTTCAAGCCGCTGCTAAGTTCATTAAGCCTGTTCATTTTTTATTGAATAAATATACATCCTTATAATGTTTATTGAAAATAATTAAACAGGAAAGAGTTCAAGAAAGTTGTCGGGAAGTTTGTAAAATCAGTTCAAAACAGCGCATCCACAACTGAACCATAACGACCGCCGCTACGATCCTGTATAATATTTACTTTGCCCTTTAATCCTAATTCCTCTCTTGCGCGTTTGGTAATCTCTTCAAGGCAGAATTCCATTCTCTTGTCTTTTCTGATGCCTCTTGCATCTCCAAGGATTTTTTTAACAGAAATGGTTGTGTCGATGCCCTCTTTCTTTGTGTTATAAATTTTCACTTTTCCATCGACATTGCCAAAATGGGTGGCAATTGTGTCATATTTGCCTTTGCAGATATATCCATTTGTACATTTCTCCAACGGAACCATATTATTTTAGGAAATATACATCTTTATAATTTTTATTGAAAATAATCATTTAATCTTCTTCAGAAACCCAAACAGCGCATTCAATTCCCTCTTTGTCAGCATTGCCTTGCCAAGCAGCCTTTTCCACAGCGTTTTCTGCGTCTGCCTTTTTTCCTTTGTCGAGAACTCCATCTTGTCAAGCACTTTACTGACGTTCTTCAGGAAAGCTTCTTTCTCCCTTTTGCCTGCGAACAGAATCTTTTCCCTGACTCTGTCAACACCTTTCTTCTTGTAAATCTCATACAAAACAATCGCTACCGCGTGCGAGACATTCATTGTCTCATAATTTTTTGATGTCGGAATCGTTACAATGAAGTCGCACAAGTCAATTTCTTTGTTCCTCAGCCCAATCCCCTCTCTGCCGAATATCAATCCTATTTTCTTATTAATTTTGACTTTGTCAGCCAGCTCCTCCGGACTCAGAGGCGAGCGGGGAATGTTGTAGTCAGTGCCAATCTTGGCTGTTGTGCCAATCAAATAATCAAAGCTTTTCAGATAAGAAAAATCCTTCACCTTCGCGTTCTTCAGAATCTTCAGCGCAGAATGCTTGCCTCTCAGAATAGCTTCGTTATCCAGATGGTTGCATTTTGGATTGACAAGAACAAGCTCAGCAAAATCAAAATTAGCCATCACCCTTGCAACTGCGCCGACATTTGACGAATGCTCTGGCTCTATGAGAATTACGGACAGCATTTACTCACCAACCCAGATATCGCCGCCTATATATTCTCCTTCAGGGTTGTATGCATAATAAATTGTGGCAACAGAACGGTCAGAGGCAGAGCCCATACCTTCTATTGTTTTCTTCTGAGCTTCAAATAACGCTTCTTCCGGAGTATCATATTCACCCCATTCCCAATCCTCATTAGAAAATTTATCAACACCGATTACTTTATACTTTCCAGAACAAGATTTACGAAGCTGCGCAACTCTTTCTCTTTCTTTTTCCACCCTGAATATTAATTCTTCACTTGATATGCCCATATCACTAGCTGCGCTGTTCACCAGTTCTCTCAAGCCTTCATAATCTTTTGTAAGATCTCTCCCCATACATTATTATATGGTTTAGAACTATATAAGTTTAACGAAACTGCAAACAAAACATTTAAAAACCTATTCGTCATGTGCATAAAGCCTATGTCACCGCTAAAACAAATCTTACTAAAGGGAGACCCGTTCTCAGATATTCTGGGGCAGGACAATGCAAAGAAACAGCTGAAATCAGCTCTGCTCACAGGCAGGCACGTTCTTATTCTCGGCCCGCCAGGCATAGGAAAGACAACCTTGGCAAAGAACCTTGCAAAGCTTCTGCCGGACTTGACTGTCAATGACTGCAGCTTCAACTGCCTTCCAGACAATCCAGTCTGCCCCGAGTGCAGGGCAAGGAAGCAGAAGACAAGGAAAACAAAGGGCATTGAAAGGTTCATAAGGATACAGGGCAGCCCCGACCTGACTGCAGAGGATTTGATTGGTGACATTGATCCAATTAAGGCATTGAAATTCGGGCCACTATCGCCAGAAGCATTCTCGCCCGGGAAGATTTTCAAGGCAAACAACGGGATTCTATTTTTTGACGAGCTGAACAGGTGCCCTGAAAAGCTCCAGAACGCCCTGCTCCAGGTTTTGCAGGAAGGAAAGGCAACAATCGGAAGCTACGATGTTGACATTGAATCAAGCTTCATCTTCATCGGAACAATGAATCCGAAAGACACAAGCACAGAAAGATTGTCAGATGTCCTGATGGATAGGTTTGATGTTGTCTACATGACTTATCCTGAGACAGCTGAGACAGAGAAGGAAATAGTGAAAAGACACGGAAAAAGCTTCAAGGAGATTGAATTCCCAAACAGCATCCTGAATTTGACAGTTGGTTTCATAAGAAACCTGAGGGATGACAGCAAGCTTGAAAAAGTTCCAAGCGTAAGGGCAACATTGGGATTGTACGAGAGAGCACAGGCAAATGCGCTGCTGAAAAACAAGAAGATAGTCAGCTTTGTGGATGTTGAAGAGGCAATGCTTTCTGTCCTGTCGCACAGAATAAGGCTGAAGCCGACTGCTGAGTATCTACAGAGCCCTGCTGAATACATAAAAGATGAGTTTAAGAAGTTTGCAGAGCATAATAAAATCACAGAAAAGGGCGATTATCCGTAGCAGAGAGGAAACAGAGCAGGCAGTTGCGAAAATAGGCAATCTTGAAGAGATTGAGGAGATGACAGGCAAGCTTGATATGCAGAATCTCGAGCCGAAACTGATGCACTCTGTTATTGAAAACGACAAGGATGTCATAGATGACGGCAAGTTAATCAAGGAAGCCTACAACCAGGGGCTTTCAAATTTTATTCCTGACCTGATGTTCGAGCAGCTGGTTAAGAATTTCTCAATGGCAAAGCAGATTTACGGCGAGACAATCCTAAAGCTCATGACTGGCTACGATGCAGATTATATAGAGAAAAACATCAAGATTCCCGAGTTCCAGAAGGTGATAAAGAAGGCGATTGAGGAGAAAGTAAAGAAATTGAAAAAAGAGAAAGTACTTGACAAGGAGAATTCATTCAATGACGCTTCTCTTGAGCTTGCTTCGATGGTGATGTACCTTGAAGAGCTTGACAACATAACTCCGAAAGGCATTTACGGCGAAAAAATACACAAGAAAATCTCGCTTTACGGCGACAGGGAGGATTACAAAAACTTTACAAGAGACACAAGATACAGGGACATTGCGATTAAGCATTCTGTCAAGACAGCAATAAGAAGAGGGCACAAGACTCTTGAAATAAAAGATTTGAAGGCATTTGAAAGGGGAAGCAAAGGGAAAGCAATCATAATCTATGCAATGGATTCATCAGGCTCGATGAAAGGCAAGAAAATTGACTCTTCAAAAAAAGCAGGCATTGCCCTGGCATTCAAGGCGCTGAAGGAGAAGGATGAAGTCGGATTGATTGTTTTCGGGGACGATTTAAAGGCAGTGATTCCGCCGACAACGGATTTCACAAGGCTGCTCAAGGAAATCACAATGATAAAGGCGTCGAAGGAGACAAACATCGCGCTGCCGCTGAAGAAATGCATTGAGTTGTTCCCTTCAGAGGAGGTTACAAAGCATCTGATTCTGCTGACAGATGCGATACCAACTGTCGGCGAAGAGCCGGAGAAGGAGACAATAAACGCGGCAATCGAGGCAAGGGAGAAGGGGATAACGATTTCCCTGATTGGCATAAATTTGGACAAGAAAGGAAAAGAATTGGCGAAGAAGATAGTTGACATTGGGCAGGGAAAGCTGTACATGGCGAAGAAAGTGGAGGAGATTGACAAGATAGTATTAGAAGATTACTACAACATTGCTTAAGAAACATTTATAAAATAATTTATCAACCGCCAATTCAATGGCAAACAAACAGGAGCATTATCTTTCTTTATTCAATACAGCCAAGACAAAGGAGGAGATAAAGAGAAAACTTGTCAGCCTCGATACATACTTGTCAGATCTCATAAGAAGGAACGATCCCAATTTCAATGAAAAGATTGTAAGTATGCTGATTAAGGTTACGACGCAGGCATATAAAGAGATAATCTATTCTAACGGCGAAATCTCAGACATACTTGCCATAAACAGCATATCTCTCTACAAGACATTAGGAACAATACTCAGCAACTACAACCTTTATATCGCGAGCGAGCCTCAAAACGCCAATGTTCTTATGCCTTTGTTTGATAACTACAGCAAGTGCTATGTTTCATTGGGAGAAGCCATTGAAAATAAGACAAAAGTGCATCCTGACAAGATAAAGCTAGATTAAACTTTCTTCTCCTCAAACAGATTCACAAACTTGATTTTCTTGAACTCTCTGCTGTAAAGCTCTGGCACCTGCTCCATTGTGAATATCTTTTTATTCCTCATTCTGTGTGCGTAGTGCGTCAGTGCGAATGTGATGTCCCTGCACAGCTCCATAGGCAGCTTGTATGTGTTGTGTATCAAATCAACTTTCCATTCATACTTTTTCTCAAGCTCGAACGCAACAAGATTTTTCAGTTCACTGTGTTTTTCGCAGTTCTCCTTTAATGTGTAAATCTTTCTGTATTTCTTTATCTTATTCTCACTTATTAATTTTTCAATTGTCCCGCTGTCAGCTATCAGTGTTCCTTTTGGCCAGAGCAGAAGCAATAAAATAATAGCTGAGGCTATTACTGCCCCGACTATCCACCACAGCAGCCCGCTTCTGCCAGAATTTGTATTCGGTGTTGGCTTTTCCTCCTTAGGCTTCTCTTCAACATTTTTCTCAGGTGCTTTTTCCTCTGTTTTTGCTTTCTCAGCAGGCGTTGTCTCCCCTTTTGCAGGCGTCCTCAACGCAGGCGTCTCATTTGATTTTGGAGGTCCTATATAAGGCGCGATGCCTCCGCTGTTCTTTCCTGTTTTATTGCTTCCCGGAGGCGTCACTACTCCGCCAAATACATTAATTGTAAGTTTAAAAATTCCAGATTTGCCTGTGTTTCCTGCAGCGTCTGTGCAGTTGACGCTCCAGTTGTATTTTCCGTTTGCTAATGTCCTTGCGAAGCTCTGCGTTATCCCTTTTGTTATGGTCAAGTTATTTGCAACTTTTACTTTATTCAAAATCAGCGAGCAGTTCGAAATGCTGTTAGCGTCGCTCACATTGTAATTGATTGTTGTTGAATTATCTGTCCTTAATGTGTTATTGGCAGGCGACTGGAGCTTTACAACCGGCGCATTTGTGTCCCTTGTTGTTATGTTTATTACTGTTGAGAGCCTGCTGTTCAGCGTGTCATTGACAGAAATGTTCAGCCATCTCGTTCCTATCGGCACTGACGTGCTTTCTTCTATCACACCTGTTGTTTTGTTTATCTTGAAGTAACCCGTGTCATTAATCCAGTATTGGCTTATTCCGTCTGGGTCAGTTGCATTTACATCATAGTAAAACGAGTCTCCAAACTCAAGTGTCTTGTTCTGCGGCGTCTCCACCCAGGTCGGCGGTGTGTTTGTAACGCCCAAAACAGTAAGGTTGTTGCTCTTCTTTGCCAGACCATCAACATAGCCGTTATTCGGCGTGATTTCCGCCTGCCATGTCTCTCCAACTTTTATTTCCTGCTTTACAATCCTGTCTGTCCTATTGTTGTACAGCGCTTTTATCTGTTCAGCTGACAGGCTTCTGTTGTAGATTCTTACTGAATTAATTGTGCCGTTGAATGGGATGCTTCCAGTATCTGTTGTTCCTATGAATGTGCTTGCTGAAACTTCATTCAATGATGGAGGCGTGCATGATGGTGAGCATACTATTTGTGGCAGGCTGCCGTCTACATATATCGAAACATCTGTCGTGTTCCATATGCCCACCAGATGATGCCATTTTCCATCCAGAATGCTTATGTTGGCAATCGCATTGTACCATGATGCACCATCTGAAACAGCGAAATACGGATATGCGCCAGGAGCAATCGCAAGCCCCCATTGTGATGATGACGCACCAATTGATGATGATACTTTTCCAATGATTGCTGCATACCAACCTACGTTGTCTGTCTTTACCCATACCTCTACTGAGAATGCCTCTGATGTGTTAAAAGTAAGCGAAGCTGAATCATTTATTTCTATGTAATCATCAACTCCATTGAATTTGTAGGCGCCTTTCCCATCAAATCCTCCATTTGAAACCCAAGTTGCTCCATTTACAGTTCCATTATTCCCATAATGTGAGTAGTCCTTTGTCTTTCCAGCGCCTGCAGAATTATCAGATTCAAACGGCATGTTCAATGCTATAATCGAAGCACCATTCCTGTACCAGTTGATTATGTTTGTTACATTAAGCCCGTTTGGATCAAATGTTGATTGGTTGTAAACAGTCAGATTTTCATTCGAAGTATTTGTTCCGTATGTTGAGTTCAGAATCGGCGTCCCCTGCGTCGGCGGCATTGTGTGAACAGTGAAGAACACCTGCGTTGAATTAATGTGATTGACTGTATCATTTACATAAACTGTAATATTGTTCAGCCCTTCTTGCCCGAAGAAAGTTACATTTATGCATCCAGGCAGCTTCAATTCGCCGCCTGTCACATTAACATACCAGCATTCTGAGATATTTATGTTGTCACTTGCAGAATAATTCAGTGTCAATGTTTTTGTGTTATGAAGCGAGTTATTCCGCGGCAGATAGACAACAAGCGCCGGCGGGGTTGAATCATTGATTGCACTAACTGCAATATCAACAGTCAGGTTGTACTTTACTGAAGCGCCTGTGTTTCCTGCAGCGTCTGTGCAGTTGACGCTCCAGTTGTATTGTCCGTTTGCCAATATCCTTGCGAAGCTCTGCGTTATGCCCTCTGTTATTGTTGTATTAGTTTCATTATTCTTGTTATTTAATATTAATGAGCAATTCGAGATACTGTTTGCGTCGCTGACATTGTAATTGAATGTTGTTGAATTGACTGTCCTTAGCGTGTTGTTGGCAGGTAACTCAAGCCCTACAACTGGCGCATTTGTGTCCCTTGTTGTTACATTTATTATTGTTGAGCGCCTATTATTCAGTGTATCATTGACAGAGATGTTTAACCATCTTGTTCCAATAGGCAAGCCAGTATTGTTTTGTATTATTCCTATATTTTTGTTAATCTTGAAATAAGTTGTGTCATTAATCCAGTATTGGCTTATTCCGCTCGGGTCTGTTGCGTTGACATCATAGTAAAATGGATGTGTAAATTCAACAGTTCTATTTGTCGGCGTTTCGTTCCATGTCGGTGGAGTTGTATCAACAATGAAGAATACCTGCTTTGAAGCGGTTTGGTTTGAACTGTCGTTTGCATAGACAGTTATGTTGTTCCGCCCCTCTTTTCCGGAGAATGTAACATTTTTGCACCCAGGCAAATTAATCCTATTCCCAGTCACATTCGCGTACCAGCACTGCGATATTGCTGTATCATCATGAGCAGTGTAATTGAGCGTGATTGTTTTTGAATTATGAAGCGAGTTGTTTCGTGGCAGAGAAATATTTAGAATCGGTGCAGTTGCATCGAGCGTGAAGACGATTGGGGTGTCTGTGAGCAGCGCTATATTTTGCTTTGAGTTGACTGAAATGTTAAATATTTTTGCATAAGTTGTTGAAACAAACGTTAAGTTAGGGTAGGCAATCCCCTGCGAATTTGTGTATCCCTGCCACAAAATATTTGTTCCATTTGTGACATTGACATATCTATTCACTGCCATTGAGCCGTTTGTGTAGTTTATGACAACAGGATAGAACCTGTGTATAATTGAGCCAGATACGAATCCACCTACTAGAGAAGAAGTAAAGTCAACATACCCTTTGATTGTTGTACTATGTCTTCTTACGCTATTTACTTCTTTAACAATTGATTTTGGTTCTAGGAAATCTACAGTTGGATTCCCGCTTAGCCAACCAAATTGGGTGCTATTTAGGTTAGAATTTTTTACATATGTAACAGAATTATTATAGAAATAAATTTTGTATTTCATATTTGCATTTTCAATTGTATTATTTGAATTGTCATGAAAATGAACTTCATTGAAGAATAAGCTGTTATTAACAGTATTTACAGAGTCTCCTGAAAAATAACTTACTCCGCTGAAATTGCACTTATCAATCTTGTTGATCGAATTACCTCTAAAATCAATATTAGAAAGGAATACGCTATTCTTGATATTGTTTATCCCATTCGCTTCTGCATAAGGTCTTGAGAGATTAAAAGTCACTCCGCTCAAATTCGCCGAACCATAGATATAAATATCAAAATATTTTCCAGCAACCCCACTCCTTATGATTGATTTTTTTAATATTAAATTTGAAGTTTGATTAATGATAATCCTTCTATCAATATTTGATTGGTCAAGAACAAATGTTGTATTTTCCAAAACTAATGTCGTGTTTCTTTTTACAAACAGCGTCTGGTTCTTGAAGTACAAAAATGTATTGTTGCAAACAATACCTGCATTCTCTATTGTCCAATTAACATTCGGAGGAGGCAGCCCGCATCCCGGAAGCACTGAAATGTCATCGGATGTTTTCAGGTATTCATAATTTGTCTGGCTGCAGCTAACATTGTAATAATAAGGACCTGCGGTTGTGAAATTCCTGCTGAATTCGAACAATTTAGTTGATGAAGTATAGTTCATTGAGCCACTTAAGTCAGAGAAGCTTATGTTGCATGAAGCAGCTGTTATTGGCGCTCCTGAAGTTCTGTTTGAGTAATTTGCATAGAATATTATTTTTTCATATGTTGTCCTGTTCATCCAGCCGCCTTCTGGATCGTTCTCGTCAAAAATTTTTAATTCTGAATTAGCTCCTGCGCTGTAATTTGAGAAGCCGGCAACTTCAAAAGTGAAATTCTTTCCATCATACCCTCTGCTTTTGCAGTTATGACAGACAGCCCCATTTTTTAAAACAATTGGTGTTTTCTTAAAATTCAGGCTGTAAATTGTCAAATTTGCAGACTTGTTAAATTGAGAGTATTTGCTTGCGTTCATGAAAATCGAATTATTGCCTATTACAAATGCTTCTGAAACCTTTGTCAAATCAATCGATTTTCCGAACTTTACCTTTCCATATCCATCTTTTTTCAATGAATTCTCTGTTCCATTTACTTGTAAAATGGCATTTACTGCTTGAAGAACATCGATTCTTGGGAATGATAATCCAGTACGGCTATCGTTTATGAACTTATTTGTCCTTGTTTTTAACAGTTCCTTGACAACGCTTGGAGTTGCGTTTCTCTTATTTAGGAGCTTTTCTTTTTGATAGATTAGTGCTGCAGCGCCTGCAACATGAGGCGCTGCCATAGATGTTCCAGATAAGGTGCGGTAGCCGGTGGCGCTGCAATTGCTGCAGCTGCCCTTGGGCACAGTTGAATTTATAGAGTACCCTGGAGCCAGCAGGTCAAGTATTCTATCAGTATTTGAAAATAGAGATAACGTATCTATTGCCATGCCTCCTGAACCATCATTAGAAGAGCCGACAGATGTGGCATTTGGAGCGCAGGCAGGATAATTAATGCCATCACTTGCTCCATCATTTCCAGAAGCGGCAACCACAAAAATATTTTTTGCAACAGCAGTATCAATTGCATTTGCAACCAGCCCGCCATCACTATTGTTTAGATCAATACTCCCTAACTGACATTGAGTATAACGGTTGTTGTGATGCTCGCCATCTCCTAAGCTTAGAGATATCACAGAAATATTATACTTGCTTTGATTATTAATACACCAATCAATGGCATCGACAACATCTGGCCAGTGAAACTTTCCACTGGAGTTTGCCACTTTCATCGCAACAAGCGTTGCTTCAGGCGCAACCCCCCTCAATTTTCCGTTTGCAGCAATAATTCCTGCAACGTGTGTTCCGTGGCCGTTGTCATCGTAAGGATTATTGTTTTCAGAACTGCAATTTTCGTCAGCACAATAGTTATGCCCACCAATAACTTTTGCATTAGGGAAGCTGTTAAAACCTCCAAAATCTGAATGGTTATAAGCAATTCCTGTATCAATAATACAGACGCTAACCCCTTTTCCCGTCAAATTTATCCCGTTTATTTTTATACCCTGGACAACATCTGCTTTAATCAGAGGAACACTTTTGCTTAAGCTAATACTGCCCACATTATCCTTAATTATACTTTTAATATTTTTATTTTTCTCAATCTTTTCAAGTTCTTTTTCTGTGACCTTTAATTCAAGTGCATTAATATTTGAATATTCATGCTCTATTTTTGTCTCATTCTTGTCAAGTATTTTTTTGACTTCTTCCTGTGCAATTTTTATTCTCTCCTTCCTTTGCTCTTCCTCATTATTTGCAACAGAAAACTTCTTTCCTTTTGGGTCTTCAAGAATTACAATGATATCATAGCTTTTTTCTTTTACTCCAGATACAAGACTTTTGTCAATCACAGGATTTTTTTCTTCTTCAACCCAAGTCAAATTTTGCACAACATAGTTTGCCTTTTTCAGCTCCAGGGTCCCGTTTAATTTAACAATCAGTTCAAAGCTTGTCTGGTTGAATTCGTCAATTGAGCAGGTTTCTTCGCATTTGTCTTCAAAATTTTCTGTGCCGTTGACTATTAAATATGTTTTATTCGTTGCTTTTAGATAAATTTCAGCGCTTCCATTAACATTTCCAGTCAGCTTGAAGCTTGTCAATCTTGGGATTCTTGGGGATTCAAGGTCGACTGTCAAATTAGTTGATGAGTTTAATGTCATGTTAATATCTTTTTCATAGCTCAGGTCATTGACATTTTGCCAGAATAAGCCAGTTATATTCGGATTTGAAAATGCAAAGACTAGCGCAACTATCAAGACAATTCCTATAATTGCTTCTTTTAGCCTCATTCTCATTTTATCCTACATAATCTATTTTGTGCGTTTCTCCTATGAGCTCCACAGAATATTTGTCAAACTTTACATTCCAAATATTGAAGACATGCTCTATTTCCCTGGATTTGTCAAACGGGATTATGAAGCAGCCTGGGACAAGAAATTTTCCACCAGAATCTTCTACAATTCCCTTACGCTTATTCCTTCCTTTCAGAACCTGGACAAATTTGACCTTTGTAAGACTATTTAACTCAGAAAGATTGTAAACATATATTACCTCTTTTTTGTGCATTTATGTTAATAGGTTAACATATAACTAGTATTTAAATTTTTTGGTTAACGAATTAACAAAGTGGTATTTGTTGGTTAATGTATTAACAGAATTTAAGTTAATGAATTAACAAATCAAGGATATCCGCAAGTATTTATCGCCCAATTCAGGAATTGTGTTATTGTTTGGTTATACTCTTTTGCTGTGGATAGATTAATGGGTTTTATAAGCTCGTTATAACCCATTTTGCAGTTGTTTATTTCATTGTTAAGTTGCGTTATCCAGTTTGCAGGTAACCCCGCTCTTTCACTAGTGCCAGGATTATTTGGGGTTACGTATTCATCACCTATTGTGTGCTGCGACCCAGTTTCCATCCTGTCAACATTTAATGTAAATCCGTCTATTGTTCCCAATGTTGTATGATTCAAATTATGGCCAAGCAAAATCCCTAAATTTTCGTAAAGCGGAGTAGAAATCGCATTTGCTTCATTTTCTGTTATATAAACAGTTATGTTTACATATTTAACTGCCTTATTCCCTGCTTTATCTGTTGCAGTTATTTTCATTACATAATGCCCGCTTTTGTTATAAACTATTTTTGTTGCATCAGCTATATTATCTGATACACCTGGGAAATATACTGCTGTCCCTCCAACACCTGAATAATCAACTGTCTTATTGTCTGTTATGTCCTTGTCAATTGTTATGTTTACACTATTATCAGCCCTTCCTCCAATTTCTATCGAAGCAATTGACGCCAATGTCCCTGACTGAGCAGGATCTCTTGCACTATATTCAAGGTAAAATGTATCATTTGTGAATCCCTTCGCAATAGTCTTGATTACATTGCTTCCGTTATCAAGGTAACCAAGATCCAATGTGCCCTCTAATCCTCCATTTATGAAAGGAGGCGTCGTGTCCTTCACAACAAAGAAATCCCCAATCTTGTGCATCTTCCCCCACTTCAGATTATCATAGGCGTGAATCTCATATCTTCCAGGTCCCCAGTTGCAGGGTATGTAAACCTTGTAGTTCTTGTTGTGCTGTTTATTGTCGTTTGGCAGGAATAGGTTCTCAGAAGATTTGCTCTGGTTTCCGCAGTAGACTGTCTTGCCGTCAACATGGCAAGGGATATTAGATGGGAAAGAACTGCTGTCTGCTGTGTGATTCTCAACAATAAACGTTACAGTTGTGTCATTGTAGCCGTTGTTTACGCCGAACATGTTGAAATTAACATATTCGTTGCAAGTATAGTTGTTGTTTCCTTCGAATCTTCCTGAATAAATTATATATCCGTCGAAATTCAGACTCTTGTAATATGTGGAGTTCTCAGCAACCTCTGAAATATGCATGCCATTGTCACATGAGCTATCATTCCAATCCTGCCAGTTCTTCACTCCATTATGATTGCAGTCATCTGTGTAAATAGTAGTGTTCTGCGTAGGCTTGCTGTAATTGTACAAATCAACAAGTATGACAGCATCGTTGTAGTCAAAGTCTGGCATGATGCTCTTCTTAACGTCAAGGTCTTCAAAATAAATCCTCCAGGTGTCATAGTCAAGCCTGTCGACTATTGCGTAGCTTGAGTTTGAATAGTGATCATAATCTATTTTCTTTGTGCAGTATCCTGGTACGCAGTGCACTCTGATGTAGAACAAGAGATTTGTCAATGCAGGTATTTTCTGCCCGTTGTTGATGATTACTGATTCTCCTGTCGAACTGTTCGCGACAAGCAATTTGTCATAAGGCTGTGCAATGCGAAGATCAGATTTTAGGGCAGCATCCTCCTTTTCAAAAAGGACCTTCACATTGCCTGTTTCAGGCAGTACTATCTGCTTGTCCTCTGTTGGCTGCGTGCTCATCTTATGGTCAAAATCCTTTTCACTACAGCCCTGAATGACAATGTTTGTATAACCTGTGCTTGATGTTGTGAATCCGTAATAAGAGCCGTTTGCATCTGTCACAGCGTCGGGAACAGGCTTTGGCTGCAACGCAGAGTAATTGCCTGTCATATTCTCAGCATCCCAGACGCTAGTGTCATAAAATGATATATTTGCTCCTGCAACCGGCAGGCCAGTGTTTGTGTCGACCACTCTTCCATAAACATTTGGAATAAAGTTTGAGCAGCTTGGGTAAGTCCCATTCCAGTCAAGGCTGTGAAAGTTGCACACATCTACTGTGTCATTGCTTCCATCATTGCATTCGGAATTTACATGGCATGACTGGTGGGCGTGAAGTATTATCGATTTTGAGACATTGTCTATGCCGTCAGTCGCCTTCAATGTGATGTTGTAATCTCCGTACTGCGTTGAATTGGGTGTCCAGGAAATCACATTGTTTTTGAACGTCGCTCCTGGAGGAAGATTCTGTGCCGAAATGCTGACTGTGCCGTTGTCAGGATCATTCATATTAATAGAAATATTATTATTGTATGTGCTCCAGGCTTCGCTGTCGCCGGTAATTATTTGGGGAGGAGCATTAAGGTATGTGTTGTTCGCAAAAACATTGTTTGAGCTGTTTGCCCTGTACCCGCCGAAATTGAGCAGATTTTTGGTTATCGAATTTCCCATTGAATTGTAGCCAATTAAAATTGCTGTTGCGCTGTTGCGCGTTACATTGTTTTTGCTGATTATGTTATTGTTATCCCGAAGCCCTCTTGAGGGAACAATGTCACTCATCAGCAGAATTCCTTCAAATGCATTGTTCTTTACATTGTTATTCCTTATCTCGTTATTGCTTGAGTTGAAAAGCGCGATTCCAGGACCAAGGTTGTTCAGCACATTGTTGTTTAATATGTAATCAGGTCCTGCATTTCCGACGTAAATGCCAGAATAAAATCCTCTTTTGCTTTCGCTTGTGTCGTATCCGCCGTTTCCAGTCAGATTGTTGCCAGCAACATAGTTGTAAACTGCATTGTTATTATTGTTGCCGGTAATCTGGATTCCTGAGTTTGAATTGTAATTTACATTGTTGTTTGTGACATTGTTGTAGTCATCACCGTTCTGGAGCGTGATTCCGTATTCCTGATTTTCAACAACATTATTTTTTATGATATTGTATTTGCAGCTTGTTGCATCATTCAATATGTCTGACGGAACAAGATTTATGCCTCTTTTGTTGTTGAATCTTAATGTATTTCCTGAGATTGTGTTGTGGGAAGCGTCAACAAGCTCAATTCCAGCAACTGTGCTGTTTGTTACAATGTTGTTTGTTATGATGTTGCTGTTGGAATTTTCAAGATAAATCCCTTTGTTATATTTCTTTATGTTGCAGTTCTTTATTGTGTTGCCGCTGTGGGTGCTGCTGTAAATTCCGTAGCCGTTTCCATTACCGACAATGACTGAGTTGTTGCAGTTCAGCACAACATTATTTGCGCCCATCTTCAGGATTCCATCGTTGTTCGCGTCATTTATGTTGTATGTTTTTGCGCAGAGCGTTGCGTTTGAGTTCACAACCAAGTCATCTGTCAGGTTGATGCAGTGCCCTGACTCGCCTGCGGTGTAGTTCGTGAAATGCTGGACAGTGAATGTCAAATCCCCGTTTGAATAGCTTATTACATTGCAGTCACTGCATTCGCTACCATCCTTTAAAACGACAGGATTGCCGAAAGACAAGCCATAGAGTGTCAAGGTTGCCGGCTTGTTCAGCTCAGGCAGGTTGCTTGAATCAACTGAAATGAGATTATATGATATCTGGACATAGGCGTCAAGGTTTGCATTTGAAACATCAACAGACTGTCCGCTGAAATCGATTTTTCCATTTGTTGGGATATCCAGCACCAAATCGTCGACAGCTTTCAAATTGCTTTCTTTTGAAAAGTCAGTTGTATCGCCTGAGAACTTTGTTGCATCAGGAAGGTTTGAGTTTGAACCGCTTCCACTGCTTGAGCTGCCTCCTGAAGAGGTTGATATGGTTTTCTTGCTTGTGCTTGAGCCTGCGAGGATATTATAACTTGGCTTTGTCTGGTTTTGGGTCTGGTTCTGGGCAGCAGTTACCTGAGTTTTAGTTGTCTGGTTTTTTATTGTTTCCTGAACTTTGTTCTGCGAACTTTCATTTGCAACTACAGGAGTTTCATTTGCCTCTGCTGCCTTCAACTCCGAGGAAGCTGTTCTGTCATAGACAACGTGACCTGTAATAACACCATTGCTGCAGCCGTAGAGAAACATAGTCAAGAATGCCAGAATTAATACAATGCCCCTCTTTTTATTTTTCAGCTTCATTTTTTATTGTACCAGTCAATCTGCGCCCTGAAAATATCACCTGTTGGATTATTAAACTCAACTGTTTTTGTAACAGGATTCTTGTATGTAATGTCGCCTGAAACAAAATAAGGGCATCCAGCTGGATTGTCACAGCCAGTGGATGTCACAGCCAGTGGATAATTAGTGGATGTCGCAGCTGTTGGATAATTCGCAGTTACCGAAGGATCAGATATTTTACTAATCACACCAATAACATCATTGAGCACAACGCCGTCTGTCAGGTTTTTGATTCCGAAGTTCACCTGCACATTTCCCCCTAAAGATGAGACGCAGTTTGCATCAGCACTTATGCTGTAATCAGCGCTTACTGTGCGGTCAACCTGCGAAACACTGCATTCGTCACTGTCAATGTCCCAATGCCAGGTTTCAAGAAGATAATGCTGCGGTGCAGGAGGCTGCTGCTGGGCAGGCGGAGAGCCACCACCACTTCCTTGACAGGAGGAGAACATTGGAAATGATTGAGTTTTTAGCGCTTGATAATCCTTAACATTAGTTCCATATGTTTCTGACACACATCTTTCCAATGCGCTGCCCTGCTGACCTTCGCACACATCCTTGAAATTAGAACTCATGCTGCATCCTAGACTAATTATTGTTGCGGCAATACCAATAGGTTTCCATATTCGCATCTTGTCCCCCACACCTCTATTTAGTATCCAAACCCCCTATTTGTACTACTTATCAATTACAAGTATTTAAACCTTTCTGAAAGTCATATATTTCAAGAAATTTTATTATGAAGCAGGCAAATAAATATTAAAAATTGTGCCTTTTCCCGGCTCTGACTCTACATCAATCTGTCCGTTATGCCTCTTAATTATGGAATATGCAGTTGAAAGCCCAATTCCTGTTCTTCCTTCTTTGGTTGAGAAAAAAGGGTCAAATATCTTAGATAATTTATCTTTGGGAATACCAACTCCCTGGTCTTTAACAGCGATTTTTATGTATCTTCCTTCTTGTAAATCTGAATATTCTCTGTTTTTAAATAAAATGTTTTCAGCCTGAATATTAATCAATCCTCCGTCTGGCATTGCCTGGTCCGCATTCATAACAATATTGGCAATAACCTGGCTTATCTGCCCTTCATCCATGTTAACCAGGCCAAGATTATCCGCAATATTAAACTCATACTTGACATTAGATCTGCTCAGTGCAAAATTGGCAGAGTCTTTAATTATCTTTTCAATAGACGTCATATTTTTGACTGGCCCTCCTCCGCCTGCAAATGTGACTAATTGGCTGGCCAGATTTTTTCCCCGCAGGGATGCTTTTTCCACATCCTCTATTATTTCATATAATTCCTTATCATCACTGTATTGCTCTTTAATGCAGGAAATATTGCCTAAGATACCTGCCAATACATTGTTGAAATTATGGGCGATGCCTGCCGCAAGATTGCCAATGGCTTCAAGTTTTTGCATTTTAAGCTTCTGCTCTTCAGCTTTCCTATGCTCTGTGATATCCCTAAAGAGACCTAGGAGATATGTTTTTCCAGCCAGCGTTATCGGAGTCGAGTTTATGTCTGCATAAAAAACACTGCCGTCTTTTCTTTTTACCGGAATATCTTTAGCCACTGCAATCTCTCTTCTTGCCTGTTTCTCAAACTGCTCTATAACATAAGGTAAATCTTTCTCGGGATGAATATCAGTGACTCCCAAATTTTTAATTTCTTCAAGTCTGTAACCTAGCATTTGACAGATTGCATTATTGGAGCTATCAAATTTTTTGGTCTCATTATCTACCAGGATTATTCCGTCGTTTGCACTGTCAAAAATAGCTTTAAATCTTTCCTCGGAATCCCGCAGCGCCTCCTCCGCCTGCCTGCGCTCGGTGATGTCACGGCACAGCGTAAGAATCTTTGTTACTTCGTCCACTTTCACGACAGTCGCATTAATTTCAATCGGGGTAATCTTGCCTTGAGCATTTATGTAGTCAATATTTAAATTTCTGATTTGGCCCTCTCTGAAACAATTACCGACAGCCTCGGCATTCTTTTCTTTTTCGTAATCAGCTGTCCATTCAACTATACTTCTACCGCATATCTGGCTGAGATCCTTATGCCCAGAAAGACGGACATACTCCTGATTTGCATCAAGGACCTTGCCTTCCTGGTCAAGAATTACAAAACCTGTATTAGTTGTTTCAATAAGCCCCTTATATAATCTTAGGCTTTTCTGCAATGCCTCTTCAGCTTTCTCCAGCTCCCGAACCCTTTTTTCCAGCTCCGAATAAGTTGGTTTTTTATCCATTTTTTCCTTCCAATATCAGGGCGATTGCCTTCTTCATCTCGTCTAATGTATATGGTTTGGCAAGAGCGCCTTTAAAATGATATTTTTCAAAATCAGACATTATAGGACTGTTAGAATAACCGCTTGAAGCCAACACTTTGACATTGGGGTCTATTTCAATCAGTTCATCTAATGTTTTCTCACCCCCCATGCCACCTGGTATAGTTAAATCAAGTATGACAATGTCAAATGACTTGTTTGATTTCCTGGCTTCTTTATACAATTTTACAGCTTCAGCGCTGTTTGAGGCAAACTCTCCAATATATCCCAAATTTTTAAGTATTCTGCCAGCAACCTTTATTATTATTTCTTCATCGTCCATTACAAGTATCTTTGCTTTATAATCTGTTTTTTTATTCATTTTAATTAAAAAACATTCTTTACTTAAAATAGCTTCTAAAAAGCCCACTCATCGCCATTCCTCAAATACTTTTTCCACCTACTACTCTCACCATTTAATACGCTGGCAACAGCGTCTGCGATTGTAGTGTCAACATACTCTTTCTTGACCCTTTCAAGATGGCTTTCATAAAAATCACTTACTATCTTTCTTGCATTCTCCCTTTTTTCAGGAATGTATGGATCATCTGCCTTAATTCTGCCCCAATTATCTGTGATTGACTTCTGATGTATGTTTTCAACCTCGAAACTAACTATTGTCTGTCTGATTTCGCCCTGCATTTTTTTAAAATCATTAAACTTTGGATAATCCTTTGCGTATTCCTCAAACCACTTGCACAGAATATTTGCCTCTGCAAAAGGCCATCTGTCCCAGCTGACTGTCCTTTCTCCTTTTTGAATGCTTTTCATGCCTTCATCTTTAAGCGCAGCAATCCTGTTGTACATCTGCCTCTGGATTTTCGTACACCTTTTTCTGACATTTTTCATGTCTTCCTTCATCTCAGGAAATTTCTTAGGATTTACATTTTTTCTCATCCAATAGCAATAATTACCTGCAAGCTGAAGCTCCTCATCTGGGCTTTTTTGATATTCAAAACTGAAGACTTTTTCATAGCCTTTTTTGTATTCTGCAACCTGAGCTTTATGCTGTGCTACTCTTGCTTCCAAGGCTATCCTCTCTGGAGGCAGTCTTGGGCTGCTGCAGCCATAAAGCGCATCTGCTGCAAGAAACAGAAGTCCAGCGCCAAAAGCGAGTTTTTTATTCATTTTGACATATAATAAACTGTCTTTATTTATAAATTTTACTATTTAGTAGTAGTATCGCTTTATTTATATTTAAGCGCTTTCTTCCTCATTATATGAGGATTTTAGGCTTTGTGGATGTCCATGGCAACACATCTGCCCTGAAAAAGGTGATTGAAAAAGCGAAAAAAGCAGACATAATCATCTGCGCAGGTGACTTGTCTATTTTTCAGGAAGGTCTAGATATTCTTCTGTCCAAATTAAGCAGAACAAAAAAGCTTGTTTTGGTTATCCCAGGCAACCATGAGGATGAACAACTTCTGGCTGACATGTGCTCTGTATTTAACAATGTTCTTTACATGCATGAGCGCTCGTACCATTTCGGAAAATATGTTTTCTTCGGCTATGGCGGAGGCGGCTTCTCGCAGAATGATGAAAGGCTTGAAAGACTGACAAAGCGGTTCAAGAAGCATCTGAAAAAGAGCGACAAGGTGATTTTGTTCACACATGCCCCTCCGTACAGGACAAAACTTGACAAGATAGGGCGTGATTATGTCGGAAACGAATCAGTAAATAAATTTGTAAAGCTGATTAAGCCAAAACTGCTTATCTGCGGGCACATCCACGAGACAGCTGGAAAAAGCGATAAAATTGGCTCAACAAAAATCATAAATCCGGGACCAGAAGGCAGGCTGATTGAGATATGAAATACAACAAAAATCAGAAAAATCTTTTTGTCAACGGAGCGCTCTGGGCAGTCTACAACGGGCTGACAAGCACATTCCTGATTGCGTTTGCGCTTGCGCTTGGCGCGTCAAATGTTGTTATCGGGCTGCTTTCCGCGATTCCATATGTTTCAATAATGCTGTCAGAATTCATCGGCGCGAAACTTGTTGAGTTCTATTCAAGGAAAGGAATCTGCGTCATGGCGCATCTGGTGGCGAAATTCCTCTGGTTTCCAATTGTATTAATACCGATTTTCTTCAGCCAGCACCCAATAGCGGTTGTGGTAATATTTTATTTTTTAATACAGTTCTCGGAGTATCTCACAGACCCTGCCTGGACATCGCTTGCAGCTGACATTGTCCCTGAAAAAGCCAGGGGAATGTTCTTTGCAAGAAGGAATATGCTAATATGGATTGCAACAATGATTACAAGCATTGTCGCAGCATATTATCTTGATTTGTTCCCGAAAAATAATCTGTTCGGATTTTCTTCAATATTTTTAATTGGGCTTGCTTTCGGGCTGACTGCAACAGCGGTGTTATGGAGAATAAAGGAGCCAAAATACGGGGACAATGTGCATCACTCGTTCAAGGAATCTTTTTCAATTAATGGCGATTTCAGGAAATTTGTCTTAATTGTCTCGTTCTTCTATTTTGCAGTCATGATCGCCTCCCCATTTTTCACTGTTTACATGCTTGAAAATCTTGGCATGAGTTACACATTTTTTATGGTTGCCACCGCAATATCCATACTTGCAAGAATAGTGACTCAGACGCAGTACGGCAGGATAAGCGACAAATACGGCGACAAGCCAGTTGCAATTTTGTCAATGTTCGGAACAGCGCTCATACCGTTAATTTACCTGTTCACAACAAGGCAGAATCTCTGGCTCATTGTTCCTGCACAAATATTGTCTGGGCTTGTCTGGGCAGGGGCTGACTTGGCGACTTTTAATCTGCTTCTTGACCTTTCACCGAAGAAGCGGGCAGTGAATGTGGCTGTTTATTCGACGATTACAGCAATCCCGATGATAATCGCACCCATTATCGGCGGATTCATCGCAGACAACGCATCATTCTTCCTTTCAGGAATTCCGTTCGTGTTCACAATCGCTGTTTTCCTGAGGTCAATCTCTTCGCTTTTCATGTTTTCAATCAAAGAGCCAAGGGCAAAAGAAGAGCATCAGGTTGGAGAGGTTTTCCTGAGATTGATTTCAATACATCCGATAAGGGGAATTGAGAATGTTTTCAGGGCAGTCAGGAGAGTTGTGAGGAAATAGCAAGCAGTTCATCAAGCGCGGATTTTAATTCAGTGATGCCATCGCTTCCGCTGAAATGTTTTTTGTTTTTCTCAATAATTATCTTCGCCCCAAGCTTGCTCTTGAAGATTTTTGAATCGCTGAGCGGGACATAGGGGTCGTTGTCAGAGAATATCACAACAAATCTGCGTTTCTTTATTTCATTCCAGTCAACTGGCGTTTCCAGCCAGGGCTTTGCGATTTTTCTGTCTTCCTCAGTTTCAAGCGCCGCAGCTGTCAGATGAACCCAGCCTGCAACGAGAATAACGCCCCCGATTTTTTTATTTTTAACAGTTTCCAGATACCTCAGGATCGCCTGGCAGCCGATGCTGTGCCCCACAAAGAAAGTTTCTTCGTCAACAGCTCCTACAATTTTCTTCAAATGAGAAACCCAGGCATTTATTTTAGGATGAGCTGTTTCAGGCATTGTAGGAATCTCAACTTTAAATCCTTTTTTCTCAAGCTCTTTCTTCAGCCAGGGAAGCCATCCTTCTTCTGGATAACCTCCCCAGCCATGGATTATAAAGACACGCTTCATTTTTAGAATTTAATCTTGCGAGTTTTTAAATCTTTCTTCATCAGCAGCACAACCCTGCTTTCTTTTTTCTCATCAACAATATTGTAGCCGCAGTTCTTTCCAATCTTTTTTGCGAATTCCTTCACTTCAGGATGCAGCGGCATGTTCTTTATGTTCAGCCTTTTCTGCGATGCGCCGACCCACATATATGATTTAACTTCGACAAAGTCAGGCATTGCAATTTTTATTAATTTAGCATAATTTTCCGGCTCAATCATGTTTAGGTTTTTGATCAGCGTAATCCTCAATGTTTTCCTTGTTTTAATATTCTTCATCACTTTCAGGCTTTTCAGCAGCCTTTTCCAACAATCCTTGAAAACAGGTGCGCAGATTTTCCTATATAATTTCTCATTCGGAGCATTTATTGAGATGTAAAGCTGAGTCGGATTCAGCCCCTTCAGCTTGTTTGGGAACATGCCGTTTGTCACAACAAAAGAAGTCATGCCTCTTTTGTTGATTTCCTTAATCAATTCTTTTAATTTTGAGTAGATTGTCGGCTCGCCGCTCAATGAAATCGCGAAATGCATCGGCTTCTTGCTTTCTGCCAGCTTTTTCTTGTCTGACTTGTGAGTTCCGCCGAATCCCGCAAGCTTCCATATCTGCGCTTCGATGCACTTGTCAACTATTTTCTTCGGGCTGTCCTCTTTTTTTATTTTGATGCCGTAATTGTACTCAAGCGGGCGCCAGCAGAAGACGCAGGAATTGGAGCAGTAATTAAGCGCAGGCGTCATCTGCACGCATCTGTGGGAATTGATGCCGTAGAACTTCTGCTTGTAGCAGAATCCTTCATTTCTCATTGACTGCTTTGTCCATTCGCAGATTTTTACAGCGGAATGCCTGCCCACAAGCTCGTAGTGCTGCCTTTCCAATAGTTCTTTGAGTTTCATTTTAAAATAAATCAAGCTTGAAGTATTTTATCAGGCTTACGCCTTTCCTGTCTATTTTTAAATTTATCTGCCAGGTCTCCAGCCCCCTTAGGCTGCCCTGCGGGCGGCATTAACTATTCTCGTCTCCTGCACAGCCGGCGTCGGTACCCTGAATTTTTTCGCATTGAACAAAAAGCACAGCAAAAAAATTGCCCTTTTCCCCCGGTTTCCTGAAATGTCATTCATGTGCTTAATAGTGCGCTCGAATGAGGTGGATTTCCTCTGTTTTTCCCCTCCGCAGCCAATGTCAGTCAGAGGAGTCTTGACCTCCAGCAGGCAGCTGCCGTTGATGAGGAAATCAATCCTTGATTTGTTTAATTTCACTTCCCTCCTGATTGTTTTCACATTTCCAGCTATCTTCCGCAGCTGGCCTGTTTTCAAAAAGAATTCTATATATCTGTTGGCTTTTGTCTGGTTTATGCCAATCCAATTTTTTCTGTCCAATGAAATGGCTTCGACTGTGCAGCTGGTTTTCCTTTTTGCATTCTCATTGCTGGACAAAAGGCAGGGGACATCTGCAAACTTTATGCAGCCGATTCTTCCTGTGGAAGGGCAGTGGCACCTAAGAAGGGAGCCATTCATTTTAACGTTCATAACAAACCTGTTTGGCCTTGATTTTATCAGCCCTTCAGAAAGTGGCTTAGTGAATTTGTATTCCTTGTTCATGATTTTTCCCTCAATCGTTGTTTGAGGCTTTATCTCATTCGCTTGAAGTTAGATTTAAATATTTTTCTGAAAGAAGGTGATGCAAACATTTTTAAACTCCCTTATTTTTATATAATAAAACGAGGCTGAAAGATGAATTTCAAATTAAGAGAAACAGACAGGCACTTTCTTATGTCATTGGTCGGTGCAACAGGAATTATTCTTTTTTGGAGAGGGCTTTGGGGAGGCATAGATTCTTTTACGAATTTTAGCTCTCCTTTTCTGCAAATATTTGCCTCACCCTGGGTCAGCCTATTTTTTGGGCTTGTAATACTTACATTCACAGGACTAATATTTGCACAGTTTGACCCTTTGGGCGGCATAGAAGGAGGTGTAATGAGCGCTGTTCAGAAGGTTGCAAACCATCCGAGGAAACACGAATTTATTATAAAATATTATGATAAGCTGCAGAAAAAAGATGTAGAAATAAGCGCTAAAAACATAAGGCAGATAGAAAAGAATATTCTGTTGATACATGAAAAAGGAAAGGAAGTATTCATCCCTCTGCACAGAGTCAAGTCAATCCATAGATTTGGAAAAACCATTTGGAGGCTGTGATTTTTCAAAACTTTTTTAAAGGCATCTATTTTTTCATTCTAAATGCTTAAAGATCAGATAGAAAGCGTAGAGAAGAGCGCAGAGTTCAAGAAAAAGAAGAATCTCTACCTGGCGCACGTCTTCTTCATGCTTGACGAGCCTAACAAAAATATTGTGCAGGTCGGCTACTGCACGCCTGAGCAGAAAATAGTCACATTTGTTATAGATGGGAAAAAAATAACAGCAATCCCCGAGGCAATGCCTTACAAGAACCCGAAGGCAAAAATAAAGAAGCTCGAGATTTCAAAAGTAAAAATTGAGCTGGATGTGGCATTGGACGCAGCAAAAGCGCTTCAGGAAAAAAAGTATGCTCAGCACAAGCTGTTCAAGCAGATAGTCATTCTGCAGAACATTGATGAGGGGCAGGTGTGGAACATAACATTTATCACGCAGTCATTCAACACGCTTAACATAAAAATCGATGCAGAGACAGGAAAAGTAGTGAAGGACGAGCTCATATCACTAGTGGATTTTGACCATTCTTCTTGAAAATCAAATGCAGAATAATTCCTACAGCAGTTAGCACAGCTCCGGCAATAAGAAGCTTCAGGAAAATTGATGTAAATGAGCTGAATATTATCTCGGACACATCATTTGGAATTACTCCTATTCTCGTTTTAAAATAATTCAGGAAGAAATAGTTCAAGCCAACAACCATCAGGCAGATGCCCGGATTCATCAGTTTCAACCATCTTTTCGAACAGATGATAAGAAGGACCAAGAAGAAAACAGCGCCAATCAGGAGATAGTATGTAAGCTTTAGATAATAATCATGGCCTTTTTTTGAAACCAGAAGAAAAAATTTGTCCTGACCTTGTGTCTGGCTGAGGCAGTCCCTGAAATTGCAGCCGTATTCTTTGTAATAAACACTTTCAAACATAGCAACGCCCACAAGCGAAGGCAGCTCAGACGCATTTGTTTCCTTTATCTTGGCGCAGTCAAGAAATATTGTCTGGTTTTCAAGCGGAAACTGCACCTTGTCAGCACTTTCGCATTTGATAAGAAGCAATGATTTGATAAGCGCCAGCTGGTTTACACCAACCTTGCTGCTTATCTGCTCTTTTACTGTATTTGCAAAGAACGGAGAAAGATTATTGTAATCTGTAAATTTGTAAAGTCCCAGCGGCAGGACAGCAAGCGCTAGAAAAATGCAGAAAAATACACTGCCAACACCTTTTCCAACGCCTCTAAGCACACTCATTTGACGTGGATGCAGTGCACAGGGCAGACAGCTTCCGCTTCCTTGCAGCAGCCGGCGTCTTTCAGTTCAAGCTCGAAGTTCTCGCCCTTCTGGGTTGCGCCCTTCAGCATTGACTTGCCGTCGTCGCCCATCTCAAAATAATCAGGGCAGACTCCTGTGCATGCGCCGCAGCCTATGCATTTCTCTCGTTCATGTATTACCTTTGCCATTAAGCTCCTCTTATTCTCACATCTTTTATAAATCTTTTCAGAATTTCAGCAAGCTCCTGCAATTCCTCAAGAGTGTATGATTTTGAATCCCTTAATTTCCTGTCCATGGCGTTGTCCGGCCTGAACCGCTGCAGGCAAACTTTCTTCGCGCCCTTCAGCATCTGCCCAATTTTTTCAACTGTTTCCCTGTTCACGAATTTAGGCACAGCAGTTATCCTGAATTCATATGGAATTTTTCCGTTCATAAGGAAACTGGCGCTTTCCTTCAATTTCTTGACGTCAACATCAACATTTGTTATTTTTTTGTAATCCTCAAAAAGCCCCTTTATGTCCATTGCAATGTAATCCACAAGGTTTTCTTCTGCAAGTTTTTTAATCACGCCGGGAAAAGAGCCGTTTGTGTCAACCTTGACTAAAAACCCAAGCGCCTTTATTTTCCTGCAAAGCTCCGCAGTCTCAGGGTGCATGCAGGGCTCCCCGCCTGTTATGACAACTGCATCGACAAAATCAGAATGGCTCTTCAGGAATTTTTCTATTTTTTTAAAAGAAATTGTCTCAAGCGTCTCAGGCTCGAGCACCAGCTTCTGGTTGAAGCAGAAGCCGCACCTGAAGTTGCAGTTAGGCAGGAATACGACAGCGCTTATTTTCCCGTCGTAGTCTACAAGAGAATTTTCAATAAAGCCCTTAATTTCCATTCTTCAGCACAGCTAAAATCTCTTCTTTTTTCGGCACTTCGCCCCTGAAACCCATAACTTCATGCTCATCATTCACAATTATTATTGACGGAGTGCTCATCACAGTGTAGAAGCTCGCCTCTGCAAGCCCGTCCCTTTCTTCAACATCAAAGTATTCAATTTGGCACTGGTCCTTTAGGCTGTCGCAGAGCGCCTTTGCCAGCGGGCATTTCGGGCAGTTAGCTTTCGTGAACAGTTTTATCTTCATGAGAAAAACCCCTGATTCCTGTATCTGTCATGCAGTTCAGCTATCTTGCCCTGGTTCCAGCCGCTTGTCTTTGAGAAATAGCCGGTCACCCTTGTAATGCCGTCGACATTTACGGAGCCGCAGTAGCTGCATTTTTCCTTTATACCTCTCGCTGTCCTGCCGCAGTCAAGGCAGTTTGTGAACTCGGGGCTGAATGCTATCTGGGAGTTCTGCGAGTTTTTGAACGCCTTTACGACAAAATTTGCAATGGACTCTGTGCTTGGCCTCGACTCGCCAAGCCAGATGTGCGAGATTGCGCCTGCTTCGATAAGCGGATGGAACAGCCCTTCATCCTTGACCCTGTCAATCGGGTTTATCGGCTCTGAGATATTAAGCAGCGTCGAATTGGTGTAATAAATGCTGTTGGTGCTTATGTCCCCCTTGATGACCTGGCTTGTCTGAAGTGCATAGCTTTTGTAGTCAAGCTTTGCCATCCTGTAGGCAGTTGATTCAGCAGGCGTCTGCTCAAGCACGAACTTAAGCCCAAACTCATCTTTCAGTTTCTCGCATTCTCTGTTCATGTGCGCTATAACTTTCAAGCCGAACTTCATTGCCTTGACTGACTGGTGAAGCTCTTCGCCTGTCATGTACTGCACAAGCTCGTTCAGGCCCAGCATTCCAATCAGGAATGTTGCCCTGTTCAGCCTGTAATAAGGCTCGCCGTCCAGTTCCATTGCAAGAAGATTAAGCGGACCCCTGCTGCCCATGTTAAGAATAGAGGCAATAAATTTCTTTTTCTGCTGATGCGCTTTTGCAACAAGCTTCATCCTGTCTGTGATAATCTCAAACATCTTTGTCTCGTCCCTTGATGATTCATAGCCTATCCTTGGGAGGTTTATTGTGACGTTCTGCATCGCGCTGTATCTCATTTTCCACGGCTGCTTTGCATCCTCCAGGTCAGACGCCTCCAGCTTGAATGCGAGCCTGCAGCACTCGCTTATCTTTGCAGTGTCGCCCCTGTCCATTACAAAATAGCTGTTTCCCTTCACAGCCGCGACTTCGCATATCTTGTTCAGAATTTCCTCATTTCCCTCTGTCTTGAAGAATTTGTCTGTGATGTGGATGTCAGGCTTCGGAAAGAAGAAAGGCCTTCCTGTCTTGTCGCCTTCAAGGTAGACATCCATCAGCGCGCTCATGAACCGCTGCGATTCATCAGTGTAATCAGAGTAGGTGTTTCCAGTGTAGACTCCGCCGGGACCTATTGCCTTTACATCTGCAAAATGCTTCGGAATCTCCCAGTAAAGGTTTATGTCAGAAAATATTGACTGCCCTCCCCTTGCAACTGCCTGCTGGGCAAACTCGAAGATAAGGTTCTGTGAAAGCTGCTTCAGCTCATTGTCGCCGATGCCCTTAAGGTATGGCGCGACAAAAATATTCAGAGCGTCCCAGCCGATTGCTCCTGCAAAGCTTCCCTGCAGGCAGGCGCTCATCTTGAGCAGATGCCCGAGCAGTACAAAAGGATGTTTTGCAGGTCCTGCGATTGAGATTGCATTGGGAAGGTTAAGCCCGAATTTCTTGACGTATTCTATTGAGTTGCCTGAGCAGTAGGGCCTGTCAATCATGCCGAGGTCGTGGAGATGAATCTGGCCCAGCATGTGCGCCTCCGCGACATCCAGCGAGAAAACATTAAGCAGCGCGTACTCCTGCTTTATACCCTCTGCCAGCGTCATGTTCGTGGCTTCAGGGCCATGCGGGACATTTGCGTTTGCCTTGTTCTGCGCAGTGATTATGTTTTCAACATCATAGACAGGAAATCCCAGCCTCGAGTGCTTTCTTCTTACGTCTTCAAACCCGTATTCGAAAAGCTTTGCGTTTGTCAGCTCCCTGATTAGTGGGGCAGTGATATTTCTTATCTTTGTATTGGCAATCATGTTCTCGACTTCTTTGGCAATTATGCTCGCAATCCTCGGGTCTATTGCCGTCTCCCTCACAAGCGCGTCAACAATCCTCTGCGGATCCCACTTCAGGATTCGCTGGTCAGAAGTCTGTACAAAAAGAATAGAGTCAGTGCTTTCTTTCTTTGTTGTTATCTGTTCCATCATTTAAACACCTCTTGACTTTATTTTTTTAATAATTTAATCTCCTGCTCAAATTCCTTGACATTGTCAAATGACCTGCAGACAGATGCAAAGCGCATGTAGGCAACCTCGTCAACCGCCTTCAGCTTTTTCATGACCATGTCGCCGATTAAGCTGCTTTTTATCTCCGTGCCTTTCCTTTTTCTTATGCTTGCCTCGATGCAGTCTGCAATCAAATTTATCTTTTCAGCTGTCACCGGCCTTTTTTCGCAGGCAAGCATCATTCCCTTGATTAATTTCTCCCTGCTGTAGGGCTCTTTTGCGGCATCGCGCTTCAGCACGCAGATGTCAAGCCACTTCACCCTTTCCTGTGTTGTGAACCTTTTTGCGCAGCTCAGGCATTCGCGCCTGCGCCTTATTTCACTCTCAGCGTTTCTCTTGTCAACGACCTTTGTTTCGCTTTTCCGGCAGTAGGGGCACAGCATCTTGGACCACAACATCTTGTGGTTGTTATCATTGAAATACACAAGATATAGTTATATTAGATAATTGCAACCCCTATTTAAACTTTTATATTTTTTAAACTATGTTGTGCAAAATATATTATATAAAAAGACACCATACAAAAGTAAAAAAAATTTAAATCAACATTGTTTTTATTATAGTTATAGCATACTCTCTTCAAAATATACTTTTAAGCTTGATGATGCTTAAATACTAACTTGAATTACAGGCAGTAGATGGCGTTAATGACAAAAAGAGAGGCAGCGGCAGGCAACAAGCCAAAGGACATAAGCTATGAGACAGTCAAGAACAACAAATCTCTTTCTGAGTTTATGGAAAAAGAAGCAGAATAAATTACAATAGTGTAAAGAATTAACTTTTGAGTTTTATGTCGACATGAAGCCTTATTTCGTCAAAAACATCATCAGGAGATTGCATTCCGTTCACGTAAACAATGTCTTCATTTGGCCAGACACTCCTAACTTTTGAGAAATTTTCCCTGACTTTTTCCAGGAATCCGGTGTCCTCAAACTTTTCTTTTGGCCTTCCTGCTTTTTCAGCTCTTTTTCTGGCTTCATCAGCTGTTATGTTAATTATTACAGCCAAATCAGGCGCAATTATGCCCCTGTGAGCCTCAATTATCCTTTCCGGCTCTATTCCCTGCGCAACCTGATAAGCGTAGGTTGAATATTTCCCCCTGTCCTGCAGGATTATGTGCTTGCTTTCGTAGGCAGGCATGATAACCCTTTTGATGTGGTCTATCCTGTCCCTGACATAGAGGTCAAAGCATTTCTCCGCACCCTTGTACGGGTCTTTTTCCTCTGCAAGAATTTTTCTTATATCTGCTCCGTAAACGCCGTAGGTCGGCTCCCTTGTAATCGCCAGCGTGTTTCTCTTGTCTTTGCCAAAAATATACTCTGCCAGCTTGAAAAGCTGCGTTCCCTTTCCGCAGAAATCAATTCCGTCGAGGACAATGTATTTTGATTGAGGGTTCATTCTGCTTTTATTTTTTCGCAACGTCCGCACGGCTTTCTTTCAGGGCATTTGCCGTAAGTTATACCCTGCGGTTGCGTGTACTTTCCAAGAACAGGGTTATCCTGTTGGATTAGATGCGCCATTTGTTTGGCGATGCCCCTTATTTCCCACTGCGCTTCATTGCATGTTCTCTTTCCTATTGAATGAATGCCGTTCCATCCATCCACATGTATTAAGTCGTAAACAGCCAATGCGTGGGGCAATATTCCAATTGCTTCTTGGACTGGGACATTTGCTTTTGCCATATTGCCATAGAGAGAAACGGATTTTATATTGAACTGCATGAACTTATGCAGGCATTCGCTGTCTTTGCTTATGCTTGGAGCGACTCTGAAATGCGCTCTTTTAGCGGCATTGTAAATAGGCTCAACGCTCTGATGCCATGTTCTCTGCCTTGTTGCCTGATGGAAGCAGGACAGGCTCATTTCCGCCAAAAATTCGTAATGTACATGCTTCAGGTTTGCAAGCTCTGCTTCGTCCCTGCCTTTGACAGCTTTTTCAATCCCTTCTTCGGTGATTGGGATTCCTGAACTTGAAAGAATAGACACATAATCGTTGCCGTATTTGCCTATCAAGTCAGCCAGCGTTTTATTCTTCATTGCGAAGAGCTGCGAACTTGGGCGCCAGGCAAGCACTTCGTAGTTGGTGCCTCTTTCCTTAAACAGCCTTGGAGCAACTTCAGTTAACTTTGAAACCATGTCGTCAACTGTTTCCCTGATAATTGAAGGCATGTAGTCATGCCTGCTCATGCTGTGCAGGTGCATCAGTTCCCTGGAGTCGCCGACTGTCTGGATGTTTGTTCTTGTAAACAAAGACAGGATATTTCTTGCGTCTTCCCCGGGAATGCCTTTTTGCATAAGCTCTTCATAAAGCGCAAAGCCCTCATTAAGCAAATCATTTACCTCATTAAAAAAACGGGATTCTATAATTGCTTTAGGAAGATAAAAGCCGCGGTCAGCCTTCGCCCTTCTCAATGACTGCTGCAGATGATCAAGATATTCAGGCAGGCAAAGCTGCAATGTAACCATTCTTGGGATGTCTTCGATTACAAATGCGAATCTGCTCTGGTCCAGCACAGAGCCATGGCCCCTGCCAGATGTTTCCCTGAGAATTTTTTCCTTTTTATTTGCAAAATCCTCTTCAGATAATTTTCCTTTGTCTTCAAGAAATAAATCCAATGATGTCTTTTCTTCAAAACAGCTAAGTGCACCATAAACAGAAAGTTCTTCTGGACCCAGCCCCTTAATATCAGGCGATTCCAAAACTCCAACTAATTTGACAATTGGTTTTATTGCAACATCTTTTATCATATCAAACACCCCCTGTTTTGCATTGGAATTTTAATTAGAGATATTTAAGCATTTATATCTTTTAGAATATATTACTATTTGAGAATGGTAAAGTATATATATTTGGGAGCATATTTAGTCTTAATTTGGGGGTAAAATGATAATAGGGTTAACAGGCACACTCAGCTCCGGCAAAGGAACTATCGCGGAATTTCTGAAGAAGAAAGGCTTCGGCTATCTGTCGCTTTCAGATGAATTGAGGGAAGAGGCGAGAAGAAGAAAGATTGAGCTGACAAGGCAGAACCTGCAGAACCTCGGCAATCAATTGAGGGAGGCGCAGGGCCCGGGCGTTCTTGCAAAGCTTGTGCTTGAAAAAATAAACAATTACAATCTGATGGATTCTGTTGTTGACGGCATAAGGAATCCTGCTGAAATAAAAGAACTAAGGCAGCTGCCTCATTTCTTTCTTGTGGCTGTTGACGCTCCTGAGAAAACAAGATTCGAGAGGATGAAGTCAAGGAACAGGGAGAATGACCCGAAGACATTTGAGGAATTCAGGAAAGTTGATGCAAGGGACAAAGGCAAAGGGGAAAAAGCATCTGGACAGCAGGTTGCAAAATGCTTCAAGCTGGCTTCTGTCTTAATCAGGAACGACAAGACAGTGCATGAGCTCAACAGCAAATCAGAGCAGCTTCTTAAAAAACTTAGGGAGATTGAGCTGAAAAGGCCAAGCATTGATGATTATTTTCTTAAAATCGCCTCTGTTGTCGCAGAACGCTCAACCTGCAGGAGGCACCATGTCGGCGCAGTGATTGCAAGGGACAAGCACCTGCTCACAACAGGCTACAATGGCGCAGCAGCTGGAATAAAGGACTGCCTCGAGCAGGGGTGCATGAGAAACCAGCTGAAAATTCCATCAGGCACAAGGCATGAAATATGCAGGGCGATTCACGCCGAGCAGAATGCAATAATCCAGGCGGGCCTGCACAACGCAGACACAAAAGGCGCGACAATCTACTGCACGCACTCGCCGTGCATCATCTGCGCAAAGATGATTGTGAACGCGAAAATAAAAAGATATGTGACCTACGGGACCTATGCAGAGAAAACATTCCTGCCTTTGTTTAAAGAAGCAAAAATAGAATATGTTGAGACGAAAGAGCCGCAGCTGAAGATAAACAAGCTCAAATAATTTTTAGTTAAATTTATATATAATTATATACTTCTCAAGTATATGAAAAAGGTGTTGTTGGTGTTTCTGGCTGTTTTATTAGGTGTTCCTATTGTTTACGCCGCTGAATACACTGTTTGTCCTCATCTTAGTTGCGATTATCAAACAATCACTGCTTGCTTCAATGCCATCAACAACACAGCAGACAATATTTGCAACATAAATGAATCAGGCACTTACACAATCAACGGCGCTTACACTTACAATTTTACATCGATAATTTGGGGACCAACCCCTTCATTGATTATTTCTGCAAATGATACCACTCTCAATTGCAATGGTGCCACTTTTATCGGACAAGACACGTATGAAGAATTTAGAGTAGGAGGCGGTGGTGCGTATATTAAAAACACCATAATCAAGAACTGCAATTTCAAGCATTTTGAATATCCAATTCACATTTCCAATGTTAACAACCCAACGGTAACCAATAATCATTTTGAGTTTTGCGCAAAATCCAGCGCAGACATCATCAAACTATCCTATGTTGCTGGCGGAAGAATAGAAAATAATACTTTTCTAAACAACACTTTCAGTGGAGGGATAGACGGCGGCTACCCAATAGCACTTGATAGGAGCAATGACACAATCATTAAAAATAATTACATGAATGGCGGAAGGAAAGGAATAATTCTTTATGAGATTACTCAAAACATACAAATTATAAACAATACAATAATTGGGATGAGCAACGAAGGAGTTTACTGCTGGCATAATGATAATGCTAATAGCACAATTGCCAACAACACAATAAAGAACTGCCAGAGGGGCATAGTGCTCAGTAATTCAAGCCATAAAATAATTGGAAATAAAATAGACAATACTTCATCTTATGGGATTGGTGTTGCAGGTCCAAATAATATAATAAGCGGGAACGTACTCAGCTACAACGGCGTCGCAATAGGAATAGGCGCAGGCAATACCCTTATAGACAACCTGCTTAATTACAACAACAATAAGCAATTATATGTGCCATACAATATAAATGTCACAATTATTTCATTGACAATCGGCTCCCCTGTTGCAAACTACTACCTTTCAAAAGGAGACAACACATTAAATCTGTCTAATAGCAATTCTGCAATAAGATGGAGCAGTTCAACTATTGCATTAAATGGCAACTTTGGCTTAAATCTTTATCTTGGTGATAAGTTTGTAAGCCTGAACGCAACCGCGCTGCCTGATTTGAACACAAAGGCGAATGTCAGTATTAATGGTGTTAACTGCAATAATTTCAAGCTCTGGTATGCTTCTGGATTTTATTCAAATTCTAATGACATCAAGGTGAATGGAGCTATTGTTGCCACCAACGCCAATATCAATGGAGATTGCACCAATACTTCGATCTGCAAGCATGTTCAGTGTTTAGCAAATACATTGAAATTCGAAGCCCAGCACTTTGACAGCTTTGGCGCCGAAGGAGAGGGCGCCACAGGCAACGTCTCCATAAATCTCACAGGAGAAACCTCAATCATGGTCAAGTACAACATTAACTATGGCTCAGGCAGGGTTGACCCTGACAAATCATCTGCTGTTCTCGATTCGTCATTGGCAAATGCAACCAACGGCACCTGGGTTTTCAAGCCCCAGTATCTCTACATTGAAAACGACGGAACAGTGAATGTCTCAGTCAACATCACATCAAGCAAGACCGCAGCTTCCTTCATTGGCGGAACAAATCCAGAATTCAAGGCAAAGGGAAAAACAACAGAAGCAAATGCCTGTGCAGGCACGCTGCAGATGAGTTACTTCAATGTCACTAACACAAGCAGAAGCATCTGCTCCCTATTGCAGTTTGGCAATTCGTTTGACACATTCAACGTTTCCACAAGATTGCTGATTCCGTCTGACGCGCCAACAGGCTACAAGGAAAGCGTGCTGACATTCACTGCGAAGAAGGTTTAAATAATCTCAAGAACTTTTTCTTTCGACCTCAATCCGGAAGCAATTCTCACCTGTTTGCCAATTAATTTTGAAAAGAACTTGATGACTTCCTTGTTTGCCTTGTCCTTGTCAGCGGGCGCAGCTATGTCAACTCTTATTTCATCATCGTCAAATCCGGTTATCGCATTGAAATTACAGTCTGGCTTTACTTTTATCTTCAGCCTTCCGTCCTTTTCAATACGCTTGATTAAGAATACTCTCTCCATGTGTGTCCGCACTTCACGCACTTGTAGAACCTTGTCTCAGGCTCGTCAGCTGCCCTTGTCTGCTTTGACCAGAAATAAGCTTTTTCATTTCCGCATTTCGGGCACTGCTCCTCTGTGACAGGAAGCCTTTCTGATTTCTCTTCAACAACTTCAATCTCCTTCTGCTTCTTCATCTTCTCGCTTATCTCTATTTTTCCGTCAGAAGTCCTGTAGCCGCAGGAGCAAACCCACATAACCTTTATGCCTTCTTTCAAAGGCTTCAAAATCGAACCGCATTTCGGGCAGAACATCATGGTATCATCCCCAAAAGATCCACGAACAGTATCTTCACCCAGCCAAGATAAGGTATTCTGATGGCTGCTTTTCCGACAACAGCACCCTGAAGGACATTTGTTTCATCGAGCCAGTAGCTTTTTATCTGGGCAAGATTATGGTCTCCTTTTGTCTGGAAAACATAAACTCCACTGTCATTTTTCTTTGCAACAACCCTGTGGATTATCGGGTCTGCCATGCCTGCCTTGTAGACCAGAATGTCGCCGACTGCAATATTTTCCGGCTTTTTCCCAACCAGGACCATTATGTCCCCCTTGTTGAAGCCGTTTTTGAAGTCGAACTTTGCAAATTCCTCTTTTGTTATGTTGAAATCTGCATAGAGCCCTTTCTGCGAATCCCACCAGCTGTCAAAATTCGAGTCATGCTCCATGCTTGTTGAGACAACTGCGACAATGGGGAAGGACGTGCCGAGCAGAAGCCCGAGCCCAGGGTATATTATATATTTAATCAAAACAAATGCAAGAACTATGTTGACAAGCCAACTCCATATAGAGTTGTCCTCCCAGATGAAGTGCCATGTCTTTTTCAATAGCTTTATAAATTGCATATCCAATTTAGGATATATAAGCTATTAAAAAGCTTTCGATTGGGAATGAAAAAAACAAACAAAATGCAATCTGAATATTTCGAAGCAACGCTTCAGCTTAGGAACCTGAGCAATGAAATGCTTGAATTTGTCATAGATGAAATGGTAAAGAACAAGGTACACATTGCAAATGAAAAGAAGCACAAGGACGGCGTTGATTTTTTCATTTCCTCAAACAAGTTTGCGCTTAAAATTGGAAATGCGCTCCAGAAGAAGTTTGGCGGGACACTGAAGAAAAGCAGGCAGCTGTTCAGCTATGACAAGAGCGCAGGAAAGGACCTTTACCGAGTTACTGTCTTTTTCAAGGCGCTGGATTTCAAGCCAGGCGACATAGTGAGGTTCGGCAGCAACATTGTGAGGATAAGGCACCTGGGAAAAAAGCTTGTTGGACGGGACGTGAAGACAGGCAGGGGCGTGAATGTGGAGCTGAAAAGCGTCGAGCCTGAAAAACTCGAGATAAAAGAAGCAACTGTTTCAAAAAGTTATCCTTGGCTTGAAGTGATTCATCCGGAGACATTCCAGTCAGTCAAGATAGAGAACTCGAAGAAGACAACAAAGGGCAACCTTCATGTGGTGCTTGACGAAGATAAGGTTTATATGGTTTGACAGTTAAATTTATATATAATTATATATTTCTTAAGCATATGAAAAAAGGGTTGCTGGTGTTTCTGGTAGTTTTGCTTGCTGTTCCTGCGGTTTATGCTGTGGTATATCCTGTTTGCTCTTCTTGTTTCTATAAAACAATCACTAGCTGTTTAAATGTGATAAATAATACAGCTGATGGTTGCTCACTTAACCAAGCAAATACTGTTTACACAATTAATAGTGGTAAGACATATAATGTTAACTTCCTGGATTATCCGTCAATAAGGTTAAATGCAATAGGACAGACACTTGACTGCAATGGCTCAACAATTAAAAGCAGTCCGACAGGATCTTATGTCATTTATGTTGTAGCAAATGAAAGCACAGTTAAAAACTGCAAACTAATTTCTGGCGCATCTGCAATTTTTATTGACGCCGCTCACGCCACCAGTAAAAATATGATATTTAACAACACATTTATCAACAGCATGTATGGTATTGATCTTTTCGCTGATAAGAGTGGTTCTAATCATATAGGCGAAAACAATAAATTTTTTGATAATTTGTTTTACAATTCTAGTATATTTGTGGATGGTAATGGGGAGAGGATTTGCTTTAATAATACTGTAGTTGATGGAAATACATTATATAATGGCGTCATTGGTCTTATTGGTGATCATACTAATGTTACTAATAATGTAGTGATATTACCTCCTAATTCTGAAATACCTATTCAGGAAGGAATATCAGGTGGAGCTTATTTTAGTTTAATAGAAGGAAACACAGTGATTAATGCAAGGGATGGTATTTTAATCGGCTCAGGCACGTCTAATATAATAAAACGAAATAATATTATAAACGCAACATTCAATGGAATATGGCTTACTGGCGGTAGCAATGATATAGTAACATTAAACAACATCACAGGCACTGCAGAAAATGTAAACACAATCACAGGCGCTGCAGGAAATGGAATTTGGGTTGAAATGTATAGTCCTAACATGACAATTTCATCCAACACAATCACAGACTCCAAGGTATATGGTGTGTATATAGAGAGCTCAAACAACATAATCAGCGGAAACACTTTTAACTCAAACGGCGGTAGCGCGAATTATTCTTATTATTCTTCAAGTTATCCAAGGCGCTGGAATAACATAGACTGGTCTAACATCCCTCCTAGCGCACATGGGATGCTTCTTTTATTTAATACAGATCCTAAGTCTATATTATTAAATTCTTCGAGCACTGATGTAAGCAGCGTTGTTACCGGAGCGTCTAACCTGAGCCTTGCATTGTTTAACATTCCTTCAGTGCCGTCTTATGGGAACTTAACTGCTATTTTCAGCGATGCTGTTGCAACAGACTGCGCAGGCCTGAATAGTTGGTTTATATCCAATCTTGGTGTACCAATAAACTGTGCCTATTTTGAATCAGATGCGTGGATAGCAAACGGCGTTGGAAAGGATTACACAAACTCAATAAGTTCAAGTACCACAACGGTTTCAGGATTTTACACGCCGACCCTGGCGCGCACAATCAATCCAATCAGCGGAGCGATTTATATCGCCAACACAGGCAACTCGCTAACTTCAAACACTTTTAATTCAAACACAATCAGTGTAACTGTTCTTTCAGGAGTTTATAACACGATTTCAGGAGGCATAATAAATTTAGACAATGATCTTTCATTATACATTCCAGGCAATTTAAATGTTGTTATTAACGCGCTGATTATTGGCTCAACTTCAGGCAATTACTATCTTTATAAGGACAGCAATGAATTAAACATATCTAACAGCAAAGCAGGAATCACATGGAGAATTTCGAACCTTACATTAAATGCGAATCTTGGTACAAACCTGCTGCTCGGCCCGGGGTTCATCAGCTTGAATAATGATGTGCTGGGCGGGCTGAACAAAAAGGCAAATGTTACCATCACCGGCGTTGCCTGTGATAATTTTAAGTTGTGGTATAGTTCTAGTTTTTACAGCAGTTTGGCAGATATAATTGCAAATGGAGCTATTGTTGCCACCAACGCCAATATCAATGGAGATTGCACCGACACTTTGATCTGCAAGCATGTGCAGTGTTTAGCAAATACATTGAAATTCGAAGCCCAGCACTTTGACAGCTTTGGCGCCGACCTCGCCCTGGCGGCGGCCGCCCTGGGCGACCGCCCGCTTCGCGGCCGCGCAGGGCACGCCCGCGTCCGCCTCCGACTGCCGCGAAGCGATGATCCAGGTGCGGGACGGCGTCCGCCTGCACACGACCATCGTCGCTCCCGCCGGCCCGTACGTACTGCTGCCGATCCTGATGACGTCAATGCTGTACGGCGTGCTGCGGTGCCCCTTCTAATGGGGCATCCTCGCCGGCTACATCCGGGGTCTGGCAGGACATTCGCGGCTGCAACGGCTCCGAGGGCGCCTTCATCATGAACCGCCCGAACCCTAGAAATCTGAAAGTGCGCTACTGACGAGAGCACCGACACCTGGGACACGGAGCGTGCATCAGAGTCAGGCCAAGTCAAGTGGTGGTGGGACTCAAGTAATTATCGCGTTTAAAATTAACTGAGTAATTGGTTACCAATTTTAATTTTTTAGTTCTAGGTGGGAAGAATCTTCATTCTTTTTGTTTTAGTGAAAAAAGACTTATAATTGGTCTTAATTCTTTTAATGATTGCAGAGATGTTATGTATTTTAAGGCTTTGGAACAGTATGATTAATTCTTGGTGTTGATTTTCTTTGTATTTCTCTCTAATCATTGAAACATTTTCTTTGTCTTTACCACCTTCGGTTCCACGAAGACTGCCACGCATGATGCTATAACTAGATAGATATTTAAAGTCTTCTTTTTATTGTTTTGTAGTAAAATAATGAAATAGATTTTCAAAGTGCCTGTATTTATAAAGGTAATGAATTATAATGTTTTATCTTCTTTATGTTTTTATATGTATTTTAAAGTTTTTTTCATTTATATTATATATTAAAATTATTTTTCATTATTTTGCTAAAATTTGTTTAGATTTTTACATTTTTGTTTAGATTTTTTGAAGCAGTTTTAAAGCTTTACTTATAAATCTGTTGTTGTAT
>CAWJRI010000002.1:0-5646 GCA_963845175.1 uncultured archaeon
TGCGACAAATGCAAGCTAAACCAGAGTTGCATCTATAATTCAGACTGCATAACAAATTTCTGCAAGGATTATATGTGCGCAGTTTCAAGCTGCACAGACACCGCCGAAAACGGCGACGAGACAGATGTTGACTGCGGCGGAAGCTGCTCATTAAAATGCGAGAATGGAAAGAAATGCAATGAAGATAAAGATTGTGCCTCAGGCTACTGCTCAGGCGTCGGAACATACAAGATATGCGCGCAAAAGCTGGGAGAGGTAACTCCAACAGGAGGGGCAGGCACTAAAATTCCAGTTACAAAGACAGCATTTATCTCATTGGGCATACTTTCAATGCTTGGCTCGCTTGGCTACTTATCCTACCTGAAATTCATGCCGAAGCCGCCAAAATTACCTCAGGTATTTCCAAGAGCCCCACCAAGAGCGCCACCGACACCGCCTCCAGCAGCGCCGCCAACACAACCTCCAAGACCGCCGGCAAAAAAAGAGACAGAATTCGAAAGGCTTGAAAAATTAGAAGGCGAGTCAAGGCTTGAAAAGCTCGGTAGGGGAAAAGGCGAGGAAGCGCTAGGGGGATTGAAATCAAAGACAGACTTCGAGAAGCTTGGAACGCTAAGAAAAGCGACAAGGCTTGAAAAGCTCGGAAAAGGAAAGGGAGCAGAAGCCATTGAAAGGCTCAAGACGAAAAAGAAGCCGAAAAAGACAATCGAAGCGCTTAAAAAATGAAAAAGGCACAGGCTTATGAAGTTCTTATTTATGTTCTTTCTGCGCTTATAGTAGGGCTTGTGCTTTACTACGGCTACCAGGCTGTGGCAGGCTTTGGCGAGAAGCAGAAGCAGTTTCAATACTTGCAATTCAAGACAGACTTTGAAAACGCAATAAATACAATAGCGCCTGATTTCGGAACTGTGAGGATATCCTCAATCAGCGTGCCTTCAAATTTTCTGGAAGTCTGCATTGTGGATCCCAACAAAATTGGAAGTCCGCCTCAAAATTTAAAGGATCAGCAGACGAAATATCCTCTGATTTATGATTCTGTTAATGAAGGTGTGGAAAAAAATATTTTTCCAATGCCTGATGGCGAGCCGTTTTACGTCAAAAAGATTCAGCTCGAGGCAAACTTCAACTGCTTCCCAGTTATCCAGGGTCATATAAAATTGAGGCTGGAAGGGCTTGGAGACAGAGCAAAGATAAGCAGTTAGATTCTAAAGTAACATAATCCCACTCACTAAAGTTCGGGGCTTTTAGCCGTAAGCTCCGCCTCGATTGTGTTCGAAAGAACACCTTCGGCTTCATCACTTCGGCTGTGCGGCGATGTTACAGTCGCCTGTCGCAAAGCAAGCTTGTCGCTTGCGAGATTTCGGGCAGCATTCAAGTCTGCTGAATAGGAAGTTAAATCACAATGGGAACAAGAAAAACAACCTTTGGAACGAGAACCAAGCTGGCCGCATTTATGGCAGATTTGGGAAGTGAAGTTAGGCTTAACCTTAACAACCATAATTCCTTTTCGTTCAGCTTTGTATTGAATAAAGAATTGCAATTGATGGAAACTCCAGTTGCCAATCCAATAATTCATTCTCCTTCCTCTGCGGACTTTTCTAATCCCCCTGAGGTCTTCCATTACAATCTTGTTGCCGTCGAAATCGGCAACAATGCTTCTACTGATGTTATGATTAACCCAAGCCATAAACCGTTTCTTTTTGCCAGAAATCTTCTTGAGAAGACGTCTGGCACTTTTAGTGCCTTTGGCTTGAAGAACAGAACGCAAATATTTGAACTTCCTTTTGATTTGCTTGACTTTGGAGGAATTATAAAACCTGCCGTCAGAAGTGACAGCAAGGTTATTTATTCCGCAGTCAATGCCAAGAATTTGATTATGGAAGTCAAAGCCTTTAGTATCAACCACTTTGGAAAACGAGAACAGGAAGAAGCATCTGTCTCGCTTGTCAATTCTCAACAAACTTTCCTTGATATTCCAATCGAAATATTGCTTGTAGCAGTCGGGAATGTTAAATGGAATCTTGACTCTTCCCTTGATTGTAGACAAACTCAAAATGTTGTTTTTGAAGGAACCAGAGCGTGGGAAGTTGTATCTGATAGAGCATCTGTTTATCATTGGCTTGGATTTGGCTTTCTTTACCATCCCGCAGGCTTGCTTAATGCAAGCAATCGCAAGCTGAGAAGGCAGGGTTTTTCTGAGGTGCTTGTAGACGAAAGGATGCAGTCTGATATTATTTTTAATTCCTTTTACCCAAGCAGTATTGACGCAGAATTGCAATCCTTTGCTGTAAACTTTGATTGTCTGGATTATCTCGACAGATGTCTGGATTTTGATTTTTGCTGCGGTTCGAACTTCCATAAAAAAATGAAAGCCGAGCAGATATATAAACGTTACAGACGAGAATGTCCAGTGGAGGTGGCATTCCTCCCATAACTGAAGTTATGGGCATCCTTGCCAATAATTTATGACTGCCCCCAACAGAAAAGCTTTTGTAGAAGTCCAATTTAACTGGGTCTTCGTTTTGATAGTAGGTGCAATAATCCTCATTTTCTTCGTGAGCATCGTGAATTCGCAGAAGAAGCAGTCTGACAAAAATCTGGCATTTGACGTTCTTTCAAATATTGATTTGATTCTGAGCAGCGGGCTGACTGTTCCGAAGACAGGACAGATATTTGACATGCCGAGGCTAGAATTTGATTCTGACTGCAACTCACTGACTGTTTTCGGCGTTACAAGGCAGTTTCCAGACAAGATTGTTTTTGCGCCAAGCAAGCTGAAGGGGCTGAAGCTTGTTGTGTGGAGCCAGGACTGGAATGTGCCGTTCAAGGTGACAAACTTCCTTTATATTACAACATCGGATGTGAGGTATATTTTTGTGAAGCCGATGGGTGACGCTTCGAAAGTTGAGCTTCTTTACAACAACACGCCGAACATTACAAAGGACCTTGTGACAGACCTTAGCGGACTGAGTGACGAGAACAACTACAAAATAAGGATTGTTTATTTTGGAAGTGCAATTCCAACAAATCCACAGCTGCCAAGCTCAAGCTTCATAACAAAAATGGCTAACGCAGATGTCACAGCTGTCCTTGTGAATCCAACTGGAAAATATGTCAATTTTTACAAGAAGAACGGAAATACCTTTGTACAGTCAAGCAATAATTATTATTATCTTGAGGACCCTTCAATCTATGGCGCGATATTCGCAGAAAATGAGGAAATCTATGCCTGCTCAATGGAAAAGGCGTTCAAGCGGCTCTATTATGTTTCAAAAATATTATCAGAAAGAGAGACAGCGTTGAAATCAGATTACAGCGGATCAATATGTCAGGGGCTCAGGGCAGATAACCAGATGAATTCGATAACAGCGAGCGCTTACAACGCAAATGTAAGCAAGCCCGACGAATTTTTAAATATTGGCACTTCAGAGTCAGAGCTTATTGCGTCGAACCAGAACAACCTTGAAAACTCGTGCCCTTCAATCTACTAAGATGAAAAAATCACAGCTGAAAATCGGGGAAAGCATTGCAGTGCTTTTCATATTCTTTGTGCTGGTGATAATGGGAGTGATTTTCTGGTCAAAGTACAGCCAGTCGTCAGCGGCGCAGAGAATTGAGGAGGATGCGGTTTCAAAGTCAGTGAAGATATCACAGATTGTATCATATCTTCCTGAGCTCCAGTGCTCAACGCAGGAGGTGATAAAGTTCAACTGCTTTGACACATTCAAGATTCAGAATATGTCTTCAATTTTAAAATCCCAAGACGCAAAGCTATATTACTTTGACACGCTCAGCTTCAGCAACATAACCATAGTTTCAATCTATCCAAAGAGCGAGAGCTTTAATATCTATGACAAGCCATATTTTAACGGCTCAAACTCCTACAGGGTGACGCAGGTTCCAATAGCTATTTATGATCCAATGGAAGCAAAATATGGCTTCGGCTACATTGATGTGAGGGTTTACATAACAACACAAACATGAAAAAAGCACAGACAGAAATGCTTGGAATGGCAATTGTAATATTGCTTCTTTCAATAGGTATACTCATCCTTGTCGGAAATGTCATAAATACATCATCAAGTCCGAGCGTAAAGCAGCTTTACTCAGAGAAGCAGCTTGCAACAAACATCCTTGGCTCGATACTTTCGACGACAACAAACTGCAACAATGAAAGGATAAGCACACTGATGATGGATTGTGGAAGAGAATGGCCAATTAGCTGCCCCTCCCAGACCGTTGGGAATACAGTGATAAGCGGAAGCGATGATGTCTGCCACTACCTTAATGACACAATCTCTTTCATGCTCAACGAAACATTAAAGCACTGGGGGAAAAAATATTCATTCCTCGCTTATACTGACAGGACAAATCCAAAGATTAATATAACTTACAGGATTGGTGAGTGCATGAATAGTCTTAATACAGAGGGCCAGCAGTATGTCCAGAAGGAGTATTATTATCTGCCGCTGCAGGCAGGATCCATGACTGTGGAGCTGGGAATATGCAGCTGAAAGCAGGGTTAGAACTTTCACCAAGATTACTGTTTTACCTAATTTTATTAATGGTATTTATAATTATAATATCTTCAATAGTCGCAAAAATCCTAACAGGTTCATGGACATGAGAAAGGCGCAGACACAGACAACAATTGTGACACTTATACTTTTTTTGATAGTTACAGTTATATTAGTGATATTTGCAGGAAGGTTGACAGACCTGCTGAACGAATCAAGGGCAAAAGAGGTCTGTAAGGTAAGCATGCTTGCTTCATCAAAGACAAAAGTTGGAGGTATGCAGACGCTTGACCTTAAATGCAAGATGCAGGTTTTTGACATAAAAGCAGACGGAGTTTACGAGAACCAGAATAAGATAACAAGCTTTGCAAATGAAAAAAATCTTGATGATGCTGTGAAACGGGCTGTTGCAGACAGGATAGCTGACTGCTGGTACATGGCAAGTGAAGGAAGCGTAAATCCGTTTGGCGAGTGGTCGATAACACAAGGCATAATAACTAAAAGTAATTTGTGCGTTCTCTGCTCGAGGATAAACTTTGACAAAAGTTTGATTGGAAAAATCAGTCCACCATTGGATTTAACCAAATGGTACAATGACACGAAAATGACTGGCAAGGACATAACATATTACCAGTACGCGCCGGCACAGCTTGGCAATCCATTAGACACAAGCAAGGGATATTATGTTGTCTATTCTGTTGCAAGCTACTCAAGATGGAGAAATGTAATAAAACAGGTAATTGGCGGGGGCGGATTAGAACTCAGATAGTTTGATACCCTAATTATAGGGTATAATCGACCTCAGAGGAATAGGTCAATGACGGGTGAAAAAAAACCAGGAATAGACTCGCCTTTGAGAAGAGCCCATATCTGCTCCAGCATGCTGGTAACCCGGTTGATTGGTATCCATGGGGAGCAGAGGCGTTTGAGAAAGCCAAAAGGGAAAATAAGCCTATCTTTCTGTCAAATTGGTCTACTCAACCTGCCACTGGTGCCATGTAATGGCACATGAGTCCTTTGAGGACTCCACAATAGCCAGGCTGATGAACGATGTTTTTGTGTCTGTAAAAGTTGACCGTGAGGAGCGTCCAGACATTGACATGCTTTATATGACAGTTTGTCAGATGATGAC
>CAWJRI010000003.1:0-22055 GCA_963845175.1 uncultured archaeon
TCAGTAAACATAAAAATAACAGTAGACCCGGAGATACACATACAAAATATGGTTGCTTCTGGAACTGTCGGAATGGACTTGAACTTGAACAAACTTGCGATAAAGCTTGAAAACACAGAGTACGAGCCAGAGCAGTTCCCAGGACTTGTTTACAAGCTGAACGAGGCAAAGGCAACATTTCTGCTGTTCAGCAACGGAAAGGTTGTCTGCACAGGCACAAAATCAGAAAGCGCTGTGCATGCTGCGCTCGAAAAGCTTATAGAAAATTTGAAGAAAGTGATGTAAGTTCTGTTGTAGCGATTGCTACAACATAAGCTTTTATACTTAAAAGGGGCATTAGATTACATGGAAGCAGCTGAACAAATCAAGAAATTCCAGGAATTTTTGGAGAATTATTACAAGACAGAGCTATTGGAAGCTGCAAGAACAGGAAAAAAATTCTTAATCATAGATTTTACAGACCTTGTAAAATTTGACCCGGAGCTTTCAGAGCTTCTTCTTGAGAATCCTGAAGATGTCATAAAAGCCGCTGAAATAGCAATTGAACAGTTCGATATCGATGCCAAGGAGTTCAAGGTAAGATTCAAGAATCTTTTAGAATCTCAGAGGATAAACATAAGGGACATAAGAAGCGAACATATTGGAAAATTTCTTTTTGTAGTTGGGCTTGTCAGGCAAAAATCAGATGTAAGACCACAGGTGACAAGCGCAAAATTTGAATGCCCTAGCTGCGGAAATGTGCTTACTGTTCTTCAGCTTGACACAAAATTTAAGGAGCCAACAAGATGTGGCTGCGGAAGAAAGGGAAAATTCAGGCTGCTGAGCAAGGAGCTTGTCGATGCGCAGGGAATTGTCCTTGAAGAGGTTCCTGAAGAGCTGGAAGGCGGCGAGCAGCCAAAGAGAATAAACGTCCTTCTTAAAAATGATTTGGTAAGCCCAATGTCTGACAAGAAGACAAATCCTGGAACAAAGATCTCTGTTGTCGGTGTGCTTAAGGAAATACCAATTGCCGGGCGCGATGGCGGGCAGCTAACAAGATTTGAGCTGATGATTGAATCAAACTTTGTTGATTCGCAGGAGGAAGAGTTTGGTGAGATAAAGATTTCTGAAGAGGAATTGAAGCAGATAACAGAGCTTTCCGAGGACCCGCGAGGGTATGAAAAAATAATTGAAAGTATAGCCCCTTCAATCTATGGGCATGAGAGAATAAAGGAAGCTTTATTCCTGCAGCTGATGGGCGGCGTCAGGAAAATAAGGTCAGACGGCGTTCCCTCGAGAGGCGACATTCACATACTTTTAATCGGAGATCCTGGAAGCGGAAAATCCCAGCTTCTTAGGAGAATGAGTGTTGTTGCGCCAAAGGGAAGGTATGTTTCTGGAAAAGGCGCGACTGGTGCTGGATTGACTGCGGCTGTTGTGAAAGATGAGTTCCTGCATGGCTGGGCGCTTGAGGCAGGAGCATTGGTTCTTGCAAATCGCGGCATCTGCTTTATCGACGAGCTGGACAAGATGAACAAAGAGGACAGAAGCGCAATGCATGAGGCGCTTGAACAGCAGCAGGTAAGCATATCCAAGGCAAATATTCAGGCAACATTAAGATGTGAGACAACTGTGCTTGCAGCAGCTAACCCAAAATTCGGAAGATTCGACCCTTACGAAGCAATACCCAATCAAATAGATCTGCCGACAACACTTATCAATAGGTTTGATTTGATTTTCGTGATAAAAGACATACCTGATGCTACAAAGGACAAGGAATTGACATCATTTATTCTGGATTTGCATCAGGACAGGATTAGTGAGGGCGAAGTTCCCACTAAGCTTCTAAGAAAATATATTGCATATGCGAAGCAGCACATCAACCCTAAGCTGACAGATGGCGCGATTGCGGAGATAAAGGAGTATTTCCTGAAAATGAGGGGCTCTGGCTCAAGCGAAGGCGGAATGAAATCTGTTCCGATATCAGCAAGACAGCTTGAGGCATTGATAAGACTGGCAGAAGCGTCTGCGAGGGCTAGGCTGGCTGACAAGGTAAGCAAAAAAGATGCAAAAAGGTCAATTGACATTGTCCATTATTGCCTGGAGAAGATTGGAATAGATCCTGAAACAGGGAAGATAGACATAGACAGGATAACAACAGGAATCTCTACAACAGAAAGGGGAAAAATCCACACAATAAAAGACATAATTGTGGAACTGGAAAACAAGCTTGGAAAGACAATTCCAATAGAAGAGGTTGTAAAGGAATGTGTTGCGCAGGGCTTGAGCGAAACAGAGGTTGAAGAGATAATTGATAAGCTAAGAAGGTCTGGTGATATCTATGAACCAAAACGCGGTTGGATCTCAAGATTATAGTCAGGAAAGGCAGGTTGCCCATAAGATTAAAGTGAAGACTGTTCTAGATGAAAAATTTATAAAGCAAGAGGGGATGCTGCCGAGCTATGTTCTTCATGGCGGAAAAAAGATTTCAAGACTAAACATTATCGGGGCAATTGTATCGAAAGACGCAAATGAGCTTTTTGAAAGCATAATGGTCGATGATGGAAGCGGTTCAATTTCAGTTAGGAGCTTTGAGAAAAAAGGGATTTTCCAGGATTTTGTTTTGGGTGATGTTGTGCTGATAATTGGAAAAATAAGAGAGTATGGAGGAGAAAGATACATCATCAATGAGATTATTAAAAAAATAAATGACAGAAAATTAGTTGATTTAAGAAAATTGGAGCTTAAGCTTTCTGAATTGCATTATGTCCCGGAAAAAGTGCAGGAGTCTGAAGAGGTTGCTGAGGAAGAGATTGAAACCCCGCTGAAAAAGGTTTTTGATGTTATCAAGAAGCTTGATTCCGGAGAGGGTGCTGATTTCTATGAAGTTTTGAAAAATGCTGGAATTGAAAATGGAGAAGAGACAATTGAAAAGCTTCTGAAGATGGGGCATATCTTTGAGTTGAAGCCCGGAAAACTGAAGGTTCTAGAATAAATTTGGGGTTGCGTAGACTTCAAGAACAGCTGCGATAAAAAGCAGAATTATTGAAGCCAAAATCATATTTGACGAGTCAAGAAGTATTTTCTCAAACTTCTTTGTCCTGAAATCGTGGTTTATCAGTGCAACAGACAATATCCCGCCTGCGAGCGCTGCTATGAAATAGGCAACTATCTCGGGAATTCCGTGGAAAAGGTATTTCAAAAGCCCTGTTGAGAAGAGGCCAATGTATGCCATAAAATCTCCTGAACCGATGTGGGCAAGATTATTTCTTATGAAAGCTCCTATTGCTGTTGCAATTACAGAAGCGTTCCAGGCAAGAATGAATAGTGCGCCTGCGCCATAGAAAAGCGAGAAAAGGATGCAGAAGGTAAGCACTTTTATGTTATTCAGGAATATTTTTTGGAAAATTAAAAATTTAAGCGTTGCACCTGAGTTTATCGCTGATATTGTGTTTATTTGTATGCCAAAAACTGTGTTTAGCAAATTTTGCGGCAAAAATATATACCATAGTGCGTACGAAACAGTGATTCCGCAAAACAAAAATATGAAGAACGAGACAGCTTTTGAATGCTCCCTCAGCAGAGTTGTCTCCTTCTCAAGCTCCATGTCCTTTTTCTCCTCAAGCTTCATGGTCATGTAAAAAAGCGGTATAATTGCGATGACTGTCAAAAATACTGAAATGAGCGCGGCGTTATCCTTGAATATCCAGAGGCTCAGGAGAATCGCAAGGGAGGAGTAAAGAAGACCCATCAAAAAAAGTTTCCATGGCCTCTTTTCAGCGCTTATTGGCGAGATGAGTGATTCAAGAACCATAGAACTGGTATTTTCAACCCTATTTTTAAATCTTTTGTTAAGATTTAAATAGTTTTTGTTTTTCCAATGCTTTATGGAAACAGATTATGAAAAACTTCTGGAAAAAGCGAGGAGCAATCTGCCGAAGTCTAGGCTTGAAGCTGAAAGGTTCGAGATACCAAAAGTAATAGGACATTTGCAGGGCAATAGGACAATAATAAGCAATTTTTTCCAGATCGCTGACATGTTTGGAAGGGAGCCAGAGCATCTCCTGAAGTTTGTTTTAAAGGAACTTGCTGCGCCCGGAGAGCTGAAAAAGAGCGGTTCGCTAATAATCGGGACAAAGATCGCGGCTTCCAGGATAAATGAAAAGCTGAAGAAATATGCTGAAGAATATGTTATCTGCAAGGAATGCGGCAAGCCTGACACAAAAATTGAGGAAGAAAACGGCATTCATTATGTAAGATGCACTGCCTGCGGCGCAAGAAGGCCTATTAAGTATAAGATATGAGATACAAACAGTTCATAATATCTGGAAAGGTTCAGGGTATTTTCTTCAGGGATTTTGTAAGAAAAAAGGCTTCTGCGATTGGCGCAGTCGGCTACGTAAGAAATCTCAAGAATGGCGATGTTGAGGTTGTTGCTGGCGGCGATGAAAAAAAACTAAAAGAACTTGAGAAGGAGTGCAGAAAAGGCCCTTTTATGTCAAATGTTACAAATTTGAAAGCGGGAGAGATTGAGCTTGAGGAGATATTTGAGAATTTTGTTGTGAGATTCTAGCCAAACCAGGAGCCAAGGCCAGCCTGCTTCTCCTTGTCCTTTCCGAACATCCCCTCTACCCTTCTTTTTGTAAGCTCGAGCGACTGCTTGAGCCACTGCGGCACATCATATTTTTTTGCAAGGCTAATTGAAGGCTCAAGGTATTTTATTATGCTGCCTTCGGAAATTGTGAAAATTATATTTCCGCCGCATTTTGTGCATTTGCCTATCAGCGGCGGCCTCCTAAAGATTTCGTTACACTTGCTGCACCTGAATTTTTGCATTGAGAATTTTCTTAGGTTGCCCCTTGTGTCCTTCAAAAAGTGCTTTTCTATTACAAGCCTTGCAACATCTGACGCGTCAACAGCCCTTATCCTTTCTGCAAGGTCCATCTGCCCCCTGAGCTTTTCCTCCATTGTCGGAAGCGTCTTGTATGCTGAGCATTTTACACCTATGTTTATGTCTGAAACATCATGTGTGAATCCCATCTGCTCATACTGCTTCTCTGTGCCGAGCCTCTGGCCTATCTGGTCTATCTTAATGTCCCATGGCTGCTTGTATTCAAGCGTCGCCTCATAGAATTCTATTGGATAGCGCCAGGCAACATCAACCTTATGCACCATGTCATCAACCTCTGACGGATTCAACACGGTTGTCAGGACAAGCGGCGAATCCATTGTCCTGGAGCCCCTTTTGTCAGGAAGGTATTGCCTGGAAAAATTAAGCAGAGCATCCATGAGCAGGATAAAGCAGTTTTCATCGCCATCGCAGTCCCTCCTATGGGCAGCGTGCCAGAGCGGATGCGCATAGCAGCCCTGTGTGTCTGAAAATCCGATGATTCTTCCGATGATCCCTGCTGAAATGTGCGGCGCAAGACCAATCACCAGATGCCCGATAATGTCCTCTTTTTTTTCAAAGTTGTAGAATGGCTCTAGATCATAAAACCTTGTCAAAAGCTCATCTGTAAATTTTGCTATCCTCAGAAGCACGTCTGATGCCTTTTCATCAGGCGAGTCGGAAGAGCAGGGCAGAATTACATCCTGCGGCTTCAGTTCAAGAATCTGGTTTTCATCTTCAAGCTCCCTGTTGTTTATATCCTTTTCATAGCCGAGCTCTTTTAGTTTTTGGATTGAGGTTCCTATTTCAATTGGTTTGAAATGAGTTATCGGAATTTCAGTCATGTCATATCTTGTTGTTCCGTCCTTGTTTACGAATACGTTGTGCTTCGCCCTTAGTATGCCTTTTGCTATGTGCTCAGGTATGTGATCTTTGTTGCTCATCCCCCTTACTCCTTTGATTAGATCGGGGTAATGGCTTAAGTTAAGTTTTTTAAGCGTGTTCTGGAAATAGCGCTTTATGTCAATTGATTGTTTTGTGTATGAATAATTCTCATGGCTGCATTTTTCAACTATTCCGCAGAGCTTGCAGTATCTCAGCTTTTTTGTCCGCTTGCCGCAGGTTTCACAGATAGAAAAAATAGTCTGGGTGTTGCAGTTTTCGCATTTATAGATTGGAAAATCAGATTTTACATGGCCTTTCTCAAGCGCTGACTGGAAGCATCTCAGCCTGCCTCCTTCTGCGCCACATGGAAAAAGCGAATGCGGCGATCCGGTAAGCTTTCTCATCTTTGCCTTTTCAGGCCTTCCCATTCTCGCACCGATAAAAGTTCCTGATTTGTCTCTTAACTTCACTGCCGAGACAAGATTGAGTATTTCGAGGATGGGTTTTTCTTTGTTTACTTCGATAATCTGCGCCAATTTGCTGACATCTGCCTCATTTTCAATGCCCAACGAAGCCAGAAATGTTGCAGCGTGGTCTTTTTCAATTACAATATAGTCAGTAGAAACTATGTGGGGGATTCCTATCAGCTCCAGAATTCTTTTTTCTTTTTGGAGCGGCAGTACAATCTTTTCAACTGAGTCAGACTTCTGGACTTTTGCCTCATTAAGCCATTTCACCAGGTTTTCAAATTCTTTTATAGAAATAGACTTCCAATGGTATGTATACTCTGGATGCAGCGGTATTTTCAAAAGTGTTGAAATTTTGATTGCTAGGCTCGGTGAAATCCTTGTTGTGTGAGGATTTTTAAGCAGCTGCTCGACCAAGCTCACATCACATTCCAGCAGCTCTGAAATCTTTTCAATGTCCAGATTTCCAAATATGTTGACTGCCGCCTTTTCAAGTTCGGCTATCCACCATTCTTCACAGTATCCTGCAGGAACAAGCTTGTGCGCCCTATCATAAAAATCGCCATATGAAAATAAAATATCCCCCAAATAAAGTATCTCTTTTATTTTGTCGGCGTAATGATTTGCATCTTTTTCGGTTGAAAGCTTTAAGACTCTGCCATCATAAAGCTTTACAATGGGACCTTCTATTGTGTCGCACATTGTTACTGCTGTTGCCTTGCCTGGCCTCTCAACCTTCAGCTGGGTGCCTGTCGCAATGTACCTATTGAGTATAAGCGACGTTGCTGGGTGGATGGATGCAGAAGAGTAGCCGCTGTTCCTCGCCCTGCCATATCTCAATCTAAAACCGCCAGATGCCAGTGGATGCGACAAAACAGGCCTGCCCGCAACAAGGTCTGAGATGTATGTATAATCTGGCTTTATTTTTTCCTTGCCGTCGCTTTTGCCGTCTTTATCAAGTGCCTTTGATGTTTTTTGAATATCCAAAAACTCTTTTAGGAAATCCCAGTTCAAGTTTAATTTTTCACCCCATTTGTTCAATTCTTTCCATACTTTTGGCGCTTTAAGCGCGAGCATTGAAAGGACGAGGCAAAAGCCGCCTCTTATTTTGTTTGTTTCAATTCTTGGCAGATCCTTGTAATTTGAAACATCCATTTTTTCGGTCGGATCCCCGTCAATTTCAACTGGAATCTTTGAAACCAAGAATTTTATCTCTTTCTCACTTGCATGGTATTGCAGGTTTGCAATACGCTCATGGTAGTCTTCAAGCTCTGTGTATGCCCTGTTTGCTTCACCCTCGTCTGCATCATACTCTGAATAGCCAAGATTTTTCCTTACATAGTCTGAAATAATTATTGACACTGCAGCCGCTGTGCCGCCTGCGCCCCTTATCGGGCTTGCATAAATTATTGCGATATACTCTTTTCCATCCTTTCTTTTTTTGACTTTTATGTCGACAATCCCTTCAAGGGGGGCTGAAACAATTCCAACTGTGTGGTAAGCGAAGCCCGTTCTTATGCCTATTACCATTGCTTCGTGTTTGTCCTTAAATTTGCAGAATTTTTCCTGTGCTACCTCAAGCGCAATTTTCAATGCAACTTCCCAGGAAAGCCTTCCGTGTTCTTTTTCTAATTCATTAATTCTTTCGATCATTCCTTTTCCGATAAGCTGGGGTGCAACGGCAGATATGAGTCCTTCAACGCGCTCTGCCATGTTTCTTGCGATTGGGATGTCTATTTTTTCCTCTGGGTCGTAGCCTTTTGCCCTTGCATTTTTGGCAACGCCATAGGCTTTTTCCACTTTTTCATCTATTTCTGCGAAATATTTGTTTATTTCTTTGCTTGTTTCCATTTTAAAACTTGATTATCTTTGTCTCTCTTGTCTGCAAATTGACAATTATGGCCCTTGCCGGCTCTGGTTCAAGCCCTATTTTTTCCTGGTAATCTGTCTTGCTTACCCACGCTGAGCAGTTGAGCAGAGTTATGTTCCTGTAGCTTGATACAGTTGCCCTGTGAATGTGACCAGTTACAAAAAAGTCGGGCACTTTGTCAATTACAAGCGGGTCTTCATCTGGATCAGGAATGTACAAGTTTGAAGAATGTGTTGGGGCAAGGTGTCTTCTCTGAAGAAGGTATTTCATAATGAGGTCTGCCCTTTTCTGCGACCCGTTCGCCCTTATGCTTTCAACCTCGAATGCATAGTAGGGGAAGCTGTATCCGTGATAAAGCAGCACGTCGAAGCCGGGAAAACTTTCTGACTTATCTATGTTGACCAGCGCAGGATTGCTTACAGAAATGACATTCGGCAATTTGTAAAACGCAGCTGCAAAATCCTCATAAAGCGGGGGTTGGGGCTCTGCCATTCTCATTGCGTCGTGATTTCCTGGGCAGACGATTAATTTAATGTGGGATGGAATTTTTTTAAGCTCGTCTGCAAGAACGCTGTATTGGTCGTATATGTCTTGAATTTCAAGGTCTTTGTGGTGATTTGGGTAAATTCCAACTCCGTCAACAAGGTCGCCCACAATAAAAATATATTTTATTTTTTTTGAAATTTTTTTCTGCTCCTCACTTCCAATTTCGCCATTCACCCATTTTATGAATTTGTCAAAATTTTCCTTAAGGAACGACTTTGAGCCAAAATGATGGTCACCAACGAATAATGCATAACCTTCATCGGGCGATTTCTTCAGCTCCTTGCTCACTGGAACGTCTGGAAGAAGTATATTATTTGCAAAGACTATTTTGTCGCCTGTCATGCCTGTGACACCTACGACTTCATCAAGCATTATGTCCCTTGCGAGATTGTAAAGCTCTGGCTTGTTTTTGCCTACATAAACCTTTATTGCCCCGGTCGGGTCTTCCAGAGTCAGCATTATGTTCATATTTTTTGTTGTTGCTTTATCGAGCACAATACCTATTAGCGAGGTTTCTTCTTTTCCTGATTTTGAAAGAAGCCTTTTGATTGAAACCGAATTCTGGAGCTCCTTCCTATTTTGAAGCATTGATTTTAATGAATTGTATCTGTGGTTGAAATATGATATGAAATTCTGAACCTCTCTTTTTTTGCTTGGTTTGTTGTATGAAAATAGGATGCTTACGGGATTCTTGAAGCTGTCATTCTCAAGCACCTGGGAAACGAATGAATTGTAATTTCTATCCTGACCTTTTTTCTCCAGGATTGCCTTTGACTTTTCAAATTCAACCCAGTTTACGTTCCTTAAATTCTTATCAAAATAATTAATAATGTCATCTGAAAGTATCATCATGTCTTTGTCAGCCTTTTCAGAGATGTAATTATGAAGTTTGTTGACGAATTCTGTGTTTTCGAGCTTTTCAAGTATTTTTGAATCTAGTAGAATTCCCTTTTTCAAAAATAAATTTATTATCTTTTTCTTTTTCTCGTCGAGCTCCATTTTAAATATCACTAAACATTAAGATCTTTTTCCAAAATCTCTATTATTTTTGATCTTGTTGTTGGGTTAAGCGCCACTGAAATCTGCCTCATGCGGCCGTATCGCCCCTTAGAAATAATCTTTGCGTTTATCATGCCCAGCATGTCAAGTTCTGATATTATGTCTGAGGTTCTTCTTTGCGTCAGCGGCCTGAGCGCTGACCTGGTGCATATGTTTTTGTAAAAATTGTATATGTCTCCCGTAAATGTTTGGTTGTCTTTTGAGCAGGAAAGTATTGAGTAGAGGACTGCCTGGAACTGCTTTGGCTGGTTGAGAACTGCGTCAACCATGCGATCCTTTTCAATCTTTTCTTCTGCATCATCGAGATGTGTTATTTTCAGTTTTTCAGAGCCGCTTCTTTCAGCTATTTCACCTGCAACCCTGAGAAGTTCAAGCGCCCTTCTTGCATCACCATGCTCCCTTGCTGCGTATGCTGCACATTTTTCTATGACGCCCTGCTCGATGACACTGTCTTTGAACGCCTGCCTTGACCTTGAGTACAAGATGTCTTGTATTTGTGGTGCGTTGTATGTTGGAAAATTTATTTCTTCTTCTGAGAGCGAAGATTTTATTCTTGGGTCCAGGTAGTCTGTGAATGTCAAATCGTTTGATATCCCTATGACTGATATTTGTGAATTGGTGAGCTCTGAGTTTATTCTTGTCAGATTATATAGGATTTCGTCGCCTGTTTTCTTGACTAGCTGGTCAATTTCATCCAGCACAAGAATGAACAGGCAGTTTTTTTCATTTATTGTATTGAAAAATATTCTGTAAATTTCATCTGTAGGCAAGCCTGTTGTTGGCACTGTTTTTCCCAAATCCTTAATTAACTGTGCAACAAGCCTGTATTCTGTGTCTGCGACTTTTTTTAATTTGCAATTTATGTAAAATATCTGTAGTGATATTGACTTTTCCTCGCAAAGTGATTTTATTTTCTTAAGAACGTGCTTTACAGAAAGTGTTTTGCCGGTGCCTGTTGTTCCATAAATAAATAGATTTGATGGCTTTTGGAGTTTTAAGGATGGCGCTAAAATCTTTGCAATTTGGTTTATTTGATCTTCCCTATGTGGTATGTTTTCAGGAGTGTAATTTGATTGTAGTATTCTCTTATCTTTGAATATTGTATTTGTTTTTAAGAAATTTTCAAATATCTCCCTAACATCACCCATCTTTACCACCTCACAAAACTCCATAAGAAATAAAGGTATATAAATAGTTTATGTTTTAATAAGAAAGTATGATTTTAAGGGATATTGAAGAAATTTAAAAGATTTAGACACCCCATCATTTCTTATGGAAAATTTAAATTTATTTAAAAGTCCTTTAATTATATTATATATTAATAATATATTTATATATAAATAATATAATATATATAAATTTTCTATATAGTAAATAATAAATAAAAAAAAATAGAAAATCAAAAAATTAAATCTCCACAAGAAACAAAGAGGTGGAGTTATATATAAAAATACTTAATTTCATCACTATAAAATAGTTAAAAAACAAAAAACTTTATATATAAGTTATACTTTTTACTTCTTTTATAATTAAAATGATAGTCAAAAAGGAATTTTTGAATAAGTTAAAGGACTTTAACCTCAACAGTTATGAGGCAAAACTCTGGACTGCATTGCTTTCAAGGGGGGTTTCAACAGCAGGAGAGCTTGCGGATATAGCAAACGTTCCAAGATCAAGAAGCTATGATGTTCTCGAATCATTAGAAAAGAAGGGTTTTATTATAATGAAGATTGGCAAGCCAATAAAGTATATAGCTGTACCGCCTGGTGAAGTTCTTGAAAGAGTCAAAAAGAAGATAGAAGAGGAAACAGAGGAACAAATAACATCCCTAAATAAAATCAGGAAATCAGAGGTTATTAGGGAATTGGATTTGCTTTACAAACAAGGTATAGATTTGATTGACCCGACAGACCTTTCTGGCTCTTTAAAAGGAAGAAATAATCTTTATACACATATTGAATCTATCATAAAGAATGCAGAGAAGTCAGTTGTTATTATGACAAGTGCAGAAGGCCTTTTAAGAAAAATTGATGTTTTCAAGAAGACATTTCAGAAGTTAAAGGAAAAGGGCGTAAAGATAAGAATCGCAGCGCCAATCGAAAAGCTATCAGAAAGCGTTATTTCAGATTTGGAAGATGTTGCCGAGTTAAGGCATTCAAAAGACACAAAAGGAAGATTCATAATTGTTGATGACCAGCAGATAGTGTTCATGCCCATTGATGACGCAGAAGTTCATCCAACCTATGACATTGGGATTTGGGTTTCTGCACCATATTTTGCTTCTACAATGTTGAGTATGTTTGACACAGTCTGGAGAAATTCTAAAGAAGTAGAAGCCATTGTTAAGATAAAATAGATATTATTTTCAATATTCTAAACAATTATAAACACAAACTTTTTTATATTAGATGAATATAAACACCTTAAAAAGAGGTGTAAAAATGCCATTAACAATAGAAGGTGTAACATTAGCGATAATTCTCGGTACATTAGCAGCAATTGTATACAGTCTTAGGATACTTGTCTTGCTTGAGAGAAGAATATCAAGAATGGACGAGAATCTCATAAGGATAGCAAATGCACTAGCTAAGGAAGAAGGGAACATAGAGAGCGAAGAGAAAAGAATAGAGAAGCTTATCAAGAAAAAAAGATAATTTTGCAGTGGTTAAAAATATTTATATAAATTCTTGATATTTTTTAAACTATGACTCTTAAAAAAACAGTAAATGAGATAACCTCTCTTAAAGTGCAGGGTGCACAAAATGTTGCAAGAGAGTCTATATTGGCGCTCAGAGAAGCCGCACTAAAATCAAGAGCAAAAACTCCACTTTACTTTCTCCACGAGATAAATCACATAAAAGACACACTATTTAAGTCTAGGCCAACAGAGCCGCTGATGAGAAACTGCCTGAATTATGTGATGGCAGGCATTAAATTTACCAATGCAGATGAGATTAAAAAAATAATTGAACAAAGAACATTAGAAGTTCTCCAACATCTTATAAGGTCTGAAGATACGATAGCAAACATTGGTTCTAATAAAATAAAGGACGGAATGGTTGTTTTCACACACTGCCACAGTTCAACTGTGATTAACATTCTTAAAAAAGCAAAAAAACAAGGCATAAAATTTGAAGTTTACAATACAGAAACAAGGCCAAATCTTCAGGGCAGGATAACCGCAAAGGAGCTCGCAAAAGAAGGAATAAAGGTTACACATTTCATTGACTCAGCTGCAAGGCTCGCGCTGAAGAACGCGGACCTTTTCCTCTTCGGCGCAGATGCGATAACCTCTGATGCAAAAATAGTAAATAAAGTTGGCACAGAGCTTTTTGCTGAGGTGGCTTTGAAACACGAAGTTAATTCGTACTGCTGCACAGATTCATGGAAGTTTGATCCGGCAACAACATTTGGGTTTGAGGAAATCATTGAAAAAAGATTTGCAGACGAAGTCTGGAAGAATCCGCCAAAGGGCGTGAAAATCTCAAATTATGTGTTTGAAATAATAGATCCAAATATTGTAACCGGGATAATCTCAGAGCTCGGTGTTTACAAGCCGGAGACATTTGTTGAAGAAGTAAGAAGAAAATACAAGTGGATGTTCTAATTTTTTTCTGTATCCTTTATATCTTTTTCAATTCCCTTTATCATTGCAGAATTATCCTCCTGCTCAAGAAGTTCGCCGCATTCAGGGCACTTGAACCCATACTCAGAAGCCCTGTCAAGATCCAGTCTCATGCACGTATTTTTGCAGGCAAAGAAAAAATTACTTTTTTCCCTATCAAGCCTGATTTTGAGCTTTTCAAGCTTTTTCTTCTTGATTTCATCATAAAGAAACCCTATCCTTTTCATGTTAAATGTCCAGTAATAGATGTACCAGCCCTTTTTCTTGTCCTTTTTCCTTATAAAAGAAACAAGGTTTGCATGGTAAAGCCTGTAAAGCATATTCCTGATTATGTTGACGCTTAGATTTGCCTTTTCAGCTATTTTGAATTCAGAAACATTTTTCTTGTTTTTTATTATTTTGACTAATAATAATACATCTTCACCAGCAATCTCCTTTATTGCCTCTTCAACAACCTTGTTTGAAAGCCTCATCTTCAAGCCTAATTTGCGCCAAATGCGTTTATAAAATTTTTGTTTTTATAAATTCCTCGATAAAAACCTTTATAAATATGCCCTTTTTCAGCATTATAATGACGGGCGCAAAACAGAAATCAAGGACATTTAGGAGGCTTTTCAGGAGAACTCCCGGAGCCAGAAGAATTATCCAATATAAGAAAAGAATGCCTTCAAAGGCAGTATGTAGCGTTTGTGGGGACGTCCTTAAGGGAGTTGCAAGGCTGAGAATAACAAGGCTGAGAAACACCCCAAAAAGTGCCAGAAGACCCCAAAGACCGTTTGGTGGAGTTCTATGCTCAGCATGCGCAAGAAAGGAGATAAAGAAGAGGTCCAGAATATGATTGAAATAGGAAGGCTGTGTGTAAAGACGGCAGGAAGGGACGCTAACCTGAAATGTGTTGTTGTTGAAATAGTTGACAAGAATTATGTCATAATTGATGGGCAGACAAGAAGGAAGAAGTGTAACATAACTCACCTTGAACCGTTAAAAGACTCAATCAAGATAAAAAAAGGAGTTTCACATTCTGAAATTATGAAAGAGTTCAGTAAATTAGGAATTGAACTAAAGGAGAAGAAATCAAAGAAGCCGAAGCAAAGGCCAGTTAAGAAAAGAAAGTCAAGGAAAGAATCAAGCCCTAAGAAATAAGCCCAAATAATTCTGTCAGATTAAGTTCAAATCCAGCAACAGGCACAAGAGTGCCGAAGTTTTCCAAAACCTGCGGATGAATCTCTCCGATAAAAGCAATTTCTTTGTCTTTTACAACAACCCTTGCGCATCTTCCAGGCACAAATGAATTGTGCACAGCAGGAACTATTTTGTAATCCGCGCCAAATCCAGAAAGCAAAGCATCCAAAACCTGCTTTATCTCTGTGAAATTGGCACCATTGTGCGCAGAAACGCAGGCAACCCTTTCATCTTCTTTAACCCCTCCCCTTTGGGAAACAACAATCCCCTCCTCAAAAATCTTCTGGGGATATTCAACGTGCTTGTTTTTCGAAAGCACATCCATTAAAATCGGCATAAGCCAGCTCCTGACACAGGCATAGCTCGCGCTCATCGGGTTCTCTATTTCAACCGTGCCAAAATCGTTTATGTTCATCCTTTTGTACATAAGCTCCTTGTTGGAAAGAATCGGGCTCGTAACTTCCTGATACCCCAAACCAACTGCCAGCTCCCTGACTTTGTCTACGAATTCATTTATTTTGAATGTTTTGCCAACAGTTTGCGTTTTCAATGGCAGTTCTTCTACATTGTCATATCCGCGCATTATTGCGATATCCTCAATAATGTCAACAGGATGCAGAATATCATTCCTATAATCCGGAATTTTTACATTATAATTATTAAAATTATACCTTGCCATTTCAAGAAGCCTTTTGACTTCAGAATCCTTTAATTCAATGCCAAGAATATTTTTTATCTGCTCTTTGCTGATTTTTACACTTTGATTGAAGGGATAAGGCGAATTGATTTTTTTATTTGGATAAGAAATCTCAACTTCATAAATATCAAACCCCCTGTCACCAAATGCACGCGCAAATATCATTGCTGACAAATTTACAGAATCCATGTCTGTTCCAGTCACCTCAATAAGCAAATCCTCGTCGCCAATCTCAATCTTTCCAGTTGTGTTTGAGTTTATAATTGGCGGGAAGCTAAGCACCTCATCAGCAGAATCAACAAGAAGGGGATATTTCTTTACTCCACTTAAAATCCAGGCATACTCTTTTCCTTTTGGAAGCTCCTCTAAAATCTCCTTCTGTGTCATTGCTCTTTTGAATTCAAGCGGGACAAATTTGACCGATTCAGGGTCAGTTGCCTTGTAATAGACAGGAAACTTTATGTTTTTATGTCGGTATATTCCAATTGAAATCTTTTGCCTTCTTCTGCCATAGCCTTCACATAATTTTTCCTGGAGCTGAACCATTTGCTTTATCAGATAATCATTAACTTTCCAGCCTTTTGCAACAAATGCAGCAAGGCAAGGCCTTACACCAATTACAGATTTATCAACAATAATCTTATAATTACTTTTTTTAACATTAAGCTTTGGAATCCCCCTTTCAATTCCAAGAACACCTTTCAAAAATCTCGCAACACCCTCAACAGACCACAAGTAAGGAAGATTTGTATCTCCAAAATCAACATTTACCTCATCTCCATTTACATTTGTCTCGCCTTTTGCGTAAAGCATAAGTTCTGACAGCTGTTTTGCATCAATCTTTCTGCCAACAAGCTTCTGCAAGTCCCTTAATGAAAAATTTATTGTAGGCATCAGATCACCCTCGCTTTTCTCAAAAATTCTAAATCATGGCTGAACAGCTGCCTTATGTCATTGATTCCTAGCTTGAACATCGCTATTCTGTCGATTCCAATCCCCCACGCAAGCACAGAAACTTCTCTTCCGACGAGCGGTTTAACAAGCTCTGGCCTGAATATGCCTGCGCCGCCAAGCTCTATCCAGCCCAGCTCAGGATGCTTTGCAAATAATTCAGCGCTCGGCTCTGTGAATGGAAAATAGCCAGGAACAATCCTTATTTTATCAGTTCCTGCAAATTCTTTTGCAAACATCTTAAGTAAACCAACTAAGTGTCTAAAATTCAGACCATCCTCAACAACAATCCCCTCTATTTGGTTAAAATCAACATTGTGTGTAGCGTCAACAACATCTGGCCTGAAGCATCTTGTCATGCCAAAATACTTTCCAGGGATTTTCAAGTCTTTTGAGCCAAGCATTCTTGCTGAACATGCTGTGCCCTGCGTTCTCAGCAGCTGTCTGTGCGTTTCCTTGACATCGAAGTTATAGCGCCATCCCCTGCTTCCTGCAACGCCTTTTTCATGCGCTTCCTTCACTTTCTGCACAATTTTCTCATCTAATTTTTCATATTTAGGCTCCTTGATGTAATATGCAGAATGAATATCCCTTGCTGAATGGAACTGCGGCATAAACAAAGCATCCATATCCCAGAAATTAGTTTCAACAATCGGCCCAGTCATCTCCTCAAATCCGAGCGCCATTAATTTCTTTCTAGTCCAGTCATGAAATGCCCTGTAATGCTGTTTTTTTGCAGCAAATATCTTTGGTACATTTATCTCAACATCATATCTTCTGAAATTCTTGCCCTTCCATCCACCTGTCTTCAGAATTTCAGGCGTCACTCTGTCAATTCCTTCAGGCGAAATCTTCAGCTTCAAAATTTCCTTTCCAAGTACTGTGATTTTGATGCTCTTTATCTTTTTAACAACAACCCTTACTATTTCTTTTCTTCTCCTCAATGCTTCAAGCGCAAATTTATCTTCGGAGCTCAATTCAGAAACAGCAAGTTCTTTTTTTGAAAGTTCCTTTAAGAATTTTTCCTCAAGACTTTCCTTTTCAACCAGCCTTTTCCCCTGCTCTGTTATCACAAAAACCATTCCGGGCCTGATTATTACAGCATTTTTCTGCTTCAGCAGTCCGATGCAGATATTTACTTCAGAATCATCTAATTTGGCAGCTTTCTTCAAATCATCAATCTTCAGCTCTTTTCCAACAATCACTCTCAAAAATCTTTTTTCAGGCAATCCTTCCTTTAAATATCTCTGGCCGTTCTTTTCAAGCGCAACAACCTCCTTGCTCTCGCTTTCCAGCTCAACTATCTTTTTATTTTCAAGCCACTGCAGCGCCCGCATAACCTCGATTTCCTTTAGCCCAGAGGCATTTACAATATCTTCAACACCCGAATATTTGGAAAGAAAGGGCAGCACCTTCCTTTCGGAGCTGTTCAGGCCTTCAATTATTAATTTAATATCCATATAGAACTGTATTATATAATCATTTAAAAATATTACCTTTTAAAAAATAAAAAAATTATTTGGCGCCCGCCGGCCTCATGTTTTTCCAGGCAACGTCAAACAAACCCTCAACTGCGTTTGCAAAGAAAGGCGTGGTCACCCAGATGCCAACATCATAGGTCGGATGAACTTCATTATCGTCCATTACCATGAAGACAATCTCCTTTCCGTCAACAACGGTGAATCTTGCCTTGCTGTCTGTGTGTCTTATTTCTGCGAGACCGCCCAGTTCCTTTACAAGATTATTTGTTTCCTTTGTTAAAGGAGCTGCAATCCTTATCTTTACACCTTTTTTCTTAAGCTTTTCGAAGACAGGCTTGAATCCTTCAAGCTTCCTCATTAGGCCCTGTGTTGTTGTCATCATTGTCACTGACTTCTCCGCATTCTTTATTGTCAGCTCAAGATGATTGTAGAGATTGTGCCTTCCTCTCAAAGAGCCAGAAAGATCTGACGGCTCAATAAGTTCCACACCTTGTGTGTGCAGCTGATTTAGCTCGTTGATTATTTCAGTTCCCTTCAAGTCCTCAAGCCTCTTCACTCTTTCTTTTGAATCTTCTTCAACATTTTTCTTCACTCTCTCAACAACCTCTGTTGGAGGAACAGCAATATACTTTATCGGCTTGCCAAGCTTTACTATTGCAAAGCCCTTCTTTTCTAATGATTCGAGAACATCGTAGCTTCTTGATCTTGGAACGTTTGCTATATCAGACAACTCGCCTGCTGTCGAAACCCCCCTTGAAAGCAATGCAGTCCATATCTTCACTTCATATAGGTTCAGTGAGAAAAACCTTCTTAATTTCGCTAAAAATTCTTCTTTAACAATCATTTTCTAAAAACCCCCTTTGCCTCTTTTTGTTTTGTGGTGTTTTACTATAAAGTGACAAAAATCCTCTAAACCTAAAACACCCCTTGGAGAGTGATTAATTATAGCTACTATTTAAATTTTTCCATACTTTTTGTCCTAATTGAATAAAAAATTATTTTTACAATTACGAATGAATAAAGAATCAGCCAAAAAATATTTATATTAACACCTTAGTTCTTTAAAATATGAAGTTATTGCCAGCAGACAAGACATTAGGAATTCTTACAAGATACAAGATACCTGTGCCAAAAACAAAAATAATAGGCTCAAAGAAAGAGCTTTTCAAAGCAGCAAAGTTAATTGGATTCCCGCTGTTTATAAAGGTAAATTCACCTGATATTGCCCACAAAACAGACATCGGCGCAGTCAAAAAAGCTGAAAACGATGAGCAGCTTCTTGAGGCATATGACCAAATTATTAAAAACACAAGAAAAAAAATGCCTAAGGCAAGAATTAAAGGAGTCATTCTGCAGGAAGTCAAGACAGGCAAGGAAGTGATAATTGGAGTCAAAAAGGACCCGCAATTTAACACAGTGATGCTCTTTGGCCTTGGCGGCATATTTGTTGAGATATTCAAGGACATTTCTTTGAGGATAATACCAATTGACGAAAAAGATGCAGATGAGATGATAAAAGAGATTAAGGGCTACCAGATTCTAAAGGGGGCAAGGGACGAAAAGCCAATAAATTTTGACGAATTAAAAAAGATAATGGTAAATGTTTCAAAGCTTGTTGCAAACAACAAGAACATATCAGAGATGGATCTTAATCCCGTAATGGTCAACCAAAAAGAGGCAGTTGCAGTTGATTTCAAGATAATGGAGGAATGATGCAGAATTTTATTTTAAATCCGAGGACAATTGCTGTAATCGGCGCTTCAAGGGACAAGAATTCTGTCGGCTACGGCATACTCAAGAACCTGATAAGCGGCGGAGTCTTTCACAGCGAATACTGCAGGCCTTTTCAGGGAAAGGTTTATGCAGTAAATCCGAATGCAGACTGGATCTTGAATGTCAAGTGCCAGCCGAACATAAAAAACATTAACGATGAAATAGATCTTGCAATAATCTGCGTTCCCGCAAAAATAGTCCTGCAAATCATCAAGGACTGCGTGAAAAAGAAAGTCAAGGCAGCAATAATAATTTCATCAGGATTTTCAGAGGACGGCGAGGAAGGAATAAAGCTTCAGGAAAAAATTTTGGAAGCAGCAGAAGGGAAGATGAGACTAGTAGGGCCAAACTGCCTTGGCATAATCACAAACAAAATGAATGCAAGCTTTGCGCCCAGCATGCCGCCGCCAGGGGATATAGCATTCCTGACCCAGTCAGGTGCACTGGCAGACAGCATAATCGACTGGGCAATAACTGAAAAATATGGGCTCAGTTCAGTGATAAGCCTGGGCAATCAGGCAGATGTAGATGTTTCTGATTTTATAGAATTGCTTGCAGAAGATGAAAACACAAAAGTGATAGCGCTTTACATCGAGGATATTGAAGATGGTGAAAAGTTCATGAAAATTGCAGCAAAGGTTAACAAAACAAAGCCAATTGTTGTCCTGAAAGCGGGCAGGGCTGAAAAAGGACTGAAGGCGGCAAACTCCCATACTGGCAGGCTTGCAACATCCTATAATGTTTACGAGGCAGCATTCAGGCAATGCGGGCTTGAGATTGCAGAAAGCATTGAAGAGCTTTTTGACATTGCAAAGGCGCTGGCAAAACAGAAGTCATGCAAGGGAAACATAGCAATAATCACAAATGGCGGTGGCGTAGGGGTCTTGTGCGCTGACTACTGCCAGGAGTTTGGAATTAACCTTGTTGAGCTCGAGAAATCAACAACCAAGAAGCTTGACAAGACTGGACTGATGCATCCTGCATATTCGAGAAGAAATCCGTTGGATATCATCGGCGACGCGCTTCCAGAAAGATACGAGGCGGCAATAAACACACTTCTCGAGGAAAAATATATTGACGGATTGATAATAATACAGACACTGCAAACAATGACTAATCCGGAAAGAAATGCGCGCGTCGTGATAGATACACACCAAAAGTTCCCTGATAAACCAATCATCTGTTGTTTTATGGGTGGTGAAAATGTCAGGAAAGGGGCAAACCTGCTTGAGGCAAGCAACATTCCGAATTATCAGGACCCAAAAAAAGCAGCAAGGGCAATGCAGATTCTTATAAAAAGATACAAAAAAACTCAGTAAACTTTATACCTCAGCAATGCGGCAATCCCACCAAGCCCATCAAGCTTTTTTCCACCTTCATGCTCCGAGCTTATTATATGGATCTCGCCTTTTATTTTGCCAATCAGCTTCATGATGGTGTCCACCCTGTCAAATGTATTTTTCAGCCTGTTCTCCCTTACAAACTTATCAGTCACAAGCAAAATTTTCACATTGCCAGTGTTTGAAAGTTTTTCAACCGCATCGATGCCATAATCCGCAAGCCCCTCTTTCCCTATCTCACCAAGAAGCTCCTCAACAAGATTTATCTCCACCACAGACCGCTCCTGCCTCAGGACAGTTTTTATTTCGTTTCTCTTCAGAACTTCATCAATTCCGTTTTTGCTGACTGAATTACACGAAGCAAAAATAATCTTTTCATTCAGTTTGCTGTCTTTAACCTGTTTTGCGAGCTCGTCTTTCCAGAAGGCAGGGCTCGCCATAACCATTTTGTAAAAATTAAACCTGTCATCATAGAGCTTAACCTGCTTTATTATGTCGCTGAAAAATGTGCTCTCCTTCTGCTTCGGCACACCTTTTTTCTCAACATCGCCCTCCAAGCTTGAAAGAATATCATAGCCGTATTTTTTCAGAAGCGCAAACATCGCGTTTTCCCTGTCAAAAACAACAATAAGAATGTTAAGGCTTACATTTGCAGTTGCCTCATCAAGCTTCTTTTTTTGGTATTCAAACCATTTTTCCTTTTTTATTTTGATTATCGAGTTTTCTTCAATCTCTATTGTCTGGTAAACTCCCTTTGGCGCATCTTCTGTGCCTTCAGCAACTTTTCCATTCACCCTCAGCGCATTTGTGTAAGGGTCAAATTCAACCTTCTCAGCTGCAATGGTTAATGAAACTGACTTTTTAACTGTCTTTTCGCTTTCTCCTATTCTTATTTTCCTTTCAGCCCTTCCGCTAATAAGATCGTTCTGCTCAACAAGCGTGCTTAGGAACCAAAGGTCATCTGGACTGTCTATTTTGACCTTTACCTCCCCTTTCTTAAAATCCCTGTAAATTATCTTCATATACTGCCAAAATAGAAAAACATTTATATATATTCTTATTTATTCAGCAGTTATGAATAAGAAAAGCCAGAGCGGCTCAAAAGCAGCAATACTTGTGGCAATAATAATGGCTATCATAATATTATATATTTTATTTATGCCACCTGCTGAGCGAGAAATACTTTTATATAACCAAACAGTAAATGAAACATCAGGGGGAGTAAGCACAGAGCAAAACGCGACACTTCTTCTTGAGCATCCAGGTTTGCTTGAGTACCTCCCACAGACAGAGTATGACAAATCAATTCCTT
>CAWJRI010000004.1:0-29504 GCA_963845175.1 uncultured archaeon
CAACGGCATCAGAAAAGAATTGCTTGACATAGGCGAATGCGCGAGCAATATAGAGACAAAGATGTCAAAAAACCATTGTGGAGTCCATGTCAGGTGCAGGGATGTGAACAACGGCAAGGTTGCATATTATTATTCGCTGGAGAGCAAATGGCCGGATGCACAAAGATTTTATGTTAATTTTAGACAACGGAGGTAAAAATGTTTGCAAAAGTAAAGGACATTAAAGACGCGTTCAACGCTACAAAGAGAGACGTAAACGACACAAAGCTAAGCATGACAGACTGGGTTTTGTTCTTGAATAACAACCAGAGAGACATGAAGATAAGGCTTTACGAGCTTGAAAGAAAGGTAAGGCAGCTTGAGCTTGAAAAAGAAATAGTCGTGTAAAATGGATACGCTTGAATACCTGCGTAAGATCGGAAAAGAAGAAATGAATAATTTTATCTGGCTTACAAACAGCGACGAAAGGTATAAGGGTACCTCTGCAGAGTGCGAGATGGTATTCCAAATTATAAAACAAATGGGAATTCCTCTTGTTAACATTAGACCGGGTCCGCCGATAAACGAGAATACATTAATGCCTGATCCAAACATGAGTACAACACAGACAGGAATTTATATCAAAAGTCGCGGGGGAACATCCAGCCAGGCAATCTGTCTTGGAGACGCGATTGAGGAGTACAGCCTGATTAAAAAACATAAATGCACATTTGTTCTTAATCCTGATTATAGGTTTTCTATAAAGAAATCCGAAGAATAGGTTTTATTCAGAGATATGGCCCTTATTATCTCATATATTGGTGTGTAGAGTGACTTGAAGTTCTCAATTATCTCAATTACTGTATCTCCAACTCCATTCTTGTAAACTTCAAGTATTGGTTCAATCACACATATTGCGTTTAATAGCACTATTCCTGCTACTGCTTCTGAAGCGTGCTTTGTTTTCTCAACAATCTGCTCTAATTCGTCTATCATTCATTTTTCAACAAATTACATATTAAAATATTTTATTGTAAAAAAATGCATAATTTGCATATCTTAGTATATCTTTCAGGTATTTTGCTTTACAAACACAGTTGAACTATGTTTTTAGGGATTTGCTGTGAAAGGCCTGATTCGTGCATTTCATTTGACATGGTCGGCATAGTTTCGACGTGTAAAGAAAGATGCCGACAAAATAGTTCATCTTGGTTCTTCGTAGAAGCACCCCCCATGGATGCAAACTAGTTGAAAGACGCGAGTTTCTGGAATTATGCACGACAAGACGGAATCTTGCCGAATGGTTTTTTCCATGTGAAATTTTTGTCTTGTTTTGGCTTTTTGGTAAGTATTTATATATGAGTTAGGCACATTTGTTGGCTTCCTGGCTCTGCAATTTGTTTTGATTAAATCATTTAGTCAAAAATCAAATGTTTTCCACTGGACACTGGACAAATTGTCGCAGAATATTTAAACGGATTCGATATTATAGTTTACAGTAATCGACATAAAAACGTCAGGCAGTTGCCTGACGCAATTGTCGAATAAAATGAGGTGAATAAACTAAAGAAGATGAAAGTTGTTCTGACAAACCATGAACCAGGACTGAGCCCAAGCTCAGAAGAGCTCGCAAGAGTTATCCTGGCAAGAATAGGATTGGAGCCGAGAAAGACAGGGAGCACTGAAAAGATGCACAGCGTCTTTGTTGAGATGTACGAAAGATCGAAGCTTGCAAACAAGGAGAAAAAGCCTGAAGCAGCTGTGATGACCGTCGAGGAAATGGGTATTTTTGCAGGGATTACAAGGCAGACAATGTACGACTACTTGAAACGGTGGCTTGATTTGCAGCTGATAAACAAGACAAGCTACATCAAGGACGGCAAAGTTATTATTGGGTACAAGCTGAATGGAGCGACACTTGACAGCGCATTTGAGAAGGCGATGCAGATGGTTAGCAACAATTTACAGACGACGCAGAAATATGTGCAGGAATTGCAGAAATTGCTCAAGAATGATAAGATTAGGCAGACAGTAAGTGAGAAAAGAGTTGAAGAAAATGTTTAAGATTTGCTTAAATCTTTTAAGCTCTGATAGATTTTATTAGTTATCACTCTCATATTTTAATTGTTTTTTCGGGTTGTTATCGACTAGATTCGGGATTATTTTTTGTTGTTATAATGTTAGATTATTGTCGGAATTATGTTTTAATTTAATGATTTAACCTGTTTAAAGATGGTGTTTATGGTTAAATACCAATTTAGTATACTAGTATACATTTTTGACTATTTAAAGTGAGAGATGCGAATAATATATTTCAATATTGAAAACAAATAATAGAAAACAAAAAAATATAGAAAAGTGAGGTTAGCAGATTTGCTTAACAATCGCTTCTTCAATCTGAATGAAATTCTCTTTTGCCTGCCTATCCTTGAAGCTCTTTTCAAGCTTGAAGTAAGGGTTTCTGTCAATTCTTCTTGCAACAATTGGGACGCCCTTGTTGATCAGCGCGTAAATGTGAGCTTTGACAGCCAATTCAGTCATGTCTGCTTTTCTTGCGATGTCTGAATATGAAACAGGCGTGTTCTCAACAGAATAAATAACCATAAACACCTTTTTTTCCGCATCTGACAATGAAAAGTGAGGCTTTACCAGCTGTTTCATCATCATGAACAATTCGTCCATCCTTTCGTTCAGCTTTTCGATTTTCCCGTCGAGCTCTCCAAGAGCAGCTGAGTGGTCGTTAAGCTCTTCTGTGTTCTCGTTTATTGCATCGAGATGGTCCTCAAATTCCTCGCATATTGTTTTGAAAGAATTCTTAACATCTTTTTCAATGTCGTTGAGCCGATTGCTAACTGTATTCTCTACTTTCTCTTCCATTACTAAACACCCCCAAAATAAAAGAATACTTAGGGGTTTGAGTTCATTTATAAATTTTTTTGTTTTGCAGTATTCATGTTTGATTATATTTTCTATATTGTAAATAAATATGTAAAAAGAAGAGTCTAATCTCTCAGATAAGGAAAGACTCTTAAAAGAAGAATTAGTTTGCGGATTATTTCGTCGGAGGTGCTCTGCCCCACACATAACCACTGTTGTCCGCAAACAAACACACGCTGCAGAACTTCTGCTTTACATCGCCAGCCCGGTAGCTGGTGAAGAACGGCTTTTGAACAGCAGAAGAAACTAGAGAGAAAGACGGAAATATTAGCAAGGTTCACCTCCTTCTGTGTTTGTTGAAAGCGCAGGTATCTCGCCGTGCCGGTGGAGGAGCCTAACTTGTACAACAGTAACCCCGAAAACCGCGAAAGCTGCGATGCCCCACTGCCATAAAGATAGACTCGGCCAAAAGAGAAGTATAAGCATTATCAGAGTAACAAGCACCATTCTATTGCGCGCGAATTTCTTGTCCTTATCCAGGCCTGAGTGAATTGATTTGTCAATCGTCCGAAAGATTGAAAAGGCAACGGCGCCGGCGGCGAAGACAACTGTGATGACGATGAAAAGAACAATTTTCAGTATCAGTATCATTGTTCACCTCCTTTCTCCCTATTTCTTTTTTCAAACATCTCTTTGATCAACGCTCCGATGAAGATTATGATTATAAGGATGCCAAGGATTATCCATTCCTTTTGTCCGGCGTTTTGGATGCCGAAGAATTCCAGAATGTTCGGGATAGAAACCTGTTTCAGTGCCTCACTTAAACTCGAGCCCAGAAGATGAATTAAACCCTGAAATTTGGTTGAAGTCGCTATCTTGACGCCGGCCCTCAAAAACAGAATAACAAACCCAAAAACACCGAGCAAAAATATAGAGATAATGCCCATAAGAATCGCGCGGCTCATCTTATCCTTCAGCTGTTCTTGTTTTTTATCCATAATCTCCTCCTTTTTTATGAGACTAAGTTTCGCTTTTTTATGTGAACGCTTTTCAGCGATTGTTTTCTAAATGAAGGAGAGCCCTGCTGCCGAAAGGAGAGGAGCATGCTGATGAAAGCAACATGCTCTCTTAAGCAAGACAGACAGGGCTCTCCGGGAAAGAGAGGATTCCTTAGTTGTAGATCACTTCCCCGCCCAAGGAAGTGAATGAGAAAAAGGAATCCTCTCAAAATTGTTTTACTTCTTCTCAAGCCACCCCTTTTTGAGGATTTCAGTGTAGTCCTGCACTTCGAAGAACAAATCCATCTTGGTCATTGACGGTCCTTTCAGTCCCTGGAGGAAAAGAGCCATATCAGCGAAGTGCTCTTTGCCGAGACTGATTGTTTTTACTTCTCCCCCACCAGAAAACTTAACTTCATCACCTTTCAACTCGACCACTACAGAAACTTTATCGCGTGTGTTGAAATCATAAACTGCCATGTCTCCCCCTTTCTTATTTGAACAAATCTTTTGGGATTTTTAAAAGAGGGGAGCCTGGCTGCTAAAGGAAACGCTGAGGTTTTTGTGGGTGTGAATCACATAACCTCTGGTGAGTGGATCACCAGTTTTTTAGACAGGACCAGGCTCCCCGAGGGATACTTAGGATTCAGGCTATAGGCTACCCTCCTTTCTGAAATAATGTCTCTCGACTTAACCCATCCATTGACTGAATTAAACCCTGACGCGGACGAATGCCGGCCTAAGGCACGATTGCTTCAGCCAGTTCCTGCTGAGCCAGCGCCGGTTGCGATAGTGGAGCTTCATTCTCTTGAATTCGCCGTTGACCTTCTTCATGTTCTTCATGCATTCTCCTTCCTTCAAGAGTTGTGTTTTTTATGTCATGTGCGCCGGAAGCTAACGAATCCGCTTCTTGAACGCGCTAATCTTCTTCTGGGCTCTGTTAATGGCAGCTTTGAACTTGCTGGCCTTTCTCCTGATGGTTTTAAGTTTCTGGCCCTTTTGGACAGCCGCCTGAAATTCCATGACAGCGTCGGAAAAAATTTTCAATTCCCGTGCGATGTCATGCGTTGGGTGGAGCCGCTTCAACTGCGCTTTGCAGGCAGCCAGCAGTTTGGGCTTGCTTTTGCCGGCGGACTTGCGCTTCTTCTGTTTCTGCATATTTTTGTCTCCTTTCGTTGTTGGAGAAAAGATTTGGTTTTATTCAATCAAGCCGAAGCTTGTGAAAGTTATTGTGTGTGTTTGCACAGCACGCTTAACGCCCATCTGCGGAAGACCTCTTCCGGCAAAAAACTCATGTTGCCGACTTCGGGGTTTTTTTCAGTGTGGTGAAGATGTATAAGTTCTCCTGTAGCAATGTCTTCCCACATGAAGACGAAGAAAGGCAGACCTCTTCCATCTTCCCAGGTGTAAATGAGTTTGTCGCCTTCGGATAACCCGTAGTTTCCCCTGTCGATATAATCAATAGATAGGTGCTCATCCGGAAATTCAACCGTATAGCAGACCTGCTCGGGGCTATTGTCGATGAGCTGCATATCTTTTGACTTTTCTATCAGCTCAACGATTTCTGCGATGGAAAGCGGTTTGCTGCAGTCCGGGGTTGCGGAGGCTGATTGCGCCAGAAGTATTTGCTGCCGGAATTCTGGCCACATTAGTAAGGTAGTTACAGCGCCGCTTAAAAATATGAATATGCCCATCAAAATAAACTCTGCCCTGAGTATCCTGTCCTTAATGGACACGCCGGCGATACATAGATATGCCCCAGCAGTAGCTGTCGCAATTATTATGCCGCAAAATCCTATGACATATGCTATATTAACCATATTGTTGATCATGCTAACCTCCTTATTGTCAAGAATTAACTCCGAATTGTTTTTGCCTTAGTCTGTCCTTATCGTCGCTCCCTTGAAGGGCCAGCCGGCGCAGACAAAGATATCAACTTTCTTTCCGATTGGGTTGAGCGCTGTTGCAGTGAACTTTGCAGCATCCCCTACCTCGCACCCCTGCAAACCAACCAGAAGCCCGCTTTTGCCTATTATCTCAACCTGCTGGTAGCCCTGCTTCTCAAGCGCACGGACTGCAATTTCCTTGCCAGCGAAGATCCCCCTGTCGATGAACAAAAAAATCATAAAAGCGAGTACAGAAATCATAAGAAGCTCAATTATGAGCCCAAGCGCGCTGAAGCCTTTGTCGTTCTTCCTGAACCCCTTGAAATCTTCCCAGAGTTCCTTGAAAAACTTGGTTATCTCTTTGCGGTATGCCCAGGAAAGCCAAAGCAAAAATGGAATCGTGTAGATTATGCATTTCATAAATCCTCCTTATTGTTTCCGCCCCATGCCTCACGCCTCAACTGCTTTTGCTTCTCTTTCCATAGCCAGCGCTTGTACATTACCATGACAGCCATCGTGCCTCCGATTGAAACGCCTGCCCAGGTCCAGGTGTCGCTGATGAACTTGTACGATAAAAGCATAATCAATAATGCAAGCGCTACTGAAAAAATTGCTTCCTTGTAATTCAGATTAAACTGCTGCATAATGCTTTCTCCTTTCATTAAACAGGGTTTTCCCTATTTTTGCCAGAATTAAATCTACCTAAATCTATTAAAAAACCATTCAATTGAATAGGTTTTCCAGTCTTTAACAGACGTTTTACGAGAGTAGATTCAGAGCCATGCTAGTTGGGCGTAAAAATTTTTTCCATCCACTTGCGTTTCTCTCTTCTTCTACATCTACTAGACCTTGCTCTATAAATTGTTTTTTTAGTTCATTTCCTTTGCGGGCTGATAAGCTAAGCAATTTATAGATTTTTGAAATCTCTAGGTTAGAGTTTTCTTTTATTGTTTGCAAGGCTTGTTTTTGTGTGTTGTTTAATTTTATTGAGTGTGATAGCTGTGAAAGCTGCGATTCCCTGTTCTGGCCGAAGATTTTTGCCTTTTCCTTCTGTATTTTATCGTGCTCCTTCAGCCAGTCAGGCTTCTTGAACTCAACAGGTTTTGATTCAATCTTCTGTTCAGCTTCAATCTGCCTCTTCAAAAACTCCTCATTCGGCTCTACGCAGGTGTGCTTGAACAATCCGTCAAGCTTCTCCATCCTCTTCTTCAGTTCGTATTCGTTGCAGCTGTTCTCAAACAATTTTACTCTCTTGCACTGCTTGACAAGCTCCCTTGTCCTTTCTGCAACAAACTCATCTGAAACTTCCTTCAGCTTCATCTTGACTGCAGGCACCTGTATCTGGAATGGCTTATAGTGCCTTTCAGCAAGCCTGACAATTGCCTGTCCGACTGGAAGCATCGAAAAGAAATTCCTATGGTCCTTCAGCTGCATTATCGAGGATACGCATTCGACATCAGCCGGCAGAACCTGTTGGAATGCAACATTGCATGCAGAGTTTCCCGCGACAACGTCGCTTAGCTTGGAGATGTGCTGGTCCAGGCAGATTAGTGCTGTTCCGTACTCCCTTATCTCCCTGTAAATCATGTCAGTTATGCCTTCTTTTGTGAATGAAGGCCTGTCTTTCAGGAAAATGTTGTGAGCTTCGTCAACCAAAATTGCATGCTTGAAATCCTCGCTTTTCCTGTTGTATTTCTTCAGCTTGTAAACAAATGTGAGCATGAACTGGCAGAAGAATTTCTTCTCTGCGTTGTTCAATGAATCTAATTCGAAAATAACACTTTTGTCAAGCAAATCATCAACGGTTAAGACATCCCTGTCGTTGCTGTTCAATGCTTCTCCGAATGCGCCGAACGTCAATGCGTGCGCTATCCTGACTGCAGATGCAAGCCATTCAGCTTCCCTTCCTCTCAGCACTTCTTCTTTTGCAATCAGCTTCTCCTTCACATAAAGCCATGTGGGATAATTTTCAGAGCCTTCGTAGACCCCGAACTCCTTGAAGCTTTCATCAAGCGCTTCTGTAAGCAATTTGTGCACTCCGAAGCTTGCGAAGAACGCGTCGTTAATCAGGTCGCAGAGGAGGTTTATCCATTCCCTTGGGTTGACTCCCTTTGGCGGCTTGTTTATGTTTGTCTTGAACATGTTAGCAACTCTTTCGTTGCCGACTGTTATGAGTATTATTTTATCGTCTGCCAGAAGCAGCGGCCTGAAGCTTTTCTTCCAGTCAAATACAATAAATGGCTTCTTCTGCAGGATGAAATTTCCCAGCACAACGTAGGCGAAGTTTGTCTTTCCAGAACCGCTCATTCCTGAGACGCAGACATGCCTTGGCCAGTCCTGCTCCCTCAACCCGAATGTGCATATTTCGCTGTCAGCGTAGATAACCTTTCCAAGCGGATATTCACCGCCTATCAATTCTTCTGCAGGCGGTTCCAAAAGAACTTTCTCATTAAGAACATTATCATTTATGTGCTTCTGGTAAAGAACATTAAGCATCATCTCTATTTCCCTTCTTGTCTCCAGGCTGTCGGCAACTGTGTACTTCAGGTAAATCAAGTCTATCTTTTTGCCGAAGATGGGCCTGAGCTTCTTGCATAGCTCCTCGACAGTCAGCATTGTTATGTTCATTTTTATTCCATCAATGAATTGAGAAGGTTTGTCTTGTTGTCAGAGTCCCTTGCTTCCTTGACCATTTCCCTAAGTTCCTTTTTCAGCTCAGCGACATCTCTCCAATGATTCAGTTTTTCCTGGACCTTTAATTCCTCAAGCTCGATTCCCTTCTTTCTTATCTCGGAAATCTGTTTCGAATCAGCGCTTGGGTTCATCGCAGCATCAAGCTCATGGTTCCTGAGCATTGTCTTGACTGCTTCAATGTCGCTGAAGATTTCAGCATGAAGAACGTCTCTCTTGTGGATAAGCAATTCAATATCCTTTATCTCTTCCTGCATGGAGACTGACTTCAAGTCCCTCATCTCCCTGAATACCTGTTCAACGTCTGATTTTGATTGTGTTTCCATTTTTAACCGCTCCCAAAATATACTTTTTACTTTATAATAGTAACATGGATAAAGATGTTATATATAAACCTTTCAGTTTTTCCGTGGGTTTTCCAGCCTTATCCTTTATAAATAAGGGGATTGCCAGAACCTAGCGAAAGGTTTATATAATACTTCATTATATTTTATTATAAATTATTATAAATGGAGGTCAAAATGGTACAAGCAATAATAAACTTAAGTGAGAATGAAGCAAGGGTGTTAAATATAGTCAAAGGCAAGTTCGGACTTAAAAACAAGTCAGAGGCAGTCAGTTTGGTTATAGACAAATTTGAAGAACAGATTCTTGAGCCGGAGCTAAGGCCGGAATATGCTGAAAAGCTGCAAAAACTCGAAAAAGAAAAAGGAATTCCTTTCAAGAACGTTGCTGAGCTTAGAAAGATCATCGAGGGCTAAGAATGCACAAATATGAGATAATCCCGTCGCTGCAAAAAATCCTCAATAAAATTTCAAAAAAAGACAATACAACTTATGAACAGATTCTTAAGAAAATTGAAGAAATAATAAATTCATCAGATATTGAACATTACAAAAATCTGCGGTACAGTTTAAAAGACAGAAAACGGGTTCATATGGGGCATTTTGTGCTTGTTTTTAAATTCATTAAAGAAGAAGATAAAATAATCTTTCTTGATTTCAACCACCATGACAACATCTACTAAAATGCTATCCAAATCAGCCCTTGCGATATTCCTGTCAAAGCTTGAGGTATTTGAGAATCCAAAAATCGCCTTCGAGCAGTATGCAACAGACTCGGAAGTTGCAGCTGAAATCCTGCATTTCGCATACATGAATGGGGATATAAAAGGCAAGGTCATTGCTGACCTTGGCTGCGGCACAGGGCTGCTTGGAATAGGCGCATTAGCTTTGGGCGCGAAGAAGGTTTTCTTTGTTGATGTTGACAAAGAAGCTCTGAGGAAAACCTCGGAAAACCTTGAATTCGCAAAGGAAAACCTCAACAAAAAAAATGCAGTTCTGGTCAACAAGGATGTAAAAGACTTCAATGAAAAAGCAGATGTTGTGCTGGAAAACCCTCCGTTTGGCGTTCAGAAGAAGCACGCAGATAAGCCATTTCTGGAAAAAGCGTTCAAGACAGCCAATGTTATTTATTCGTTCCACAAAGCGGAATCAAAACAATTCATAGAGAATCTTGTAAATGAAAACAGCTTCAAAATCACAAACTATTTCGAATATGACTTTCTCATAAAGATGACGCAGAAGTTCCACACCAGAAGGAGCTATAGGTTCAGGGTGGGATGCTGGAGAATGGAGAAAATCTGATTATTGCTCATCTTTGTGATATAAATCTAGGAAAATTATCTTGCTCTCTTCTTTTATATACACATATGAAAGCCTGAATGGATGAACATAAATTTCCCTTGTGCCTTTTCTGTCGTGCATCATCGGCTTGCCAATTTCAGGATTGTCCCTGATTCTGCAAAATTGTTTAACTAGTTTTTCTTTAATTGACTTATCTTTAATTTTGGAAAATATCTTTTCAAAAGAATGATGAAAAACAGATTTTACCATTTTTTGAGTTTTTCTAGGAACTCGTCAAAATCCATTTCAATGAACTCGCCTTTCTCGTACCTTTCCCATGCCTCTTCGGTCCTTCTGGCAAATTCCAGGTCTTCCTTGAGATTCTTGTCCATCTTGCTTGCCTTCTTCAGGATTATCTGGTCTTTGTTCTGGATGAGAATCAGCTTATCTCCTTTGCGGATGCCTTCCCTCATCTCAGCAGGGATTACTACCTGCCCCTTTGAGCTCATTTTGGTTATTGCAATTTCCATAGTGTAAGATTAATCTTACTGAATATATAAATCTTTCGATTTCAAGGTAGGATGCTGGAGAATGGAAAGAAAGATTTCTAATAATGATTAACTTTCCTGAAAAGCCAGTTGCCCAGCCGGTATGACCCATATGTTATGAAAAATGCTGCGAAAACGTCGATGCTGTAGTGAAGATGCATAAACAAAACAGTGGCAGCCAAAACAATTGTCGCGATTAAGAAGAAAATGCCTATCTTTTCTTTCCGGTATAACAAGAAACCTAAAAGCGGAACAGCTGTATGCCCTGAGAAAAATAAGTCGTTTTGGAACACCACCCAATTATAAAGATAAGAAGAAGATATTTGTATGGCATTTATGGGAGTGCCAAGATGGGTCAATGCTATAAACAAGCTTCTTATCAGGATAAGCAAACTAAATTGGCTGATTGCCATATGAAACTCCTTAACATTAAAAAATAATGGATACAGCAATAAGACGAAGACTACAATTTCAAATCCGTAAAAAAACAGAAGAGACAGGTCAATAACAGGAATGTGGTCCAGTATCAAGTCTGGAACAACCACAGTTGTAACATTATTTATATAATTGCCCACAAAATAATTTATTATCAATGCAAGAATAAGAAAGATAGTTGAAATAACAATAAGACGGCTGTGCTCTCTAAGTTCCTTTGCCCACTTTTTTATTCTTTTCATTTTTCTGAATGTGGATTGGTGCAATGATATATATCAGAGTATTTATATTTTACGAACAAAAACCTTTATAAACCACCTACATTTCCCTTTTAATATGCAAGTCACAATTCTTGAAGAATCAGCAAAGAAGCTTGTTCTTGAGTTAGACAACTCCACGATAGGAGGACTTATTGAGAAAGAGCTCTGGAACGATGAGAATGTGAAGGTTTCTGCGCAGAAGCTGAAGCATCCGCTGATTGGCAAGCCGCAGCTGATTGTTGAAGTCAGCAAGGGGAGCGCAAGGGACGCGCTGAACAGCGCAGTTGAAAGGGCAAAGAAAGAAGTCGAGAAGCTGAAGAAGGCGCTGAAATAATGCTGGAAATATTTATGCATTCTAATACAAAAGCTTATAAATTACCATTTCTAACATACTGACAGGGGAGGTTTTCAAAATGAAAAATAATACAGAAGCTATACTCGCGATTGCTATGTTAATGTTGATTGCGTTTGTGGGATGTAAAGAGACACAAACACAAGGGCAGGGAATAACAGCAAATGCTGTTTCTGATGTTACTCCGAAAGGACCAGAAACCACAACACCGACAGAAACTACACCAACTGTAACTGAGCCAACACCGACAGAGACTACAACGCCAACAGAGCAGGAAGTTATTTTAGACGAGAACGCTTTGCTAGGGAAGATACAGTGTTCTTCTGGTGTTATCCAGAATGGCATATATGTAATAACACAAAGCAAAAGTCTACTTTACTATCTTGGCGACACGCTGGGACCAAAAACCTGGAAGATATATGCTCCAACACAGGAAGAGGTAACACATTTGGCATTTTTCCATAGTATAGAATACAAATCTATGCTTATCTGTGGAAAAAATATTACAATTATAATAGACAATGGCGAAAAAGATCCGCTGGTGGTTTCATATGATGCAGCAAATGTAATCTTAAACGATCCGCTCATAGCAAACGGATTTAATTTGCTTGGGCACACCGAAGGTCTTAATAACCATGTAACAAGACCAATCGAAGTTAAAACGTGAATAGAATTATTAAACAATTATTTTTTATTTTATTTTTTATAATCATGTTAGATGCCTGACAAAATACAATCAATTCTAAACATTTTTAAACTCAAGACACAAATCATAGATTATGTTCACACTCGAGCAAGGCAAGAAGCTCATTGAGCTTGCAAGGCATGCTATAGAGACGTATTTCGAGCACAAAACCCTTGCACTAGAATCATACAAGGAATTCTCTGAAAAGCAGGGTGTGTTTGTGACACTGAAATTAAAAGGCAAACTGAAAGGCTGCATCGGATTTACAGAGCCGACAATGGAATTGTACAGGGCAGTTGTGCGGGCTGCAAGGGCAGCTGCATTTGAAGACACAAGGTTCAAGCCATTGAAAAAAGAAGAATTTAACGAGATTGAAGTTGAGATATCAATCCTTACAAAGCCGGAGCTGATAAGGGTGTTGAGGCCAGAAGAATATTTCAAAAAAATAGTTGTTGGAAGGGATGGGTTAATCATAAAAGCAGGGGTTTATTCAGGTTTATTGCTTCCGCAGGTTCCTGTTGAATATAATTGGGATGTAGAAAAATATTTAATGCAACTGTGCATGAAAGCAGGCGTGCCAATGGATGCCTGGAGAAATTATCCAATCCACAAATTTCAAGCGCAGATATTTGCCGAAGAAGACGGAAAAGTCGTGCAGAAATAATTATTTTCCAAATCTTCTTTCCCTTTGCTTGTACTCTTCAATCACCTTAAGCAAATCTTCCTTCTCAAACTCAGGCCAGGTCTTCTCGAGGAAAAACCATTCAGAATAACTGCTCTGCCATATCAGGAAATTTGATGTTCTCTTGTCTCCGCCTGTCCTTATTATTATGTCAGGTTCAGATTCCATGTAAAGGTTCTTTGAGAAAACCTCTTCGTTTATCTTGTCTACATCGAGCTTTCCTTTCTTTATCTGCTCGCCGACTTTCTTCACTGCATCAATCACTTCTTCACGTCCGCCATAGGCAAGCGCGATATTAATTATGTATTTGTCGTTGTTCTTTGTTTTCTCAGAAATATTTTTCATTTTTTCCTGCAAATCAGCCGGGAACAGATAGGTCCTTCCGATGAAATTTATTCTTATGCTATTCTCCATTATTTTTGGGTCATTTGAGAATCTGTCGCACATATCCTTGAATACTTTCATCAGGTAGTCAAACTCCTCCTTTGGCCTGTTGAAGTTCTGCATTGAAAATGCATACAAAGTAAGCTCTTTGATGAATTTCAGTTCAGAAAGCCATTCAAAAAGCTTTTCAACTTTCTTGAAGCCCCATTCATGCCCCATCCAGGGCTTTATCATCAGCCTTTTGGCAAACCTTCTATTGCCGTCAAGAATGATTGCTATATGCTTAGGAACTTTGCCCCCTTCCATATTTAAAAGAGAAATATGATTATTTAAAAATGTTTCTGTGTCAATTACTATTTTCTTTTAAAAAGACTTTCTACTTCAAAAGAACCGATGTACTCGTTCATTTTTCTATTTCCCAACGCAGTCAGTCTTTCAAATATATGCTGTCTTTCTTTCAAGAATTTATTAACATTACTGGTTATCCCTGGACTTATCGAAGGTATAAAATCACCTTTATCATTAGATGCCAATAGGATTACACCATATGCGTTTCCATTTTTTCCAAATTTGATTTGCATTACTTCTTCTTCTGGATCTTTACTTGGCAAAAAGATATATTTCATGTCAAACCCGCCATCCACACTCGTGTAATGTGCTTTTGTATTGGGGCGTTCATTATTCCTCAGCCAGTAACCGTCAGTTATTTTGTCAGGAGAAGGTTTTATCAAATTCGCCTTTATCAAAACATCAACCATTTCTTTAGGAAAGTATCTTAATAGATTTTCGTTGTCTGTAAAAACTTCCATGTGTCTTGGTTCAGAGAGCGTGTTGAGTTTTTCTTTAGCAACCACTCTGATTTCAGGAACTGTGTGATCTATCACAAGCTTCTCAAGTTCTGTATCAACAATAAGCGGAGAGGATTCATTATGTCTTTCCCAGCGAATCTTTATTTCTCCCTGTTTTCCATTTACAATGTGGTTTGGGAATTTATATCTCAGAGGGTTTTCTCCATTTCCAAACAAGTTTTTAATTCTTTCAGCTGCTGACATACTCTCCCAAATGTATTGCCTCTATATAAACCTTTCGTTTTTTAATCACTTTTGAGTGACAAAATAAGCCTTAAAAAGGGACTAATCATATATTGAACCATGTCACTTGTATCAGAGGCTTTTAAGGGACTGTATGGCAGGGAATTGGAGCTAGATTCAAAGCTAAAATACTCTGGCAGATTCAAGCCATACGGCGCAAACGCCTTTTTGAGCAGGTCCAGGGGCTATGTTGAAGTAAGGCTGAGCAGGGACTGGAAGCCTGTTTCAGATGAAATCAAAATGGGGCTTGTACAGGAGCTGCTTCTGAAACTGTTCAAAGGCAAAGTAAATACAGACAACATTGACATGTACAACAGCTTCATCAAGAAACTTCACATTGCGATTCCAAAGGACAATGTTGACCCAATGTTGAAGGAATCATTTGACAGGGTCAATGACAAATATTTCTTTGGTCTGATTGAAATGCCGAATCTTGTCTTTGGCCCGAGGTCAAGAAGCGTTCTCGGAAACTACAATTTCAAGTCGGACACAATAACAATATCAAGCATCCTGAAGAAAAATCAGGAGCTTCTGGATTATGTGATGTATCACGAGGCTCTGCACAAGAAGAATAAGTTCAAGAGATCAGGAAGCAAGACATACTATCATACATCCAAGTTCAGGAAAGAGGAAAGAGAGTTTGAGAACCAGGAAGAAATTGAAAAGAAATTGAAATGGTTCTTGAGGTTTAAATTTTAATGCAGCGCAACATTTATATATAACCGTAAAACCCCATATATACAAATTTGAGGTATTTATATGACAATAAAATTCGCAGGCGCAGGCACTGTCAAGGAAGGAAGCTACATAATCATGGATGGAGTTGCGTGCAGGGTTGTGAGCATGCAGACTTCAAAAACAGGGAAGCACGGCCACGCAAAAGCGAGAATTGAGTCAATCGGGCTGATTGACAACAAGAAAAGGGAAATGGTTCTCCCGACATCTGAAAACGTAGAGGTTCCAATCATTGAAAAGAAGACAGCGCAGGTGCTTTCGATAACAGGAAACAAGGCAAATGTGATGGACGCGGAGACATTCGAGACATTTGACCTCGTCATTCCAGAGGAGTTGAAAGACCAAATTGCTGAAGGCTGCCAGATATTATACTGGTTGATATTGAATGATAAAGTAATGAAACAAATAAAGACTTGAGGTCAAAATGCAGCGCAAATCTTTGCGATTTGCTGGCATTTTTTATTCACGAGGTTCATAAAAAATGGTAAGATTTCCAGAAGCTGAAGAGAGAATGTTCAAGAACGTATTTGTCTGCAGGAAATGCAAGAGCAAGGTCAGAAGCACGACAATGAAGGTTCTTAATGGGGAAGTCAAGTGCAGGAAATGCGGGTATAAAGTATTGAGGCCTATCAGGAAAAAATGAGTACTGAGCTAATCGCACTTATTATTTTTGTTCTTCTGATAAGTGTTTTCCTGCTGATTAAAAGGAAAAATGTAGAGTTTCAAAAGATTCTTTACCCTGTTTTTTATTTCGTCCTTTACAAGACAAAGGTTGGAATAAAAACAATGGATAAGATTGCAGTGAAATACAAGAAAATAGTAGGCTTTGCGAGCTATGTGGGGATAATAATCGGATTCATCGGCATGGCAGCTATCTCATTTCTTCTCTGCTGGAATTTGTACAAGGCAATAATAAATCCGGCAGCAATGCCTGCAGTCGGTCTTGTCCTGCCTGTCCAGGTTAAAGGCACATTCTATGTGCCGTTCTTCTACTGGATAATCTCGATTCTGGTAATTGCAACCATTCACGAGTTTTCGCACGGCATTGTCGCAAGAAAAATCGGGCTGAAAATAAAGTCAAGCGGATTCGCTTTTCTTGCTGTCCTGCTTCCGATAATCCCTGCTGCTTTTGTCGAGCCCGACGAGAAAAAACTGAAAACAAAGCCGCACAAGCAGCAGCTTGCTATGTTCGCAGCAGGTCCTTTCTCAAACATTGTCCTGGGCGCGGTGATTCTTGGAATTTTCCTCCTGGCAGCTCCTCCAATTGTTGAAAGAATTTATGATTTTCAGGGCGTGCAGATACTGGGTGTGACAAATGCGAGCCCTGCATTCAATGCGGGCGTTTCGATAAATGAGACAATAAAAAAAGTTGACGGGAAAAATGTGACTTATACAGATGATTTCGTCAAGTTTATGTCAAACAAGTCAGCAGGGGACAAGATATTGCTGACAACAGATAAAAAAGATTATGAAATTGCGCTTGGCAAGAATCCAAAAAACAATCAGAGCTATCTTGGGGTTTCCCTGACGCAGAAGGCTGAGTTTAATAAAAATCTTGTCAAAAAAATAGGAACATTTGTGCCAAGTGCGGTAATCTGGATTCTTGGATTGTTCTACTGGCTCTATCTGCTGAATCTGGGCATCGGAATTTTCAACTTAGTTCCTGTCGGTCCTCTTGACGGCGGACAGATGCTTAAGCTTGTCTTCAAGAAGTTTTTTAAGAAGAGAGGAGACAAATATTTTAATGCTGTCTCAATGATTTTGCTTCTTGTGATTGTTGCGAATCTATTGATTGGGTTTGCGAGGTGATTATTTCTTAACTTTTAGAATATGACTTATTTTGAGTAGAATATATCTGCTTCCTTTAGCTGCTCGTGGCTTCCGATGTCAAACCACTGCTCGCTGAAAACATAGGCATAAACATCCTTCTTGCTGATTAGATAAGCAATGAAATCGCCAAGATTATCTGGCTTCATTTCTTTGAAGCATTTTTTCAGCTCCTCAACATCCTCTTTTTTCAGCACATAGCAGGCAGTGCCTATTAAAGTTGTTTTTGGCTGGGGCGGCTTTTCTATAAACTCAATTATTCTGCTGTTATTATCCAGGATTAATGTGCTGAACTTTTTAACCGCCTCCAAGTCATTTATGTCTCTGGCTGCTATTGCAGAGCTTTTCCTGCTTCTCGAGAGATTAACAAGATTTTTAATGTCAAACTCAAACAAATTGTCACCTGCGATTATCATCAAATCCTCATGGATATTCTCCTTTGTGATCACAAAATTTATGTCGCCAACGGCTCCCAGTCTGTCTTCGTTTGATTTTGTTCCGTCATTTATTATTTTTACCGGAACATTCGACTTGTAGCTTCTTGACCAGTCAAGAAAATGCGGATAATATTTATCATTTGTAACTATGAAAATCTCATCTGCGCCTGCTCCGGCTATCTTTGAGATTATGTGCTCGACAATCGGTCTTCCGCCGACTTTCAGAAGCGGTTTTGGAAAATTAAGTGTAAGCGGGTAAAGCCTTGTTGCATAGCCTGCTGCAAGTATCAATGCCTTCATTTTATGCTCTTAACCTTTTCCTTGATGTATTCTTCAGCAATCACACTTTTAATCAAATCCTTTGCCTTTGTGAATTTCCGCTCGACAACAGCATAAATTCTGCCGTCTTTTTCAAATGTTATCTTGTGCTTATCCTTGAACAGCTTGACAAAATCATTTGAGTTAACAGGCGGACCCTCCCAGTTATATGTTTTTGGAATCTCTTTCCTGTCAGTTATGTACCAGAAAATAGCCTCATTTTTCTTGTCCCAGTTCCAGCCAGAGTCATGGAGCTTGAAATTATTGATAACCAGCTGGTTTCTGATGTATGAATATGATTTCAAAAGCTTTGAGCCGACAATATCCTCCTTTCCTTCGAGCGCCTTGGCATTGAGAAGAATGAGCTGCTTGTCCTTTGCTCTTTTCTTTATGTCTGCCAGCGAGAATTTCTTTTTTTCAAAGAATTTTGCAGACGGATTTTTCAGAAACTCTTCTGCTTTCTCAATAAAAGTATAAAATTTCTCATTTGACAGCGATGCGGCTGCGTTCCTGTTTGACTGAACAGGGTCAACAAGAACCAGAGGGCTGTCTGTTTTCGACGGATTAAGCATCTCAACCGCCTTTCCCTTGTAGGTATTGTAAAAATCTATGACCTGCTTCGGGCTCCATTTAACTGCGTTCTTCAAAAGCTCGGTGAAACCGCCGTAGTAAATAACAAGTATGTCAAGCACATGCCCTGAAAATCCTTTTATGTAAGACTCTGCGCCATAAACACCCTGCGCCTTGCAGAACGCCTTTACCAACCTTATCTGGTCAGCAAGCTCTGGCTTTTTCTCAAACTGGGATTTTACCCATTTGACATGCAGCGGAGAAGCGTCTGTTATATTCACAATTTCGTGGGCAAATGAAACATTGTAGACGGGAATGATTTCAAACACAAAATTTTTTGATTTTATCTGGAAATAATCGCGCGAGCCGTGAACTCTGCTGAACTTGAATTTACTTAATGCTTTCTCCAGATGGTCAGCTAGCTTTTCGCTCGGGTATTCCTTGCTGAACTTGACAAACAAATCAACATCGTGGTCGCCTTTGAGGAAGGTTCCCTTTGCAATTGAACCGCCTGCAGCTGCCTCTGCATTTAATTTGTGCTTCTTCAGCTCAGAATTCAATTTAGCGAGAAATGCGTCCACTTCCTTCAAAACCAGCTTTTCATTTGGCTTTAGTTTTCCGGCTACCTGTTTTAAATCCATATTCGCTTAAAAAGGAAGTTTGTTTTTAAATATTTCTATGAAATACGAAAATATTATAAATAAAACAGCAGAAGATATATGCAGAAAGAGGCGAAATGGTGAGCGAAACTATAACTTATTTAACATTTCTTGCTGTTATCCTGTTAATTGGGATTATATGCTCAATTATATCCCGAAGATTTAGGCTGCCGAATGTTCTGCTGCTGCTTGTTTTCGGTGTTATTTTGAACAACATCCACTACAATGGAATGCCTCTTGTTCATTTTCCGAATGAGATTATGGCTGCAATTGCTGTGCTTGCGGTTGCGATGATTGTCTTCGACTCCGCATCAAGGCTGAAGCTTGGGGCGCTTGACACACTTGACAAAAAGGCGCTGGAGCTGGCATTTGTTTTCTTTTTGTTCGCAGCTGTAATAATCACAGCAGTCAGCCATTACCTGCTCAAGCTTGATATTTTCTATTCAGTTATTTTCGCTTCTTTGATGGCAGGCACTGCTGCTGATGTTGCGCTGAACAAGGCGAAAAACCGGGCGCTGCATATTTTGAATGCAGAGGCAGCCATAAACACGCTTTTTGTCATATTTATCTCGCTTATTGTGCTGAGCACGAAGCAGGCGATGGGTGTATTTACAATGGATAAGCTTGCAAGCCAGCTGGTTCCAATTCTTCAGCAGATTACAACGGGCATTGGCGCAGGCGTTTTAGTTGGCTTGATTGTTTTCAGGATTGTTAAAAAGAATTATTATGACTGGCTCTCGCCGATTATTTTGATAGCGTCTGCCCTGCTCGCTTATGTTCTTGCTGAAAACATCAATGGAAATCCTGTACTGGCTGCCGCGACAATAGGCATATTCTTCGGGCTTGTGAGAGTGAAGGAAAAAGAGGAGCTGCAGTCATTTTCATCAGTTTTCTCTCACCTGCTGATGATTCTTGTAATTATTCTGGTTGGATTGCTTGTCAATATCGCGCCGAGTTGGGAAGTTATGGTGGATGCACTAATTATTTACTTAATAATCTGTGTAATCAGACTTGTTTCAATCAAAGCAACAGCTGATGTCAGCAACAAGGAAGCTGTTTTTATGACATTGAATGCGCCGAAAGGCGTTGCTGTTGCAGTTGTTGTCCTGATTCTTTCAACAATGGCGCTTGATAATTTTGCAGCTCTCAGGGACATTGCGCTGATTGTGATGATTTATTCGCTTTTTGTCTCTTCGGTGACAATGATTTTCACGAAGCAACTTATTGGAAAAACAAAATGACACAAATTGCGATTTGCGGGCATTTTAACTCACGGAGTTCGTTAAAATGATAAAAGTAGGGCCTGCTGGAAGTTCTGGGCTTGGGAATTACGAAGGCGTCAGCCACTGCAAAGAGCTGGGATTGGGATGCATGGAGGTTGAGTTCACCTACGGCGTCAGGATGGGGATTGATGAGGCAAAAAGAGTCGGCGAGCTTGCAAAAAAAATGGGAATTGCGCTGAGCGTCCACGGCCCTTATTACATTAATTTATGTTCTGCTGAAAAGGTAAAGGTTTCTGCTTCCAGAAGAAGGATACTTGAAAGCTGCGAACGCGCTCATTATCTTGGAGCAAAATATGTTGTGTTTCACGCGGCGTTCTACGGCAAAAGAGCGAAAGAGGAGTGCTATGAGATTGTGAAGGACGAGATTGAAAGGCTGCAGAAGATGATAAAGCATGAGAAATGGGATGTAATGCTTGCGCCTGAAACAACAGGCAAGGGAAGCCAGTTCGGAGACATTGACGAGCTTGTGAAGCTTTCAAAGGAAACCGGCTGCGCTGTCTGCATTGATTTCGCGCACCTGAAGGCGAGGAACAACGGCAGGATTGATTATGATGAAGTGATGCAGAAGGTGAATAAGATAAAGAACAAGACTGCGCATTTCTCAGGCATTGAATGGACAGAGAAAGGAGAGAGAAGGCATTTGATTACAAAAGAAAGCGACATAAAGGAGCTTTTCAAATATTTGAAGAAATATGACATCAGCATCAACATCGTGAATGAAAGCCCTGACCCGTTCGGCGATGCTGTCAAGATGAAGAAAGCAGTGTGAGAATTTTATTTCTCTTGTTTTCTAGTCAATCCCAAACATTCCATGACTTTTTCTGTGTCTTTCATAAGAACTGCAGGTATTTGATGGTAGTTTTCATCATATTTTTCGTTCCAGTTCGGAGAATAAGTTCTTTCTCTTAGATTTATTGTTCCAATTACCCTCTGATCATACTTCCATTTTTCTTGGTAATGAGCTGATGGGGTGTATTCAATATTTGTATTTCCATTCCCTTGCTCATTGTTAAATCTGCATAACCACACTGAACCAATTTTTGTTTTTAATCTTACTACAGGCTCATCTCCATACCTCATTCGACCATTTGGTTGCGCCAGATACAACGATTGCATTGCTTTATTTAGAATGTCTTCGAAATCGTGAGAGTCATCTGCTCTTATTGTAAGACGTTTTAGTAATCTTTCTAAGTCTGTAACTATTCCACGGACTTCATCATGTTTTATTTCTTTGCCCATGTTCTTAACAAAAGGGCATTAATTATTTAAACATTCTGTTCGTCACTACCATCAGACTAAATTGCATAACAATAACATTTTTAAACTCTATATATTCTTTTTAAGATATGCAAAAGATAGTATTGGACACGAATTTCCTGCTCATACCTGGGCAGTTCAAGATAGATATTTTCTCTGAAATAGACCGAATATGCAATTTCAAATACCAGCTTTGCGTAGTGGATAAAACAATAGATGAGCTGGAAAGCATTGTTAAAAAGCAGAAAGGGAAAGATAAGGCAGCTGCAAAGCTGGCTCTTCAGCTCTTAAAAAGGAAAGGTTTAAAAATCCTTCCAACTCCAGCCGGAATAGGGGTTGATGAATCGCTTATAAGCCTAAAAGGCTGCATAATCGCAACCCAGGACGCTGAGCTCAAAAGAAAGCTCGGAAAAAGTCTTATTGTGATGGTTGGAAAAAAACATCTGAGGCTGGAATAATGTTTTACAAAACAGAAGTAAGGGACCATATAAGGGTTACGCCGGAATTATTTGATTTGCCTGTTGAAGATGCAGTTGCAAAGAAAATAAGGGAGAAGTTTGAGGGGCATGTCTCGCAGGAGCTTGGCATTGTGATTGATGTTGTCAATGTCAAGAGCGTGGGTGAAGGCGCAATACTGCCTGGCGACGGCTCGTATTTTTATGATACTGATTTCGAGCTTCTGGTTTTCAAGCCAGAACTGCACGAAGTTGTCTATGGAAAGATAAAGGATATTGCTGACTTCGGCGCATTCATGACAATCGGACCTATTGAGGCCATGGTTCACGTGAGCCAGTCAATGGATGATTATGTAAGCTTCAGCAAGGACAAGGTTCTTGTTGGACGAGAGACAAAGAGGACATTGAAGGTGGGGGATCTGTGCAAGGCAAGGGTTGTTGCAATCAGCCTGAAGGACCCTGCAAGCCCGAAGATTAACCTGACAATGAGACAGCCTGGGCTGGGAAAGATTGAGTGGATTGCTGAGGATTTCCAGAAAGAGGAAAAGAAGGTGGAGAAAAAACCAGCAAAGAAAGGCAAGGATAAGGAGAAAAAATGAAAAAGCGAGCATGCAAAAACTGCAAGATTCTAACAGAAGCAAATGAATGCCCGATATGCAAGAGCACTGACTTGGTTGCAAACTGGAAAGGCAGGGTTGCTGTGCTGGATGCGAAAAAGTCATTCATAGCAAAGAAGGCAGGATTCAATACAGAAGGGGAGTTTGCAATAAAAGTAAGGTGATTTCATGAAGCTTGAAGTAAAAGAAACGAATGAAGTGCCGTTGCTGTCGAGGACAAGGGTCACCCTGTCGGCTGATTTCCAGGGGCCTACGCCTGCAAGAGAGGCGCTGAGAAAGGACATTTCAAAGCAGCTCGGCAAGGATGAGAAACTAATCATAATCAAGCACATCTACACGAAATTCGGGCAGGCAGGCGCAAAGATAATTGCAAATGTCTACAAGAATGAAGATGAGCTGAAGTGTTTTGAAGAGAAAGCAATGATCAAGAAGCATGTGAAAGAAGAGAAGAAGCCTGCAGAAGGCGCAGAGGCGCCTAAAGAAGAAGTGAAAGAAGAGAAGCAGTCTGAAGTCAAGGTGGAAAAGCCAAAAGCAGAAGTCAAGGAAAATAAGCCTGCGACTGAAGCAAAAACTAAAGCTCCTGAAGTAAATGCAGAGAAGCCAAAAAAAGAAGCAAAACCAAAGGTTGAATAAAAATGGGAAAGAAAAGAAGACCAAAGGAAAGAAAAGGAAAAATGAAGAGAAAGCCGAAGAAGCAGTACAAATTAAACAAATTCTATGAAATCAAGGAAGGCAAAGTTGCAAGAAAATCAAAATTCTGTCCAAAATGCGGCGAAGGGAATTTCCTGGCTAATCACAAAGACAGGGTTACCTGCGGAAAGTGCGGATACACTGAGATGAAGAAAAAATAAAGGGTTTCTCTAAAAACCGCTTATTTTTAAACTGCAGATTATTTCTTATATGCTATGCACAAGAAACATATATTTTCCGCACTAAAGTTTGCTGTGCTTCTGGCAATCATAATAATCTCTTTAGTTTTGCTGATTGCGTACATGAGCACTGGATTCGGTATGCAGACACTCAAGGAAATTGTGCTCTCTTATGGGAATAATGCATGGATAGCTGGCTTTTTGCTTACAATTGTTATTGTAAGTCTGGGGCTGACTACACTTATCCCAATGGTATTGGCAAGCCTGCTGTTTAGCGTAGCAAGCGCTTCACTAATGATCTGTTTTGGTTTTTGTATCGGTTCAGTTATTGCGTTCTTCATTGCGAGATGGCTTGGAAAAGAATATGTGGAAGAAAAATTAGTGAGCAAGAATAGGTTTCTGAAATCATTCGACCAAAAGCTTCACAAACATGGATTTTACACCATGCTGCTGTCAAGGCTTATATTTTTAATACCTTCGGAGTTCGTCAATTTTGCAGCAGGTGTGTCAGAAGTCAAATTCCAGGATTATTTTATTGCAACTGTAATTGGAACCACACCTGGAACAATACTTGCAATTTACATTATTAAAAAACTGAATTCAATATATAGCCTACAGTTCTTTGCTGCTTCTTTTATATTCTTGCTTCTGGCGCTTGTTCCGCTTTTATCAAAAAAAATGAGGAAGGCGGTGTTCTGAGCTGTTCAGCAGGAGAAAACTTTTTAAACCCGCCCAAAAATAGGCTTTTCATGAAAAGATTAAATCAAGATTACATAAATGCTTGCTGGCAGTTCCCCTTGCTTATTAAAGAAGAAATTACAAATAATACAAGCAAGAATTTAGAAAATCCTTCTAGAATACTAATAATCAACAGCAGTCTTATAGGTGATTTTATTGTATCCTTGCATGCTATCAGAAGCATTATCAAACAGCACAAACAAGCTAAGATAGATATAGTGGTTTCGTCCTCGGTTAAGCCTATTGCTGAAAGAATAATTGGGATAAATGATGTATTTGTATCTAAATCAATATGTAACAGAAAAATTGATAAATTGGATTTTAAAAAAACCAATTTTCCTGACTATGATCTTGTCATACCCCTTATAATCAGTGCCGATTCTTATGATCTTCTTAAAAGAATCAATTACCGCTCCAGGAGAAATTGCATAATGCCCATAGCAAAACTATTACATCATAATATAACGACCCCCACAAATGGAAAGTTTAAACAGTGGAGGGATGTTTTTTTTGAAATAATTGAAAAAAAGAAGGAATACTTAAAATTTAATGAGATATTTAACTTTAGTGAATCTGATTACAATAAAATCAAGACATTGGATGGAATGAAAGAGAAGGGGAGAAAAATAATAATCCATACTGGCTCTGGCTGGAATGTTAAACTGTGGGAAAATGACAAATGGGTGGAACTTCTTAAAAAAATAAATAATCTTGGAAAGTTCAAATTCATTTTTGTAGGGGGAACTAAAGAGGAGAAAAAAAGTTTTGGGGAGATTTCTTCAAGGCTCAATTTTAAGACCTATTCTTTGATAGGGAAAATAAATTTATCTGAGCTTATGCTTGTTTTAAGATCGGGAGATTATTTCATAGGAATAGACAGCGGGCCAAGAAACATGGCTCATCTGGCAGATATCCCAAGCATTTCATTGCTTGGCCCGGGACCAAAAAACCACGCTGTCTTTAATAGCAGAAGAGATGTTGTGATAGATAAATCTGATTGCTATTGTAGCAACCTCTTTTGTTATAAAAAGATAACATGCATTCAGAAAATCAATGTAGAAGAAGTGTTTAATGGGTTCAAAAAAGTATTAAAACCTTGACAGACTTGCTCTGGCATTAGAAAAGATTTATCGCAGCCTTAAGAATTTATTCATTTTCTCGCGTTTCCTGCAAAGTTCTCTATCAGTTTTTTCTGCCGCACTTCCGGATGGAAAAGAACTCCGTAAATCTCCTTGCTTTTGTGCTTGACAGCCTGCGGTATCTTGCCCCGCGAATACAAATCAAATTCCCTGATTTTCAGAAAATCAATGTAATAATCATGAAGATGATAAACCTGCTCTTCACCGCTCAAGCCCAAGAATTCTCTGAAGGACTCTTTGTAAAGGCCTATTTCTGTCGCCTTTTTAAGGACGCCGCCGAAAACCTTCCCGATTATCTGCATTCCGGCGCATATGCCAAAAACTGGTTTTTTCCCAGTTGACAGCCAGCTGAATTCATCTGCATGCTTCATAAACTCGTTGTCCTTCAGGCTTGTGCCGCAGATTATGAATTTTTCAGCCTTGCTCCTGTCCTTCTGGGTTATTTTTGAGTAATGCCTGGTAAAAAACCTGCAGTTCGATTTTTTGAGTATGTCCTCTACAGGCTTCACAAACTCAAGGCTGTGCAGTCTGTCAGCGCAGGTATCAATAATCAGTATCATGAAACCTCCAGTCGGTGGTTCCTGCCTGAGCTGAAAATTTTGCTGGACTTGATTTCAAGTCTTTTGGAGAACAACGGACAGTTCAGTACAAGCGTTTCAAACTCGCCACCCTCGCCGGCAGGGCTTATCTTGAACTTTTCGTTCAATTTTTTCACGTCCTTTATGAATTGCGAATCAATCTTCCTGTCAAGCCAACTGCTGTCAAGAGGGTATGCGGCAACGCCTGTGATTATAATTTCAAACTTGTTTGCAATCAAATCATTTAGCAGTTCAAGCTGGTTCTTCTGCCACAGCGGATTAAAGACTTCCAGCCCAATCTGGCTGCATATTTTCTGGATTCTTGTGCTTTGATACACGCTTTCGACCGCGCCTGTGACAACGCCTTCTATCTTGTACTTCCTTTTGGCGCTGATGATGGCTTTTTTCAAATCATTTAATTCAGCTTCCTCCTCGCCCTCTGTCTCCTGCCTCACCAGCGGAATGCGCATCAGCCCTGCCTGCTTTTCAACGCTGGATATGGAAGGCGTGTGGAACATGTAGCTGAAGGGATTCCTGGACACTACTGATATCAAGCAAGAAATATCGTGGTCAAATTTTTTCGCAAGCAGAATGGCGAAGGTGCTGTCCTTTCCTCCTGAAAATAATGCTGCAAGTCTCATTCTGGTTAGTATTGCACAGTAATTTAATAATTTTGCGCCTTTATAGAATTACTCCCCGCTCTGCAGAACCAGCAAATCCTCTGTTGTTAATTTCTCGCCCTTGGCTATTTTCTCTTCAACGAGCCTCCTCTTCTCCTCGAGGCCGCTTCTTGACGGCTTTCTCACAGGCTCCTCTCCCTCAATCTTGTCTGATACATCTCTCAATTCAAGAAGCTTGTCTTTCAGCCTTGAATTAACGCCAGTCAGCAGGTCCTTCTGCTTCTGGTGCTCTTCAGAAATGCTGTTGAGCTTGCCCCTCAAAGAATCAAGCTCTTTTGACAATTTCAAAACTTTCTCGTGGTTCGCCTGGCTTTCTTTTGCATCTGCCTGAAGCTGCCTGTGCAGGTCATCTGCCTCTTTCTTAAGCAGGTCTGTCTCTCTTGAAAGCGCCCGTTTTTCCTTTATTAGGTCAACCATTCCCTTGGCGTTTTTGAGGATTTTCTTCTTTTCATTTATTTCCTTCATTAATGCCTTCTCTTTATCTATAGAATGAACCTCTGTCTCAAGCTTTCTCTCCAGAATCTCAACCTGCTTTTTTACAAAAGAAAGATTCTTCACATCATGTTTCTTATTCAGCACATCAAGCTCTGAGTTTATTTTCTTGATCTTCTCTATGCTTTCCTTTATCTTCTTGTTAAGCTCCTCTCTCTTAATCTTCATCTGTTTTACATTTGAAGTTAACTTGTCCCTTGTCTCCTTAGAATTCTTGAGCTCCTCTATGAACTTCGACAGCTCGGCCCTCAGCTTATCCTTTTCATTGAAGAATTTCTCCTTCTGCTCGCTGGCACTATTCAGCGCTTTCCTCAGCTCAGCTATTTCCTGATTTATTTCCTTGCTCTTCTTCAGCAATTGCTTCATTCATCTCACTGGTTAAATCCATAAAAATCATTATGGATTTTTAGGGTGCTCAGAAATGGGCGTCCCATTTCTGACATAAAAAAATATCAGCCGAACAGGGAGCCTAGCCCTGCAGCTGCTTCTTCTGCTGTTTTCTTCTCTTCTTCCTTTTTGGCTTCAGGCTTCTTATCTTCCTTGGCTGCTGCCGGAGCTGCTGCGACCTGCGCAACTGCTGCCTTCTTTACAGCCTCGTCTATGTTAACGCCTTCAAGTGAAGCAACGAGTGCTTTTACCCTTGTCTCGTCAACATGTATGCCTGCTGCCTCAAGTACTTTCTTCACAGAAGGCTCATCTATCTTCTTTCCAGCCTTGTGAAGCAACATTGCTGCATAGACGTATTCCATATTGTTTACCTCCTAAATATTAGCATCTTTTTTCAACGACAATGCCTGCGCATTTGCCCTTGAAATCAGTTCCTCGATTGTTTCCTTTGTTATGATCCCCTGCTCCAAAGCCAATGCCCTTGCCTCGGCTATTGCCTTTGAAAGCATTGAATTAATATCAATTGCCAAAACATCCTTTTTGAAGATTATCCCTTCATCATAAACAGCTGTCAGATTCAGCCCAATTTCAATCGGCTCAACTCCAAGCTTCATCAGAAGGCTTGCAATCTTCATGTTGACCGGCTCGCCTGACTTTGCTGCTGTGAATTCCTGCTTAATCGCGATTTTTCCGCCTTCCACCCCTGACTTTATTCCCATTGAAGTCAGCTCTCCAATCATCGGTCCGGGTGTGAACGGCGTCGGTCCTGCTGGAATAATCAAATCATGCGGCGCCAGCTGTCCTGGCTTGATTGACGCAGATGATTTATTCCTGAGGATTAACTGGTAAAGCTTGAATGGGTTAAGTTTTGTGAATATTAATCCGGGAATTCCTGTAAGGCACTGCTCGATTTCAGCAATGTTCTTTTTCTTTTCTTTTATGGCTTCAATTGCGAGTTTTATCAGGCGCTTCTTTGTTACAAAAATCTTCAAATCATTCTTTGTATTGTTTCTTATCTTCTGAAGCTGGGCGCCCGGCAGGCCGGACATGTCAACTATCGCTATCACAGGCCAGTCAGTGAAAAGTTTCTCTAGCTCTTTTGTCTGCTTCTTCTTCTTTTCCGAAACATGCGCTTTTGGTTTTGCTGTTTTCATTGTAGCTTCACCGGCTGTCCCATTGTAAGCTTTATGTAAATGGAATGCACGTTGTCCTTTCCCTGGATGAGCTTTCCCTCAAGCTGATTGACTATGTCAATTATGTTTTCAGCGACAGCTTCGTCATTTAAGTCCTCTTTCCCGACAGGGCAATGGACAATCGGCTGTATTTTTGCTGAGATTTTCTGTGTAAGTTGGAGCTTGTCATAAAGCGGTTTTAACGCTGCCTTCGGCGGAACAACACACCCTGCCTTTGGATTCGGCATCTTTCCCTTCGGGCCCAGCACTCTTCCAAATGCTGTTGCTATCTTCGGCATTATGTTCGCCTGCGCTATGAAGAAATCGTGGGCAGTTGCAAGTTTTTTTGCAAGCTTCTTGTCCTTTGCGTATTTGTCAAAATCATCCTGCAGGATTGTCGTGTCGCAGGTTTTTTTTGCCTCGTCAGCCAGTTCAGGCCCGACCAGTGCGCAGATTTTCTTCTTTTTTCCGACATTATGGCTGAGCGTTGCAAAGAATTCAACCTGATGCTCAGGCTTCTTCAAATCAAGGCCCTTCAGGTTTATGATTAGGTCAACTGTCTGCTTGAAATTCCTTTTCTTAGAAGCAGCCTTAATTTCCTTCAATGCCTTCAATACTTTTTCTTTGTCCATAAATATCCTCCTATCATAGATAGTGTTAGCGGATAACTGTGAGGGAAGAGGGGTTGTTTATAAAGGTAATTATTTTGAATATTAGAAATAATAGTATTATTTAAAATCCGCTTAAAGGTAAGATATAATAATTATTCCGATTATCATCAGAAATATTGCAAGATAT
>CAWJRI010000005.1:0-9553 GCA_963845175.1 uncultured archaeon
CTTTCGGCTTGTCAATGTTAATCACTCCTTTTTCCAGAAGCTCATCTACATCCCTCTCTTCAGGCCTTTTGCCGTATTTCTCATCTGTTTTTGCTTCTTTCTTGACAATCATCTATAGAATTAATCTGGATAATTATTTAAAGCTATTGATTAGAATAATCAAACTTTCTTTGCAATAAATGTCAGCACGCTTTCCTTAGACCTGTAGGAGCGTCAGACGGAATCAGAACCTTGTCGAGACATTGAATGAGTCAAAAGAAGTTCCGAACTGTAATAGGGAGCAGATGCTCTGTGATGTTGTAAAAATTTCAAAAGGCGTTGTCTTGAATGTTCCATTGCATGAATTCGTTTCTGTTATAATCCCCTTGACTTTTAATTCAGGATTTGTTCCGCCAATGAAAGAGGATGCATTCTTGCTTGATGTTAAATTGACTGAGACATTCACTGTTCCGTCGTTTTCAATATACAGATACTGGGGCTTGAAAACCCAGGTGCCGTCGGTTGCGTTTGCCAATGAAGAATCAAGTACAGCAAATGATTTGTCCGGGTCAACCCTGCCTGAGCCATAGGCAATGTTGTACTTGACCATGATTGAGACTTCTCATGTTAAATTAATGGAGACATTGCCTGCGCCTGCGCTGCTGACATTGGAGACGCTTCCGCCTTCACCGCCAAATCCGTCGAAGTGCTGGGCTTCAAATGTTAAAGTATTTGCTGAACACTGGACATTCTTGCAGATGCTGCTGTCTGTGCAGTCGCCTCCGATATCCGCCTGCGTTGCAACAATTGCGCCGTGCGCCTTTATGGCAGCCAGGCTTGTGTAAAATCCAGAAGTGTGCCAAAGTTTGAAATTAGCGCAGTCGATGCTGTTCATTGTGACATTTGCTGTTTTGTTTAAATAAGGCATTGCACTGGAATTGATGCTTATGAAACCGGCGCCGTTCCTGAAGTTGTTTCCTGTGTCAGTTGGTGCTGTAAAACTCCCGTTTACGCTTACTTCGCCGTATTTGATGTATGCAGTGTTTTTTGCGCCAAGGATGAAATTTGAAATATTTACTTTTTGCCCCATGTAAAATTTGGCAATTGTCATGTTAAAAATTTTGTTTCCAGACCCTGAGCCCACGTACATGTCATATACATTGTTTGAATTCACTGTGTTGTTGATGAATGTGCTGTTTGCAGTCCATGGCAAATAAATGCCGTAATTATTTGAATTTGCAATATTGTTTTTTAGCTTGTTTCTTAAAGCTCCCCAAAACGCAAAGCCCCGTCCATAACCGCTGCCTGTGTTAAAATTTGCAGTATTATTCTCTATAATGCAGTCCGGGCTTTCGGCGTTAATGTATATGCCAGTTACATTGTTAAAATTTGCAGTGTTGCCCGCCACCGTGGTGTTTGGGCTGTAGTAAACATTAATTCCGGTACTGTCTGAATTTGCAATGTTGTTTATCAGCTTGCTTTTTTTGCTGCGATATAACTGAAAGCCAACATATGTGTTGCTTGCGTTTGAATTTTTTACTACAGAATCAGTTGTATTGTACAACAGAATAGTGTCTGTCACCACTGTGTTCTGCAGTATTATATTTTCGCAGTTGCTGAAAGCCACATAGGAATAATTGCTGCCGTAGCCCAAAACCTGGTTATTTGGGCATGCCTTGTAAGTTCCGTCAAAGAACAGGATGGGCTTGCCATTAATTGTGTTTGAAGTGTCAATATCCTTTGGGTACATACTGTTACCGCCTCCTCCCATGTACAGCCCATACCCTCCTCTGCCAGCTGCTTTTGTTATGGAGTTGTTCCTTAAAGTAATGTTCGAAGTTTGGCCAATCGTAATGCCATTGGAGCGTATGGTTAGTTTGTTGTTTGTCAATTTATTATCTGTACCTGCCCATATAGATATTCCCCAGCTAGTTGAACTTGAATATATTGTGTTGTTGTCTACAGTATTTCCATTGCATTTCATATAAATCAGTATTCCATCGCCAGCAGCGGGGCTGGATGAATTAATCACATTGTTAATGATTTTATTATTGTTTGAGCCAGCAGGGGGATAGCCTGCATAGAGAAATATGCCAATAAAAACATCTTTAATCCTGCAGTTCTTGATTGTGTTACCGCTGTTGTTAACCAGATAAAAGCCGTAACCATTTAGGGAGTCATTTCCGTCAATCAAATGGTTCTGGCAGTTAAATGTCTTGTTGTTAAATGCAGAGGAATTAATGCATATTGGATTTGTGTAATTAAATGGGTAGTCAGTTATGTCTGCTGTCAGCGCAATTGTATCGCCTGCAGCTGCTGCTGTTATATTGGCGCTGCAGCTTTCGCAGGAGTTGCAGTAATGGGTGGTTGCGAACGCGACAGGAACAGCAAGTAAAACCGCAAGAAATATCAACAACCCTTTTTTCATTAATTTATGGGATATGTGGAGAATATATAAATTTTACTGTTTTATTTTCAGAAATTATCATCCAGTAATTCATAGTACGCCTGCGGATGCTTGCAGGCAGGGCATTCTTTCGGCGCTTCTTTTCCCTCATGAATGTAGCCGCAGTTCATGCATTTCCATTTCATAACCTTGTCCTTGCTGAAGACTTTCTTGGTTTTTATGTTCTCCAGCAGCTTCCTGTATCTTTCCTCATGATGCTTCTCAACTTCCCCAATTTCCTTGAATGAAGTTGCAACATCTTCAAACCCTTCTTTTCTTGCTGTTTTTTCGAACTGAGGGTATAAAGTTCCCCATTCCATTTTTTCGCCGTTAGCTGCCTCAAGAAGATTCTCGCTAGTTTTTCCTATTTTTCCTGCAGGGTAGGAAGCTGTTATCTCGCAGTCCCCGCCTTCCAAGTATTTGAAGAAAATCTTTGCATGCTCTTTTTCATTGTCAGCTGTCTCTTGAAATATTGCAGATATCTGCTGAAATCCCTCTTTAAATGCAGCAGATGAGAAGAATGTGTACCTGTTCCTTGCCTGGCTTTCGCCTGCGAACGCCTTCAGAAGGTTCTTTTCTGTTTCAGTTCCTTTAATCTTTTTTGGCATATATACTATAATTGATTATTATTTTATAAATCTTTCTTATCTGAGCGCATCAGCAACAGCGTTCCCGAATTTCTTTGCAGCAGCAGGGCCGTTTGCTGTTATTATTCTTCCGTCGACTGTGACATCAGCACCTGTGTAGTTTGCTCCCTTTGCCTTAAGCGTGCTGTTTTCAGAAGGAAAAACAGTTGCATTCTTCCCCTCCAAAACACCCGCGTTTGCAAGAATTGCCGGCGCAATGCAGATTGCGCCAAGAATCTTCCCCTGCTTTACTGCATCTTTTGCTATCTTCTGCGCAGCTGTGTCATTGAAATAGACAGTTGCGCCTGGCCCGCCGACAAAGACAACTGCGTCATAGTTGGAAACATTTACCTTTGAAATGTCGAGATTAACGTTAACAGAAGCGCCAAGCGAACCTTTTGCCTTGCTTACATTTTTTGAAGCAATTGTTACATTCATTCCCTTGCTTTCAAAAATCTTCTTTGGCTCCAGGCATTCCTCATCCCTGAAATTCGCCGGAGCAACCACCATCAAAATATTTTTTGCCATTATCTCACCCCTCTTTTCTTCCACATGGACTCTTGCGCAGCCAGCCAGCACCAGCAAAAGCGCCAAAACTAATGCCCTCATTCAAATATAAAAAAGAATAAGAATTAATAAATCTTACCTGTTCGGAGACTCAAGGCGCCTGACTTTCTCATCCCTGACTGGCTTGGCAGCTTTGGGCTTGTGCTCTTTCTTCCTCATATCTGTCTCTTCCTTCTTCTCCATCTTCTCTATTGCCTTTTCCTTCTCAGCACCCTTTGTCGCTTTCTCTTTCTTGGCTTCCTCTGTTTTCTTCTCAAGCTTCTCTTCCTTTGTCTCTTCTTTCTTCTCTGCCTTTCCTTCCTTCTCTTCTTTTATCTCAGTTGCTTTCTCGTATTTGAAGCCGAACAATTCAGAATAAACCTTTCCGTCGTCTTCCTTGACGACATTTATCTTGACATGATGGGGCGGAGCCCTTATTCCGCTCTGCCAGATGAACTCATTCAGTTTTTTGCCTATAAAAACATCCTGCGACTTCATGTGCCTTGACAGGAATCTTTTGAGCGCGAAAATTGCCTTCTTTGCTCTCTTGTACTTTGGAACCTTCAGCCACTCCCTTCTCAGTGGAACATTGTAAACTCTTTCGATTGCCATTTTAAGCTTTTATTTTCCTCCTTCTCCAAGTTCTCTTGACTACCGTAAGCCTTCCAGGATGGATCTTCCTTCCTTTGCCGAAAACCTTTGGAATAAGCCAGAAAGGCGCCCACTTTGTCTGCCTCCCATGCTTTGCCAACCTTTGTTTTCTGCTTGGATGCTTGAATCTTGCCATTTTATATTTTCCTTATTTTTGTCTCCCTTCTTTCGGGGCTCATCTGCATCAGTATTTCCTTGAGCATTTCGTCGTCGATTTGCCCGTGCTGTTCTGCAACCTGCGCCAAAACAGTCAGCAGCTGGATTGCCTTTTCAGGATGCGCAGCCTTCAGGTTGCTGTACCTTTCAACCGCCTCCCTTGTCAGCCGCTGCTTGATTGCATTTTCAAGCATCTCCACCTGCTGCTGAAATTTTAACTGATTGTTGAATTGTTTTTTGTAAGTGTCAATCTTTCTTCTTTTAAGCTCTTCAAGCTCATCCATTTTTCTAGGCTGGCTGTTCAGCTGGCTTCTGCACCGCTGCTGCCTTTGTCTTTTTCGGCTTTGCCTCTTTCTTCTCTTCTGGTTTTGCCTCAGCCACCTGCTCAGCTGGCTTTGGTTTCTCTTCTATCTTTGGCTGTTCAACCTTTTTTTCAACAACCATAGGCTTATCTGCTTTCGGCTCAGCCTTCTTCACTGACAAAACAATTTTTGAAGCAATCTTGTCCATGAATGCCTTGCCCTTTGCAGAAACCATTCTTCCTTTGTTTCCTTTTTTGCTGACCTGTTCAACCAGGCCGGCTTTCTCGAGCTGCTGCAGCGCTTTTCTCAATATCGCGCCAGATGCCCTGAAAAAATGATCAGGCCTATGCCCCAGATTCTTTTTTCCGCCGTATTTTGTCCTTAATTTTGATGTGCCGACAGGACCTCTTGTGTAGACAGAGCGCAAAACAGCTGCACACCTTGTGTGCCACCAGTCCTTTTTTATAGGAGGCCTCTCCTTGTGCATGCCTGTTTTTACAAAACTGGCCCAGCTGGGTGCCTTTATCTCATTCACACTTTTCAGCTCCTCTGCTGCCTTCTCAATCAGCTCAGAGGCGTCAACATCATATACAGTTGTCATATTTCAAACGTATTTTGGACTTATTTTTAAATCTATCGCCAAGAAACCTCAACCAGGTATATTGGGGAATAGGGGTTATTTATAAATATTTGGTTAAAAGTCTAAAAAAGAAGCTTCATTATATCAATCATCCTGCAGCTATATGCCCATTCGTTGTCATACCAGCCGACAACATTCACAAGCGTCTTTTCTATTACTCTGGTGGCTGCCGGGTCAAAAACGCACGAGTTTGGATTGTGTATAACATCTGTTGACACAATTGGGTCTTCTGTGTATTCAAGCACACCCTTCATGTGATAGTTTGCAACACTCTTGAATAGGTTATTGACTTCCTGAACACTTGTCGGCTTCTCAACTTCGACAATGACATTTGCAATTGAGCCATCTGCAACAGGAACCCTGATTGCAAAGCCGTCAAACTTCCCCTTGATGTCTGGAATGACTTCAGCAACTGTCTCAGCTGCGCCGGTTGTGGACAAAACCAAATTGACAGCAGCGCTCCTTCCCCTTCTCAAATCCTTCGGGTCAGGCGCGTCAACAAGCTTCTGCGTTGCAGTATAAGCATGCGTCGTTGTCATGAACCCTCTTTTGATTTTGTAATTGTCATTCAGCACCTTGACCATCGGCGCAACGCAGTTTGTCGTGCAGGAGCCGTTTGAGATTATGTTATGCTTTTTCCTGTCATAGAGATGTTCATTAACCCCTTTTATGACTGTGAAATCAACATTCTTCGCAGGCGCTGAAATCAAGACTTTTTTTGCGCCAGCTGTTATGTGCTTCATCGCATCCTCCCCTTTTGTGAAGAAGCCGGTGCATTCAGCAACAACATCAACATTCTGCTTTTTCCATGGAAGGTTTGTTGGGTCCTTCTCAGCGAAAACAGGAATCTCCTTCCCATTTACCACAATTGATTTTTCTTTTGCCTCGACAGTTCCATTGAATTTTCCGTGCACAGAATCATATTTTAGGAGATAAGCAAGTGTCTTCGTGTCAGTCAAATCATTTATCCCAACCCATTCGATTGCAGGGTCGTTTATGCCTGCCTGGAAAACCTGCCTGCCGATTCTTCCAAATCCATTGATAGCTACTCTTACCATTTTTTATCTCCCCAGTTTCTTTTCTTTTTCAGCGATTGAAAGCGTTGTCTTGATTACAGCATCCGGGCTTAATGAAATGGAATCAATCCCGCATTCGACAAGGAACTGCGCAAACTCAGGATATGTCGAAGGCGCGTCCCCGCAGATGCCGATTTTCCTGTGATTTTTCTTTGCATGCTGTATTACATGCCTCACAAGCGACTTCACAGCAGGATTTCTCTCGTCATAGATATGCGCGACAAGCTCAGAATCCCTGTCAAGCCCAAGTGTTAATTGCGTCAAATCATTTGTGCCGATTGAGAAGCCGTCAAATATCTGCGAGAATTGGTCTGCAAGGATGACATTTGAAGGAATTTCACACATCACATACAACTGCAGCCCGTTTTTCCCCCTTTCCAGCCCGTTTTTCTTCATTTCTGCCTGGACACTTTTTCCCTCTTCTACTGTCCTGCAGAAAGGAATCATTAATTTCAGGTTCACAAGGCCCATTTCTTCCCTCACCTTCTTCATCGCCTTGCATTCAAGCGCAAATCCGTCCTTGTAATCTGTGTAGTATCTTGATGCGCCTCTCCAGCCAATCATCGGGTTGTCTTCCTTTGGCTCGTAGGCCTTTCCGCCCACAAGATTTGCATATTCGTTTGTCTTGAAATCAGAAAATCTCAGAATAACATCTTTTGGATAGAATGCTGAAGCAAGCATCGCGACTCCCTGCGCAAGCTTGTCGACAAAGAATTCTGTCTTGTCTTTGTAGCCGTAGGTCAGCTTCTCTATCTGCGCCTTCAGCTCAGGCTCCAGCTTGTCGAAATTAATCAGCGCCTTCGGATGTATGTTTATGTAGCTGTTGACTATGAACTCCTCCCTTGCCAGTCCGACGCCGTCGTTCGGTATGAAGCTCAGTTCAAATGCCTCGTCAGGGTTGCCGACATTCATCATTACTTTTGTCTTCGGCCTCGGCAGGCTCTGCAGGTCAGTCTTTTTCACTTCGAATTTCAGAAGCCCGTCGTAAACATGGCCGTCATCTCCCTCTGCGCAGGAAACAGTAACCTTCTGCCCCATCTTCACTTTTTCTGTCCCGTCCATTGTACCGACGACACAGGGTATTCCGAGCTCCCTTGAGATAATCGCAGCGTGGCATGTCCTTCCGCCCCTGTTTGTCACGATTGCAGCTGCAATCTTCATTATCGGCTCCCAGTCAGGGTCAGTCATTTCAGTCACAAGCACCTGCCCTTTCCTGAACTTTTCAATGTCCTTGACATCCCTTATTACATTTGCTTCGCCCTGCCCGATTCTCGAGCCGACGCTTCTGCCTGTTGCAACCAATTTTCCTTTTTCCTTCAGTTCATATTCCTCAAGAATGTTCTTGTTTTTCTGGCTCTGGACAGTCTCAGGCCTTGCCTGGACAATAAAAAGCTGGTTTAGCTTGCCGTCCTTTGCCCATTCTGTGTCCATCGGCGTGTATTTGCCGTGCACCTCTGAATAATGATCTTCAATTATGCAGGCCCATTTTGACAGCTGGAGAATTTCATCGTCAGTGAGCACAAATTTTTTCTGGTCTTCGGGGTCAACCCGGATATTTTTTGTCTGCTTTGTCCCCTGCGTATCATAAATCATCCTGAATTCCTTTGTGCCGACTTTTTTGGAGATAATCGGCCTGAATCCCTGCTTCAGCGTTGGCTTGAAGACATAATACTCGTCGGGATTCACAGCGCCCTGCACAACATTCTCCCCAAGCCCGTAGGCTGCGTTGATGAGAATAGAATTTTGGAATCCGGTTTCAGTGTCAATGGTGAACATGACACCTGAGCAGGCCAGGTCAGACCTGACCATTTTCTGGATTCCGATTGACAGCGCAACCTTAAAATGGTCAAAGTCCTTGTCAACCCTGTAAGAGATTGCCCTGTTTGTGAACAAAGAAGCATAGCATTTCTTGCATGCGTCAAGCAGCTGCGTGGCTCCCCTAATGTTCAGGTAAGTTTCCTGCTGCCCTGCAAAGCTTGCAGTCGGCAAATCCTCTGCAGTTGCGGAGCTTCTTACGGCAACGTCTGTATTTGGTCCGTAAACTGAGCAGAGTTTTTGATAGGCTGTCACAATCGCGTTCTTCAAATCAGCAGGCAGCTCAGCTTCAAGAATAGCATGTCTTGCTTCGTGCCCTCTTTTTGCAAGGTCCTCGACATTTGATGTATCGAGTCCTGTCAGAGTCTTTCTTATTTTGTCTTTTATTCCCGCCTTTTCAATAAAATATACATAGGCATGCGCTGTTGTTGCAAAGCCGTTCGGTATGTTCACGCCTTTTTTTGTAAGCTTCTGGTACATCTCGCCGAGAGAAGCGTTTTTTCCTCCGGCAATCCCGACATCATCTATGCCCAGCTGTTCAAACCATAGAACTAATTCATTTGCCTTGTCCATTTTGCCTCTTTTACCTAACAGATTTTCATTGATATATGAATTGAACTTTATAAATATTTATTGCTATTCTTTAAGAGTGATGAATTTTTCAACAGCAAAAAGAATTATTCTATTTCCTGTGATAATTGCGCAAATTAACGCTAGATTTAATAATTTTTCTGCCTTTTACATTCTAATATATGACACTAAATAACATCAGGGTGGACGAGCTTGTCAGCAAAATCCTGGCAGACGAGAGGGATTTCTGCGGGTGCAGGATAGAAGGCAGCATAAGCGGAAATAAGAATTTCGGCGAGCTGCAGGCTTACCTTAAGAAAAACCTGAGCATCGAAACTCCAACACCTTCAATCTACCCTATTCTTTTAAAGAATTCAGAATTGAGGTTTGTCGAGATGAAGGGTATTCACCTTCCGTTTCTCTATGCTGCCAGTGCAGATTTCACAGGAGCGAATCTTGAAGGTGCTTACCTGCACAAGGCATATTTATTTGGCGCAGATTTTACAGATGCTAATCTTAAAGATGCCTGCCTCGAAGGAGTAAGCCTGAATGGCGTGAAAGGCCTGCAGCCTTAACAAAACCGCAACCTTTATAAATGACTGATTTTCTTGTTATATTAAGGGGGTAAATATGGGGTATAGAGCAAAAGCTTTTTAAATAATCCCATTTTACTCAAAATTTCATTTAAAAATTAACCTATGGAGGGAGAATATGGCAATACTTAACTCAACCAAGGAAACATGACA
>CAWJRI010000006.1:0-44848 GCA_963845175.1 uncultured archaeon
AAAAAGCAGAAGTAATGGCCGATGTCAGGAAAATCAGGCAGGAAAATGAATGTGAATACAGGGAGTTTCAGGAAGGCTGTTCAATTTTTGGTAACGAAGAAAAAGGGAACCCAGAAGACGAACTGCCCTTCATAGATGCGGAGGAAGTTCTGGAAGAGATTATTGAAGAGACTGTCGCTGCCCAGGGAATTTTCAGCACGAAAGATATAGAAAAGGAATTTTGGGGTAGCTCCAGAGAAGAAATCTACCAAAAATCTGAAGAGGCGCGAAAAAAGCCTGAAAGGCCTGAATACTGGAAAGTAGAGGTTGCCAGGCCTGAACTCTACTTTAACAAGATTCCGGCAGTCATAAATATTGGACGCTTTAATCGTTTTGAGCTAAGCAATAAAGAAAAGGAAACATTGAAGATGGTAGATGGAAAAAAGACAATAAAGGAAATACTTGAAAAAAGCTCGATGAAGCCTGAAGATGCACTGAATCTGATTGTTTACATGGGGAAGCAGGGTGTGTTGGGTCACAAACAAAAATAGAAAATATCTTTCTCTTCCTCAACTCTCTTCTTGACTTGAAAGATTGTTTCAATCAGTTTTTCTATATTCTTTCTTTTGCCTGATTTCTTCAGGAAGCTCAGAACAAATTTCTTTCCAACTCTCTTAATTTCTCTCAGCCCTTTTTCAGTGTCATCAAAGTTCTGGATTGCTGTTATTGAAACAACAAAGTCAAATTCATTGTCCTTGAAAGGCAGTTTCTCTGCATTTGCTTTTATGAATTTTATTTCAGGATAGTTTTTTCTGGCAATTTTAAGCAGTTCTTCAGAAGGGTCGATGCCAATGCTGCATTTGAAGAATCCGGTTGAGACACCTGTTCCGCAGCCGACATCCAAGCCATTGCTTTCTAATTTAACATATTTGGCAATGAAATTAAGCTTCTTGAGCTGTTCTTCCCTGTGCAATTCATTGTAGCCAGATGCGATTTGGTTGTAATAGGTCATATTATTGGGGTTTTATCTGCATTATTTAAATGTTTATTTTCAATATTATAAATATATTATGTTATTACTAATAAGTAACTAAAATAGAAAGATTTAAATAGGAGAATAATTCTTAAATTAAGAATGATGTCAAGAAGAGAGTTTTTAAGATTGCTTGGTACAGGCGCTTTGGTTGTGGGGCTAATAGATTCTCCATTAATTTCTCCGCTAGAAAAAGTGGTTTCTTCTGCTTTTGCGCAAACAATCCCAAAGGATTATGACCATCAGGTACCAAATTGGAGAGAGATTTCAAAAGGACTTTATTTTGCAAGAGTTGATATTTATAATAAAGGCAAGAAAGTTGATACTGTTGCAGTTTCAAAAATAAATCCTGAGTTTAATCAGATAAGAGTATTCAACAGCTACGAAGGTCCTGAAAATTATGAATTGCTTACAATAGAAGATTGGAGGGACAGAACAAATGCAACAATTATGTTTAACAGCGCCCAATATATGGGAAGACCATATGCCTCTCCTTGTGCATTAATAATGTGCGATGGAAGAAAAAAAGGTCCCAAATTTAATAAAACTGCAAGAGGTATGCTTGTTGCAGAGCCAACAGATGAAAAATTGCCGAAGGCTAACCTCCTTGATTTTGACTTTGACCATTTCGACCCAGACACAACTAAATATACTCAAGGTGTTCAGCACTGGCCTATATTACTTGATAAAAATGGCAACATAAAAGTTAAAAGAACAGACTGGCTGGCAAACAGGACAGTTGTTTCAAAAGATAGAGAAGGAGATATTGTAGTATTCACAACAGAAGGAGGCTATTTCACACTCTACGAATTTGGACGATTCTTAAAGGACAGCAACTTTAACATAGAATGCGCCATGAACATGGACGGCGGATATGAAGCTGAAATGATTGTGAAGAGCAAAGATTTCAATTATGTAACCTACGGCCAGTTTGAAACTTACGGCCCGATGCACAATGCATCAATTCCCGGAGCAAGATGTAGAATTCCAGGAGTTATTGGAGTGTTCCCGAGAAAATAATCAGCTTGGAACTTTCTTAAAGAAACCTGCATTTTTTAAAACGCTTACTGTTGCGCCAACTCTTTTTGCATTTATTAACGAGTTTTCTTTCGGTTCTGGTACAGCATTAACAAAATCTAGCCCTCTTTTCTTAAGCTCCGCTTTAGCTGTGCCAGCTCCTGAATTATAATACATATATGTACCTGCATTAAGCTGATCCTCTGTTAATGTGTCTTCACATTTTTTATTCCCGCAAAGACCAATTGACTGAGCATCACTTAAGAAGGTGTCTCTTCTTAATTTAAGTTCTGCACCAAATGCTTCAATTGCATAATCAACATTGTTAAAAATTGGGTAGGTCAGTTCAACTTTTCCGCCTGCTTCAGTTCTTTCGACAGTGGATGTATCAAATTCTTTAAAATCTTGTCTTAGATAACCTTTTTGTTTTAGCTCATTTATATCATAGACGAAATAATCCGTGCCTAAATAATCAAAACCATCAACTGGCGCGGAAGGATCATCATAGTACCTTTTATCCATATACATATTAAGTCCTTCCTGGAAAACTGAAGCGGTAAGTAAATTTATATCCAATCCTGTTCGTTCACTTGTTGCAAGCAGGGCGTTTACCACCCTCTCTTCACGTGCGTCATCAAAATATCCTGCAACAGCCATTGGAGCAATGCCCCATTTATCTTCTGCATCTTGTTTAAATTTATCATAAGCAGCATGGTTGTTTGTCAACATTTCTCCAGTAGATGAAATTACATCAAGTGCCAAATCAGAAAATTTTCCTATTTTTTTGCAGATGGAGCATTGCTCAATATCACTTTTTGAGATGCTTTGTGTGTGTATTTCTCCCTCTTCATCCTTCCATGTCAATGATATATCTGTGCCCTTTGAAGCATCACCATAAACAACAACACCCCCCGGAGTTACATCATATTGTACGACTCCATTGTCATTATAAACAACGCGCCCGGCAGTAACGCCTTTAACATTTAGAGAAGCAATATCCTTATTATATCTATTTACAACTAAATTATTATTTCCTGCGTCTCCAGATTGAGATATGCTCATATCATGTCCTACTACTGCGATGCAGGTCGCTAGTATGCCTGCGCAACCATCTTGTGTGTTATAATAAAGAAGAGGGGCATCACGTAGTGTTTCATAATGAATAGAACTTATTACTGCATTAGTGTTCCAATCATATGTTTTATAATCCAGAGCTGTTTTGCCTGAGTTCACTCCAAAGTTCATATGTCCATCTCCATAAAAATTAACGGCCCCTCCTGAAATTGTCGCCCTTGTTTTTTCAGAAAGGTCAGTAATTTTAAGCTCCTTATAACCGCTTTCAACCTCAATAAAATTTTCCTTATTATTAATCCCAAAATAAAATTCTGAGTCTGATGCAAAAATTTTATTACCGAATGTTACCACTGTTCTTACACCTTTTGGAGGAAATAAACTAATTATAACATTATACTCGTTAGAAGATGTTGCGATAGCTGCGCCGGAAATTGTTATATCGCTATTTACTTCTATTTTTTTTCCATTAGACATTATTGTTGCCCCGGCAGGTATAACTAATTCTCCCTTTGGTAAAACCTGCGGATTTGGCGGACCTTTAAAATCTGAAGGTACAAATTGAGTTGAGTGCTGTCCTTCTGTAATAATTATAGTACCATCATAAAAATGTATCTTCGCACCTTGGTCGTCAATTCCAAGGCGAGCCAACCAAGCCTTTTTTGCATCGGGGTTATCGTTAACAATACTTGTATCTCCCTTAACATAAGTATCAAATACTTTGAAAACATCATTATTAGAAAGCAAATCAGATTTTGATTCCACTGCCCGAGCTAAATCAGTATAATCCAATTTTTCTACGATAGATGGTTTTTGGCTAAGAGCGCCTGCAAGCTGCGAGCCGGTAATCACGCTGAAATCAAAAACTTTTCCTGTATCGATGGCATCTGCAAGTTTCTGCGGGTCTTTTGCTATATCCTGTACTTCCTTGTCTGTAAGCGGTTTTTCCTGCGCTAAAACTATGCCTGCTATAATCAATAGCAATAACAACATTATTGTTTTTTTCATTTTACCTTAAGCAGCATTAATGCCTCACTGTATCCGACATTATTGCCTACTGTGATTTTTATTGAATAATCACCTGTCTGATTTGGCATAAAATTTATTTCTCCTGTTGTTGGGTTAATGTCAAACAGGCTTGTGTTATCTTCAAAGTATAAATATTCTTTGTAAGGGTCTGAAGCGTTAACCTTATAATAAAATGTTTTGTTTACAGCTGCGTCTAAAATAATTGTTGAGTTTATTGACGGAAGCAGATTCTTTTGCTCTATGTCAATAGTCATATAAGCTGTATCGCTATTTCCATATTTATCTGTGGCAGTTATTTTTATTTCCCTAACGCCGTCCTCCCAACGGGTTGTATCAAAGGATATTGAACCATTTTTTGGGTCGATGTCAAACATAGTTGTATCGTCATAAAATTTCAGGTCTGTTCCTCTGGCCTTGACTTGATATTTGAAGATCTGCGGCGCTGAGATTACAAATTCAGGAATTGGGTAGATTTCGACATTTTTCTGAGGAAAAATAGCTGACCAGTTATATTTTACTTTTATTGGATAAATCAATGGCTTGTTTCTTAAGCTGGTGTTGAAGGTAAACACATAAAAGACAATATCATCTGGAAAATTTATAACCTCAAATGTAAAATTATTTTTATATGCCAGGCCAGTTATTGAAGAGAATGGGATTGAATTTGGTGTTTTGTTTTGTTCGTCAATTATCTTTCTTATCAGGTTATATTTTTCATAAAAATTAATATCAACAGGAACAGAAAACTCATTCAAAACTGACAGCTGGTTGTCTTTTGTTATTTTTATCGGATAGTTGACATTAATAACTACATTTTTTGCCGCAATCGTTGAATTCACAGAAATATTTGAAGTTTCAAAATTGTAACCCTCTGTCCTGAAGTTTTCGAAATTATTAAGGCAATCCGAAAGGTTATTCTCTATATAGAGCGAAAGCTGCTTTTCAATAATTTCTTTTTTCGGCATTGTTTCTTTTCCTTCGTAAAAATAATATGGTATTCCGTAAGTGCCATTTATCTTATAGAACCCGCCTTTTGAGGAAATATCAAAAATGCCATCCTGAGCAACAGAAAGGATGCAGGAATCAACATAACCGCTTATCTTTTCCACAGGCAATTGATTGGCTTCAACTTTTAATTCCTTTTCTATTGCAAAGCTTCGCAAATAAAGAACCAACCCCGTTGCAAACAAGATAATTATTCCAATCACCAAAAATATTGTTATCTGCCCTCTTTTGGGATGCATTTAAGGATATTTTAAATCTAGTATATATATAATTTACTGAATATTTATTTTCAATATTGAAATAATATTTTATTACTGATAGGTAACGAAAGGTTTAAATACCTGTAATATAATCTAATACAACGTATTGGCTAAAATGAAGCACAACCTCAGCATAACCCTGGAAGAGGACCTTGTTCTAAAGATAATTGAAAAATCAAAGGAGCACAGGTTCAGGAACAGAAGCCATTTCGTGGAGTGCGCTCTGAGGGAGTATCTGGAGGGAAAATGAAGCTGAAGAACTGGTTAATAGCTGCAGGATTTCTTGTACCTTTTGTAGCTTGCACTCCAGCAAAAGCAGTAAATCCAGATGACCCTGTTGGAAATGTTATTGGCAATTATTGCAAAAATATTATTGAAGAATCGATGGGAAAATTTGTATTCACTAAAAGCAGGGAAGAAAAAATAAAGCTTGTGAAAGATTTAAGCAAATGTATTGAAGTTCCTGAAACGCATGAAGAGCTTGAACAAAAACTAATCAATGAAGGATACATTTACCGCCAAAATCTTTTTGGAAAAATAACAGAGCCAATAAAAACAGTAGTTGACAATGGAAATAAGTATGATGTCATAATTTATAAGCCATTAACATCAATAGATAATTCTTTTGACAATCCAAGCGCATTTAATGTGTATAGAAAGATATTTGTTAATGAGAAAGCTGTAAAAGACCTTGTTGGTGGAGTTTTTGAACTCTATAAAGTCAAGGATTTGGATGTTTTTTCTGTAAGAATCAATAAAAAATTTTACAATTCATTAAAAGGGAAGGATGACAAAGAAACATGGCAGAATTTATACAACGACATCTTTGAGAATTATGTACAGCACGAGCTTGAACATTTGAGAAACAAGGACGAAGGAAACAATGTGCCAAGCGAAGTGAAGGCTTATGTCGGCTCGTTCATAAGAGCGCCGTCTTATAATACCTTCATAGATTTAGATTATCTCGAAGGAGTAAAAGATTCTATTTGCGGAAAAGCCGGAAAAAGAATATTTGATTTGTTTGAAGTCCATGGCGTGCCCAAGAAAAAAATTCCGGACATGTCTCTTGAAGAGCTGAAGAAAGTCGCAGAAGAGATTTACAAGGAGTTGTGATAAAATGAAACTGAAGAATTGGTTAATTGCAGGAGGAATTATTGCAGCTTTGGCAGCTTCAGCTGTGCACAAGAAGCTAAATTACTGCCAGAACCACATCGAAGATGTGATGAAAAAGTATGTCATGGCTTCTCCCCAGGAAAGAGGGGAAATGTATGGTGAGTTTGGCGAATGCCTGAAAGTTCCTGACACGATTGAAGAATTCCTGCAGGAATTGGAGGACAAAGGCTATGTATGCACAGATGGATTTTTCGGAAAGATAACAGAGCCGATTAGAACAATAACTGACAATGGAAAAGAATACAAAGTAATCATGTATAATTCAATAGCGGATAGGCGTAATATTACAGCCACTCACAGCGTTAACAGAATATTGCTTGATAAAAAATTCATTGATGGGGAAGTTAGCGATATAGTCCAATGGGGCGAATCAAACACGCCAAATAATGATATTTCAGCCAAACTAAAACTTCAGTTTTATAATTCCCAAAAAGGCGAAAATAACAAAGAAGCACGCAGCAATATATACAACAGCATTGTGGAAAATTACACTCAGCATGAAATGGAGCATATAAGAAATGGCGACCGAGAATCGACTGTAAATGCTGAAATAAAAGCGGATCTTAAATCATTAATCAAAGCTCCATCATACAACACTTTCATAGACCTAGATAGTTTTGAAGCAGAAGGAAGCCCGATTTACAGTGAAACCGCAAAAAGAATATTTGATGAATTTGAAAAACACGGCGTACCGAAAGAGAAGATTCCAGAAACTTCTTTGGAAGAATTAAGCAGGGTTGCTGGAGAAATTTACAGAGAACTCTGAATTATTTTATTACTGTCATTTTTATTTAGGCATCTGAGTTGCTTCTGCCTCGTTTATTGTCCCGGTTTCAGCCTGTCTTTTTAGAACTGTTATTATGCTTGGTGTACGTTTCTCTTGTCCAGCTGAGCCAAGAACCGTTCCTTCAGATGGAGATTTATCGACAATTACTTCTGGCGAAGGTAAAGATAATGTTATTATTTGTGTAGTCTGGTCCTGATGAAAACCATGAATTGTCTTTACCGGCTCGCCTTCAGGATTTTTAGGATCTACAAAATTCAAATCTGAGCCATCCGTGGATAATGTGTACTCTCCTGAAGGTAATTTAGGTAATAATCCCGCACATGCTTGGTCTGTGCCGGTTTTTAAATTTTTACACATTATTTCTCCATCTATTGTTTCTTTAACCTGATAGTTTTGGGTATTGAATATTTCGCCTAATGCAACACTCATATCAGAAAATTTAGAGCAAGTTCCTGTAACTGTACATTGCAGCTGTTCAGCCATTCCGGTTATCCATCTTGTTGCAGCGCCTGTGGTTGCTCCGCCTCCTGCTGGGCAATAATTAACTTCTTCTATACCTGCAGTATCAGTATCTATTGTAATTGTCCCTCCATTTAAATCAAGCGGTTTTGTTCCGTCGTCACTTACTGGCTGCAAATCAATTGGCACAGTCCCTTCTGTATCTGAAGGATTTGTATTCCTTGTATACACTTCATCATTAACGACTGCTGTTGTTGTCCCCCCATTTTCCATGACCCCGTTAATGGCAACAGTAGCAGGCTTGCCTGTAGTTGCAGACGTTAGTTCGGCATATTTCGCTGGTCCTAACTGTATATTGCCAATTACACCTTTAATGTAATCAGTGTCTCCTGTAAACTCCTCCACGCCCCCAATATTATGCGCTTCAAATTTGTCTCTTGTCATAATTACATAAGCTCCTGATGTGTCACACTGGGTTTTTTCCGGGCATATAGAAAACTCCTCGCTGGGTAAAAGACTCCTAAGTGCTAGGGAGGCATGAACTAAAAAAGTAATAGGTGTATAATCTACATAATTTATAGCACCTCCGCAAGTAAGGGGTGTTTGGCCAACCAATGGGCAGTTGGTATGTACATAAAGTTTGCCGTCTTTTGACATAACTTCCCCTTTTTCCCCCATGTCAACGCTACTTCCATCAGGCAGTACAAACAATTCGACCTGCGCATTGCTTCCTGTAAGTACCGTGAGTTGTAAATTCATATTGCTTGGAAATGCCGCCCTTCCGTCTGTGATTGTAAGTCTATTTGATTCTGTAGTATAATCAAATTTTGTTCCGCCGGTTAACAGCACATCTGCTACGTTTCCTGATCCAGTTCCTGAAACAGTTCCAGATAGTGTTCTACTCAAGCCACCGTAAGTTACCGATTCTACATTTGTCACATGAGTTCCTTCGACTACGCCGTCTTTTATGGAAAACTTGCCGTTGCTGTCGACTTGTACGCCCGTCCCCGATTGGAACGTAACGCCATTAACGTTTGCATCTGTCAAGTCCATTGTTCCATCCTGTTCAAACTTTATTGTATCTGGAGTGATTATCTTCACGCCAGAAGGCAAGATAACCGGAAGATTTTGTGAAGGGTAGATGGAGCTTCCCTTGTAATCGCCAGGAATCACGCAGTTTCCTGTAGTGGGACATTGCCCTGTTTTTGTATCAAATGTTGTAGTTACATTTTCAGCCATTGCTGTGAATGCTAGCAGTATCATCATAATCATTGAAATTATCCCCAGTTTCATGCTAACCTCAAAGGAGCCAGCTTCACAGCGTAGCTGAATTCATAAGGATTGTTCCTTACTGTCACAACATCATCTGTTAATTTAATGTATTCCATGTCGTCGTAATACTTATTTTCAAACCTTAAATTATTTGTAACTGATTGTAATGTCAGACAGCTTAAACAAAGCATGTCAGGAGTTTTACTCTGGTCGTTCATCAGTATTCCGACTGCGTCAAGAATCTTGCCAAGCCTTACATTGACACTTGTCTCATAGTCGGGCACAACAGCTGTTGCTGTCCCTCTTTTCATTGTCACTGGATAGTTCAGTTTCAAAGATACCTGGTCAGAGCTAATTGTAATATTTGGAGAGATTTTCCCGGCTGTTATCTCGTATCCCTGCGCCTTGAAGTTCGTGAAGTTCTGGAGGCAGCTGTCCAGGTTAAAGTATATATAGTTGCCTATCTCGCTTTCTACAACATTCTTCTGCGGCATTATTGTCTTGTTAATGTAATACCAGTAATAAACATCAGTGCCGTTGTATGTCATCGAAGGCAGCGGGACAGGATCCATAAATCCGCCTGTCTTGCCCACTTGAATTATTGCATCCTCGCCAGTTGATTTAAGGCAGAGCTCAACATAACTCTTCAATTGCGCTGTTTCAATTGTTCCGGTTGTAGTTGCCGGCTCAATTGTTTTTTTCACAAGAAAGCTTCTGGCGTAAAGTGCTGCGCCTATAACAAACAAAATGATTATTCCAATTATTAAAAAAGTCGTTATCTGCGCTCTTTTTGAAAGCATTTATATATTGTTTATTATTTTATTTATATACTTTACTCAAAAATGCAGGCAAAAGAAAAAATCAAGCAACTTACAAAGAAAAAATTTGTCTATTTCCTGAGCAGAGGAGATGAAGCAATAAAGGAAGCGCTAAAATATGCTAAATCAAAAGGGAAGGATACATTGGTTCTTGCTGACCAGGGCGGATGGATGAGCTACAAGAAGTTCGGCAAACGACTCGGCTTCAGCATGATTGAAATGGAGACTGATTTCGGAATTGTTGAGCTGGACTTGCTCGGCTTTGCGCTTTCGCAGAACAAAAACACTGTTCTGCTGCTGAATTCATTTGCAGGTTACCATGCTGAACAGCCGGTTGATGACATTATTACTCTGTGCAAGAAATACAACTGCCTGTTCGTCAACGACGCATCTGGAACAATCGGGACAGATTTGTGCAGGGGAGATATAATAGTTGCATCTTTGGGTGAATGGAAGGCAGTTGACCTGGGAGAAGGAGGGATTCTTGCAATTGATGAAGAAATAAAGAAGGATGATGCGAAGCTGGATGAAGAAAAACTACTGGAAAAGTTAAACAATCTTCCAAAACGATTTAAATTCTTGTTTGACAGATGCGAGAAAATAAAGGAGGATTTGAAGGGCTTCGACGTCATTCATCCAGACAAAAGAGGAATTGTTGTCATTGTCCGTTTCAGGAACGAGGAAGAAAAGAACAAGCTGCTGAAATACTGCGAAGAGAACAAGCTGGAGCACACGCTCTGCCCAAGAGAAATAAGGGTGAAGGCAAATGCTGTTTCTATTGAAGTGAAAAGGTTAAATTTATAAAAACAAACTTCAGCCATACAAAAAATGCCATCTAAAAAGCCAGAAACAGATGAGGACATTGACAAATTAGTCTACTTCACAAAGAGAAATATTGGCAATGGAAAGGCGTTTGCATGGGTTTACAGGCTGCCCTGTCCAAAATGCAAGAAAGCCTTGATGGGCAAGCCAAGAGAAGGCGGAAAGGTAAAGATAAGGTCGAAAGAGTATGTCTGCCCTGAATGCAACTACACAGTTGAAAAGGAAGAATATGAAGGCACATTAACTGCAGCCATCGAATACACCTGCCCGCAGTGCGGACACTCAGGATTCATAGAAGTTCCATACCACAAGAAAAAGGTGAAGGTTTTAGACGAGGAAACAGGAAAAACATCTTCTGCTGACGCGATTGTCTTCAGCTGCCAGAAATGCAGCGCAAAGATAAACATAACAAAAAAAATGAAATAGGTGATTTTATGCCAGTGAAAAAAGGAGATAAAGTGAAGATTGAATATGAAGGGACATTTGACGACGGCACTGTTTTTGACAGCTCTGATAAGCACGGCCAGCCACTGGAATTTGAAATTGGCAAAGGCCAGGTAATCCCTGGATTTGAAAATGCAATCATTGGCATGGAGAAGGGCAAGGAAAAGAAGATAAAAATAAAGCCGGCAGATGCCTACGGCGAATACAGGGAAGAGATGAAAAAAGACATTCCAAAGTCGGTTTTTCCAGAAGAGATGGAGCTGAAGCCGGGAAAGGTTGTCGGTCTTCAGACGCCTGACGGGATGAGAATAGGCGCAGTCATAAAAGAAGTCAATGAAGACAAGGTTATTGTGGATCTGAACCACCCAATGGCAGGAAAAACGCTGAACTTCAAAATAAAGGTCCTGGAGATAGCTTCCTAAGCAATAAACCATAAATCCACAATATTTAAATACTAGTTATTTTAAAAATAGCATTAAAAGGGGGTTTTAACCATGTCTAAGAAGAAAACATTAACAATAAAAAAAAGAACTCTTTACATCGTTGCTGCAATTGCAGTAATAATAATTGCTATTCTTGTATGTTTGGCAGTTAAAAAGCCATCAACAGGTGCAACAGGAACTGTTGAAGTCGGGCTGACTGTCCTGAATGACAAGGACTGCAAATCATGCGACACAACGCAGATTGTGCAGGCCTCGCAGCAGCTATTTCCTGGCGTCAAAATAACAAATGTTGACATTTCTTCAAGTGAAGGAAAGGCGCTGATAAAAGAATTCAATGTTACTTATGTTCCAGCATACATATTCGACTCAAAGATAACCCAGACAGATTCATGGAAAAATCCGCAAATGCCTGCATCTTTCCAGAATGTTGGCGATAAATACAAGCTTCTGGATGAAGTGACAGGCGCAACTCATTTTGTTGACAAGCAAAAGCAGCAGGAATTCATAAAATCAATCGGAATCGTAACAGGCGACAACAGGCCACAGATAGATTACTTTGTAATGGCCTTCTGCCCTTACGGAAACGTTGAAGAAGAGGCAATCGAGCCTGTCTACCAGCTTTTGAAAGGCAAGGCAGACTTCATACCGCACTATGTCATTTACGAGAATTATGGAAACGAATGCCTTGAAAACGGCGCCTACTGCTCAATGCACGGCGGACAGGAGCTAAACCAAGACATGAGAGAGTTGTGCGTTTACAAGAAGCTCGGAATTGACAAGTATTTCCAGTTTGTTCTTGCAGTAAACAAAAAATGCACCGCAAGCAACGCAGACTCATGCTGGGAGGATGTTGCAAAAGGAGTTGGAATCGATACCCAGATGGTAAAGGACTGCCAGCAGAATGAAGGAATTTCGCTTCTTGCGGCTGAAAAAGCACTTGACAAGAAACTTGGTGTCCAGGGCTCTCCGACTGTTTTCGTTGACGGCGAGCAGACAACGGCAAGGACATCTGATGCAGTCAAGAGCGCAATGTGCGCTGCATTTGATACTGCGCCAAACGAGTGTGGAAACACCACGCTTTCCACAACAGCGCAGGCAGCCAGCGGAAACTGCGGATAATCCATAAACTTTTAAAATATTTTTATTTTTTATTTTTATGCCAAACGCAAAAGAGGAAAAGTCAAACCTAAGATGGTTTATGACTTTTGTTATTTTTCTTTTGATTATTCTCAGCTTTGTAAATTATTACCAGAAGAATTTTGAATTCCTGGCTTATAATGTAGTAATACTGCTGCTGGTGCTCTTTATCTATTTCTATCGGCAGGGGATAAAGCTTCCAAATATGATAATCATGGGTCTTCTGGTTATGATACTCCTGTACTTTATGGGAAGTGAGGTTCATATTAATGGAATTGTTTTGTGGGACTATAAATTCGGCATAATGGAATATGACAATTTCGTGCACGCATTTGACTCGTTTGTGCTTGTTTTTCTTTCATACAACCTTCTAAGCAGCCACATACATAATTCAATAAAAATGAAATCAGTTAACATTGCGGTGCTACTTGTTCTAGTGACACTCGGCCTTGGCTCAATCTGGGAAACCATTGAATTTGGCGCTGTAACATTCATAAAAAGCACAACAGTGGGTGATTATGTAAACAACGCGCTCGACCTTGTCTTCAATTTAATTGGAGCTATTATCGGCGCAATTAGCCTGGTCATTTACAGAAAGAGGAAAGGGGAGTTTTAATTTCAATATTCCCATTAACAAGATATATAAATCTCTGTTTCTTCTGAAATTGCATGATTCTTAAATCAATCAAGCTGAGCAACATAAGAAGCTATCTTAGCCAGGAAATCAAGTTTCCAGAGGGCTCGCTTCTTCTTTCAGGAGACATAGGCTCTGGCAAGTCAACAATACTCCAGGCTATTGAGTTCGCGCTTTTCGGCATTCTCAAAACGGACCTATCGGGAACGTCCCTTCTTAGAAGAGGAAAAAACTCCGGCAGCGTTGAATTGAATTTTGAAATTGATGGAAAAAACATAATAATAAAGCGTGTGTTGAAGGCTTTGAAGGATTCTGTAAAGCAGGATGCCGGCTACATAGTGATAAATGACATGAAATATGATTTGACGCCGACAGAGCTCAAGACAAAAATCCTTGAACAGCTCGGCTATCCAGATGAATTAGTCACAAAATCAAAATCATTGATTTACAGGTACACAGTTTACACGCCCCAGGAGGAAATGAAGCACATTCTTTTCGAGGACAAAGGCGCAAGACTTGACACACTGAGGCGCGTTCTGGGGATTGACAAGTACAAAAGAATAGCTGAAAACGCCGGAATTCTCATCAAAAATCTCAAAGAGCAGAAAAAGGAGCTGGGCGGAAAAATCTTTGATCTGGAGGACAAGCTGAAGCAGAAAGGGAAGCTTGAGGCTGAGATAAAAGAGCTAAAGAAGAAAATCGATGCAATAATGCCGAAGTACAGCGAATTCAGGAAAGATATAGACTCAAAAAAAGCTGTCCTGCAGGAGTTCGAGGACAAAATAGTCAAATTAAACAACCTGAAAAGGGAACTTGAGGTAAATGACACAAAGATTGACGCTGTTGCAAGGAGAAAAGAGGCAAATGTGAAGGAAACCGGCGGGCTTCAGAAGCAGATTAAGGAAATTAACGAAAAAGTAAGCGGAATAAAGATAAAAAAATTTGATAATAATGAAGAGGAGATTGAAAAACAGCTCAGGGGGCTTGAAACTGACTTTTTAACTGCATCAAAAAGGGTTTCGGAACTTGTCGAAAAACATTCCTCAGGCAAAAAAAGAATCGAGGAGCTGAAAAAAGAGGTAGACTTGTGGCTTGAAAAATCAAAATTATTGATTGAAAAGGAAAGCCTGCTGAAATTGCTGAGGCAGGACATGATTGGAAAAAAAGAAATTGAAAAAAAACTTGATGAGTCAGAAAATGAATTTCTGAAGCTTACAAAAATGCTGGGTGAATACGGTGCGCTGAAAAAACACTCTTCTGAAACAAAGGAAAAAATAAAAGGCATGAACAGCTGCCCGACATGCTTCCAGCCTGTAAATGAAAATCACAAGTGCAAGATTGATCTTGAAGAAAGCAGGAAAATAGAGTCATATAACAAGCAAATGGATGAGCTGGGAAAGAGGAAAGATAATTTTTTAGGCGAGCTTGAAAGGCTGAAAAAAACGCTGAAGGAATTTGAAGAAAAGGAGAAAAAAATTGAAAGGCTGCAGGCGGAAACAGACAGCCTGAAATTGATGAACGAGGCGCTTGGAGAAAAACAAACGCTGCTCTCAAAGCTTCTTCTGGAAATTCCTGCAATTGAGAGGGAAATAGGCGCAAAAAACATTGAGGACGAGAAGAAAAAACTTGAGGAAAAAAAGCTCCTGCTGAAGGCGATTCAGGCGCAGAAAACGCTTGTTAAGGAAAAGAGATGCTTTCAGCGCTCTGCCAGGAAAAGATGAACAGGGCAGATGCGCTTACAAAGGAGGAAAATGAAATAAAACAGCTGATGGATGAGCTGAAGCAGAAGAGAATAAAAACAGAAAATGAGATAGAAAGCTTCAAAGACATAGAGAAAAAATTCATTGAGGCAAGAAAAGAGCTGGAAGACACCCTTGAAAAATCGAAAAGCACAGAAATAAAAAAAGCAGAGCTTGACAAGGAAAAAGAGGGGCTTGACAAAATTTTAATGACTCTTGGCACTGAAATAAAAATAAAGAACGAGGCAAAAGACTTAATTGTCGGGCTGTCTGAAAAGCAGTACTGGCTTGAGGAGTTCTTTGTCAAACTGATGTTTGAAATGGAAAAGCACGTGATGAACTCTGTCAGAATTGAGTTTAACGAGCTGTTCCAAAGATGGTGCGCGCTTCTCCTGGAAGATGAGGCAATCTCAATAAAGCTTGATGAGGAATTCGCGCCAGTTGTTGAGCAGAACGGCTACCAGACAGAGCTGTGGGACATGTCTGGCGGTGAAAAGACATCCTGCGCGCTGGCCTACAGGCTTGCATTGAACCGTGTGATAAACAACATGATGTCAACAATCAAGACGAGGGACATAATCATCCTTGACGAGCCGACTGACGGATTCTCAACAGAGCAATTGGATAAAGTAAGGGATGTCCTTGAACAGCTGAATGCGAGGCAGGTAATAATCGTTTCCCACGAGGCAAAGCTCGAATCATTTGTGCAGAATATAATGAAGATAGAGAAAGAAGGGCATGTCAGCAGGGTTTTAAGCTAAATATATCATATATTATGATACAAACCTTTATATATTAGTAATTAGTATAATATAGGAACCATTGAGGTGCTTTGGGATGAAAAGATTGCTCCTGTTTATCGCTGTTCTTCTTGCTTCTGTTTCAATAGCATATGCGACTGAGCTTTCAATTTCAACTGTCAATGACCAGATTTCGCCATATGATTCTGCAAAATTCATGCTTAAGGTCTCAAATAACCAGACAAAAAGCGACACTTTCTTTATTTCCACAAATGACATGTGGTGGGCACTAAGCACAGATCCGCTGAAAGACTATACCATGGGGATTGATGTGCCTTCAAGAGGAACTGCGTCAACAACGCTTTTGCTTAAGCCAAGGGAAAGCATTGGATTTGGGGTTCACGATGTTGAGATTATTCTGACATCAAAGAACACAAACCAAATGATAAATGATGTCGTTTCTGTAAATGTGAGAGAGGATATGATAAATTATCCGACAAACATTGAAATGGAAATTGTTATGCCTGATAAGCTGGATCCTAGAAAGACTTCACCGATAAAGGTGCAGTTAAAAAATGATAACAGGAAGAACATAGAAAACCTGACGCTCAGGCTGAAAAGCGCATTTCTTGAAAAAACAGCCGTTGTGGAGTTGGAGCCTGAACAGAGCAAGAGCATTGATTTCTCAATTGACATAAATAAAAGCGTAGAGCCGCAGAATGACACGCTTGACGTTGAGCTGGTTTACAATGGACAGACGATAAAAAAAGCATCAAAGGAATATGAGATTTCGTCCTATGGCATATTCAAGACAAGCAGCACAACAGAAAAGAAATTTCTCGGCAGCTTAACAGCATACACATTTGTTAATGATGGAAATTCAAAATACACAGACAACATCCTGATAGACACAGGATTCTTCCAGAGATTGTTCACTTCAACAAATCCGGATACAGAAAGCACTTCAGCAAACGGCAAATACTACCTGACACGAGAAGTTACGCTTGGGCCAAATGAATCTTTGATTATAAATGTAAGAATAGATTACAAGCCAATACTTTATCTGATTATTTTAATTCTTGCGCTCATTGTATTTTATTTTGTCTTCAGATCTCCAATTATTATCGCAAAAGAGGCATCTGACATAACAATAGATGAAGGCGGAATAAATTCGCTCAGGGTAATAATAAAATTGAAGAACAGAAGCAATAATGTTGTCAGGAACATAAGGGTTGTTGACAAGATGCCGAAGATTGCTGTGTTCGAAAGGCGGGAATCTGACACGCTGCAGCCCTCAAAACTCTATCCCTACTCTGACGGCACTGTCATAAACTGGGCAATACCAAAGCTTGATCCAGGCGAAATAAGGATAATAACCTACAGGCTGAAGACGAAGCTTGGCGTTGTAGGCGAGCTCAGATTAAAGCCAGTTATTGTGCAGTACGGCAACAGAAAGACATATTCAAATGCAGTGGATGCTATCAGCCCCTGAATGCCAAAGGCCACTTTTCAGTAATTTTTGCAACTCCTTCTTTTAATGCATTCTCATAAATAGGATTTTTGTTGTACTTCAAAAAGTCCAGAATCGCCGCAAACACACCCATCTCTTTTCCGTTAAAAGTCAGAATTGGTTTATCCAATCTGTAAACTGTTCCATCTGTGTAATTACAATGGTCAATTATGTTAGGCCTCATGTTATAATTAATAATTGCGCAGACGAGTTTTATTTTGTCGCCCATCAGCAGCCGAACTTTAAATGGAAGCTTCAGGTGCGCTTCTTTGTTCACCCCTGCGTCCAAGACCAGCAAAGTGTACTTGTCATTTAAGGGTCTGCATTCTTTTACAAGACTTTCAAGTTCGTCCACCATTTTATGTTTAAGTAGTCAGAAAAATATTTAAGCCTTTAGAAGGGTTTTTAAATGGTTGTTTTCTCCATAAACGCTTCCCTTTTGATGTCGTCCAGAATGTAGAACTGCTCCTTCTCAAGAATCTTGAATTTCTCTATCTGCTCCATGAACTGGTGCACTTCCTGCATATTCCTGAATATGCCTTCAATTAGGTAATCGTATGCGTTGTTTATCCTGAAAACAGAATTGATGCTTGAATGCCTTGCAAGGAAATTTCCTACGTTTTCCCTGTCTTCTTTGTCAACTTTCAAAAGTATGCTCACTCTCATATCATAGCCAAGCTTCTGGAAGTCCAGCAAAGACGTGAATTTCTTAATTACATCGCCTTCATACTGCTTGAGCTTGCTGAATATTGTGCTTATTGGAATCCCTGTTTCCTTTGAAATTTTTGTCAGATTTTTCCTTGCATTGCTCCTGAAGTGAGATATCAGCAAAAGCTCCTTTTCTTTCATAGAAATATATAAGCGCATGGAGTTTATAAGCGCGCGTTGTAGCGATCGCTACTACGCTGACTTATAAGGAATTGAGATTGAAGGAAACAAGATATTAAGTTTTGAGAGGAGTTTGTTTAGGTTTTAGTTTGCTTTTTAAAACCTTCTCGCACCTTGCAGCCAAAGGAAGCGCGTCTTTGAATACAGAATAATAAGTGACATTCAACTCTTTAGCTAACTGCTCTTCTTTAGGTTCGGAATAAATAATTATTGTCGGATTCTTTTGCTGCTCCTGAATGAATTTCACAAGCTTCTTTTTGTCGCCTGTGTATCTGGCAATTATGTATACTCCATAACTCTTTTCATTTAATTTTGAAATAACTTCTGCATCAAGATAAATCTGGTCTATTTTGCCCTTCATATCCTCAGATAGCTTGCTTTTAAGCGTCTCAAATGTAAAGCTGTCCCTTCCAATATAAAGAATTTTTTCAAGGCTCATTTTACTTTCTCCTTAACAGGTAAAATCTTGGCTCAATCGCCTTGTTCTCTATGCTTTCTGGTTTGCTGACACCTTCACGCATTCTCTGCTCAAGAGAAACAATGTAATCCATTACTTCAGCTTTGTTAAACAACAGAAGATTAATCCTGTTTTTGCGCAGGCTATTCATCAATTCATATTTTTCGAAATTTCTTTTATCTTCTATCTCGCGCTTCCAGTGCAAAAGATAATCTACCACAAGCGGAGCTGCTCCAAGCCAGCCATACTCTTTTATTACTCCAGTCCAGTCTACCATTGTCTAGAGCCCCTTTTAATTAATAAAAATAAAAAGAAATTATTTTTCCTTCTTGAGCTTCTTCTTCAGCTCTTTCTCAAGGTCCAGCTCTTCAAGCAATTCCTTGTATCTGTTCCTTATTGTGACTTCTGTGACGCCTGCGACATCAGCAACTTCCCTCTGCGTTCTTTTCTCGCCGTGCATAAGTGCAGCGACGTAAAGCGCAGCAGCTGCTATTCCTGTTGGGCCCCTTCCAGATGTCAGTTCAGACTTCTGCGCCTGCTCAAGAATCTCTATCGCCTTTGACTGCGTTTCTGCGCTCAATCTCAGCGAAGACGCGAATCTTGCGATATAGTCTGCGGGATTGCTTGGCATTATCTTTATTCCAAGCTCCCTTGTTATGAACCTGTAGGTTCTTCCGATTTCTTTCTTTTCAATTCCAGATGCTTCAGAAAGCTCGTCAAGTGTCCTTGGAACATCGTGGCTTCTGCAGGCTGCGTACAATGAACCAGCAACAACTGATTCCATTGACCTGCCTCTCACAAGTCCTCTCTGGACAGCCAAAGTGTAAACTCTTGCAGCTTCCTCTTCAACTGCCTTTGGAAGCTTTAAGTATGAAGAAACTCTCTTGAGTTCAGCCAAAGCAAGCTTCAAATTCCTTTCAATTGCAGTGCTTATCCTGTACTGCCATTTTCTCAGTCTGAAGAACTTGTTCTTTGCCTTTCCGCCAAGCCTGTAGATGTCGCCCTTCTGGCCGACTTCTGTTCCCAGTCCCTGGTCATATTGTGTATATGTTGAAGGCGCTCCTGTTCTCCTTCTCTTTTCAGCGCCATCGCTATCAAAATCTCTCCACTCCTGCGTATGGTCTATCATCTTGTCTTCAACGACAAGACCGCAGTCTCTGCAGATTATCTCGCCCTTTTCATTGTTGTAGAAAAGGTTTATTCCGCCGCATTCAGGGCATTTTTTAATATAGGTCTGTTGCATAGTGTCACCTTCCCAAATTAAATTATGAAACTCCTAACCCCCTCTTAAACCACTGAAAAATGATGAATCAAGTAATTTTCAATAGTTTTATATATCAAGACTATAACTTATATTTAAACCTTTCGGTTATGCGCAAAAGCTTTATATATAATAGTATACAAACACATTTAAAAATATTGCGAAAGGAGTTATAAACCAATATATAAAACAAAAGTTTTTATTATATTAAAACATATTTAGTTCTGAGATGGAAGTACTGAATATAGTGCTAATTGGCCCAAGATGTGTTGGGAAAACAAATACTGGAGAGAATTTAGCTAGATTGCTGGATATAGAATTTATTGATGGTGATAATCTGGTAGAGTCAAAGTATAGGACTACAATTAGAGATATTGTAGAAAAAAATGGTTGGGAATATTTCAGAAGCTTAGAAAATGAAGCAATAAGAGATGTAATTAGCAAATATAATTCAAGAATAGTATTTGCGCCTGGAGCCGGCGCTGTGGCGCATGAATATTCTGATATAAGGGAGGAGAATATAAGATTGTTAAAAAAATTCGGAAAGATATTTTTAATTTTACCATCGAATAATTTGGAAGAGAATGCACGCATAATTTATGACAGGATGAACAAAGACGACAAGTCAGCCACTAAAAGGCCAAATTTAACTGATTTGACACTTTACGAAGAAATTTGTAAAAATTTAAATGAGAGAGACAGGTTTTACAAAGAAGCGGCTGACAAAACTATATGCACTCATCAGATGAATGAGCTGGAAGTTGCTGAAATAATAAAAAATAAGATTAGTAAGAAACCTTTAAAAACACCAAGTTGATAATTTTAATTAAAAGAGGCAAAATGTCCATATTTAAAGAATATGATATAAGGGGCGTGTATCCTTCTGAAATTGATGAAGAGATGGCTTACAGAATAGGGCATTCCATAGCCAAATATATGAAATCAAAGAAGCTTGTTGTTGGAATGGACGGAAGATTAAGCTCACCTTCGCTTGCCAGGGCGCTAATCAATGGTATTCTTGATGAAGGTGTTGATGTCGTTGACATGGGGCTGGCTTCAACACCAATGTTCTACCATGCGCTCGTAAGGCTGAATCTGAAAGGAATTATGGTGACTGCATCTCATAACCCAAAGCAATACAACGGCTTCAAAATAGTGAAGGAAGATTCAATTCCATTGACCTATGAGCATGGAATAAAGCAGATAGAGGAAATTTTCCTGAAAAACAAGTTTGAAATGAAAAAACAGGGGCAATTGATAAAAAAAGACATCTTGAAGGAATATTCTGATTACATTTACAACAAGTTTGCAGCAAATGATTATTCAAAATTGAAAATTGTAATTGATTTTTCAAATGGAGTCGGCGCGCTTCCAAAGAATGTATTTGACAGGTTGGAGATAAAAAACATAAAACTCGCAGAAAAAATAGACGGAAATTTTCCAAGGCATCCCTGTAATCCAATGATAAAAGAGAATGTTATTGATTTGCAGAAGGCAGTCAAAAAACAAAAAGCAGATGCAGGAATTATCTTTGACGGAGACGCTGACAGGGTTATTTTTGTCGATGAGAAAGGACAGATTGTCGGTGCAGACCTTGCATTTGTTCTTCTTGCAAGGGAAGCGCTGAAGCATTCGAAAAATAAGAAATGCTATTATGACCTAAGATTCAGCAAGATTGTCTGGGAAGAGATAAAAAAAGCAGGCGGAAAACCTATTATGATGAGAGTCGGCAACCCCTTCTACAAGAAAGCATTGCTGCTTGAAGGCGGTGTGCTTGCCATGGAATTGAGCGGGCACATAATGTACAAGGATAATTATGACATAGATGATGCGCTTTATGCTTCATTAAAAATGCTGGTAATTCTTGCGAAAGAAAAGAAAAAATTTTCGGAACTTATTGCACCGCTGAAGAAATATTTCCAGACAGATGAAATTAATATAGAAGTGAAAAACAAGAAGGAAGTGCTGAAAAATATAGAAAAGAAATACGGGAACTGCAAAATCTTTAAATTAGACGGCATTTCCGCCTATGGAAATGGCTTCTGGTTCAACATAAGGGAAAGCCAGACAGAGCCGCTACTGAGGCTGAGGGTTGAGGCAGATACAAAACAATTGATGGAGTCTGTTATGAGGGAAATTTTAAAAGAGGCTGTATGAAAGTAATCCACAAATTCAAAAATTTCATAGTTGAAGGCGAAGGCATTGATAACTTCATTTTAACAAATAAGACGGGTGGCTATGCCTCATTTTCAAACAAGAGTATAAGCAAATATCAGGGTGTTTTCTTTAACGAAGGATTTGAAAAATTCAAGGTTATTGAGAACATAAAGATTCCAGGAGAAATGAAGTCATTAATCAACAAGTTCTGGTGCGTTGAGAGGGAAAGGGAACTTGCAAAGGAGGCTATTTTCATGCCCACAGGACACGACGCATTGGTTTACGCACTTGAGAGGGAAGCTGAAATAACACTTGTGCTTGACAGCAGGAAAATGTACGATTTTGATGAATGGGGCAGGAATTACAAGATTCAGGAAAAGGACGGAAAGATAATTGTAACTTACACAAAAGAAAAAAAAGGCAAGAAAGAGTATGAGATTTATCTAGCAATTTTGCCGGACAGGCTTGACTATGACAAAATAGGTAAATGGAGAGAAGTCGATTATAGCTATGACAGCGCAAGGAAAAGCAAGTCAAAGATGTATGTTTACGACGCGCTGAAATTGAGGGCGAAACAGGTTGTTTTCGGATTTTCAACAAGCAAGGAAAAGGCGATTCAGGAGGCTGAGTTTGCAAAAAATAATATTGAAGCGCTGAAAAAAGAGAAATTAGATGAACTGCACACTCTAAAATTAGGGTTTATGCTTGACAGGCAGATAAAAATGGCTTATCTCTGCGCACAGGATTCCCTGAATAACTTAATCTGCAACATAAATAGCGAAGAAGGCATTCTTGCAGGACTTTACTGGTTTGACCAGTTCTGGTCGAGGGATGAATTAGTTAGCCTAAAGGCATTGATTCTTGAAGGAAAATATAAGCTTGTTAAGCAGATACTGTTTAAATACATAAGAAAAATCATGACAGATGGAAGACTGCCAAACAGGATTCCTGAATGGGGAAAAAGCGCTGATTCAATCGGTTGGCTTTTCAAGAGGGTTTCTGACTTGATTGAGATACTTGAGGAAAAAGGCATTCTGATGAAAACAATCAGCAGGACAGAAGCAATGGAATTTAAAAGCGCAGTTGAAAAAGCTTCATTAAGTATCAAGAAAAATTATTCTTCTGAAGACGGATTAATACTTAATAAGGAAAAGGAAACTTGGATGGATTCAGTTGCAAGAGATGGCGCAAGGATAGAGATACAGGCAATGCAGCTGAACATGTACAAATTAATGAAGAAATTGTGTAAAAAATTAAAAGATAATGCAGGCTATATGCTTGCAGAGAAATCAGAGAAAGAACTTCTCGAAGTTGTAAGAAAAAATTTCTGGAACAAGCATTACCTTAATGACGGACTGAATGACAAGACAATAAGGCCGAATGTTTTCATTGCATATTACATTTATCCCGAGCTTCTTACGCAAAAGCAGTGGATGAAATGCTTCAGCAACATCCTTCCAAGGCTCTGGACCGGCTTAGGCTACAGCTCATTGGACATGCACCATCCTAATTTCCAGCCTTATCACACTGGCGAGGACGATAGGAGCTATCATAGCGGAGATTCCTGGCATTGGATTAATTGTCTTGCAACAATCTGCCTCTTCAGGCTTGGCAAATTCAGGTTCTACAAACACATACAAAAACCTGCAATGGCAGCTGCAAATGATATTTTGTGGCAGGGTATACCTGGCTCTGCGTCAGAAATAAGCTCTGCAAAGGACCACAAGGCATTCGGCTGCTTTGACCAGGCATGGAGTAACGCTTTATTCATTGAAATGATTGAAGAATTGTTTTAAGCATTTCCAACATAATAAGTCATGAAATCATTTTCTTTGTTTGTGATTTCCTGCTTTTTCATATAATTAAAATAAGCAGATTTAACTTCGTGAAACAACCATGACCTTGAAACTATTTCTGCGAATGGGTCGAAATCTTTGGCAATTCTGATAATCTCTTCGATGCTTTTATATTTTATCTGCATGACGCTGTGCTTTGGCTCCTCAAACCTGTCGAGAATAACTGCGCCGCTGTCGTCTATGAAAAGAACAGTTCCTGTGTCTGGGTCCATTTCTTTGCGCTCAATTAACTCTTTTATCTCGTCCTCAAGTTCGTTCCTGTTCATCTGATTGTATTGTTTATTTTCCATTTATCGCCTCCCAAGGCGACTGGTAAACCACTTTTGACCTGCCGTCGCTGACTAGATACACACGATAGCCGTTTCCCAGGGCAGACAAAATATACTCTTCCCTGCCATAAGAACTGCGCATGTCTAATTTACTTGGCTCTGGCTTTTCCCTATGGATATGAAAACCGCGCTTTCGCGAAGAGCCGAGATACAGCTTATTGCATTCTTCTCTTAGCGCTCTTCCTATTTTTGGCAAATCATGTGTTGCGTTTTTCTTTTTGTCGTAAATGTCAGAAACATATTTTGAAAGCAAAGATATTATTGGATTTCCTTCTGCGCTTGGGTTTGGTGTGTGTCTTGACGTCAGCTGATTTATTGAATCTGTCAGCCTGTCAACAACAGTTATGTTGCCTTGCTCAAGTTCGCGCGCTAATTTTCCAATGTCAGCTATTTCATTCGGCTCTTCGATGAATTCAGCTCTGTTTCCGCAAATATCAACTCTCCCACCTGTCTCTGCGTAATCAATGCTGCACGCCTTTTTGACCAATGCCTGCAGCTGTTCTTTTAATCTTGGCTCTGTAAAATCTATTCTTGTCTCTTTTGTTCTTCCTAAAAAATAATTCATGAGTTTCTTCAGCATTTTAGTTTAATGTCCTCGCTTTCCATCTTCTTTCATATTCTCTCTCCAGGTATTCAAACTCTTCACCAAAAAATGGCTTTATTACGAAGCCCAAGTCCTGATATTCGCATTTAAGTGAGCGGATCTTGTCTATGATATCGCATTTACTGCTGTTGAAATGCTGGACTGTGTTGCTGTACAAGTCAAGGAATGTTATGTTACGTTCATCTTCAATGAATACCATCCCCTTGACGCTGCGATCTATTGAGCCTTCTTTGAACCTGACTTCCGAGAGATTTACAAGCTCTCTTGTATCCATCTCATAATATGGTTTAATATCATAATATGGTCTAATTTCAAACATCTTAATTCAGCCTCTGTTTTCTTTTTTCATATTCAACTATTTGATATGCTTCCTGCAACTCTTTAATTATCGGATCCATCAGTTCGTTTCCCTTTATAATAGACTCAGGAAACTGCTTAATGAAATTGTTGACCTGCTCCTCTAAATTGTCTATTTTCTCCCAGTGTATTCTTCCGCCATTTCTTCTTTTTGGATGTATATAAGTTATGTAATCTTCATCAACAAACATGAAATGGTCTGAATTATATGAACTTGCCATCTGAAATAAATCCTTAAATGTCATCTGACTGTATGGTTTCAGCTCAAGCATTTTCAGCCACCTCGTGCAAGCTCTGTGCCCAGCCCAATGGGCAGTTCTCGTTGTATTCGCTTGAATCCGCGAAGTAAAGCTCCGGAAGTTCATTGTATTCATTCATCGCTTTCAGGCTTTTGTGCATGTAATGAATGTGTTTTTGATGGTTGCCGAGCTTCTTGTAGATTATCGCAAGCCAAGGAAATCCCATTGTCCACTCTGCCTCACCATTTTTGTTGTAGTATCTGTCGCCAATGTACCTAATTACCCCTCTGTTTCTTACAAGTTTTTCCTCAACATTTTTAAGTATTTGCTCTCTCTGCTCGTTCGTCACAACCTCGTAGGGCCAGATTAAGGATAATAAAGCCATGTCAGTCTCTTTTGTCGCAGATTCTCTTGGAAGCAGCCTGTTCAATGTCTCCTGCCCCTTTTCAATAAGCTCGTTAGGAACAGTTATTAAATGCCATTTGCCGCTAATCAAGAATGATGTCTGCCTTAGTTTCTTCAGTCCTGCTACGCATGCGCCGACAGAAGATGCGTGAACTTCCTCATTCTCCTCCCAGACTCCGTTGTCTGCGTCGCCATGATATTGAATGGACTCGAGATAGAGGACAAGCTTCTGGACAATCCTGAGATCGTCCGCTGTCCTCATAATCTCGAAGCCCATTTGCGTCAGTTCAGATAGCTTGAATAGAAATAATCCGATTGAATCGTTCTGCTTGTTTCCCCACTCCTGGTTGCTTTCTTCCAGATTGTGAGGATGGTATCTTGCGTGAATGTAATCCTGTTTGTCTGATGGTTTGTTTTTGATTGCTGCGTCAATCTTGCTTTCGTGCTTTAGGAATATCGCAAGAAGTGTTCTGAAAGTTAGTGCAACAGCGTTTGGATCGACTGATTCCAAGCCCATTGCAGAATAAATATTATCACGAATCCAGGCCATATTGTAGCCTGTTGAAACTGTTTTCTTAGAGGCTGAAAATAGCCCGTTCTGATGTCTTAGTCCATTTAGTATCTGTACTGACGCTTTCATTTAACCACCACATAATAGTAACATATTAAGTATAACTAATATATAAATCTTTCTGTTTTTAGTATTAGAAAGTGGTAAAAAACAACAGATTTTTATATATGCTAATTTTACCCAAAAACATGACAGATTTAGAATATATGCTTTGCCCAGAAGGCCATGCTATTTGTTATTCAAGGGGCAATGCTGCCAGGGATTTTTCTGATAATGAAAAAGATGCAATGTCATTGCAGCCGATGTTTGAATGGGGATTGTACTGCTTCCAGTGCGACATGGCTTATGGAATGAGCAAGCTCAAGGAGCCTGAAAATAAACATGAGCTTGGAAAAAATTCTTGAGAATAAAGACAATGCCAGGTATGCAAAATCAGAGTTAGCTGGATTTGTAACAGGATATTCGCTTGCAACCATAACGACGATTTTATTGAAGCATTACGATGCCAGCAACGTAGCGAATGTATTCTTTACATATGCTGCAAAAGACCTTGGTTTTACAACAGGCAAGGTTCTTTCGCACAGGCGCGATTATTTGAAGCTGATAAAATCCTGCTTCTCAGCAGTAGGATTAAATGTTATATTGCAATTAGGCGTACATTATTTAGTTCTCAGCAAGGATTATGTGCCATATTACATTGCTCCTCTTGTTTCGTATGCAATTCCCGGAATGATATCAACAAGCTATCGCTGGCGTCGGGATTATAAAGGAAAACTTGTTTTGAATGATGCAAAAAATAATGGGACGAATGCCGGCGCTTAAGAATATTCAACTATCTGCATCAGCCTGTCATAAATCCGCCTGAAACATCCATTCACATCCGCATCTATCTCCAGCTTCTCAACCTGCATATTCTTCAGCATCGAATTCAGCTTCTCAAAAATCTTTATCTGCCTGTCTGACAGGCTCAGCTTGCTTTTCGTGGCAAATTCAGCCAGCTCCTTCAGCAAGTCCCCAAGCTCCTCGAAAGAAGCTGCTTTGTAGAATAATCTGCTGTTATTCCTGTTTAGCCTCATTGCAATATTCGCCTGCTTGTTTATGTTTGCGTCTGCATAGGCTATGTGCGCCAAGTTCTTTTCCCTGTTCTTGAAATCCTTCAAAATCTCGTCGAAAGAATCAGCCAGCAATGATTGCAGTTTCTGCATTGCATTCTCTTCTTTTCCAGAAATATATTTTATCAAACAGCTGTCTTTTTTCTGCTGGACAATATCAAAGCCAGGCAGTTCATTCAGGATTTCTCTTGCTTTGTCAATTACTTTAATATCTTTAAACCTTATCTCAATCTCGTCAAATCCCTCCCTGTAAAGAGAAATCAATTTCTGCATCTTATCTGCTTCTATTGAAGCTGACCTAGAAGAAGTTATGATTACTGCGTTTTCTTGCTCTTCAATACTGACTTCGTCCCCTTTTTTAAGATTGAACCTTTTGACCCATTTAATAGGCAGGGAAACCATCAATGTTGCTATTCCCTGTTTCACTAGCTTTCTCTTCATTTGCTTCCTCCTTATTGGGGGTGGCCTTAAAATAAAAAAAGAGCAAAAGGAAGTATTTGCTGTTTGGCGGTCCAATCCTTCTGCTCACAAGGCGTGACGCTCTTTCTGAAGCAAAAATATAAAGATATAGCTAATATTTAAACTTTTCTATTTTATTTATAATTTTATTAAAAGTATATACTTTTTAAAAATGCGAAAGATATTTTTATATATGAAAATACAAAAAAAGAAAGCGATTTACCTGCTTGCGTCAGCCTGTCTTTCCAATTCGTTCTTCTTGGACATTGCCTGCGAGCCCATTTCTCTCTTGTATGCCAGAATTATCTCATCTGCAAGCGTCTCAGGCGACTTCTTCTTGCTGTGGAACTTTTTCTGATATGCTGACTGGACCATCTGCCTCAGGCAAATGTCAATCCTTCTCTGGGGAGCGCATTCAACTGCCTTAGGATACCTTGCTCCGCCGTATTCGATTGTGACAATCTCCTCTCTCGGAGCTGCGTTCTCCAATGCCTTTACAAAAACAGCAATCGGATTCAGCCCTGTCCTTTTCTCGATTATATTAAATGTCTCCTCGACAACATCGCTTGCTGTCTGGGATTTTCCGCCACAAGAGCCAGAAGACCTAAAATGCTTCTTTCCCTTGTGCCCAGGCTGCATTAATTTATTGATTAATCTTTCAACAATGAAAATCCTTGATTTATGGAACTGCTTGCCTGCGTATCTCGCACCTGTCTTCGGCATCATCTTCGGCTCAAGAACAATGTAATTCTGGAGCCCAGGATCATCTACCTTGATTCCTGCTGTGCTCCATTTTCCGAATACTAGTATTTCGCTCATTTCCTTGCCTTCTCAAGCTTTCCATGCCTTAAAGCCAATAATGACTGATCATTAACCTTGATAACCTGCCACCTGACTCCCGGAATATCTCCCATTGCCCTGCCTTGTTTTCCGCCGATGCACTCGATTAAAACCTCGTCGTGCTCGTCAATCAGCTTGATTGCGCCATCGCCCGGAGCAAATGCAGTAACCTGCCTTCCATTCTTAAGCAGCTGCACTCTTACAGCTTTTCTCATTGCTGAGTTCGGCTGCTTTGCCTCTAACTGAACTTTCTCAAGCACAATTGCCTTTGCCTGTGAAGAGCCTTCCAGCGGATCGAACTTGATTTTGGTGCCAAGTGTTCTTCGTATGTATCTCTTATCGCACCATTTCGACTTCCTTCTTCTCTTCTTCAGCTTTGATGCTGAGTTTATTCCACTTGATTTGCTTCCCATTTTTATGTTACCTTTATTTCGTTTATCGGAAAATATCTTTTGACCTGGCTTTCCAGCCGTCTAAGATTCTCGGCTGCCCTTCCGATGAGCATGCCGCGCGTTTTTGAGTCAACTGCTGTAAGCGTGATTATGCCTTCGCTTTCCTCAATATTCATCAGCTGAAGCGGATGAATGAGGTTTTTGATGAATTCAATTACATTCTCGTTGAACTCGACTATTTTAATCTTTCTCTTGAGCATCTCCGAAATTCTCCGGACATTTGATGCGTTCTTGCCTATTGCCCTGCCCATTTCTCCCGGCAGCACAACAAAGACAAGCGAATCATTCTCAGCAAAGCAATCCTTAAGGTTTGCCTTGGTCAGCATCTGGAACAATGACATAATTTTTATTGTTTCCGAATCAAAACTTATCTTCATTTTTCCAGCTTCTCGATACTTAGTATGCAAATCTGGAACGGTTTCTTGCAGACCGCTCCCAGCTCGTCGCTCTCCTGCTCGAGCTCGATGACAGGCGTCTTTGAAAGCTCTGCATAGTACATTGCGTCTGTCCTTGTCTCGTCTGGGCAGTTCTTTGCCAAAAATACCTTTTCAAGCCTGCCTAGCTTGAGCTTTTTGATAGTCCTTTCGGTACCTATGATTAATTGTTTTGTCTTCAAAAGCTTCTTGATTAATGATACGTCGTCTGTCATAAACGGAACCTCTGGAAAGTTTGCTTCAGAACACCTGAATGCTTCCCTTCTCTTCCGTATATATTAGAAAATGGAGGTGGTTTATAAAGGTTATTATTTAGAACATTGAAAATAATTATTTCTCTATATTCTCTTTCTTCTTCGCCTGCAGCACAGGCATTCCTGTTCCCAGCGGAACAACCTGGTTCAGCATGACGTTCTCAATAACTGAATGAAGCCTGTCCTCTTCGCCGACTAGGCTTGCCCGCATTATGTGCCTGATTGGCGTCTCGAATGATGCCCTTGCAAGGACGCTGGATTTTTCGTTGACAACGCCGTATCTTGTTATTCCCTTGATTGCTCCGGACACGCACATTGTATCTGAAATTATCATCAGATGCCTTACGTCAATCTTCAATCCCTGTGATTTGATAACCTTCAGCAGCTCGTCAATGATTGCTTCCCTTGCGGCCTCTATGCCAAGCACAGCTGCAATCTCATAAATATCATTTGAGTTTGTCCTTTCCTTGTCAACCCAGTCAAGCCCGAGAACCATTTTCAGGTTTGAGCCTGCAGTCAGAATAATGTATTCGTTGCCCCTCTTGACAGGCAGAACCTGCGAAACTCCCTTGACACCTGAAACGTGTGTTTCCTTCAGCTTCTCCTTCAATTTGTAAAGTGAGTTAAGATTAGCATCCTTGTCCTCAAGCCTTGCTATTATCGAAATTGTGTCCTGCTTTATCTTCAATGATTTCATTGCCTTTTGAAGCGTCTTTGACAGCTGCGCAAGTGTCAGGTCAAGGTCCTTCATCTTCTGTTCGTCGATATCAACCTTTATCATCATGTCAGCGATATTGACCAAAAACTCGGTTGCAACGTCCTTCAGCTTTATCTCCTTTACAAGCAGCGCCTTCTTCTTCACATTGTCCTTTTCATTGTAGGGCGCGTTAAGATATATCTCCATCATCGGTGTTGAAATGGTTTTCCTTGCGTCGAGAATCTCAATTATCCTCGGCAGTCCCATTGTGACGTTCATCTCAGAAACTCCTGAAAAGTGGAATGTGTCGAGTGTTGCCTGCGTTCCCTGCTCCCCGATTGACTGCGCAGACACCAGACCAACGCATTCGCCTGCGTCTGCCTGTGATTTTTCATACTCAGTGTAGACAGTCTCAAGTATCTTTTTCAATCTTGCCGCATCTGTCTTCTCAGGCAGATTTGCCTTTATCTCGTCAAGAATCAGCTTCGGCAGCTTTTCCCCGTATTCCTTGAAAATTTCATCGTTCATTTTATGTTCTGCATTATCCTCTTCACGTCAATCTTTCCGCCCACAGAGCGCGACACGTCAATGCCGTCCTCGCCGTATTTGAACTGTATTATCTTGTTGCTTGCATCCCTGACTGTGCCGTCATAGTCAACTCTTATGTCCTGCATCGCGTTCGACAGCCTTCTGTAGAGATATCCTGATTTTGGCGTTCTCAGCGCAGTGTCCATAAGCGAGTCCCTTCCTGTCATCGCAGCAAAAAAGTATTCTGACGGGCTCATTCCCTTTCTGTAGCCGTATTTTATGAATCCCCTTGCGCCCTCTGTCAGGTCGCCTACCCTGAACGCCGAGATTGTCCTTCCCTTGTATCCCTTTTCTATTCTTTTTCCCCTAAGAACCTGCTGTCCTATGCAGGCGGACATCTGCCCAAGAGTCAAAACGCTTCCTCTTGCGCCTGCCCTTGCCATGATTATCATGGGCGTAGGCTTTGTCGCATACTCGGCAACAATGTTTCCTGTCTTGTTTCTGACATTGTTAAGCGTCTCAATGATTTTAAGTTCAAGCGTCTCTTCAAGCGTCTTTCCCGGGAAAGCCTCAAGCGTCCTGTCATGCAGCGCTGAAATCAGCTCCCTCACCGTCGTGGTCGCCTCCTCAAGCGCATTTTCAATCTTCTGCTTCGCGTCCTCAGGCAGGTCTGTGTCAGATATTCCCGCTGTAAATCCTTTTATGAACAGGTAGTTCACGCCAAGCTTTGCAACCTTTGCCAAAAAGTCAACTGCAAAATCCCTTCCATACTTCTGGTGAAGATTTCTCAAAAGAAGCCCTGCGCCCTTTCCAAGATTTGCCGAATCAAGCGTCCCCTGGATGAGCTTGCCCTCTTTAATTACTATGTGATTAATATCCTTGCAACCCTCCTCAGGCCCCTTCTTGCACAGCTTTGAGTGGGCTGAGAAATTGAAATCATCAGGAAGAAGCATGCTGAAAATCTCCTTTCCTGAAAAAGCTTTCTTGTTTGGAAGCTTTGAAAAATCAGTTATTCCCGAGTCAACAAGAAGCCTTATTGCATCCTCTTTCTTGACTGCATCGTCTCTTGTAAGCAGGAAGTTTCCCGAGATGCTGTCCTGGATGCATCCCATTATGCTGAGCCCGAATGCAGGAGAGATAAGCTGGGTTGGAACCTCCATCAGCATTTCCGCCTCTACCCTTGCCTCCTCTGTCTGGGGAATGTGCAGGTTCATTTCGTCACCGTCAAAGTCTGCGTTGTACGGGTGGCAGACAGACGGATTCAATCTCAGCGTTCTTCCGGGCATGACCTTTACCTTGTGGCACATCATTGACATCCTGTGAAGCGAAGGCTGCCTGTTGAAGATTGCAATGTCTCCGTCCATCAAATGTCTTTCAACAATGTATCCCGGCTGTATCTCTTCAAGAATCTGCTCCTTCATCTCCTCTGTCACTTTCTTTTTCTTTCCGTCGGGCCTTATGACATAGTTTGCGCCGGGGTATTTGTCAGAGCCCCTCTGCACAAACGCCTTCAGGTAATTCATGTTCCACTGCGTCACACGCTCCGGAATTGTGAGCTTCATCGCCATAACAAATGGAATTCCGACCTCGTTCAGCCCAATCATTGGGTCAGGGCTTATGACTGTTCTTGCAGAGAAGTTTGTCCTTTTTCCGGCAAGGTTGTATCTTATTCTTCCCTCCTTGCTCTTGATTCTCTCTGCCAATGTCTTCAATGGCTGCCCGCTCCTGTGCCTTGCAGGCGGAAGCTGCGCAACCTCATTGTTATAGAAAGTTGTAACGTGATACTGGAGCAGGTCCCACAAATCCTCAATTATGATTTCAGGCGCGCCTGCATTTATGTTCTCAAACAGCCTCTGGTTGATTCTTACAATGTCACCTAGCTTGTGCGTCAAATCATCCTCTGAGCGTTCGCCTGACTCAAGCGTGATGCTTGGCCTTATTGTGACAGGTGGAATCGGCAGTATTGTCTGCACAGCCCATTCAGGCCTTGTGTATTTCGGATTCAGCCCGAACAGCTCACAGTCCTCGTCAGAAATCTTCTCAAGCCTTGCCCTAATCTCTATCGGCGTTATCCTCTTCTCGTTCTCGATGAACGTTGTCGGCTTCTCGATTGTAATCTTGAACTGTCTTGCCTTGCAGTGCGGGCATTTGTTTGTTGTTTTCAGTGAAGTTATTTCGTGCTTCACTATCTTTCTCCTTTTCTCAAGCCCGACTTCCTTCTCAGCTGTTGCCAGCTTCTCCATTATCTTGTCTGACTTTGCCTTTGGTATCAGGATTTTTCCGCATTCTCTGCAGGTGTATTTCAGAAGCGTTGATATCAGGGAAACCAAGTTGATATTAATTACTGGCCTTGCAAGCTCTATGTAGCCGAAATGCCCGACGCACTCCTTTATTTTTGAGCCGCAGGTCTTGCATCTCAGGCCTGGATCGATGACACCCATCCTTGTGTCCATTAATCCGCCGTCAACAGGATAGCCCTCCTTGTCATAAAGCTCAGGCGTCACAACCTTGACAGTCGCCATTTTCTTGATGACCTTCGGGCTTAGCAGTCCGAACACAATTGAATTCACTTTTTTGTAAACGTATTCTTCCATTTTAGTATTTTGTCCTCAATATAAGCTTTGGATAGATTCCCAAAGCCTTTAATTCGTCAAGCATGAGCTTGAATGCATAGGCAATCTCGACATAGGAGATGTCAACATTGTCGCCGCACATTGGGCAGTATGATTTTTTCTTGTACTCATTGTGGATTGCGAACATCCCGCAGTTCTCGCACACCGGAACCAGTGTCTTGTCTGAGTCGAATCTTTCCTTGAGGAGCATGGATGCGCCGTGCGATACAAATGTATCCTTCTCCATTTCTCCAAGCCTCAATCCACCTTCCTTTGCCCTTCCTTCGGTAGGCTGCCTTGTCAAAAGCTGTATTGGGCCGCGCGCCCTTGAGTGTATCTTGTTTGCAACCATGTGCTTCAGCTTCATGTAGTACATGTTTCCGATGTAAATCTTTGCCTCCAGCTGCTCGCCTGTCTCGCCGTTGTACATTGTCTCTACCCCATTTTCCCTGAAGCCGAGCGAAAGCAGCTCCTGCCTTATCTTTTCTTCCGGCTCTGAGCTGAATGTCGTGCCGTCAACATATCTTCCTGACAGCGCGCCGACTTTTCCGCCGATTAATTCAAGCAAATGTGAGATTGTCATTCTTGTGGGCAGGCTGTGCGGCGAGAATATTAAATCCGGAACAATGCCTGATGCTGTGAAAGGCATGTCAGATTCCTTTGCAATCAGCCCGATAATTCCTTTCTGGCCGTGCCTTGACGTGAACTTGTCTCCTATCTCGGGGATTCTCTGGTCCCTGATCCTCACCTGGACAAGCTTGTTTCCTTCCTCGCTCTCTGTGATTGTGATAAAATCAATGATTCCCTGCTCGCCGTGCGCAGCAGCAAGCGAGCTCTCCCTTCTGACATTCGTAGTCAGGCTGTACTCGTCAGCTCCGCTCAGGAATCTTGGCGGGCTTGTCTTTCCTATGATAACGTCGCTTTCAGCTATCTGAGCCTCCGGATAAATTATTCCGTCCTGCTCCAGCAGCCTGTAGTCCTTCTCGCTCCTGTAGCCCTTTATTTCCTTGTCTGGAATTGAAATCTCGTCAGTAAGTCCGCCTGCATATCTAAGCTCCTCTGCGATTGTCGGCCTGTAATAGGATGAGCGCGCGAAGCCCCTGTCAACCGAGCCCTTGTTGATTATGATTGCGTCCTCCATGTTGTAGCCCTTGTAGCTCATGACAGCAACAATTATGTTCTGCCCGGCAGGATGCTTATTATAGTCTGAAATCTCATGCATGATTGTGTTCACAACAGGCTTCTGGGGCGTGTGCAGGATATTTACATCCATGTCCATCCTGACTGCAAAATTTGCGGCGTAGATTCCCTGCGCCTGCTTCTGCGTCTTTGAGCCTGCATTGACTTTTGCAATCGGCGTGTGGTTTGAATAGGGAACAAGCGAACTGATTAAGCCGAGGAGTGAGATGGGCGAGACTTCGAGATGCGTGTGGTCCTTTGTAAGCTCATGCTCGTAGAAAGCAACCAGCGAATTTTCCTCTTCCATCGCGTCAAGGTACTCTATGACGCCCTGGTTAACCAAATCAGACCAGTTTATCTCGTTCTTCTGGAGCTGCTGGATGTGCCTGTCTGTCAGGAGAGGCTGCCCGTACTTGACGACAATCAAAGGCCTTCTGACCCTTCCCTTTGAATTTTCTATCCAGACTTCGTTTGATTCAGCATTATAATAAGCATTGAGGTTCCTGTCTACGGCGCCTTTCCTTCTTTCCTCTACCAGATTCTGCCTGAACTCCTTCGGGTTCTCGACAGTTCCTATAAACTTGTTGTTAAGGTATACGTCTGCCATTTTATTTTATTGGATTCAATCCAAGCTCCTTCAGCTGCCTCGTTAATGCGTCATCAGGAATCTCCCGTGAGACAGTTGCAAACATTGCCAGATTTTTCCTAAGGCCGATGTTTGTTCCTTCCGGCGTCTCAATCGCGCACAGCCTTCCGAGATGGGTCGGATGCAGCGCCCTTGCCGCGAAATTCTCCTGGCTTGCCGAAAGCGGCGAAACAACCCTCTGCAGGTGCGAAATCATGTCAAGGAAATTGTTTCTCTGGATTCTCTGCGAGATTCCCTCTCTGCCGCCTATCCAGGAGCCCGTTGCCATTGACGAATAAATTCTCTGGGTCAGAAGCTTGTCCCTTATGATGACTTTTATTGAAGGGAATTTTCCCCTCTTGACAATTCTCTGGAAATTGTAAAGCAAATCGCCGATGAGAACCTTTAGGTTTGCTCTCATCAAATCAGCCAGCAGGTCGCCGGAAAGCTTGAGCCTCTTGTTCATGTAGTGGTCCTTGTCGTCCCGGGCAATTCGCCGTTTGAAACATCAATGAATTTCTTGAGCATCTTGCAGAGGTTGTATGCCTTGAACATGCCGTCATTTGCGTTTGTGCCGAGGTTCGGAAGCAGGATATTTGTCAAGAATCTCCTTTATCCTCTCAATTCTTATGTCCTTTGCCTGGGTTATTCCTATTTTCTTTGCGATGTAGTCCATGGGCATCCTCCTCTGTTTTCACGTCTGCAAATTCTGAAAGATTGATTATCATCTCGTCATACTGCTTTTCCGATGCAAACTGACTTCATTATTTCCTCATCCTTTGTCATGCCGAGCGCCTTCATGATTATGATAAGCGGAACCCTCTTTACTCTCGTAAATGACATGTAGAAAATTCCGTCCTTTAATCTTTCAATCAGGTGCGGAATTTTGTAGGCTTCCTTCTCGCAGAAAACCTTGCCGATGTACTCCGAAAGCCCCGATGTTGCCTTTTCAACGAGGAAGCTGTTTGGCGCCAGGTCCTCAACGCTTATCAGCACTTTTTCTGTGCCGTTGACTATGAAGTAGCCGCCGGGGTCGTCCGGGTCCTCCTTGTTCTGGACAAGCTCCTCTCTTGGAAGCTTGTACAGATTGCAGTATTTTGATTTGAGCATAACCGGGATGCTTCCTATCTGCGTTGTGAATGTCTCTCTCTGGACGCCGTTTATGTGCGACGAAACTTCGATGTAGCATGGCGCGGCGTATGTTATTTTTCTCAGCCTTGCCTCAATGGATAGATTTTTCTCTTTGAGCCGTCTGCCTCTGTTATCTCGGGCTTTGTGACCCAGATCTTGTCGAGCTTTATCTTGAATTCGTCAACATTATGGGGGATGATTGTAGGCTCTATTTCCTTGTTCTCTTCGATTACCTTGCTGAAGCTCTGAATCAATAAAATTGTTAAAGGAATCCAGATCCGCGTCTATTATGCTTCTTTCCTCGAAGAACTTCTTTATCAGGACACGCATCTTATCCATAAAGCACGCCCTGTAATAATCGGTTTCGCCTGCTGTCAGGCTTTTCCTTGATATTTTAATCACGTCCCCTTCTTTAACTTCCAGATGCGCGATTGCAGGGTCGGTATTCAGAATTTTCGGAAGCTCCTTGGGTGTCAAATTATATTTTTTGAAAAGTTCCTGCTTCTCTTTCTCTGAGAGCTTCGTGTGCTTGGGGACCAAGAGGTGTTTCTGTTCTTTTTCAACCATTTTTTTTAGCCCTCGACTAGGACGGGCCGGACGGGATTTTCAAGCTTGTTTTTGAACCCGCGACCACCTCATTAAAAGTGAGGTGCGCTAGCCAGACTGCGCTACCGGCCCAATTTCAAAAACAGGGGAAAGCCCTGGTAAGGGAAAGCCCCTGCTTTTGAGCGTTATTTTTGTAAAAAAATACGCCCTGGCCGGGATTTTCACAGTGATATCGTAAAATATCCTTTTTGAACCCGGGTCGAAGCCTATCTGTAGTTCATTTCAATTTTTTGAACTGCGACAGGGCTTCATGATAGACCACTACACTACCAGGGCTTATTTTTTAGTTTTTGTAGGCAAAACCGTCTTCTTTTGCATAGATAAGGCTATTTTAAGACTTATTCAGCTAAGAAGGTAGGATTTTGCATGTTTTTTCTATAAAACTCTGTACTTATAAAGATTTCGTTTTTATATAATAATTAACATATTAAAAATTCATGAATTTATATACTCTGTTTTTTTCAGCCGCTCGCTTTTGGCGCTTGCCAGGACATAGTTCAGCGCAGAAGTGTAGACAAAAAGTTTTTTTGCTGTTTCAACTGCCTTTTCCTTGCTCTTCACGCGGATGCTTTTGATTAGTTCGTCGTATTCATTCCAGTAGTCGCCAAAATTCTTGGCAACATCCTTTGCCAGCTTTATTTCAGAGAAATCATCTGCATCAATTATTTCTTTTAGATCATTTCTCGCCTTAAGGCCGATGTCGTGCGCTTTGTTTTTTGCCTGCCCTGCAGAGATTTCTGCTTCTTCGTATTTGCCTGCGTAGACATTGTAGGCAGCCTGCGCAAGATTAATCATTGCATATTCCTCGGTGATTCTTTTCTGGCAGAATGTGACCATGCTTTTCATGAAATCCCTGTCGCCATGACTCATAGGATCCTCATAAATTTCAATTGCCGCCTTTCTTGCTGCGATTCCTGCAATGCAGCAGTAAACGTCATGGGATGCGTTGTCAGCGTTTATCACCAGCTCAGTCGCTTTTTGGGAGCTTCTGCTTTGGATATTTTGTTTTATTGAATCACATTTTTTAAGGATTTCCTCTTCAACATTTATGGCATTCCTGCTGCCGTAGTCGAGGACAAGTTTGCTGTCAATCCCAAGATTATGTGAATAGTCTTTTAGCATGCGAAATTGTAAGCGCAGGTCGTATAAATAATTAATGGAAAGATTTTTATACTCTTTTGGGGCAATTGTATTTCATGGATATTTTCGCGCATCTGCTTTGGACTTATATTTTTTTCAATAAATACACGAAGATGAAGCTTTCCCTTGTGTTTGCGGCAATGCCTGACGTTTTATCATTTGGGCTGCTGCTGTTTGTCGGCCTTTTCACAGGATTCAGCTGGGCCCATCCCATGGATGCCAGCCTGATTCCGAGCTGGGTTGGCGTGCTTTATTCAATCACGCATTCGCTTGTCATAATCGCCGCTGTTTTCCTGATTGTTTTCCTTATTTTCAGGACAATTCCGATTTATTTGCTTGCCTGGCCAATCCATGTTGTGATTGACATCTTCACCCATTCGCTGAAGTTCTACCCGACGCCATTTCTCTGGCCGATTTCAAACTTTCATTTCCCAGGTATCAGCTGGGGCACGCTCTGGTTCATGGTTGTGAATTACATTGCGATTGTTTCCTGTATTGTTTACATTAACCGGAAGAAGGTTAAAAAATTGTTCAAATGAAATCTATTAAATTACTCTTTAAAATTAATATAATCAAATAATCTGAAACACTGTTGTAGAGCATCATTTGAAACTTTTTTTATTTCATCATATTCAACAACATCTCCTTTTAACTCTTTTTCGAGTATTGGATTAATCCAGCTAAAAATTCTGACAGCGCTTATTTTGTCTTTTTTAGCTTTTATCTCACTAATATTTTCTTCATTTTTCATAAAATCTTCGCTAAGATATTTCAAATCATTAGGAAAATCAATTTTAGCATATATTTTCGTCATTTCTGTATAGGGTGTGGGACCGTTGGCCAATGTGATTAGATTAGCAAAAAATTCGGAATCTACTGCTTTTTTTACATCTTCTTTGTTTTTGCCAAATAACTTTTCAAAAAATAGGTGACCAACTTCATGTATCAAAACAGTTGAAAAATAGGCGCCTTTAATCTGTGTAAGGTCGTTCTCGTGAATATTTAAATTTGCCAAATCTTTTTTTGTCATCTTAGTGAAAAAATTTTCAATTTTTAAATTTTCAATTATTTCTGTTGCAGATTGCTTTAACAAGTGAGAGTTAATATAAATGCCTCCTCTAGAATAAAAAGCGTCAGATTGTCTTTCAATTTTTTCAGTAATTTCAGTTAAATCAAATGAAAAATGTAATCCATATAACTCAACTGTGGTTTTAAAAACGCCAAATTTATGTTTTAAAAAATCAAAAAATTTGTCCGCTTCATCTCTTTCACTTTCTTCATTTAAAACAGTTTCATCTATTGATTCGGATTTGACAGGTTCAGTATTAGAAGCAGTCATTAAAGGTGCAGACTTATGCTGTGTAGTTTTAGGATCTTTAGATCTAGAATAAATTGATAATCCTGCGGCTCCTGAAGCGAGTGCAATTGCTGCTAAGACTCCTACTAATCCTTTTCTAAACTTTGAATTCTTTTTCTGTTCTTCAAGAAATTCACCATATGTTTGGTTTTTCATTATATACAGTAGAATAAAGTTATATATAAATCTTTCTATTTTTGTTACTTAAAAGTAACGAATATATAAAAGAGTATTAGTATGTCACGCCAGGGCACTGTACGTATTGGTTTTTCTTGTCCTTCTCATTGTAATCTATGCTCATTGTCGCTGTAATTGTCATTTTAAGATTCGGAGCAACATTCACCTGCTCGCCGTATCCGTGTGTCACATAGGACCATTGTGAAGTTTCCGGTGAAGAAGCTGTTCTTGTGCAGGTGCGCATAACATTGTCAATTTCCCATCCGCCGCAGGAGAACTGGTCAGGCGCAGTTGTTCCAACTGTTGGGTTTGTTGAGATGAAAAATACAGCGCCTTCTGAGCCTGTCATTATGCCGGCTACTCTTATTTCATAAGCCCTTGCATATTTTGCGCCCATGTCATGAAGAGTTCCCTTGACTATCCCTTCATATTTTTCAGTTATGATGCAGGAGTAATTTGCGAACTGGACAGAAGCTGTCTTCTCAGCTGGCTGAGTTTGATGCTCAACCACACTTTGATTGGCTACGCTTGTATTTTGTCCATTGTCTGACTGCTCCTTGCATCAAAGCTCTGCGTGGCTTCATAGGGGAAGGTCGCGCCATCAAGATGCCCTTGGCCAGACCATCCTGCGTTTCAGCAGGCGGCACAGGCAACGGCACGGCGCCGAGCGCGGGAATAACCTGCGCAAATTGCTCACCCGCATAGCGGATGCGCAGGCCCTTGAAGTCGGCGATTGTTGTAATCTTCTGGCTTGGATGTATGGAACATCAGCGGATTGGTGACAGCCATCCAGAGAATTTCTTCAGGCCGTTATGTTCGGCGGCGAGAAATTCGGGAGCCAGTTCCGTCAGGCGCTTCGAGGTGACCACGCTATGCTCGCCAGCTTTGGGATGCACATAAGGCAGGCTGACGAGTTCGGTCGTGGGATAGCGACCAGGCGTTGCGCCGTGCAAGCCAACCGCAATATCGGCCACGCCCGAGCGCGCGAGATCAAACTGGCGATTGACTGGACCGAGTTGTGAAGCGGGAAAAATATTGACTTCAAACGGCCGCCCGATTTTTCAGACAGTTCTTCGCCCCAACGCACGAGTTCCTTCTGGAACGTGTCGTTCGGCGGAAGATAATGGGAGACCTTCAGCTCAACGGTCTGAGCAGCGGCAAAAGTGCAGGATGCGATCAGTGTGGCGGACGCGATGCTTCCAGCGAGCGCGCGACAAGTCATGCTCATGGTGTTCCTCCTTGCTTTCCTCTTCCTGATCGGCCGGGTCACTCTTTGGTGCGCCTGTACCGTATCATGGACTAGAGTACCGCATGGCGATACCCCGTCAAGCAGGAGGGCGAATTCTCGCCCCCCTCCCATTGGTAGCCCTGTGCTTAACGCGCCATGGCGGAGCGGATCCGCTTGCGGAAGGCTTTGAGCTGGCGAGACAAATCGTCTTTCTGCTCATCAAACCGTTGCGAGGGGACAGATGGAACGGCCACCGGGGCGTCCCATTGTGTCGAGCAGAGCAATGCCAACGGCTGAAATGCCTTCGCCATGTTCCTCAAGATCAAAAGCCAGATTGGTCTTGCGGATCTCCTCAAGCTCGGCATGCAGTTTGGCGCGATGCTTCAACGGAAAATCCGGATGCTCAGCCAAGCTCTTGTCGATGAGCTCTTCGGCATCTTCAGGCGAGAAGCAGGCTAGGATCGCTTTGCCATTGGCTGTGCAGTGCAGCGGAAAGCGCTCGCCGACGGCCGAGACGGCCACCAGCCGATGGCGGCCAGGAACCTGGTCAACAAAAACCGTGGAGCCGCCTGACAAGACCGCCAGATCAACTGTTTCGCCGACTTCTTCGCCCAGCGTGCGCAAATAGGGGCGGATGATATCCGCCGTGTTAGAGCCCACAGATGCTGCGATGCGAACAAGAGCAGGGCCGATGCGCACATCGCCCGGACCGGATGCAATGACCAAGTCTTCCGCCGCAAGCGCGGCGACAATGCGCTGCACGGTCGAGCGTGCCAGATCGACAGATTTGGCAATCTGCCCAAAACTCAGCCCGTCCGGATGGTTCTCAAGTGTGCGCAAAATGCTGGCCGCTCGCGCGATCACTTGGATGCCGACTTGCGTACCGTTCTTTTCTTCAGGATCTTTGACGTCCTGCATTCTTCCTCCTTCGACCGGCCTTGAACGCGCCTGGGAAAAACCGCGCGACAGCCGATTGACCGTCATATGGTACATGCGTATCGTATCATGGACCACAAGAAATTTGGCGGCGATCAGCTGCAAAAAAGATAGGCGGCAATTCCGCCGCGGGATGAAGCGCAAACGGAGGACGATTATGCCCGTGACCATTCGCGGCATTCAGTTCGAGGACAATCTCGATAATTCCATTGGGCTTGAATTCTACAATCTGTCGCATCGGTTTGGCTATCAATCGCCGAACTGGCCCTATTTCGAAGACGTGAAGATCGAGCGCATTCACTATATGGCGAAGTCCGGCGTGCTGACGCAGCGCATCACGACGAGTATGCACAACACTACGCATATCGACGCGCCGGCCCATGTCGTGTCGGGCACGCCTTTCATCAACGAAGTGCCGCTGCCGCATTTTTTTGGCAGCGGAATCGTCGTGTCGATGCCGAAGAAGAAGTGGGAATCGATCACTTATGAAGACCTCGAAAAGGCGGCCGGCAAAGTCGTGCGCCCCGGCGATGTCGTCATCGTCAATACCGGCTGGCATCGCATCTATGAGGACAACGAGGATTATTTTGCGCGCGCCCCCGGTTTCGTGCCGTCCGCCGCCGATTGGTTCGTCGAGAAGAAAGTGAAGGTCATTGGCCACGACACGCAGGCCAATGATCATCCGCTCGCAACCGCCATCGGCCCGCAGCGCAATGGTCCGCTGCTGCCGCATCTCGCCGAGGAATATCGCGAATGGTCGGGCGGACACGACTGGAAGGACGATTTTCCCGAATGGGAGCCGGTGCATCGCAAATTGTTCAAGAACGGCATTCTCGGCATCGAGAATGTCGGTGGCGATCTCGACAAGGTGACGGGCAAGCGGGTCACCTTTGCATTCTTTCCTTGGAACTGGGAGCGTGGCGACGGCTGTATCATCCGCCTCGTCGCCATCATCGACAAGCGCGGGGAGTACCGGATCGAACGCGGGGAGGCCTTCTGATGCATGTCAAATCTTTTGCCGATGCCAAGCCTTACGAGGCGCCGAATCATCGCGGCGTAGTGGGTCTGCGGCTCCAGGGATTCGAGCCCGGCGGCCCGACCAATCAATGGGTCGGCCTCTCGCAGTTCCTCCCGGGCGGCGGTGCCGGGCCCGATTTCGACGCCTTTCGAAAAAGTCTATGTCGTCATTGAAGGCGAGATGACGTTGATCGTCGGCGGCCAGGAGACAATTCTGAAACGCTACGATTCCTGCACGATTGCGCCCGCAGAGGTGCGCGAACTGGTCAATCGCACGAACCACACCGCAACGATGCTGGTCGTCATCCCCTATCCGCCGGGAACGCAGCCATGAGTTCGGATTTCTTGAAAAACCCCCTTTCGCTGTTCGACATCAAAGGAAAGGTCGCGATCATAGCGGGCGCTTCCGGAGCTTTCGGGGCGCTTGCGGCCCAAGTTCTCGCCGGCGCCGGATGCCGGCTCGTGCTCGCCGCCGGCAATGCCTCTGCGCTGCAGAATGTTGCGCAAAGCTGCCGCGAAGCGGGCGCCGAAGTTGAGGCGGTGAATTTGCGTCCCAATTCCGAAGAGGCCTGCCAAAAATCGTTGAGGCGGGCACTATGCGCTTCGGCCGTGTCGATATTCTCGTTGTCGCCTCCGGCAAGAATGACGTCGGCAAGATTACCGATATGACGCCTTCTCGCTTCCTCGACGTGATGGATGCCAATGTCACGCAATCCTGGCTGATGGCGCGAGCCGCGACGCGGCAAATGCTGGCCCAGGGCGAGGGCGGCAAGATCGTACTGATGTCGTCGGCTCGTGGCTTGCTCGGCCATCCGGCGGGTTATACCGCTTATTGCGCCTCGAAATCGGCGGTTGACGGCATGACCAAGGCGTTTGGTTGCGAACTTGGCGGCAGCGGCATTACGGTCAATGCCATTGCGCCGACTGTATTCCGGTCGCCGCTGACCGCCTGGATGTTCGAAGAGACCGACCAGGCCAAAACGGTGCGCCAGGGTTTTTTGAGCCGGGTTCCGAAGGGTCGGCTCGGCGAACCGGAGGATCTCGCGGGGCCGTTGCTCTTTCTCGCCTCGGCGGCATCGAATTTTTACACGGGCCACGTCCTTTATGCGGACGGCGGCTATACGGCAGGCTGAAATGGCGGGCAAGGCGCGGATTGCCATCCTCGGCGCCGGGCTCATGGGCCACGGCATCGCTCAGGTCTTTGCGCGGCACGGCCACAACGTGCGCGTTTACGATGCGACAGGCCTCGCGCACACGCTTCGCGAGCGGATCCAGAGCAATCTGCGCGACCTAGGACGAGGCCATTGATCGCGTTGCCCTGTCGCAAGCGTCAAAGAGGCGGTCGTTGCGGATGCCGATTTCATTATCGAAGTCCGTCCGAAAATCTAGGTGTCAAACGGGCGATTTTCGGCAATCGGATCCCTCGCGCGCAGGATGCGATCATCGCCAGCAATACCTCGGTCATTCCGATCGCCTCGATCGAGGAGGTTCCGCGATCGATCGCGTGCATGCTCGGCACGCATTGGTGGAACCCGCCTTTCCTTCGTGCCCTCATTTCCTCAAATAGT
>CAWJRI010000007.1:0-29468 GCA_963845175.1 uncultured archaeon
TGATCTTGTGTCTTCTCATATCAAGGAATTTTAGAATCTTTACTCTTGTGTCTGCCGCAAGCGCCTTGAAAGTTTCCCTGTCAATTGTGATTGTCTGCTCCATGCCACCTAATTATTAAGAAATATTTAATAAGTTTTGTATTTTATAAGGTAAAATGCTTAAAGTAAAACGCTGTCCAAGGTGCAAGTCAACCAATGTAACTTTGTACATGGGCGGGCAGTTTGGAAAATACCAGTGCAATAAATGCGGCTATGTAGGTCCGCTGGTTGTTGAAGAAATTAAAAATCAGTAACAACATTCACATTCTTTTTTATCACAGATTCATTGTCTTTCCCAAATGTGAATTCTGCCTTTATCTTCTTCCCCTTGAGAACAAGCGGAAGCCAGTGGGGATCATCTGCCCACATCTGATTAATCGGGACCTTGCCTAGCTCAAACCACTGCGGCTTCATCTCCTCTGTTTCAACAGGCTCGCCGTCCCAGTTCTTCACGACAAAAACATGTACTGTCTGATTCCAATCCTTGCCTTCTGGCGCATTTGTAAAAAAGAAATCGATGATACCAACTTTTTCAAGATGATTTTTCTTTACTGACACATTCATCTCTTCTTCAATTTCCCTTATGAGTGCGTCCTCAATACTTTCTCCTTCCTTTACCTTTCCACCGTAGCCATTCCATCTGCCTTCACCAAATCCCCTTTTCTTTAATCCAAGAAGAATTTTGTTCTCTTTCAGCAGATAGCAAAGATTTGCGTGATGCATTTTTTTAGTCTTATTTCTTTCTGCTCTTTTGCTTCACAATTTTGACTCTCTGTACAACATTCTTTCCGCCGTACATGTTTTCTTCCATCTCAGTAAGATGCTCCTGCATCTCTTTCAGGACGTTATATGCATTTAAGATATACATAAAAGAGTCATACTTTGGCATGACTTGAGAATCCTTCCCTCCAGTGGATTGAATTTCTCCGGTAAATACCCTGATACTTCCTGTGCCGAAAATCCAGTTTAAAAGTCCTATCGATGCAGAGGCGTTCTTGATATCATCATAATTTATTGACTTAAAATTTCTTCCGAATACCCCGCTTTGGAAAACAGCTCTTCTGTCTGTAAGCGCATAGTGCGTGAATCTGTAATTGAGATTGCCCCACAAAAAAATAAGGCAAAAAACTACAATCCCGACAATTACCCCTGCCGTGAATGATTTTAAAAAACTGCCTGCAAATATTCCTATTAATACTCCTGCAATGATGCTTCCAAAAAAAGCAGAAAGTATGTAAGGCCAGTATTTTGGTTTTCCCTCCCATTCAACCTTTTCCTTTTTTTCAAGAATTTTTGGAATTTCGTTCATTGTTATCAGTCGCTCTCGACTCTTGGAGCGAGAATAAAGCTCAACAGCACCTTGTCAATCACTTTGTAGTCTATCTTTAATGGGTAATCTTTGTTGAAATAAATTGTAACATCATCTGACAGCCTGCTTCCCGCAATCATCTTCTTCAGGTATTCAATCGAGTACTTCGCCTTTATCATGTCCTTCGTGTCTGCCTTTATCACTGTCTCATCACCTGACTTTATCTCGATGTTTGCCTGGCTCAAGTCCCCCTCCCCTCTCACAACAAACGTCTGCCCATCTGTTGAAAGCAGAACAGAGTCAGCTACAATGTCAGCGTCCTCAATCGCTTCATTCAAGATTGTAGAAGTTGTCTTTATTGTTATTGGGAATGTAAGCTGAGGCACCTTCTGCTCTTTCTCATCTATTTCAATTATCGGCAGTGAGAATGTTCTTGTTGAATTTCCCTTCAGTATTATCTTCAGCTGGTTGTCTTTTAATTCTATTGTAAGCATATCAGATGGCTTGGCTCTCCTGAGTATCTGCTTGAGGTTTGAAAGATTTATTCCAAGCTCAACTGTCTCCTTCACATCATACTCAACAAATGCGCTTGAAAGAAGCTTGTAAACAACCATTGCGACATTCGCAGGGTCCATTGCAACAAGCTCAACACCATTAGAAGTAATCTTGAATTTTGCCTCATTTACAAGGTCTGAAATTATGGCTATGCTGTCTTTTAGGTATTTTGGCTCTGCTAAAGTAAGTTTCATGCTATAACCCCCTTTTCAATATATTATTAACTACTCCTATATAAATATTTTGTGCTTATTTAAAGACCTCTTCCAAACCCTCCAAATCCCTGAAATCAACGCTTAAAACGTCCCAGAACGCCCTTTTGAAGTTTTCAACATAAAATTCAGAATCAGGCAAAACATCGCTTAATAGAAACTCCATCGCGCGCATTTCCTTGCCCTCAACAATTCCATATTCGTGTCGTTTTTCATCAATCATTCTTTTGAAAAGCAAATTCTCTTTTGGGACACATCCTGCCTTCAAATCACTAATTTTTGACCTTGCAAACTCAATTACCTCTTCCTCCGGTGTGAACAAAAGCCTTTTCATTATCATTTCCTCTGCAAAATCTGAATCAAAACTTGTTTTTTTGCCCCTTGTAAGACCAAATCCCTGGTAAATCAATCTGTTACCAATCAAAGAAATAATCTTGTTGCCTGAAAACAATGTCGGACCCCTGCCGAAAACAAAACCAAGTTTTTCTTTTTCAATCTGCTCCGGATTTTTCACATACAGGAATTTCTTTGAATAATTTATAAGCCCGGAATCTTTCAAAAGCTCATTCATCTTTTCAACATTTTTCTTTAACAAGGAATCAATTACATCAAACTTTATTCCATATTGGCTTTCAAACGCATAAAGTCTTGCAGAACTTGGCTTTTCTTTTTTCAATTCAAAATATTCCGCCAACGCATGCATTACGTAGCCGTTAAGCGTCTGGCAGAAATTAAGTTTTTCATCAGGCGTTGCGAAATTCAGAGAATTAGTCGTTCCCCTCACCATATCCCACATGGCATTTATGAAAAATTTTGGGTACACAAGGCTGACCTTGTCTTCAAGACAGCTGTTTCTTTTTAAGTTAAGCAGTTCGTCTTTCTTGTTTTCAGTGTCAAACTCAATCGGATGATGGCCATGCTCATATCTGTTCCTGTACGTATTCATCCTGAAATAGAACAGCTTGCCCCAGTGGTCTTCCATAATGGCCTTTGCAGATGCTGTGCAGATTGTTTCAAGAGTTCTCTTCGCAAACAATGCCCTTGAAACTATGTTGTCAATGTCCTCCTCACCTACTCTGCGCGTTACTCTGCCGTCTTGTCCCACATATTCCCACCCCTTGCGCACCGCATCTATATCTCCGTGCTCAGCCAAGTATGTGTTCAATTCCACATGCGGATGATCAAACATTTTTTTAATGCCCGCATGCGTTGCCAGCGTGTTGTTCTTGTATATGTTCCTGTTAAGGAAACGGAAGCCGTAAGTGTCTACTGTAAACCTGCCTCGCGTTATCATGTTTTTTATTCCTTGGACAGACTTGAATATTGGCTTTGAAAAATCAACTGCAGGCAAATACTCCTCGTCGCCAAGCTCCCTGAGTTTTTTCTGGTCAAACTGTATGTTAAATCCATAAAGAATCAGCGGGTCTTCCTCATGAATTATTCTTTCAACATTTTTCTTTATTTCATTTGTGTTTTTTGCGTAAATCAGAAGGTATTCTTCAAACATTTTCTCAGTGCCTTCAAAAGAAGTGACTATATAGTTTTTCTCATTGTTCCCGAAGTTGAGCACAACATTTGTTATCCTCTCCAGTTTCGGATTTTCATACTCAGTCGTTTCTATGTCCAATGCGCATTTCTTGTCAGCCAGAATAATTTCTTTTTCCACGCTCTTTATTTTTTTCGGCAGAACCAGCTGCCCGTCTTTCTCTCCAACAACTGTAAACGGTGGATAGAGCCATCTGAAGTAGGTGCTTGGGCTGTAAAATGAAGCGCGGGTTGGTTTTGATTTTTCGTCTTTCCCAATTTTTGTCACTTGCCTTAGGAAATATTCGGGCAGTGAATTTTTATCATGCAAATCATCAAGAATCGCATGTATAACTCTTTTTTTCTCTGAATAATATTTTTCAATGAATCTTATTCTGTAGGAGGAGTATTCTTCACCTAACAAGAAAATCAGTCTGTCAAGCGCCTTATCTATGTGTTCTTCTGGCGGGCTGAAGAGGAGCTCTTTGTTTATTTTTGTCAAATGCTCATTTATTTTATCTTTTGTCAAGTCAAAGCTTGGAATGATATGCTGCATTTCAACTGTAAAATACTTTGACTTTCCAACTCCTGTCTTTTCATCAAAATCCCTGCAGAATACCCTTACTTCATTGCCTGTAGGCTCATGTCCGCTCCTGTTCTGCACAGGCTCAGTATAGACAATATACAGTACCATTCCTCTTTACATGTCCGAAAAATATATAACCATTTGGAAAAACATTTAAATAGGCGGTTGCGTTCTGTGACCGTTGGCCACATTTACGCGGGGATGCCGGAGCGGCCAAACGGGATAGGCTTAGGATTGCTGTAAGGTGTAATGAGCTTTATGCTATGACAAGAAGACACCTATTGGCTTAGTGCCTACGGGGGTTCGAATCCTCCTCCCCGCACTCATATTTCTATTTCTTTTCAATAAATCATTTATATTTCTCAGACTTTCTAATATAAATGGGGGACTTGAAGGAGCAGACACTTCTGGAATTGGGATTCAGCCAGAATGAAGTAAAGATATACCTTGCCCTGCTGGAAAAAGGGCTTTCAACACCCACAGACATCGCGAAAAAGACAAAGCTTTACAGGACAAACATCTACGACGCGCTTGACAGGCTTATGAAAAAAGGTCTTGTTTCTTATGTTGTCAATGAAGACAAAAAATATTTTGATGTTTCTGACCCAAAGAATCTTCTTGTTCTTCTAAAAGAGAAGGAGTTGAACCTCCAGAAAGTGATGCCTGAATTCGAGCTTGCGAAACAGCTTTCAAAATCAGGAAGTCAGTCCTGCATTTTCGAGGGAATGCAGGCATAGATTTTGAAAAAGGAAATGCAAAAAGAGGGATTGTCGAGTATTACATGGGCGAGCAAAAAATCATCCAAGCCTTAAAAAAAGTTGGATTTTTAGATATTCAAGCAACACATCACGAAACAGATCCTTTCTATAACATTACCGCAAAAAAACCATAAGCTGCGATACCTTTATAAATCAGTTCTAAATCCAAAATCCCATGGAAGGTGTAATAGTCAATTTCAGGGGCTCTGCCCACGTTAAGAAAGGAAACCAGATGATAGTCTCCATAGATGGCTCTGACAAGGAAAAGTCAAAGAAATTAATAGGCAAGACAGCTGTCTGGAAAAGCCCTGCTGGCAAGGAAATCAAGGGAAAAATAACAGTGCTGCACGGCTCAAAGGGCGCGGTCAGGGTTATTTTTGAAAAAGGCATGCCTGGACAGGCAATTGGTTCTAAGGTAAAAATAGAATAAATTTATTTAAGCCATGCAGGAAGCACTGGGCTTATAAGTGGATACAGATAAGGTGATGTAGCAACCAACCCGCCTATCAAAATGCTGTGAATCCATGTTTCTCCCATACCTCTTGTGCTTCCAACTGTTCCTTTTATTGCCAGAGAAGTTGCGTGAATCTTGATTGCAGCAATCAGGCCAACAGCAATCTGGAATGCAATCACATTGCCGAGCAGAGGAATAGCTTTCAATTGCGGTATTGAAGAATAGACAAATTCAGCATTCATTGAACAAAAAACAAAAACAACAGAAAGAATCAAGGCGTGGGCAGCATGCCCCATCCTGTGTGTAGGCACAGTAACATCTCGATGGACAACAAGCGCTTCATAAATCCCAATTATCAGCCCTGTTGCAATTGCAGGCATTATAATCATCTGTGCCATTTTATATTGTTATTTAATATTTATATATAAATCTTTTGTTGCATTTCATAGTTAAAAATGCAAAAATTTATATATAATGTTTTATAAATTAGTATAAAAAGGTGTTTGTATGAAGAAAACAGCATTTTGGATATTCACAGTTACATCAATTTTTATTGCTTCATTCAAATCTGCGCTTGCAGCACCAGCAACTTCTTCAATGGGAACAGTAATTAATATGATATTTGATTTAGTCACGCCTATTTTTAACGCTTTTACACAAACAAATGGACAGGGAATAATACTGATAAAATTCGTGCTGTGGCTTTTGCTATTCACTGTTCTCTATCAGCTTGCAAGTGCAATCCCGATTTTTAAGGGCAGGAAAGGCGCAGCAGGCACAGTAGCTGTGGCCATCGCTTTAATCAGCGTTGCTATGATTCCAGATCTGCTGGTTACAACAATTGCCTATGAATATTCTGGAATTGCAACATTCATTTTCTTTGTGGCGCCAATCGTCTGTTTGTTTTGGCTTAACAAAAAAATTCCAGATTCGCCCAGCGGTGACATAATAAAATTTCTTATTTACTTTGCTATGGCTGTTCTTGCCTGGACACTCTCGGCAAAAGTACAAAGCCTTAATGTTCCTTTTTTGAAAGACATGGTTGGCTCACAGTGGTGGGTGCTGTTTTCAACTATTGTTTCAATAGCAGCTGCTTGGTTCTTTTACAAATTTGTTAGAACTACATTTGCAGGCGCCTGGGTTGGGGAAAAAGCAGCAGGTGCGCGTGGCTGGTTCAGCAGGGCGCCAAAAGTAAATCAGGCGCTAACGCCGACGCCAGCAGGACCAGCTCCTGAAGAGCAGGCAGCTGCTCAGCAGGAATCCGCTGTCCAGCAGGCATTAACAACGCTTTCAAAAATAACAGATGATGCAAAAATAATTGATGAAAGGAAAAAGGCTGTATCTGACAATCAGCTAAAGGAAGCAGACGAGCTGATAAACCATCTTGGAACACTTCAAAAAATACTTCCGAACATAAATTCTTACATGGGAGCAATTGAGGTATTAAACAAGCCGGGCACAACCATCACTGAGGAAACAAGAAACAAGGCCCAATCATACCAGGCCCAGCTGGAAGGCTTAAACAAAAATGCAACAGCTGAACTTCAAAGAGTAAACACTGTCTTCAACAACCTGCAGAAAGAGCTTTATGACGAAAACAATTTGATAGACAAGGAAGCGCAGGAGATAAGCGAAATAAGAAACACAATAATGACCGCAGGAAAATCAGTCGACAACCTCATTGGCGTTAAAAATATGCAGGTTGGAAAAGATAAAAAAGCGCTGGAAGAGGCCGGAAAAAATGGAGCTGCCCCAGAAGCAATTAAACTAAAGGAAAATACATTTGCTGAGTCGCAAAGGCATCTGGAGGTCCTCAAAAGCGTAAAGGTAGGTATGCCTTTAATTGCAGAGCAGGCAAGCCGAACTGTTCAAAAAATCGAGCAGGTCAAAAAACTGATAAGCCAGCTCCAGGGTTTTTTGAATGCAGACATTGCTGCCCTGAAAGAGGCGATGGATGTAGCTAACAAAGAAATCGGGGGCTATTCCAAGGCAACGGAGATGTTGGGAAATGTCATCAACATGCTTAAAAACCAAAAGCTTCTTATATCTCAAAAAGATGAGTTAAGTATAACAGATGTGCCGCAGCTGAAATCTGAGCTTGAAAATTACAGGAACCAGCTTGCACCAGTATTATATATTGGAGGAAAAAAAGGGTCGATGTCATGGGGTTGAACAAAAAGCTACTGCTCAGCAGCATTGGAGTTGCCCTGCTTAGCGTTGTTGCTGTGCACGCAGCAAATGGAAGCTCAGTGAGCAACCTTGCTGATTTTCTTGAAAAGAATATTTTAAAGTTTATTCTCATTGACATATCAAGCAACATAAATGCAAGTTTCTATATTTGGATGAAGGTCATGTTGTTCCTTCTGCTTTTCTCGCTTCTTTTTGCGCTTGCTTCAATAGGACCAATTGCAAAAAATGTTCTAACGAAAAAGAATCTGAGAGTCACGGTTGCTGTTTTAATCTCGCTTATCTCTGTCATCATGATTCCAGACGCAATGGTCGAGGCCATTGCAAAAACATATGGTTTTATCGGCTCTTTTATTTTCATTGGTCTGCCTGTTTTGGGCATTCTCTATGCACTTTACAAGGGATTTCCTACAGGAGCGGATGCTACGGATTCTGAAGGAAAACCATTGTCGCCTGAAGCTAGAAGAGTAAACCATATAATCCAAGGCGTCTTGTTCTTCCTGCTTGCCACAGTTGTCCATAATTTTGTTGCAGCATCAGCGCTAACCCCTGGCTGGTCAAGCGTACCAGGCTGGATAGAATGGGGAAGCCTTGCAGAAGGAATATGCACGCTGATGATGATATGGCATTTCGGCGCAGCGCTCTTTTCATTTGGCGCAGAAACAGAAACAGGACAGGAAGCCGGCGACTGGTTCAGGAATGTTGGAAGAGGCGGTGGTGCAGGAAATCCACATTATCCAAGCCATCTGAGAAGATTCATAAATCAGATAGGCAGCCAGGCATCAAAATTAAGAGCTGATTTCAAAGAATACGAGACCATAGGAAACAGGGTGCTGATAGCCAATAACGCGGGCCAGCCGTTGAATCCAAATGATTTCCAGCGGATGACAAATCTTGCCAACTCTTTCGGTGACATAATGGACCAAATAAACCAGAACCATGCGCACCTTGTTAATGATCCGCAGTTCAATGACCTTAGTGCAGGCGAAAGAATGAGGCTTGCAAACCTCATAACAAACGTGACAATCACAAATATTCACATCACAAGCTATCAGCAAAGCTTTTTCATAAATTACAACGCCAGGGCAAGACCAAACTGGAGGAGACCTGTAATAGTACCTTAAAAATGGCAGAAGAAATAATAAAATTGGAAGAACTGACTGTTCCAAGCGAATTCGGGCCTTTGAAAGCTGCATTGCTGGGGAGATATAAGGAAGAGCTGAAGAAATTTGTAGCAATCCTTGCCCAGTACAAAAGCATTTCAAAAGATCCTGCATTCCTTAAGATAATCAACGAAAGCCTTGTATGGGTGGAACGATATAAAATTGCGCCTGTTCCGCCTTTGCCGCCAACAACAATGCCAGACACAACAACCACACATAGAACAGAACCAGCTCCTAAAACTTCTGTTCCAACCACAAAACTGGCAGAGGCGCTAAATGTATTCCTTGGGCTCAAGCAAAAACTTTCTCTTGACATGAAAAATGAGGCAGTCCTGATTGGAGATGAGGAAAAAATATTAAAGAATCTTGTTGATTTGTCAAATGCCCTAAATAGCATTGCGAATAAAATGCGCAAGAAAGTATATGATGGCGCAGAACTTCGTGACATTTTTTCTAAAATATTATTTTCAACAGGAAACTTCAAATCACTTTCCCAAAAAATAAAAATATATTATTCAGATATAATTGATTTAATAAACAATCATTTAAACCCTTTGCTCAGAAGCACCATGGTTGATAAAAAAATTCAGGATGCGGTTAACAAGTTAGATCAGAGCACTAAAAAACTAGAGGGCTTTATGCAAGGGATTATAAACCAAGAAACATTAATAGAAAACAGCATGAATTCTTTGCCAAATATAAACATTTTCATTACAGATGCAGAGGAAAAAGAATCTGACCCTGCCAAAAGAGAAGGATTTATAGTCAACAATGCAAAAAATGTCTCTAATTTTCTCGCAGAGTTAAAGAATCTAACAGAAAAGAAGAAGGACGAGCTGAAGGTTTTCAAGGCTGTAATCAATAATTACAACAAAGATACTGGAAAAAAGCTGGACGATATTGGGAATATGATTTCAAGGTAACTAAACATCAAATCTTTCTAGACTTCTTTGACTATTATATTGTAACAAAAAACATTTATATAGTATATAACAAAAATAATTTATATGCAGCTTACGCTATATAAAAAACCCAAAAATCCAATCATAATAGTTGGTTTTCCAGGCTTCGGCCTTGTAGGCAATATTGTGACAGAGTTTCTAATAGAGCACCTAAATACGGAGCAAATCGGGCATATAAGGATTGAGGAGACAACCCCATTAATTGCTGTCCATGAGGGCAAGGTTGTTGAGCCAATTGGCATAAGCTATGACAAGAAAAATAATATCATTCTTCTTCATGTCATAACAAGCTCTGCTGGGATTGAATGGCAGCTTACACAGCAGATACTGAAGCTTGCAGAGGACCTTGGAGCAAAGGAAATCCTGAGCTTTGAAGGGGTTGTTTCGCAGGACATGAGCAAGGAAACAGAATCATTTTACTTTACAAACAACAAATTATGCGAGGATAAGTTCAAGAAGGCAAAGATAGTAAAGCTCAATGAAGGTATTGTCGTTGGAGTGACAGGCGCTCTTCTGCTGGAGAAGAAACAGCCGATTTCTGCAATCTTTGTTGAGACACACTCGAATATGCCTGACAGCAAGGCAGCTGCAAAAGCTGTCGAAGCGCTTGACAAATACCTAAATCTTAACATTGATTATAAGCCGCTGCTGAAGCAGGCTGAGAAATTTGAAGATAAATTAAAGCATATTCTGGAGCAGAAGGAGCAGACAGTTTCAGAGCAGGAGAAAAAGAAATTAAGCTATATTTCGTAATTCTTTCATGTTTTATCGAAAAAGATATAAGTTTGTTTGTCTTTATATAATTCATGGGGGATTACAGTAATTTAGAAATAACAGCAGCGGAGTTAAGGCTCGACATCCTCGATGAAATATATCTTGCAGAATCAGGGCACGTCGGCGGTTCTTTTTACTGTGTTGAAATACTTACTGCATTGTATTTTGGAGATGTTTTAAAATACAGCTCGAAAGAGCCGGATTGGTCTTACAGGGACAAGTTCGTTCTTTCAAAGGGGCATGCCGCGCCCGCGTTGTACGCTGTTCTGTCAAAAACAGGATATTTTGAAAAGGAATTTCTTTGTACTTTAAGAACAATTGACTCAATGCTGCAGGGGCATCCAAACCCAAAAGTTCCTGGAGTGGAATGCGTAACAGGAAGCCTTGGGCAGGGACTTTCAATTGCAAAGGGAATTGCGCTGGCAGACAAAATTGACAGCAGAGTAGACAACAAGACATACGTGCTTCTCGGAGACGGCGAGCTTCAGGAGGGTCAGATTTATGAAGCGAGAAGGAACATCGCGCATCTTGGCCTTTCAAACATAGTGGCTATTCTTGATAATAACGGATTACAGCTCGACGGAAAAGTTGATGATATTTCAAAATTGGGAAAGATAAAAAATGACTGGGAGGCAGCTGGCTGGCATGTGATGGGCGAAGAGATATCCTGGAATGAAAGACTGCGCAACACAAGAACATACGGGCACGATTTCAAATTTATCCTCAATTCGCTGAACGAAGCCAGGAAGTCCAAAAGTGCGGAATTAATTATTGCGAGCACAGTAAAAGGCAGGGGAGTTTCTTTCATGGAGAACAATTACAAATATCATGGCAAAAAAATAGAAGAAAATGAATACCGCACTGCTCATAAGGAATTAAATAAAAAATTAATGGAGTTAAAAGGATTAAAATGGCCGACGAAGTGAAAATCTCAACGAGAAAAGCATTCGGGGACGAGCTTGTAAGGCTCGCTGGGCTTGGAAAGGGGTACAACCAGATTGTTGTTCTCGACGCAGACCTTTCAAGCTCAACAATGACAAAGAAATTTGCAGAAAAATACCCTGAAAGGTTCTACAACTGCGGGATTTCAGAGGCGGACATGCTTGGCACAGCAGCTGGCCTTGCAAGAATGGGAAAAATACCTGTTGCAGGAACATTCGCTTATTTTGCCGTCGCAAAAGGGTTTGACCAGGTAAGAAATGCAATGGCTTATGGAGGATTGTCAGTAATCATAGAGGGAAGCCACGCAGGCATCAGCACAGGCGAGGACGGCGTGACGCACCAGGCAATTGAGGACATTGCAGTCATGCGTGCAATCCCAAACACAACAATAATCTGCCCGTCTGATGCAATTGAGACAAAGAAGGCGCTTGAAAGAGTCATCAGTGAAATATTTCAAAAAAAGATTCAGGGCCCTGTTTATTTCAGGCTAGGCAGGAATGATTTGCCGCTAATTCACGCTGAAAATTATAATTTTGATTTTAAGGCAGATGTGCTGCAGGAAGGGGAAAAATATGCAATATTCGCAACAGGCGTTCCTGTGCATGAGGTTTTGAAGGCAGTTCATGATAATAGTTTGGACGCGAAAGTCATAAACATCTCAGCAATAAAGCCAATTGACAAAGAGGCAATAATTGAAACAGCAAAAAAATTCAAGGTTGTCTATTCTGTTGAGGACCACAGCATAATTGGCGGGCTTGGAAGTGCGATAGCTGAATTGATTGCAGAAAACGGAATTGGAACAAGGCTTGTAAGGATAGGTCTTCAGGACACATTTGCAGAGTCAGGCAAGGCAGAGGATTTGTATGAAAAATATGGTTTAAGCGCGAAAAAAATATACAAAACTATAACACAAACTTTATAAACAAAATAGCTAATTCTCGTTTTATGGGCCTGTAGCGCAGCCTGGATAGCGCGGCAGCCTTCTAAGCTGTAGGTCGAGGGTTCGAATCCCTCCAGGCCCGTTAGGACTGGAGACCAGCAAATCTCTGATTTGCGCTGCCTCCAGGCCTCTTCTTTTTCAGCAAAACATTTTTAAACACCAATAAAATCAATATTTAGTGCGGGTTAATGCTTTGGGTCTTAGCCATTGCGGGGGTTGCTTCAACATTGAAGCCCCTAGAGCCAAGCGGCTAAGGCGATCGCCTGCAGAACGACGTGTTGAGGCGCAAGCTGATGACATGCTGACAGCGATTATTCGGGGGTTCGAGTCCCCCTCCCCGCTTAGTTCAATCTGGAATCTAGCTGAAAAAAGGTGAAAAATGCATTGCGAAATGTGCGGAAAAGAAGCAGAGATTGTCTATGCAATAATTGAAGATGTTGAACTGAAAGTCTGCAGTGACTGCGCAAGGCATGGAAAGCCGATGATAAAGCCGAAACCAGTTCTTTTGAAATCAAAAGCTGAAGAAGAGCAGCCGATGTATGACTTTGTCGAGAACTATTTTGATTTAATCAGGAAAAAAAGAGAGGCGCTGGGGCTTAAGCAGGAGGAGCTTGCCATAAAACTTAATGAGAAAGCGTCTTTTATCCAGAAGGTTGAAAGCGGGCATATGAAGCCGAGCCTGAATACTGCAAAAAAGATTGAGAGATTTCTTATGATTAGAATAATTCAGGAGCTGAAAGATGAAAAAGTGAACCTGAAGCCGGCAAAGACAAAGGAATTCACAATCGGCGATTTCATAAAGCTTAAAAAATAATTATTTGCATTCATCAATTGTCTTGTTGCTGTAATGGGAGCATATTTCTTTCAGAATATTACTGTTTTCTACAAACCCGCTGAATGTCTTGTCTTCAATAACAAGCGATGGATATTTTGTTATATTGTATGTTTCCTTTAAAATATTAACCATTGGCTCTATGTCCAATGTTTCATCTATTGCGAAAACAAGCAGCTTGTCCTGGAATTTTTGCTTTAGGTACGATAAAATGAAAGACTGCTTTTCACAGTCTGGACACTGCGTGTCTGAAGAATAAAAATACAAGATGTTAACAACATCTTTTTTGCATATCTCCTTTACCTTTTTTGAAAGCAGCCAGAAATTCAACTCAGCCTGTGTATAGTCCTGCTTCAGAAGCCTAAATTCATCCTTATCAATTTTTGCATCATTTTCATAGCCTGTTAATCTTTCCTGTGACTTGACAAGTGTTTCCATATATTTTTCAAAAGTTGCCAGGACAGCAGGGCAGCTTTTTTCTTCCCCAAGCTCTGTTATGTACTGGTACTGCAGTTGCAGGCTTCCAAATTCAAGCTTCTGCTGGTCTGCAACAGATTGCATGTAGCCCAATCTTTTTCCTTCAATAACAAGTCCCAAAAATATTCCAAGCAGAAATATTACCAGTGTGATAAATGCAGCGAGCAAGTATTTTTCCTTGCTTATTTTTCTATCCATCACCATTTTTGAACCCTTTTTGTTAATAAATCTATCGTTACGCCGAGCCAGGCAATGCCCATTATGAGATAATAGTAAACAAAAAAGAAAAGAAAAGGCAGAACACCATTCTCAAGGATTTTTTCATTGCTGTGCTTATGCGATTTATAAATTATTATTACTGAAAATAGAAGCATGAAAATACTAGAAATTATCAGCGCATAGTTTAAGTCAAATATGTTGAAGTTTAATGAAAAATTCTTCAGTAGAGTCCAGAAGTCAAAGTTTATTGTTCTCATTTTTACCAAAAAATCAAGCCTTGGCTGCAGTGCGTAATATGCTGATGTCAGAAGCAGCGTTATAGCCAGTATACCTGATATAATAACTACGGGAAGCTGTATCATCGCAAAATCACCGTATTTTTTATTGAACAGCATTTTTCTGTATTGGATTGTTGTCAAAAATGCGCCCTTGAACCACCTGTTTCGCTGGCTGTAAAGCTGCTTGAATGTCTGCGGGGACTTTGTAAGAACCTGCGTGTCCAAAAGCTGGATTATCTTGTATTGGTTTTTCTGAAGTTTATATGTTATTTCAAGGTCTTCCGTAATATTTTTCTCATTGTAACCTCCTACTTTTCTTAATACACATGTTCTATAAACAGAAAAAGGACCTGGTGCAACATGGATACAGTTCAGATTTGTCATTAATTTTTTATAAAACATGTTGACAATGTATTCTATCCACTGCGCCTTCTGCCAGAAGCTTTTTGGCTTGTCAACTTTCATTGACGGAAGAACGCAGGCAACATCCTTGTCAGAGAAATGCGGAAGAATCTTGAGCAGTGCATCTTTTTCAGGGATTGAATCAGCGTCCAGGCAGACAAAGAACTCGCCTTTTGCCACTTTCAGCGCGGCATTCATTGGCGCGCCTTTTCTCTCGTCAGGCCTTTTTTCTATGCTTATTATTTTAATTTTGTCTCTATATTTATTCATTATGCTCAATGTTCTGTCTGTTGAGCCATGGTTTACTGCAATTACCTCAGTCTTATTCTTTGGGTAGTTTAAGTTCAACGCAGATTTTATCGTGTTTTCTATAACTTTTTCTTCATTATATGCAGGTATTACAATTGTTACAGAAGGAAACTTATTTAATTTTTTATTTTCTTTTGTAACCCCATTGTCAACCATCACCAAAAACCAGAATACTGCGAAGTACAAAGAAAGGATATACACGCACCACAAAATAACATTAACTACTGGATTCATTTTTGTATCTCCATATTTCAACGCCGTCTGAATGTATTTTTTCAAAAACCTGCTGGTTTGTCAACAAAAACAACAAGCCGTCTTCTTTGCCATTCCATATGTTTTCTTTCATTTTTTTGTCAATTAATATATAGCTAATATCATACTTTTTAAAAATTTTTTCTGTAATTTCAAGGTTTCTTGAGTTTAATGCCGTATTTGAATCATTAAGCAGTTCTTCAAAATTTGGCCCATATTTTGACATAGAATCCATCATTACTTTTTTATTGCTGAGCGTTTCGACAATAAATCCGTTTGAATAAAGCGTAAAAACATTGCCTTGCCTATTCTTGCTGAGCCAGCTCATCGCATCCTTAAATTCCTTGTCAGGCGAAGAAGAGCTCAGTGTTTTAATATATGAAACTGTAGAGAACATAAGGCCACACACCAGCATTACAACAATCAACTCCCTGATTAATTCCACCTTCCACTTCATTTTTGCAAGCCTGAACAGGCCGATTCCTGCGAAAAATGAGACTAAAAAGTTCAGATAGATAGTTGTTTCCGGCTTTATGAAGAACATTATTATTAAAAATAGGAGCACTGGATATGCATAAAGTTTTTTTCTTCCATATGAGATAAACCCCACTGCGAATAAAATTAATGCAAATATACTGAACCCCAGAAGACCGCCGAAGTCCGAGAGAAGCTGAACAATAAGATTTGTTTTCTCTAATATCTCATAACTTATTAGAAATGGATTCATAAAAATGATGTTAATTACTGTAAGAACCACAGCAGTAGTTGCCACCAAATATATTTTTTCTCTTTTAATTACATAATAAGAGCCGAGAATTAGCATAATAATAATAGAATTAAAAATATTATATGAAGCCAGTGCAAATGGAATTATTGAAATGGCAGAAATTACTTTATTTTCCTGTGCAAAAAGCCAGAATCCCAAAAGCAGAAGAAACACGGCAAGTGAATATGGGGAGATGATTGTAAAAGTATAAATAAAAATCGGCGAAAGTGCCATCACTAACATAATGTAAAACGTTTCATTTTTAGAACAAAACTTATTTGCAATTAGATAAAACAAGCCTGCTGAAAGCAAGCCAAGAATGAATTGCAGAATAACAGGGCTCACATAGTTTATTAGGTAATGGTATGGCGTCTTAAAAAATGGCTTTTCATAAAATGAAAGATTATCATTTGTCATTGTTTTTGCAGCCCTTAAATGATAATATGCCTGCTCGCCAATCGGCAGGTTGTCATAAAAATAAAATCTGACAAAAAGAGGCACAGCTAATACAAGAAATACAATCAGCAAGCTGTAAATCAGTTTTTTCATTCTAACCCGCACTTCAGCCTGTAAATCTGCACAACCTTGTTGTACACCAGGTCAAAACAACGCTCGTTGATATAAGCAAGATTGTCAATTTTAAATTCATTCTTTGTATCTGGCGAGAGGAAAATATAATGTGCCCCGTATTTCTGAAGCAGCCCTATTGCCGTTGTTTCATATTTTGTTGTAAAAATTGTTTTTAAGTCAGCATATCTTGTTTCAATACCTTCTTCCATTAAAAAATTTTTATCCATTATATTCTTTTTTCCTGCAACTGCTGTTATCAAATAACCTTCTTCGATGCCTGAGGCAAATGTTGCATTCGCATCAACACTATCCTTTACCCATTCTAGTGCAGAAAACTGGCTTTCAGACACTCCTTCCTTTACGCTGAGGTGAGATATGAACGAATTTACAGAGGTTAATAAAAAAAGAAACAATATTACTATTGCCACATATCTTGCAAAGTTAGAAAAATGTGTTTTTTGAATATAGTTAAAAAATGATTTAAATGAAACGCCCGCAATAATTGTAAGGCCAACGCCTAAAAACATCATGCCCACATCCAGCTCCAGAAGCTTGAAAAATAAGAGAAATGCTGTGCAGATGACAAATGAGATTATTGCACCAACATGGTATTCCTTTCTTGTAATTGAAAAATTGTATATTTCATAAAGGCCAAGAATGAAAGGCACAAGCCCAATCATTGCAATAGCATCGATGACTGTTATTTGCGAAAATAAGGATGTCAGCAGTTCCTTCGGAACATTTTGTACCAATATATTTAAGCCGTGCATTAAAATAGCCTTTTTGTAAATCATAAACTGTACCAGCAGTATCAAAAAGCTTGAGAAAATTACTGCTTCAAATGCTGTTCTTCTTTCCTTTGCCTGTTCAAGCTTGAGAATCAAAAGATGAAGCCAGAATGCGAATATGAGGATTAAGCTTATTGGCGAGGTCAATGCAGAAAGGAATGTAAAAACCAAGAATAGGTTAAGATAGAGTTTTTTATCAATCCGGATCAGGCAGTAATATGTAAAAAATATAAGAGGAAGCATTAATGTAAAATTTTTGACAGAATAGATCGTTGTTGAAAGGGCAGGGATGAACATTGCAAATGCAGTTGTGATTAAGGCAGCATTTTTGTTCTTTGTAATCTCCATTGAAATCAGGTAGACAATCGGCACGATTAATGAAATCAGGATATTTGGAATTATTTTGGCAGCCAGGCTGACTGGCATGAACAGCGCGAAAAATGCAATCAGGTAATGAAAGAAAGGTGAAAATAAAACTAATTTTCCACCATAGCTCAACGGGTCATTAAATATTGGCAGGCCAGTGCTTCTTATGTGCGCTATCTGCCTTATATCAAAATAAGAGTCATAATCAAAGTACTGGCTTTTGAATGCAAAGTAGATCCTTAGAGCTACTGTGACCGCAAAAAGCAGAAGCACAATATATTCCGGCTTTAAAAGCCTTTTAATCCCCATAAAGCCTTAGATAAATTCCCCATTTATAAATCTTTTAGTAAATTTTATATATTGAATGGTTTTATGATATTTGGGGGAAATGGCTGACAAAACATCAACAGGAAGCATTGTATTTGACAGGCTGCTTGAAGGCGGCTATGAAAATGATGTTATTACAACTGTCTATGGGCCAGCAGGCTCTGGCAAAACACTTGCCTGTCTCGCTTGCGCAGTTGCTGTTGCAAGGAACAAGAAAGTGATTTATGTTGACACAGAGGGCGGATTCTCGATCGCAAGGCTGAAGCAGCTGACAAACGAGCATGACAGTATTCTGAACAATATATTTTTTCTGAAGCCGACAACATTCACAGAGCAGAAGAAGACATTCGAGAAGCTGAAAAAGCTGATAACAGATGAAATTGGGCTGATAATTGTTGACAGCATTTCAATGCTTTACAGGCTGGAATTGAAAAGGGACGAAGAGATATATGACATCAATAAGGATTTGGCTGCGCAGGTCGGCTATCTGACTGAGATAGCAAGGAAGAAGAACATTCCTGTTTTGCTTACGAACCAAGTCTATGCAAACTTCGATGACAGAAACAAGGTAAACATTGTCGGCGGAGATGTCTTGAAATATGGAAGCAAATGCCTGATTGAGCTTCAGGTTACTCCAAATAATAAGCGAAGGGCGATTTTAAGGAAGCATCGTTCTTTGAGCGAAAGAGACGCCTTGTTCGAGATAAGAGAATCCGGCATGGTTGATGCGAAGGAGAGCAAAGGGTTTAAGCTGTTCTAGAATTTATTAAAATGGATTCAAACAATCCTAAAAAATCTGAAATTCAGAAGGATGTTACTTATTTGCTGTGCCCTGATTCTTCCTGCAATCTATTTATGGAAAACGACGTGCCGACACTCTGCGAGCGTGAGTGTCCAAAGGAAAAAGATTTAGTTAAAATCATAAAATGCTTGTGCGGCGGGTTAGTCGAGATTCCAGGGGATTATAGCATTTTGAGGAATGTGCCTCATCATTGCGCAAGTGGCGCGATTGCTATAAACTTTAGAATGAATCATTCTTATGTACGGATTTACAAAAGACCGGAGTAAACATAAGGGGTTTAAGCTGTTTTTATGTTCTTTTGGAGATATAACACAGATGATGTGCGATTAATTTTAGCGCTTACCGAAAGTATTAAAATAATGTCTTTATTTATCTCAATTATGAGTACGCCAATTTTTTTACAGAATACAAAAGTGGCTGAGATATTTAGAGAGATTAAAAAGTCTGTACCAAAGAATTCTCAGCTTTTTCTTGTTGGCGGGGCATTGAGAAATTCCGTTTTTTATCATTTTTTTAAAAAGAAGCTCAAGCAGAGAGATTATGATTTGATATTTATTGGCAGCAGAAAGCAATTTGTGGATAATCTTAGATGTTTGGGATTTATATACGGCAGGATCAGGAGAAAAAACCAAGTGGTGCTCAAAAAAGAAATTGTAAAAAATCCAAAAGATATTAGCGATTTTTTGGTTCTAGACATATCATTCTCAGCCCAAAAAGATATCCAGGATATCCTAAAAAACAAGATTAATTTTACCATCAACGGTTTTGCAATAAATATTAAAGACATTTTTAGTGACAATTGGATGGGAAAAATAATAGCATTGCCTCATTCAATTGCAAATATAAAGGCGAAGCAACTTAGGCTAAATACCGAGAAAAAAGATTTTATTGGAACAGATTTATACGCATGCATCAGATTTATATCTCAGGGATTTGAAAAACCTTCAAAAGACGAGATTGAAATATTGTTTCGAGCAATGAAAAAATTGCAAAAATACAAATTTGAGAGAAATAAGAAAAAAGTTTTTGCGTATGTCGGGGGGAAAGAAAAAGCAAAAAAAATTGTTAAAAACATCGGCTTAAATGAAGATATATTCTCTTTTAAAACAGTTATGAAATTACGGCGCCAAAATTAACCAGCAACAGAATTTATTGATTTAGGTGCTCTCAGAATTCTTAGAAGGCTCTTCAACTTTCTTCTTCGTCGGGCAGTCGTTATTAAGGCACAGCTGCCATGGCCTCTTGCCTTTTGATATGATTGCGACCATCGGATATCCGCATTCCTTGCAGACGTTCTTCATCGACTTCACGAGGCCGAATTGCGGCAGACTGAATGTTGTCTTGCAGTCTGGGTATTTGTTGCAGGCGATAAACCTTTTTCCGCTTTTCCTTGATTTTATCACCCTCAAATCGCCCTCCTTGCATTTTGGGCATTTGCCGACGATGTTTGCCAGCCTTGTTGTCTCCCTGCTTGCCTCCTGAAGCTTCACACCTATCTTCTTCTCTTTCTTCTTAATCTCGAAAAGAACACTTGTCAGCACTTCCTTCGCTTCCATAAGAACTTCAGCTGGCTTTTTCTTCCCTTCCTGAATCTCGTCCATCTCTTCCTCAAAGTGCCTTGTAAGCTTCTGGTCAAGTATTTTCGGGCAGAATTCCTCAAGAGTTTCTATTGTATTGATTCCAAGCTCAGTTGCTTCAATTGATTCTCCTGTGACATATCCTCGGTTGTATAATGTATCAACTATGACAGCCCTTGTTGCCTTTGTTCCCAAATTTTCTTTTTCAAGCTCTTTGATTATTGAAGCAGGCGTGTACCTTTTCGGCGGCTGAGTTTCCTTATCTAATAATTTTATCTCAACAATCTTTACTTCCTGCCCTTTTTCAACAGACGGCAGCTCCTCCTCCTTCAGCATCAAAAATCTGCCGTAAAGTTCGTGCCAGCCTTTCTCAGCTGTTGTTGTTCCTGTTGCAACAAATAATTCCTTGTTCACATCTATTGTTATCTTCACTGTCAGCCTTATGGCAGGCTCGCCGAATGTTGCCAAAAACCTATGAACTATTAAATCATAAATCTTTTTTTCTCTCTCCTTCAATGCCTTGGGGGTTATTCCCGTCGGATAGATTGCAGGATGCGCAGAGTCTGTTTTCTTGCCTTCGTGGGGAATTAATTCTTTTTTCTCCAGAAGAATTGCGCATTCTTTTTTGAAATCGCCCTGTTTCGAAATATCCTTGATGATATTTTTATAGCCAATTTCCTTCGGAAGCTTCTGTGAGCTTGTTCTTGGATAAGAAATATAACCGTCTGTGTAAAGATTCTGTGCAATCGCAAGAGTTTCCTTTGGGCTTATTCTTGTGCATCTGTAGGCATCAATCTGAAGCGAAGTAAGGTCAAAAGGGAATGGCGGTGCCTGTTTGAATTCAGTTTTCTCAACCTCTTTCACAAACGCCTTCTTTCCCCTAACATTCTGCATCACTTTTTCTGCTTTTTTCTTATCAAAGAACTTGTCTTCAACGTGCCAGGCATCAATTATGCCGCCTGAAGCGTTCCCAATCAATTCAACCTGCCAGTATGGCTCTGATTTGAAAGCCTTGATTTCATTTTCCTTGTCAACAATGATTTTTAATGCAGGGCCCTGCACCCTTCCAGAACTTAAAACCCTGAAAACTCCTGTTGTTTTTATTGCCAAAGTCAGCGCCCTCGAGATATTAATGCCCCAGTACCAGTCCATCTCGTGCCTTGTCTCGCCTGCATTTGCAAGCCCCCAGTCAATGTGCTTTGCCTTTTGCTCATATGCCTTGATTAAATCAGGCGTTGTCAGCGCAGAGAATTTCATTCTTGCAGCGTCCTTCTGGCCGCATGCAAACCTTATGACATTCAGCCCAATAAGCTCCCCTTCAATGTCGTAGTCTGTTGCAATTGTGAATGATGTCGCGTCTTTGCTTATTTTTTTTATTGTGTTTACATATTTCTTGGTGAATTCAGAGCCCTTTGCAACCTCATAGGAAGGCTTCCATTCAATGTCAAAGACAGGATATGTCCATTTTCCCTTGTTTTTTTCAGCAAGAGAGAATATGTGGCCGACTGCGCATCCGACGACAATGTCTGTTTTTCCGTGGGTTATTTCATAGTACGGCACTCCCTGATACGCTTTCTTTATTGGTTTTCCATCTGCAAGCGCCTGCGCTATCTTCAGCGCGGTTTTCGGCTTTTCAGTAATAATCAGTTCGTAACCCATTATTTCACATGAATTTGAAAAACTTTAAAAAGTTTGCTATTAATGTTTAGTATATGGACAAAGACCAGATAATTGATATCATCAATATATTGAGCAGCACGATTCCGTCTTACGAAAACGACTGCGCGCATTTTCCGGAGAAGGGATATGAATGCTTTCCAATCTCAAAGGAGAACTTCCACCGCTTCAAATCAGCTGTTTCTGAAAGAAAAATCGCATTTATTGACGGCGGAAACGCAGAGCTGCTGAAGGCACCGAATTTCTCGCTTCATTTCATAAGGGTTTTTGCGTCTGTTTACCAGGGAAGAAATAAGCTGGCGGTGAAAAAATATGAATTTTACGCGCTTATCTATTCTGCAGCAGAAGGAAATGAGATTGTTTACAAGACAAATCTTTTTCCTGTGAAGGAATCAGTTCTTTTGGATGAGAACGAGCTTTCATTCTCCTCATTTGACCAGACATTAAGAAGCGGGATGCACAGGGCAGAGATTTCAAGGGTGGGGGATGCCGTAAGAAGGTTCGCAGAGCTGAATGCGGCAGCTGAAATAACAAAAAATCTTGACGCAAATGACTTGATAATTCTCGACGGAACACAGCAGGCGACACTGACAAACGAAGAAAAATATCTGGAAGAGCTTTACCAGAAAGCAGCTGAAAAGAATATAATTGTGGCAGCGCTTGCAAAAACCTCTTCAATTTTCACAAAAAAAGGCAATTCAATGTCAGGAATCCTGAATGAAATCGGGCAGAATGAGAAATGGTTTTATTATCCTATGGCAAACATTTCAAATGACAGTCACAAGGTCAAGCTTTTCTTTGTGAAACTGCATGAGAAGTCCAATTATGTTTTCAGGTTTGAAGTTTACAACAGAAGCGAATTCAAGCCAGATGAATTATTCAGCAGCATTGCAGCGATTTCAAAAGACCCAGTTTTCCTCGGCTATCCCTATGGATTAATTGAAGCTGACAGGTTTGCAAGGGTCTCAAACGAGGAAAAGGAGTCATTGAAAATACAATTCATGGTAAAATCAGGCAAAACATGGAACAAGCTGATAAAATATATCAATTCAGTCAATGCGCACGATGTTCTAGATAATATTTAAGATATGTGTTGTGCGATTTGCGAAACTGGAGAATTAAGACAATTCATAAAGTTTAAATATGTGTTAATTATTATAAAAAACAAAGCGAAAATACCGAACCTTCTAAACAAAATTTTATATATAAAAATGAATGGATTAACCATTGGAGGTAAAAAATGAAGTATGGAACTATATATGCAAAAGTTATCTGGAGCATAGGTATTGCTCTGGTAGTGGGTGGAGCAGTTAATTTATTTAAAACATACAACCCTTGGATAGGAATAGGCTTTGGTACATTAATTGCATTTATAACTGGGTTTTTTATGAAAGAATGAATATTTTAATGGCTAGTTGAAGAAAATATTTTAAGTAATACTGCAACAATAGTTGCTGCTGCTATACCATAAAAAGTAGTTATTATTGAAATTATTAAAAATATAGTTCCAAGAATTACCCCAACCAAACCTAATCCAATGTACTTTTTCCCCATGGCTGTGCCTCCTGAAATTATGGCACAGATTGAAAATAAAAAACCAATGACAGGTATCCAACAGGTTGCAAATGAGATTAATCCAAAAATAAATGCAAAAACTCCTGCCACAGCACCACCACTAGATTTTTCATTTTCTTTTTCTCCTCTTTCCTTTATTTCATTCTCTTTCTGAATTTGCAATAAATGTTCTATATTTGGCACAGATTTTTCAATTTCATTTCTTTTATGTCTTACAATTAAATAAAAAATAACGCCACCTAAAAATGAAATAAATAACAAAATGAATAAATATAATATATTTCCTGCAGGCATTATTTTAGAAAAAAAGAATATTGATAAAAGCACATAAATTATTCCAAGAACAGTACACGTAATTTTCCAATCTTTTGTGATTTGATATTCCTTAATTTCATTTTTATATTTATGAAGTTCTTTTATTTCTTTTTCTTCACTCTTTTCTGATTCTTTCTGTTCTTCTTCAATTTCTTGTTCTTCCTTAAGCTTAATTTTTAATCTTGTTCCACAGTGCTTACAATAGGACGAATGTTCTTCTACCTTCTTTCCGCATTTATGACAAAACATTATTTTCCCCCAATCCACCCTTATAATTCAACAAAACTTTTAAACCTTTTGCTATTTGTATAACCCCAGCGCTTCCTCTTCCTTGAAATGCATTTTAGAAGGCACAATAATGCACTGCATTCCTTTTCCGAAATCTTCTTTTTCAATTTCCTTTACTTTGCCAAATTTTATTTTTGAATCGCCGCCCAACCTTGCACATCCGACAATCAAAGTTTCTTTTGTAAATATATTTTCTTTTCTTTTTTCCTCGATTGCAAGAAGAATCTTTATTGCTTCATTCACATCCATCGAACTTCTCTCTTTTAAATTCAAATCAAGCAGAATTAATGTGTGCAGATTGCTTTTCATATTCTCTTTGATGATGTCATAGGCGCTTTCCGGCTTGAAATTTTCCTGAGGATAAGGAAGCGATGCTGTTCTTCCAAATTTATACAATTGAAGCCCAGTTATCCCAACAGCAGTCAAAACAGATGCATTATTGACAACATTCACCTTGATTCCAAGCTCTTTTGCGCGAAGCATCAAATCGATGTGTGTTGTCGCTGACATCGGGTCGCCAACAACAAGAAAAGAAACTTCTTTGCTCTTTGCATCCTTCAGGATTGTTTCCTCTGCTCTCTGCTCAACCATTTCTCTGTCAGCTAAAATTATTTTTTTGCCATAAAGCTTCTCTAGCTTTCCAACATCGCAGTTGAGAAACGCAGTATAGTTTTCAAGATAAACAGCATCTGATTTCTTTACAAGCTCAAGCCCTTTCAGAGTAATATCTTTCTCATCATTCAGGCCAATGCCTATTATATTTAGTGTCATATAAGGAATGCTCTTAATCGCTTATAAATAGTTTTCTAAAGCCATTAGCTACTAGTATACATAAGTGTATACTGCAATATATAGGTTAAATATTAGAAATATTTTTATACTAGATATGATAAAAAAATAAGAATTGATTATTCGAGTTGGCGCTCGAAAATCAAAATTGGCGTTTAAGTTTCGATATTAACTTTTTCTGAAGTAGGGTATAGAACTGCCCATATTTAAATATTGCGGTATTGCTAAATATATTCCGCAGTATATAATCAACCAAAAACAAAGGGGGATAAACCAAAATGGACTTTTTAGTGCAAAGCGCTTTGAAAACAGAACAACAACAGACGAACTTCGAAGGTCTACAAGTAGGCCAGGCTAACATCAAGGTTATTGGTGTAGGCGGTGCTGGAAACAATATGGTAAATTGGCTCTATAAGAAAGGAATCAAGGGAGCTGAGATACTTGCTGTTAATACAGACCAGCAGCACTTGCAGGTAACTGAAGCTGACAAGAAAATCCTTCTTGGAAGAAATGTTACAAGAGGACTTGGATGCGGCGGATTCCCAGATAAGGGAACAGAGGCAGCAAAAGAATCGCTTCAAAATCTAAAAGAGTCCTTAAAAGATTCTGATATGACATTTGTCTGCGCAGGTATGGGAGGCGGAACAGGAACAGGCGCTGCGCCAGTTGTTGCGCAGATTGCAAAAGACATAGGTTCAATAGTCATTGGAACAGTCACGATGCCTTTCAAGATTGAAAGGGCAAGAATAGATAAAGCAGAATTTGGACTGCAGCAGCTGAGACAGGTCTGCGATACTGTTATTGTCATTGACAACAACAGGCTAGTGCAGATAGCTGGAAACCTTCCAGTTACTCAGGCATTTGCAGTTGCCAATGAGCTTATCTCCACAATGATCAAGGGAATTGTCGAGACAATTGCAATACCTTCGCTTGTCAACCTTGACTATGCAGACGTAAAGGCAATAATGACAAACGGCGGAGTTGCGGCAATCGGAGTAGGAAGCTCTGACACAACAAACAGGGTTGAAGAAGCTGTTAAAGGCGCTCTTGCAAACCCATTGCTTGACATAAACTACCAGGGAGCAACCGGCGCAATCATTCACGTTGCCGGCGGGCCTGACATGACTCTGGATGACATCAACAAAATAGGAGAATTGGTAACAGAGTCCATGGATCCGGATGCAAACGTCATCTGGGGAGCTCGTGTAATAGATGACATGAAGGGCAGGATTACAGTAATGACAATTATTACTGGAGTCAAATCGCCTTGGATACTTGGCAAAGTCGATCACAGGCAGCCAAGCCCAAAAGCAACCCAAGTGTCGAGGGAGCTCGGCATAGAGATAATAAGGTAGGTAATACTCACCGATTAAAAGGTGCGTTTTCTTGCCTTCATTTAACCACCCCCAACAAATCTCTTTAATGAAGGCAAAAGCCTCATGCGCTTGGCGCATGGGGATTATTTCTTTTTTACAAACAAACCCTTTTTCTAGAAGAAAAAGCGTTTGATCGGATAAAGACTATTAGACAAGTGTCATAATAAAAAGCGCGTGACCGCGCGTATTCTAGCTGGAAACGTATTCTAAATTTGCGTAGCCGCACGTGTTCTAAAAAATTAGCTCGCAGTGTTCTAACTTATTTTAAACGCAGAAATCCTTTCTTTAATTTTCTTTTAATATTATTTACAATGCCTTCCACATCTTTTTTCAATACTTTGCCTTCCTTTTCCACTTTCTTCTCAACAGCTTTCTTTCCTTTTCTTATTCTCTCTTCCACGACACCGCTCCAGTAGCCGGTTGCCGTGTCCATGTCGAATTTTCTTCCGTATGACTCAACAAAAATAGCCTTGTCCATGTCAGGCCTCTGCGGCCTTGGAACAGCCTCGTCTGGATAGCCGATTGGAAGAATTGCCTGTACTCTAATATTGTCTGGGATGTTAAGTGTCCTTTTAACCATTTCCTCTTCAAATGCGCCGACCCAGCAGGATGCAAGGCCCAGTGCATTGGCGGAAAGAAGCATGTTCTCAGCCATTGCAGCGCACCCCTGTATTGAGTAAAGTTCTTTTCCTCTTTTGCTGTAATGCCTCTCTATTTTTTCAGGCTCGTCACATATAACAATAACCACTTTTGCAGTCTCTATCCAAAACTGCTGCAGGGCAGCCTCTGCAATCTTTTTTATTTTTTCATCTTCCTGCACAAGAATTATTTTGTAATTATGGAGATTTCCTGGGGAAGGCGCATCCATGCCTGCCTGAAGTATCTGCACTACACTGTCAAAGGGTACAGGAACATCCATAAACTTCCTGATAGACCTTCTCTTGTGAATTGCTTCAAATGTGTCCATATCCCTCTTTAAATATCTAGGATATATAAAATTAACGTTTTCAATAACATTTTTAAACCCCTCATTCTTAATCCCATTTATGAAATACTCAGAGCTTGTTGAGGTTTACAGGAAGCTTGAGGCAACTTCAAAGCGGCTTGAGAAAACACACCATCTTTCAGAGTTCCTGAAGAAGACAGGCGCTTCTGACATCGAAGAGGTAATGCTTCTTCTCACCGGTAGGGTTTTTCCTGCGTGGGATGAGAGAAAAATAGGCGTTGCTTCAAGGATGATGATAAAGGCGCTGGCAAAGGCAACAGGCGATTCGCCTGATTCTGTCGAGAAAAGCTGGAAAAAGACAGGTGACCTGGGCGACACAGCAGAGCTCCTGATTTCAAAGAAAAAGCAGAGAACATTATTCTCATCTGAATTGACTGTTTCAAAGGTTTTCAATAATATCCAGAAGCTCGCTGAGATGACAGGAGAGGGGACAGTGGAGAAAAAAGCCCAATTGATAGCTGAATTGCTCACATCAGCAAAGCCGATTGAGGCAAAATACATAACAAGGACAGTGCTTGAGGAATTAAGGGTCGGCCTGGGCGACGGAACAATAAGAGATGCAATTGTCTGGGCGTTTTTCTCAAAGGAAATCGGGCTGAAGTATGACGAAAAGGAAAATGATTTGGTTCTGCCTGAAAACTCAAGAGAAGTGTTTAACAAATACATCAATCTTGTCCAGTCTGCCTACGATGTTGCAAATGATTTTGCAGCTGTTGCAAAGACAATAAGGGAAAAAGGCGAGAAAGGGCTTGAAAAAACAGGGCTGACAGCTGGAAGGCCTGTGAAGGTTATGCTTGCGCAGAAAGTGAAGGATGTAAAAGAAGGATTTGAGACAGTCGGCAAACCTGCTGCGCTTGAGTTCAAGTACGACGGCGTGAGAATGCAGATACACAGGAAAGACCCGTCCGTGGTGCGCAACGCCCGCGTGAAGATGACTCCGGGGAAGTCCAAGACGGCGTCTCGAGCCGACCGCGGGCGCAAGGCCGTCCTGTCGCCCGACCGCCATCTGGCGGCCTTCGACCTCGAGAACACGCTCATCGCATCCAACGTGGTGGAGTCCTTCTCCTTCCTGGCCACGCGAGACATGGACGCCGCCGAACGGGCGCGCTTCACCCTGGACATGCTCCGCCAGGCACCGGCCATGCTGAAGCTGGACCGCAAGGACCACGGTGACTTCCTCCGGAGCTTCTACCGTCGCTACGAGGACGCACCCAGTGCGCTGCTCCGCGAAGACGCATGGGAGTACCTCAACGAGCTGGTGCTCATGAAGTCGTTCCCCGCAGGCATCCGACGGGTACGTGAGCACCGGGCACTCGGCCACCGCACCATCCTCATCACCGGTGCGCTCGACTTCCTCGTCGAACCGCTCCGTCCGTTGTTCGACGAGATCGTCGCGGCCCGCATGACGGTGGGTCCGAGCGGTGGGTTCACCGGTGAGCTCGACGTGTCGCCCCCCACCGGTGAAGCCCGGGCGATGGTGCTGGCACGGTACGCAGAGGCCGAAGGGCTGCTGCTCGAGGAGTCGGTCAGCTACGCCGACTCGGCCAGCGACCTCCCCGATGCTGGAGGCGGTGGGCCACCCCGTCGCCGTGAACCCCGAGGCCAAGCTGGCCACCATCGCCCGCAAGCGTGGTTGGCACGTGGAGCACTGGTCGAAGGCCCCGGGCGCACCGCGGCCCCTGCTCCCCATCGGCCCCCTCTCCCCCACCCGGACACCGGCGTCGACCGGCGCCCGTCGGGGAGCGATCCGATGCAAGGCGCTCCGGTTCGAACGGTGGGTCCGCGGTTCGCCGCCGCCCGCGCCGCTGCCGTGCTCGCGTCGGTTCCCCCGCTGCCGCTGGTCCGCTGAAGTTCGACGAGATCGTCGAGCCGTCGCTTCCGGGGCCCGAATGGCTGCGCATCCGCCCTCGGCTCTCGGGCATCTGCGGGTCCGATCTGGCGACCGTCGAAGGGCGGTCCAGCCGAGTTACTCGAACCGATCGTGTCCTTCCCGTTCACGTTGGGCCATGAGGTGGTGGCCGACACGGCGGACGGACGACGGGTGGTCGTCGAACCGGTGCTCGGATGCGTGG
>CAWJRI010000008.1:0-20117 GCA_963845175.1 uncultured archaeon
CATTGATTGATATTTTTGACGCTGTCAAGGCAATGGCGATTATCCAGCAGTCCGGCGGTGGAACAGGCTTCGCTTTCTCGAGGTTAAGGCCAAAAGGCGACATTGTAAAGTCAACAAAAGGCGTTGCATCTGGCCCAGTCTCATTCATGAGAGTGTTTGACATGGCAACAGAGGTAATAAAGCAGGGAGGAAGGAGAAGGGGCGCGAACATGGGCATTCTGAGAGTCGACCATCCTGATGTCGTTGATTTTGTAAACTGCAAGACAGAGGAAGGAAAATTCTCAAATTTCAACCTTTCAGTCGGCGCAACTGAAAGCTTCATGCAGGCTGTGCAGAAAAATGAGAAGTTTGAGATTGTAAACCCGAGAAGCGGAAAAGCAGAGGGAAAGATAAACGCAAAATCATTATTCGAGCTGATTATCTCAAACGCCTGGAGAACAGGCGATCCCGGAATGATTTTTATCGACGAGATAAACCGCAAGAATCTCGTGCCGAAGCTCGGCAAAATCGAGTCAACAAACCCCTGCGGGGAGCAGCCGCTGCTTCCCTACGAATCCTGCAACCTCGGCTCCATTAATCTGGCAAAGATGATTGAAGGAAAGACAATCAGCTGGGTGAAGCTGAAAAGGACAGTAAGAAGAGCTGTAAGGTTTTTGGACAATGTAATTGACGCAAACAAATACACGCTAAAGCAGATAGAGAATAATACGAAGCGGACAAGGAAAATTGGATTGGGGGTTATGGGCTTTGCAGAGCTGCTTATCAAACTGGGAATTCCCTATGATTCTGAGATTGCGCTGAACACAGCAGACAGGCTGATGAAGTTCGTAACAAAAGAGGCGAGGACAGCTTCAGAAGAAATTGGAGAAGAAAAAGGAAGTTTCCCTGCGTTCAAGCAGAGCAGACTGGCAAATTACAAGGCGATGAGGAATGCGACAGTCACGACAATTGCGCCGACAGGCACAATATCAATAATTGCAGGCTGTTCATCAGGAATAGAGCCGTTGTTCGCTGTCTCTTTCATAAGAAATGTGCTTGAAGGCACAAAGATGCTTGAAATTAATTCACTGTTTGAAGAAACTGCAAAGCTGAGAAAGATTCATTCAAAAGAGTTGATGATGAAGATTGCTGAAAAGGGCTCGCTGCAGGAAATTGCAGGAATTCCCGAAGATATCAGGAGGATTTTCAAGACGGCGCTTGACATTGCGCCTGAATGGCATGTAAGGATGCAGGCAGCTTTCCAGCAGCACACAGACAATGCTGTATCAAAGACAGTGAATCTGCCATATGACGCCACAATCGACGACATCCGGAAGATTTACCTTCTGGCGCACCAGCTCAGGTGCAAGGGAATAACAGTTTACAGGTACGGAAGCAAAAAAGAACAGGTGCTTTACACAGGGCAGGCATTGACAAAAGAGCTGGGCGAGACAAGGCACGTAAGGGCCGAATCAGACTACGCAGGCGGCTGCCCGACTAGTTATTGTCCGTTTTAGAAAGATGAAAGACACCTATAAAAGAAAAATTGGGAGTGAGGAAGAGGCGGGAAACTTTCTCTTTATTTCTAAAATCTACCTGCCGATGTTCCCGAAGAAAAATTTTAAGATAAACAAAAATAAAAAGAAATTTGACTGCGAAATAAGGGCTGTTTTGTGCAGCTGCGTCCTTCCTGAGCACAGGCATTATTATCTTTATATTAAGGGGTTAAAATTCAAGAAAGGCAGCCTGATTGAGATAGATTTAAAAGGAAAAAGCTATTCATTAAGTATAAAATGAAAAAGACAATAATAATGAGCATATTGCTTGCAGTTTTCTTGACTGGGTGCACCGCAGGCTCGACGGGGCAGAAAGAAATAAAAATTGAAAGTGGAAAAAAGAACTGCAATGAAATGGAAAAAAGCCTGATCAGCCCGCTGCTTAAAGATCTGGTGAAGCAGGACTGCGCAAAGGTTTGCGAAGAAAAAGCATACAACTACACCAGATGGGACTGCACTGATGATAAGGTTATCTGCGTCTGCGCAAATAAATGAATTTATTTAATTGATTATTCCTATCGATTCAGAATAAGGGATATTTAACCGCACCTTGTGCCCTGCTGGCTCATTCTTAATCCGCCTCAGAAGCTTCCTGTTAAATCTCGTGTTATTGCTGTATTTTTCCAGCGACAGCTCAAACTGCCTTATTGCAGATATTTTGGACTCAAAATCATCCAATATTGTATAACAGTCGATAAGGCAGAGTATGTTGGCTGTGTCCTGAGGATTGTGCTTCACGAGGTTTTCCCTTGCCAGCGACTGGTATTTTATCAATTTTTTGAATTCAGGAGTGTTTCCTTTGTCAAAGCTGCTGTCGCAAAGGAACCAAAGAGCCAATGCAACATAAGTATTGTAGGCAAGCGCAAGTTTTTTTTCGCTTGCGCTGAATGCCACAATTTCGTCAATTTTTCCCATAAAATCAGTGGTTTCAGGAGCAGTTAAATAGTTCCAGCCAATAATTGATTCCTGCAGATAGACAGAGTTTAGCCTGAAGACATAATTTTTCGCATCAATTTTAAGCGCCTTCTCTGTGTTTTTGTATGCAGAATGAAAATTCCCGTAACTTTCGCCTTTCTGTATGTGATAATTTGCCTTTGCAAGAAAGACGTAGGGGTTCTTCTTGTTTATTCCCGCCAGCCCTGTGCTCAATGCAAGCCAGTGGTCAGGGGTTAAAATGCAGGATATGCTCTTGCTGTTCTCAGCAGTGTTTTTCTTATTAATGCTGCAAAAGTATTCCTCATCGTAATTATCTTCAAGTTCGTCACCCAAGAAAAACTGCTTTTCGGCAAGATCATGTATTTCTTTCTGGAGTGTTTTCTCAAGGTCGATGTTTGCGCTGTCAATGCCGTCCATCAAGCTGGGATAATAAGAATTAAAATAAAAACTTTGCTTGTCACAAGGTTGGGACTAAACCTTGCTGAACATTATTTCAATCTGCCTGTCCTTTACCTTGTCAGGCTTCTTGAAGCTGAATTTCTGGGTTGTGGAAGTTCCTATCTCAATTTTTGAGGCGCTGACCTTCTCCTGCAGCTGTTTTTTCCACTTGCTTAGCATTTCAACAAGCTCTTTGTCAGCCAGAATAAACAAGTTTATCCTGTCGCTCTTGTGCAGGCCGGATTCTTTCCTTGCTGACTGGACCCTTCTTGCAACCTCTCTTGAGAAGCCTTCTGCCTCCAATTCCTTTGTCATCTCTTTGTTCAGGAAAATGAATCCGCCCTTGAACTCCGCTTCAACAAGATGCAGGGGAACCTCCCTCACCATCATCAAATGCTCTCTTTTTATCTCATAGCTTTCTTTGTCAATCTTCAGGATGCATTTTCCCTGCTTTTCAATCGCTCCGAGAATCGATTCAGGGCTCTGCATTGCAATGTGCGCAATTATTCTCGCCGAAGCGTCGCCGAAATCAGGCTTGAGCTTTGCAAAATCAGATTTAACTCGTTTCTTCATGCCCATGTCTTTCTTGATAACAATATCCTTGACATTTGTCTGCGTCTTTATTACTTCCTTCATTGCCTCAACGGCGTCCCTGATTTCCGTGTTTTGCGTCTCAACAATAACCTCCTTCAAAGGCCACCTGACCCCGAGCTGTGTCCTTTCCCTTGCGTACAAGACAGCCTGCATGACATCGTTTGCAACTGCCATATTTTTTTCTATTTTCTCATTGATTGACTTTTTGTCGAATTTAGGCCAGCTTAGCAGATGAACGCTTTCGGTTTTAAGCCCGAACGCGCCCTTGAGATTAAGATACATTTGCTCTGCTATGAATGGGCAGATTGGCGCAAGCAGCTGCAGGACAGCCATAAAGACTTCATAGATTGCCGAAAGAACAGCTGCTTTTTCCTCGTCTGTTCCTGTTGCAGATTTCTCCCTTATCATCTGTATGTATGTCCTTGAAAGCTCGAGGAAAAGGTTTTCAGCGACATCAATTGTCTCGTCGAGCCTGTAGCTGTCAAACAATTCTGTTGATTTTTTGACTGCGGAATTCATCTTTGACAGAATGTATTTTTCTTCAAGCCCTTTCCTGAATATCTTCTTCGGCTTTGTCCCGATTGTCTGCGCATAATCAATAAGGAATTTATGGACATTCCAGAGCACAGTGAGGTTGCGCTGCTTTATTTTTGCCTCTTCCCAGCTGAAATTTATGTTTTCGCCCGCAGGAGTGCTGCACATGTAATATCTAAGGACATCTGCGCCGACCTTGTCAACAATCTCATAAGGCGAGATAATGTTGCCGAGCGACTTTGACATCTTCTGCCCCTGATAATCAAGAATCATCCCGTGGGAATAAACATTTTTGAAGCAGGGCTTGTCAAACACAATTGTAGAGCAGATGTGAAGCATGCTGAACCAAAGCCTTATCTGCTCTGTCGCCTCAAGCACAAGGTCTGCCGGGAACCATTTATTAATCAGCGTCTTGCTGCCAGGATATTCAAGGCAGTTCCAGGACGCTGTTCCGGAATCTATCCACACGTCGAGAACATCTGGAACCCTTTTCATTGTTTTCCCGCATTTGCATTTGAATGTGACATCATCTATCCACGGCCTGTGAAGGTCCTTCGGCACTTTTCCTGCTTTCTTTTTCAGCTCAGCAACGGAGCCTATAACTTCCACTTCACCGCATCCGCATTCCCAAATTGGCACAGGCGCTCCCCAGAATCTCTGCCTTGTGATTGAATTGTCCTTCAAATTATTTATCCAGGATTCAAACCACTGCCTGCTTTCTTTTGGCACGAAACCTATTTCTTTTGCGGATTCAATCATCTTGTCCCTCAAATCCTCAATCTTCATGAACCACTGCTCTGTCGCCCTGAACACAACCGGATTGTGGCAGCGCCAGCAGTGGGCGTAATCATGCTCAACAGGAGCTGTCTCTATCAACGCGCCTTTTTTCTTCAGCTCCTCTACGAATTTTCCATCATCTGTCTTTGCAATCCACCCGCTGAACTTTCCCATGCTGCGGAAGATTGCCCTCTCGTCTATATTGTTGAATGCAGGCAGGCCGTATTCCTTTCCAACCTCATAATCTTCAGGACCGCAACCGGGCGCGCAGTGAACCAGGCCTGAGCCTGCGCTCAAATCAACATATTCCTTTGAAAGAATAACCGAATGAAGATTTGGATTCTTTATCTCCTTGAAATAAGGGATTTCGTCCTTCAATGGATGCTCATATTTCAGCCCCCTGAGTTTGTCACCCTTGAACTCCTCAATAATCTTGTACTGCTTGTTCGCAACCACATTTATCATTGCCGCAAGCCCCTTTGCAAGAATCCATGTCTCATTTTCAACCTTTGCTCTTACATACTCAAGATCTGGATTAGCCATGACAGCCAGGTTGAAAGGAATTGTCCACGGCGTTGTTGTCCAGACAATCAGGAATTCATTCGGCCTGTCCTTTACCTTGAATTTCAGGAAAATTGAATTGTCAGAAACAGATTTGTATTCAAGCTCGTGCTTTGCGAGCGCTGTTTCGCAGCTTGCGCACCAGGTCATTACCTTCAGTCCTTTGTAAAGCCTGTTTTTCTCAAATGCCTTTTTGATTAGAAGCCATTCGCCCTCTATGAAATAATTCTTAATAGGCCAGTAGGCGTTTTTGTAATCCATCCAGACGCCCAGCCTCCACAAGTCCTTGTCCATCTGCAGTGCGTTTGTGCTTGAGAAATCGATGCATTCTTTTACGAATTTTTCAACGCCGAATTTTGAAATGTCATCCTTGACCTTCAGACCAAGCTTCTTCTGCACAGCGTTTTCAGTTGGCAGCCCATGCATGTCATAGCCTGCCCTGTCCCAGACATTGAAGCCAGCCATCCGCTTGTGCCTCATTGCAATGTCTTTCATGCAGTTGTTCCAGGCAGTTCCGATATGAATCCTGCCGGACGTGTAAGGCGGACCATCCAAAAAGTAGAATTTCTTCTTGCCCTTGTTCTTCTTTGCTGACTTGTCGTACAGCTTTTTATCTTCCCAAAACTTCAGAACATCCTCTTCTGTTTTCTTAAAATCGTAATTTCCTATTTCAGCAGGCATTTAAGAACAATTATATATGAGATTTATAAAAGTTATGCTTTGCAATATAGAAGATGTTACTTCTTAACGCTGTAAACCCCTTCAATTGCCTTTATCCGCGAGATTGTCCCGGCATCAGCTTCCTGGTGCACGAGGTAAACAGCCAAAGCGTTATCGCCCATTTTTCTTGCCTTTATCTCCCTTATGTTGATTCCATTGTCAGCAAGAACAGCATCTATCTTGGCAAACATGCCTGGCTTATCCTGGTGATAGACATGAAGAGAATAAGTTTTCGCTTCTTTCAATTCCACCTCTTCCCCAACATTGACTGAATTCCTCCAGTCCCCGCTTATCAGGAAATTCGCAACCACTTCAGCCATTTCAATTGATGTCTTTCTCTGCGCCTCATCTGTTGACGCGCCCAGGTGCGGTGTTCCGATGAAATTAGGAAGCTCAAATAATTTGTTTATGTATGGCTTTCCTTCTTTTCCTTCTTCAACGTAAACATCAAGAGCGGCGCCTGCTATTATGTTGAGCTTTAGTGCGCCGTGCAGCGCTTCTTCATCAAGATTAGCTCCTCTTGAAGCATTTATCAAGTAAGCTGTTTTCTTCATCTGCAGTATTTTTTCTGAATCGATTATTGGCTTTTCCTGCCCAGAAAGATGCAGGCTTACGTAATCAGAATTTTTTAGAAGCTCTTCAAGATTGTCGACGTGTTTTATCCTTGATTCTGTGCTTTTGCAGTAGGGATCGTAGCCAAGCACCTGCATGTTGAATCCCAGCACAAGTTCCGCGAGCCTTTGCCCAACTCTTCCGCAGCCGATTATGCCGAGTGTCTTGTTTGTTAATTCTGCGCCAGCGTATTGTTTCTTGACCCATGTGCCTGCCTTTAGCGAGCCAGATGCCTGCGGTATGTTTCTCGAAACAGCCAGCATAAGCCCAAGCGCGAGCTCGGCAGTTGCATTTGTGTTGCCGTAGGGCGCGAACTTCACAACAACCCCTTTTTCAGTTGCAGCTGCAACATCAATGTTATCAACACCGACCCCTGCCCTTCCGATGATTTTCAAGTTTTCCCCTGCATCAATAACTTCTTTTGTAACATTTGTTGCGCTCCTGACAATCAGCCCGTCAAAGCTGGGAATCATGTTTATCAGTTCTTCAGGAGGCATTTTCCTGTTTTTGACTGCGATGCCTGCCAGAACTTTCATTTTTATTGAATAAACTTAACAAATATTTATGCTTTTAGAAAGCCTTTAAAACTGCGTAATTCTTATGGGTATATAGCAAATTTAATAAACAAAAAGCCACTAATATACTTTCTAATGAGTGTTAATCTTAAAATAGATGGTTCTATAGAGGAAGGGGCGATAACAACTCTTCTTTCTAAAGGCAGCGCTGTTCTCAAGATTATTTCAGAGCAGAAGCTTCATCCGATTGGAATAGGCTATCTTTGGGAGACAAAAGTTGTTGATTTGAAGCTGAAGGAGTTTGAGCGCGAGCCGGGCATAGAAGTTGGCGACAGCTTGGATGAGGAAGAGAAAAAAGACATTCTTTTGATGCATAATGGAATGGTTGAGAAATATAAGAAGATTCTGGATAAAAGTTAATTTCCATATTGTAAATAATACATGTAGAGCTAATAAGCGCTTAATAGAATTCTACTTCACCATCCAAATAAATGCCCTTGTGAAGCACAACAGGGCGCCAATCATCAATTACAAGCGTTGCACCAAGCCAGCAAGCAAGCTTCTCAGGATTGCCTATTGTGGCTGACAAACCTATGATTTGGACATTCTTCAGCATCTGCTTCAGTATTGTCAGCAGGATTTCAAGTGTTGGTCCCCTGCCTGCGTCATTCAGCAGATGCACTTCATCTGCAATAACTGTTTTGATTTCATCTAGCCAGGGCGCTTTGTGCCTGATTAATGAATCAAACTTTTCAGAAGTTGTTATAATTAAATCGTAATCATGAAGATAAGGGTCAGCGGAATCTAAATCCCCGATTGACATTGCTATCTTTATCAGATGCTCATATCTTCTTTTGAAATCCTTGAATTTTTCGCTCGCAAGCGCCTTGAGCGGAACAATGTAGATAGTTTTTCCTTTTCCTTCAAGAATTGATTTCAATGACGCGAGCTCTGCAATCAGTGTCTTGCCTGATGCAGTCGGCGTGCAGACAAGCAGACTTTTGCCTTCCAGAAGCCCTGCATTGACTGATTTTTCCTGGCTCGGCCTCAGCTCTGTTATATTCTCCTTCTCAAGCACCTCATAGAATTCCTGAGGCAGTTTTGATTTGATTTCTGAAAGCTTCACGGTAATTTAAAAAGACTATGGAAAAGTATATAAATTTAATTGATTTTGTTTAATCCGGGGTGAGAAAATGCAAATCTTTATTGATACAGCAAACATTGAAGAGATAAAAGAGGCAGTTTCCTGGGGCATTGTTGACGGAGTTACAACAAATCCTTCTTTAATTAAGAAAGAGATGGAGAGGACAAAGGCAAAGAAATTGGAAGATGTGCTGGTGCCTATTTTTAATGAATGCAGCAAATTGGGTTTTTATAACCTCCCCGTAAGTATAGAAGTTGTTGGCCTCAATTACAAAGAAATGGTTGACCAGGCAGCACATTTAGCATCGTCTTTGTTTTTAAATAGTAATATCAAATTAGATAGACTTGTAATAAAAATTCCAGTAAACCCTGCCAAAAGCGAAGAAGACAAAAATGTTTTTTATGACGGGTTAAAGGCAATCAGAAGACTTAAAGACGGAATTGGCATTCAAGGGATTTTCGATGCTAACAAACCTGGTCGATTAAATTTAGCCACAAATGCCACACTAATAATGTCTCCTGAACAGGCGCTTCTTGCTGCGAAGGCAGGCGCAACCTATGTAAGCCCTTTTGCAGGAAGAATTGACGACTATCTAAGAGACAACAACAAAATAAAGTATGATAAGAAGGATTATTATTCTGAAGAAGGGGAGGGTGATAATGACAATTATCTAATTGAGGATAATGGCATTGTCAGCGGTGTTGATTTAGTGAAAAAGACAGTTCAAATATTCAAAAATTACAACCTCATCACGAAAGTAATCGCGGCAAGCGTGAGAAATGCCCAACAAGCGAGAGAGCTGGCTTTAACAGGAGTTGATATTGCAACACTCCCTTTCTATGTTCTTGAAGAAATGATACAGCACCAAAAAACATTCGAGGGTGTTGTGCAGTTCAAGAAAGACACTGTTAAGGAATACACTGATTTTTTCAAGAAGAAATAAGGCTTTTCCCTTTCATTTCCTTCGGCTGCTTTATGCCCATCAGCTTCAAAACAGTGGGCGCAACATCGTACAATGCACCTCCATTTCTTAGCTTCCACTTCTTGTCGTCAACAACAATGAAATGAACAGGGTTTGTCGTATGCGTTGTGCAGACTTCGCCGTTGTCATAAAGCATTTTTTCTGCATTGCCGTGGTCAGCTGTTATCAGGCAGATGTAGCCTTTTTTCTTTGCCAATTCAACAATTTGCCCAAGGCATTTGTCAACGTGCTTTAATGCGGTAACAACTGCCTTGAAAACTCCTGTGTGCCCGACCATGTCAGGATTTGCATAATTTATGACAATGAAATCATATTTTTCTGAGTCGATTCGCTTCAAAAGGTTTCTTGTGACTTCGTAGGCGCTCATCTCCGGCTTCAGATCATAAGTGGCAACCTTCGGGCTGTGAATCAGCAGCCTGTCCTCGCCTTTCTTCGGCGGTTCGATTCCACCGTTGAAGAAATAAGTCACGTGGGCATATTTCTCTGTCTCAGCTGTGTGGAACTGCTTCAAGCCTGCTTTTGAAATAACATCTGCAATAACATTCTTCGGATGGATTGGCGGGAATGCAACAGGCATCTTTAATTCATGGCTGTATTCGCACATTCCGACAAGATCGACGCTGACCTGTTTTCTTTTGAAATGGTCAAATTTCTTCAATTCAAAAGCCATTGATATCTGCCTTGCCCTGTCAGAGCGGATGTTGAAGAAAACAATTGAATCGCCGTCCTTGACACCGTTGAAATCTCCGATTACTTTTGGAAGTATGAATTCATCTGTGATTTTCTGCTTGTAGGAGTTAGTTATTACCTCTTCTGCGCTCTTTGCCCTTGGCGTGTTTATCGCAAGCAGCGCATTGTATGCTCTCTCTGTTCTCTGCCATCTTCTGTCTCTGTCCATTGCATAGTATCTGCCGATGACTGTAGCGATTTTACCGACGCCTAACTTTTTCATTTCAGCTTCAGTCTGCTTCAGGTATTTTATTCCGGAAGTTACTGGCGTGTCCCTGCCGTCTGTGAACATGTGAACATAAACATTCTTGAAATTCCTTTTCTTGCAGAGCTCAAGCATCGCAAACAAAAACCTAATGTGAGAATGAACGCAGCCGTCAGATGCAAGCCCCATTATGTGCAGCGCTTTTCCTTTCTTCCTTGCACGTTCAATCGCGTTTACAAGCGCTTTGTTTTTGAAGAATGACTTGTCTTTTATTGAGTCAAGCACATCAACCAGTTCCTCCTTCATCAGCCTTCCTGCGCCAAGATGCATGTGCCCGACTTCAGAATTCCCCATTATTCCTTTCAGCAGTCCGACGCATTCGCCAGACGCGCATAATTCTGTGTAAGGATAATTTTTCCTGTAATTGAGAAAGTTCTTCGGCTTTGCAGCAATCACTGCATTCCCATATGTCTTTTTGGATGCGCCCCAGCCATCCAGAATAACCAGCATAACCCTCTTTTTCGCCTTCATAGTAGAAGTAAGATTTTTGGGGTTTAAAAAGTTAACCATAAAATTTATATATTTGGATTCTTTTATCTTAAAAATGCGCGGGTTGAAAATAGAACTGGAGAGAGATATTGTCAGCACAGTAAAATCGCTGGGTATGTGGGGAGAAGGAAGAAGAGAAGATATTATCAAAGCAGCAAAGAAAAAAGACAAAACTCCCCAGGAATATCTCATTGAAGCACTTGAAAAAAGAGCAAGTAGATACACCGGACATTTTATGGTTATTGATGTCCCAGTCTTTAAGTTAGAAAATTTAAAATACGTTTTAGATGTTCCACTTAATAATTATAAAGAGTTCTTTCAAACCTTTAAACATTCATTCGGAAGTGAACAGAGATTGATTCCTTTTTTTAGACTTCCTTTTGTAAAATATGATGAAGCTACGTTGGATTTAGAAGAGCCAGGGCAGTTGCGTGGCATAATGCATAATGATTTTAACAGGTCCTTTCCGCATATTCACTACAAGGGCAATTGTGCTGTTGCCAATGTTGTAAGACCCGGACTGGTTGGAAAACTCATAAACTAGGATTCGATTTCTGCTTGCACTTCAAGTATATCCTTTTCTTCTTCTCTTCAATATCCACTTCGTTTAGGTCATTGATGACCAAGTCATTTCCGCCAAGAAGGAATTTGATTGAGCAGTTGTAAATCTTTACGTTTTTTATGTCTGGATATTCAAGAACTTTTTCAGGCGCTTTTCCTGATTTGTGAGGGTCATTTATGTTAAACAAAGCTATCAAGGCGCCGTAGGTATCATTCTTCTTGTCCTTTTTCCTGCTTATTATGACGCTTTTTGTCTTGTAAATTGTCACTTTAACCCCCTTGTTTTTGTGTGAATATATGCTGGTTTAAAAAGGTTGCGAAAAATTTGTGTTATGTTGCCTGACGAACGGTTATTTGTTATCATAATTTAGAGAGTAAAGAAGGTTCAAGCCCGAAAAGCGAGAAAGTCAGGCGAAGATAAGGTTAAGGCTTTTGAAGAAATAATTCCACAATCTCATGTTTATGTTCAACTGGTTGATGGTCAACTCTTTCAAATAACCTTTGCTGAATTATTTTGAATTTTGATACTAATTTTAAAATATCCTCCTGATCATGATGGTAATCAACTTTTCCATTCTTATCAATAATGTCAATGTTGAAATGGACGAAGAAGTATCCATAAGGTTTTAATGCCCTAAAAATTTCCTGAATTGCTTTCTCTTTATGAACATAATGAATGACATTAATCATGAAAAAAGCGTCTACGGAATTATCTGTAAACTTGAGCTTTTCAACATCCTGAACTTCAAATTTTAATTCAGGAAATCTTTTCTTACAATTTTCAATTTCTTGTTTGGAATTATCAATACCAAAAGCATTAAAACCAAACTTTGAAAAAACATTGACGTCGCGACCAATACCGCAACCAACATCAACTATCATTCCCTTAAAATTCTTTTCTTTAAGAAATTCGGCAAAAGTTTCAGCATAAATAGTTGGATGTTTTTCCCAATGTCGACCATCAGCATATTTTTGATAAAGCTTTTGTGATTGCATATTGAACATAAAATTTGAGTATCTTATAAAAGCATTTATTTATATCCATTTGTAAAGCTTCGCCTGCTTTCCAAGCTCCTCTTCTATTCTCAGAAGCTGGTTGTACTTCGCTGTTCTCTCGCCCCTGCACGGCGCGCCTGACTTAATCTGCCCGTTGCCCAGTCCGACAACCAAGTCAGCAATAAAAGTATCCTCTGCCTCGCCTGATCTGTGCGAAACCATCACATTCCATTCATTCTTCATCGCAAGCTGTGCAGCTTCAAGCGCCTCTGAAACAGTTCCAATCTGGTTGACTTTCAAAAGCAATGCGTTGCAGGCGTGCAAAACAATTGCTTTCTGTATTCTTTCAGGATTTGTGACAGTCAAATCATCTCCAACAATCTGGATTTTTTTCAGTGTTTTTGTTGCAAGCGCAAAATTATTGAAATCATCTTGGCTAAACGGATCTTCAATTGAAATTATCGGGTACATGTCAACCAATTCTTCATATCTCTCCAGCAGATGCTCGCCAGTCAGCTCAGCACCTTCAAGATAATATTTTCCATCCCTGAAGAACTCTGACGAAGCGCAGTCCATACCTAACTTTACTTTTTTCTTGTAGCCTGCTTCTTCAATTGCTTCTGTTATCATGTTAAGCGGCTCTTCAATGTGCTCGACAGGGGGCGCAAACCCTCCTTCGTCGCCGACATTTGAAGCTGTCCTGCCGTATTTCTCCTCTATCACTTTTTTCAGGATGTGATAAATTTCAGAGCCAATCTGCAATGCCTCGCTGAAGCTCTTTGCCCCGACAGGATTAAGCATGAACTCCTGCACATCTAATTTGTTTCCTGCGTGCTTTCCACCGTTGATTATGTTGAAGCACGGCACAGGAAGCAACTGTTTGCTATTTGTTATGCCTGAAATGTAACTGTAAAGCGGAATTCCCTGCTCAGCAGCAGACGCCCTTGCGTAAGCCATTGAAACTGCGAGAATCGCGTTTGCTCCTAAGTTTGATTTGTTTTTTGTGCCATCCAATTCAATTATCAGGCGGTCAACATCCATCTGCTCGCCCAATTCAACGCCAACTAATTTTTTTGAAATCTTGTCAATGTTCTTGACAGCTTTCAGAACACCCTTTCCAAGGTATCTTTTCCCTCCATCCCTCAATTCAAGCGCCTCATGAATTCCTGTGGATGCGCCAGATGGGACAATTGCCCTGAACAATCCTTTAGAAGTAAGAATTTCAGCTTCAACAGTGGGATTTCCCCTCGAATCAAGCACCTCTCTGCCCTTAAGATTTAATATCTGCATACGACGCTAAAACAATTTGGGGTTTAAAAATGTTATCATTTAGTGCGGAACAAAGGCCTGGTTGAATTTAACGCGTGCTCCAGGCTGTCTGCCAGATAAACATCAAGCTCCTTAAAATGGCTTCTGAAATGGTAGCTGTATTCGTTGCAGACGCCGATAAAAGAAACGCCTGCTGCCCTGGCAAACTCCGCATCATTTGTCGTATCCCCAACATAAACTCTTGGAGAATGCTTTCTAAGCATTTCTATTTTGTTGAACTGTGTGCCGACAACATCGTAAAAAAAGTTTTCTAATTCCAAAGTCTTCAGGCTTTTTATTAAAAAATCCTCCTGCTCCCCGCTTATCAGAATCAGCTTTTCAGCGCTGCTTTGTTTCAGCGACTGCAGGGTTTCTTTAACACCTGGGATTATGTGCGTGGGAATGTCGTGTCTGTAAAATTTCCTGTACAAACCTTCAAGCTCTTCAGCTTTGACGTTAACTCCCAATCTTTTGTAATACTCCACATAATCCATGGTGAATAACTGCCTGTGCTCTTTAACTGTTTTTTTCTTCAACCCCAGATGCTTCAGAATATCATTTACAGTTGTGAATACTCTCTCCCTGTCGTCGACGAGTGTTCCGCTGTAGTCAAGCCCAATCATTTTTCTCCCTCATTCCATTAAATAATTTAATGTAATCCTTGCTTTTGAAGTCAGAATAGGTGTAGTCAAACGGCTCAAATGAATTATTCCTGAACCTCAATGCAATGTCGCCGTAAATCCCGTCTTTTATATAAACCTTATGGCTTGAATCTTTTGCAGAAGCCAGCACAACCTTCATCTGCGTAAGATAGCCGGGGTCAAGATTTATTTTCCTGCTGCCTTTTTCAGCAAATTTCTTCTCTATTTCGTTTGTCTTCAGCTTGATTTCAGCAATCTCATCTGGCATTATTGGTTTGTCAAAGAAAACAAACTTCCTTTTCAGTCCAGAGCCCATTTCATCTTCATAGAATTTAGTGAAATTCCAGTCAAAAATTCTGCTTTCGAAATCAATCCTGCCGAAAACAGGCAATTCTTTCTTGATTTCCTCAAACAAGGCAGCATTGCTGGAAAGCATCCCGACAAACAATTTTGCCTTTTTGACCTCGCGCACGTCTGCCATGCGTTTTTAAGTGTATCGAAAGGTTTAAATTTCTTTTGTTTAATCAGGTGGCAGAGAGACAAATGACAGCGATACAACCTACAGAGCTTGAAGGGCTAATTGTCCCAATAATCACTCCGATGCACCAAAATGGAAGCAAGTGCTCTATTGATTACAATAAACTGCACGAAATTTTAGTTGATCTTGTAAATGCGAATGTTGATGTAATATGCCCTGGCGGAACAACTGGGCAGAGCGAACTTCTGACATACAATGAACAAATTGACTTGATTGAATTTGCCTGGAAATGCGTCAACGAACTTGAGAAAAAAGTAGGTTTCGTCAAGGATTTAATCGCAGGCATTAATCCAACATCGACAGACAACGCAGTCAGGCTGTGCCAGGATATAGAAAAAAGAATAAAAGAGCCCATGACATTCATGAGCGTTGTTGGGTGCAATAATGTTTCTCAGAGAGGCATAATGGATTATTTCGGGACGCTTACCTATGGAATAGAGGGAAATGTGATGCTTTATAATAATACATCAAGAACAAATTCAAATATAGAAGCTGAAACAGCTATTGCGCTTTCAAAAAATCCAAAGATAATAGGAATAAAGGATTCTTCAGCAGACATGGGAAAGCTAAAAAAAATAATAAGAAATACAGATCCGAATGAATTTAGGGTGATTGCCGGCAACGACTACAAGATAGTAGACATAATAAAGGCAGGCGGCTACGGCGCTGTTGCCTCGACTGCCAATGTAGCGCCTGCGCTTATGGAAAAAATGGTCTGGCTTGCGCTTGACGGCAGCAGGGAAAAATTAAGGGAAGCTTACAGGCTCCAGAAAGAGGTAAGCTTGATTGCGAACGTTGTGGCGAGAAGAGAGGAACTGGCATGCGTTTTTGCAACAGATGTGAGAAGCCCGCTGATAAATCTTTCATTATCAAATGCCGAGAAAGCAAGGCACATTGATTACATAATAAACAGCTATTCACCGGAAAAACTGGGGATGGATATTTCAAAATACAGAATATGCTAGAAAGATTTATAAGTTCTGAATGATTTATTAACCTGATGACATACGAGCCATTGCCTCCTAAATTTTATTCTGGAAAAGGTGTCAATCCATCTGACAATTATGAAAAAGCAGTTTTTCTTCGCGGAGAAATTCGCAAATTGCCTCTTGCATTCACGCCTCTTTGGTTAATACCAATAAAAAAAGACAGCAATGATTTGGGAGGACTTGTCCACGACCTTGAAATAGCTTATCAAAAAATGGCTAAAGACACTGAAACTGAAATTAATTAGCGCTCAATTTCTTCGCCTTCCGTCTGTACTCGCCGAATCTGTCAATGGGGGAATAGCGCGCCGGCTTAGGCAGTATCGTCTTCTCGCAGCAGAAATCCTTCATTGTGTATTTCCCGCATTTGGGGCATTTCATTATGTGTTTCATTCTGCCCTTATGAACTCAGCTGAGCCGCCTTTCTTATGCACGAAATCAAGTGTCGAATCAACTATGTCCTTCAGCATCTTCTCGGCTGTCTTGTAGTCCTCTGCAGTTATCTTAAGCATGTACCTTCCGTTGCCGAGGCATTTTATTATTGTATCCTTCTTTTTCTCTATCGGCGACAGCGCCTGCCTGATTGTCTCAACTCCGTCGGGCGCGTAGCTTGCGATCTTGAACTCGCCCTCTATGAATATCTCGGGCGCCTTTATCTTCTGCTTTATCAGCTCTTCAAGCTTTGAAGCTATTTTCGCATCAATGCCGAACTCAGAAAGCGACTTGCCCCTCAGCGCGACATCCTCAAACGCAGGGTAAAGCAATGGATATTCCTGCAGCAGCTTGGCTGTTATCTCATCGTAAAGCTTCCTAACATCTGTTTTCAGCTCCTTTGCAATCATATCAACAATCTTCTCTGCCTTCAGCTCCTGCTTTATCTCATCATTTTTATTGCGCCTCATGCTTTCAGAAACCCTTCTCAGCGAAAGGTCTATGTAGCCCTTTTCCCTGTTTACGCCGAGAATCTTGCAGACGACGACTTTGCCTTCCATGACAAAATCCCTTATGTTCCTGATTCTGCCGGGCGATATTTCAGAAATGTGAATCATTCCGCTTCTGCCGTACTCCTCAAGGTTGCAGAAAACAGAGCTTGGCATTATCTTAGTGACCTTGCAAAGAACTAATTCCCCTTCCTCCGGCCACCCTTGTCTTCTTAACAGCATTTTAGAACTATTCCAAAACTTCCAAAATTCTTGCCTTTATCTTTGTCTTTCCGCCTGTTGGCTCGCCAATAACCTTGTCGCACACAAGGCATTTTATCTCGGTTGTGGTTTTGCCGAAGATTATCTGCTCGTTCTTGCACTTCGGGCACCTTACCTTTATGAACTTGCTTGTCGGATTTTCCTTTTTCATACGAACTCCACCTTTTTTGCCCTGAATCCTTTTTTCTGGACATGCATCCTCTTGCAGACAGTGCATTCGTACCTGAAATCAGTCTTCTTTGACTGCTTCTTGCCTGTCATCTTTGGCTTTGGCGGCTTAGAGTATTTGCCTGTGTTGCCGTAGCCCCTTGCCCTGCCCCTCTTTTCAGTCCTGAGTCTTCCTCCCCAGCTTAGCGGGTGGGCAGTGCTTCTGGTTCGCTTCTTTGCCTGCGTAACCTTATGCTCGGTATGCTTTCTGCAGTACGGGCAGAACCTTTTTTTCGATTTTGGAAGCTTCATATATTAGAAAGAATAGGGGAGGTTTAAAAAGGTTTCTGTTAATTTATTAGGATATTGAAATAAAATAATTTACTACCTTCTCCGAATAATAAATTATTTATATGGATGGCATATTCTAAGCAGCATGGTTACTGATAGACGAATGATAGAAAAACGTGTTCATGTTCCTGTTTTTGGAGGCGAAAAAGACATAGAACTTGAGAAGCTTTATGAGAATGATGAAAAACTGAAAGAAATGCTCGCCCAGCGAAACAAGGGATACGAGCAAATTGGGAAGCTTGAAAAGCAAATTGGAAAAAGAAAAGCAGAGCTTGCGAAAAAAAGCGGGAGAGTCGCCGCCACAATCGATGACCTGATGTGCGAAAAACATCCAGGAATACATTTTGAGATAATTGACAAGATTAAAGATTCTTCCATTTTTAATCCAAAAAATGGACCGCTTAATATCTACCAATGTGTGCAGTGCGGAAGCGAGAAGTCAATTGTAAAAACCAGGGCATACGACTGCCCGAAATGCGGAATTGTTCTGGGTGATTTTTTAAGACAGCATTACAGGTCTCCTGAAGAATCCTGGCACGCGCTTGCCGGGCGGGAAGGCGAACACTATCACTGCAGAATCTGCACCACACAGCTAGGAGAAAATTACTGGAAAATGAGTTAATTCTTTATCTGAACTTTTTTTAGAATAATTTACTGCTCAGCCTCTATCTCTTCTGCCCTGTTCTTGCTTACGAGGACCACGCAGACCTCCTCTGCAAGGGTCGCCACGTCATCCTCTTCAAACGGACCGTAGATTTCAAGGTCAGGCCCTACAAACTGCGGCACAGAGCACAGAAATCTCACAAGCTTTGTCTTCCCGGTTGATTCCTCTTTTTTCTGCGTCTGCACAGCTTTCTCTTTTGAAGCATTTTGAGCAGGCGCAGCGCTTGCGCTTTCTGTAAAAATCTTGTCAAGAATATCTGTCCTTGCGTTGTTAAGCACGGTAAGGACTGAATCGAAAAACGCCCTTTCGCCTGCAAGCAGTGTTGAGGTGTCGATCACAGCATTAACTCTGCTTTTGTTCAATGCCATTGAAATGATCTTTTTCTCCCTTCTTTCATACAAATCCCTTATCAGCTTCTTTATGTTTATTAGCTGTCTCTCAAACTTCTCCTTCTCCACCTCTGAAAATATGTTGTCATTCTGAGAAAGCGTTGACTGCTTTTTTTCCGTAAGATATTTCTTGATTTCCTCAAAAAACTCGGGGCTCAGCTTCTGCAATTCCTCTTTGGATTTCTCTCTTCTGAGAGTTTCAAACAATGTTTCATAGGTAACAGCTGGCTTTTCCATTTTCCCCCAAACCAACAAAACAAGGCATATATTTAAAAGTTTTTGTGTCCTTTTTAAAGCAATGAAGCCCAAAATAGAGATTACAAAAGAGTCAGGCTTTCCGCTTATAGGAAGCGGGGCATTTGGAATTGTTTACAGGAACGCATCAATTATAGAGATAAAGCCCATAACAGGCTGCAACCTCAACTGCGTATTCTGCTCTGTTGACGAGGGGATTGATTCAAAAAAGACAGTTGACTTCATTGTTGAAAAGGATTATCTAGTAGAGGAATTGAAAAAACTAGTTGATTTTGTCGGTGAAGAGGACATTGAAATACACATCGGGCCTCATGGAGAGCCGCTTCTCTATCCGCAGTTGGCTGAGCTTGTTTCCGCGATTTCAAAGATAAAAAATGTCAAAATCATATCAATGGACACGAACGGCACGCTCCTGAATGAGAAAAAAGTGGATGAGCTGGCTGCTGCTGGACTGACAAGGATAAACATTTCAATAAACTCATTAAGCCCTGAAAACTCAAAAAAAATAGCAGGCTGCAATTATGACATTGAGCGCATAAAAAGGATTGCTGAGTATATCCCGAAAAAATTGGATTTGATAATCGCGCCTGTGCTTGTGCCTGGCTTCAATGACGCCGATATTGAGGAAATCATCGAGTTTGCGCTCAAAATAAACAAAAGAAACGAGATAAAGCTCGGAATACAGAACTTCCTGAAGTACAGGGGCGGAAGGAATCCTGCAAAGCAGCTGAGCTGGAAGAAGTTCTATGCCAGGCTGGAGGAGCTTGAAAAGAAGCATGATACAAAACTAATCCTGAGCCACACTGACTTCAACATAAGGAAAACAAAGCCGCTTCCGAAGCCTTTCAAGAAAGGGCAGAGGATATCTGCAAGAATCGTATGCGAAGGACGGCTTCCGAATGAAAGAATTGCTGTTGCCGACGAGAGAACAATAACACTGGTAAAGTGCAATGAGCGGATTGGGAAAGAAGTGAGAGTTAAAATCCTGAGGGACAAGCACAATATCTTTGCTGGAATTGTTGTATAAGAATTCTAAAAAATAAAAGAAAAAATAAAAGAAAAAATAAGGCGTTAGCCTTATTTTGGTGCACTTACTGTTATGTCGCTTAGGCTTGTTCCTGTTACATCAACTTCTGTTCCAACAAGTTTGTCCTTGTAGGCGTCAGGGTTAGATACAACTCTTGTAGCTCTTCTTGTGTCCATTGCTGTCATACCAGCAACAACCATAGCTACATTTCCAGAGCCTGT
>CAWJRI010000009.1:0-8065 GCA_963845175.1 uncultured archaeon
TAAATGTGATTGCAAATTCTGTAGGTATGAAAGGAAACTATAAGTCAATTCTTGAATCACTCATTGACCACCACTCAACTAATAGGAGAATAGGCAGGGTGAAAAAACAGATTCTTGAAATTAGCACAAATGATGCAAAGAACTGCGGCTTCCTGTTCGCAAACGGCATCGTCAGCAATTTTTATCACTCCGATGGGCTCGGATATAATAACCGCTCAACAGGCATGCCGAGTGCATGGAAAGCGCTAAAGCTTATTGCGAAAGGAATTTATGGGGTTGTAGTAAACAACAATATATCAGACAAGATATTTGATTTTCCAGTGATATCTGTTGATATTGATGGCAAAAAATATGAAGGAAAAATTACTTTATTTGCAACTTCTGTGCAGAACGCAAGGATTGTCATTGTCCCAGTAAACAGGCGCACAAAAGAAGGAATGCTTCAAGTTTATGGAACAGCGATGACAGGCAGAAGAGCATTGGAAGTGGTCGCAAGAATGCTTGCCGGCGGCTCGCTTGATGTAAAAGAATGCATGGACACGCAGGCGAAACAGCTTACAATAAAATCTAATGATATGTGGAGGTATATAATTGAAGGCGAGCCATATTCGTGCAAAACAGCAACAATCAAGCCCGGAAGAATGGTAGAATTTCCTGTGCTGGATTAACTAAACAACAAAGTTCTGCTTGATGAACTCAACCATTATGTTGTTGCCTGCGAGCTGGTAGCACTTGAGCGCGGCATTCACAAGATTCTCTTTCAGGCAGAAATCACCCAATCTGCTCAAATTATCCCTGTCTTTAGCAATTTCAAAGGCTTTTGCTGCATATGCAAGCCTGCCGTCCTTCATGCATATGTCACCTATCTCTGAAAGCCTTTTTACATTGCCCAATATTGCAAACACCTCTATTGCTGTATCTATCTTATTTTTCACAACACACTCTTCACCCACAAGCGATAACCTGTTAACATCACCGACTGCCTTGAATGCCTTCACAGCAGGCGCCATTGAGCCATCCCTCAAGCATTTGTCACCCAATTCCAGCAGTTTCTCAGTTGAATTTGCGAGTATATACGCATCAACTGCTGAGTTGTAATCAGAAACGCGCTTGAAATCATCTCCTACCTTTTCCAATTTTCCCCTGTTTTTCGCAAGCGAATACGCCTTTATAGCCTCAATGAGCCTCCCTTTCTTCAGATACTCATCACCAACATCCTCCATAAGCTTTGTTTTTGCTTCTTGGCTAAACATAGAAAGATCAACCTTTTCAATGCCCTTTTCAATGATTGTTGGGACAATTCTGCTGAAGTCGCTCATATTAATTATAGAATAGTAACCACTATAAAAAGATTTTGTTACTGCAGAAGATATAAGCAGTATTCATTTTTTTCAATAATGAAAATTTATTTAAAAAAAAAGATACTGCCTCATGCGAGGCAGACTTAAGAAACTTATTTCTTCTTCTTCTTTGCTGCTTTCTTCTTTGCCACGCATAATCACCTCTTTTAATCCAATTAATTATTTATTTTTTTTATTATTTAAAAAGGTTTCGCTTTTTTAAGTTTTTTTGTCAATCTTATTTTTAAAATTTTTTCATCAGAATTTTTCAGGATTTTTTTCACGACGAGGATTAAAAATCAGCCAATGACTTCTGCGGTTTTATTTTGTTTTTGAAAACCGGAACGCCGTAATTGCCATCAAAACCGGGATTAACTTCAATCTTTCCTTTGCGGTTACTGATTATTGCCTCTGCAAGCAGAGGATGGATAATTTTTTTCAGGTTTTCTTCGCTGACATTCAGCAGGACATTAATCTCCGACGAGAATTCTTTTACCAGTTTGTTGTAGATTTCCCACACGCGTTTTGTTGTAATTCCTAAATCGTAAATACTTGCTATCAATTCAGACAGCGGAATCAGTTTTTTGAAAGGCAGGGCATTTTTCGGTACAAATCCTTCTGGCCTGTCTGCCAGCTCCTCCACTCTGTTCAGAACACCGATTGTCATTTTTTTTCCGCATTTCGGGCAGATTCCATCATTTTTTGCTGATTCCGAGGGACTCATGCAGACATTGCAGCTCCTGTGCCCGTCAAAATGATATTTTCCATAGCCGGGATCTGTTTCAATTGTCCCCGCAAGCCCTTTTTTCTCTTTTATTGCCTTGAAAATGTTTTTATAGCTTAAATCAATGTCAAAAATAGTTGCTTCCCTCCCGATTCTCCAGGGCCAGAATGAGTGCATGTCAGAGAACGAAACAATGCTGTATTTGTCCAGGTTCGAGAGACGCCATATCATTGCAGGGTCAGCGCTCATTCCTGTTTCAAGCGCATAGATGTATTTGCTTTTTTCGCCGAAGCATTCCTTAACAGAATCAAAGCCTGACATCGAGCCGAAAATCCCAAAATAAGGCGTCCAGGTGTGTGCGGGGATTATTATGCATTTGTCTGATATCGAAATCAGCATGTCAACAAGCTCCTCGCTTGTGAAGCCGAAGATTGGCCTGCCGTCATAGTCAATCCTGCCTTTTTTCAGCAAAGCATCTGTTATCTGCTTTACAACTTCGCCATTTGGCGCAAGAATCACATGATGAATCTTCCTGCCTCTGTTGTTTTTTGTGTACATTAGTGAAATTTCTGTCTGCCAGACAAAAGGAAAACCTGTTTTTGTCTTTAAAATCCCGCCGTCATCCTCTGTCAGCTTCGATTTCAGCTCCTGAATCCACTTCGGATGCTGGAAATCACCTGTTCCAAGAAGATTAATCCCTTTTATCTTTGCATATTTTTCAAGATTGTCTATTGTTATCTCTTTGCTGCAAGCTCTGCTGAATCTCGAGTGTATGTGCAAGTCAGATATTATTTGCATATCAAAAACCCCTAATCAACTATCCCGTAGGAATTTATATACTTATCCCTGGCTTTCATCTGCTGGAGTAATAATATATCTTGTGTTTGTTGTTGCTACCACTCCAGAATAGAAATGTTTTTATAAAGGCAGTATTTACGGATTTGAAACAGGGGTGATTTAAACATGGAGAGATATAAAGAAGATTTCATAGAGTTCTTATTGAAAACAGGCGCTCTTAAGATTGGAAGCGACTGGACACTGAAAAGCAAAAGGCTTTCACCATATTTTGTTAATATTGGTGATTTTAATGACAGTTTTTCAACTGCAAAACTTGGCAGGGCGTATGCTGAAACCATCAAGAATTCCGGCGCAGGCATAGAATTGCTGTATGGCATTCCTGAGAAAGGAGTTGCTCTCGCAATTGTCACTTCAGTATCCATTGGCGAGCTTGGTCTTAATGTTCCTTGGTTTTTCACAAGAAAAATAGTTAAGGAGCATGGCGAAGCATCTGCGCTTTCAAAAGAGGAGAAAATCAAAAAATTTGTTGTTGGGAGGGCGCCCAGGGAAGGGCAGGAAATATGCCAGCTGGATGATGTTTTCACAGCAGGTGATGCAAAATATCAGGCAAGAGTCGATTTGTCTGAATTAGGCGACTTTAAGCTGCCTCTGCTTGCAATTGCAGTTGACAGGCAGGAAGTTGGCATAGATGGAAAAAGTGCAATTGAAGAGTACCAGGCAAAGACAGGAACAAAAGTTGTTTCAATAGTCAACACAACTGAAATACTTCAATATCTCAGGACAAAAAAAGAATTAGACCAAAATGCAGTTGAAAGGATTGCAACATATCTCAGGGTTTACGGAACAAAACAGACAAGGGAATCGCTTGGAAAGCTTGAGCAAAAAATTATCAATATGGAAAGAAGCATAATCCCTGCCTGCGACGTCGAGACAATTGGGGAATTTGAAGAATTAGTTAAACAAACTGCAGACGTCGAAAAGATTGGCGGATACAAAATAGGGTTTGAGCTTGGGCTTGGCTACGGCTTGTCAAATGTTGTTGAAGCGGCTAGAAGACATACAAACAAAACATTAATCTATGATCATCAGAAGGCTGGAACAGACATCCCAGACACAGGAAAGAATTTCGCAAGAGTATGCAAAAAAGCAGAAATTGACGCAGTCATACTGTTTCCCCAGGCTGGTCCTGAAACAGAAAGAGCATGGATTTATCACGCACTGGATTACGATCTGGATGTGATTGTCGGCGGAAGAATGACACATCCGGCATATGCGCAGAGCGAAGGCGGGTTCATCTCAGATGAAGGAGCCATGGAAATGTACAGGATTGCCGCAAGAGCAGGCATAAATAATTTTGTAGTGCCTGGAAACAAGTTGGATGTTATCAAGGCAGTTAAAGAAGCGGTTGAGGCAGAAGGAGTAATTCCAACATTTTACGCGCCTGGCTTTGTTGCGCAGGGTGGGAAGATTGAGGAAGCTGCAAAAGTAGCAGGAGACAGGTGGCACGCAATCGTCGGCAGGGGAATCTACCAGGCGAAAGACATGAGGGTTGCTGCAGAAGAGCATACAAGCCAACTTTAATCATTTTCAATGTTCATCGGCAAGTCCATAATCTCAATTAATGAAATCTCTGAGCTCGAGATAATCAAGATACTTGAGACAGCAAAGAAGCTTGAGGAAATGCCTGATTCTAAAAAAGAAAATCTTCTTGCAAATAAGGTGCTTGCAACACTTTTCTTTGAGCCGAGCACACGAACAAGATTGAGCTTTGAGTCAGCGATGACAAGGCTGGGTGGCAGAATCATCGGCTTCGCAGACCCGAAGGTGACATCTGTGTCAAAAGGAGAGACGGTGCATGATACTATAAAAATGATTGAGAACTATGCAGACGCGATTGTAATCAGGCATCCGCTTGAAGGCGCTGCAAGAGTCGCTTCAGAAGCAACATCAAAGCCAGTCATCAACGCAGGCGACGGCGCAAACCAGCATCCGACGCAGACGCTGCTTGACCTTTACACAATAAAGAAGACGCAGGGAAAAATCTCAGGGCTGAGCGTCGCAATGGTCGGGGATTTAAAATATGGCAGGACAGTGCATTCGCTTGCAGTTGCGCTGTCAAAATTCAACTGCAGCCTTTATTTTGTTGCGCCGGAAATACTGAAGATGCCCCTGCACATCAAGGCGGAGCTGGCTGAAAAGGGCGTTGAGTTTGCTGAATTTGACGAAATTATGGATGTGATAGATAAGGTTGACATACTCTACATGACACGCATACAAAAGGAAAGATTTCCAGACCAGCTTGATTATGAAAAGGTGAAGAACATTTACATTTTAAAAAAAGAGATGCTCAAAAAGGCAAAGCCAAACTTGAAAATTCTGCATCCATTGCCCCGCGTGAATGAAATTGAAATGGACGTTGACTCAACGCCCTATGCGCATTATTTCCAGCAGGCGGCAAACGGGATTCCGGTGAGGCAGGCGATTCTCGCACTGGTATTGGGGGCTATAAAATGATGAAGGAAATGAGGGTGCCGGCAATAGCAAACGGAACTGTGATAGACCATATCCCGCCGAATGTCACGCTGAAAATAGTTGACGTGCTTGATGTTCACAGGGAACTGCTGACAATCGGCATGAATCTTGAGAGCAGCAAATACAGGAAAAAAGGTATCGTAAAGATAGCAGACAAATTTCTTACAGAGGAGGAGACAAACAAGATTGCAATAATCGCGCCGACAGCAACAATCAACATAATCAATGATTACAACCAGACAAGCAAATTCTCCCCGAAGCTTCCTGAAGTTGTCGAGGGCATTGTAAGGTGCACAAACCCAAACTGTATAACAAACAACGAGCAGGTCAAGACAAAATTCTGGGTCATTGACAAGGAAAACATAAAGATAAAGTGCAATTACTGCGAGCGGGTCATAGGCAGGGACGAAATAGAGATAAAATAAGTAAGATTTAAAAGCAAGACAGTGGCAACAAGTGGAAGCATGATAATCGAGGGCAACTTCTGCGGAAAAAGAGAAGAATTGAAGCAGCTGACGGAGTAATCAAAAGAGTTGATGTTGAAGAAAGTCCGCAGATGAAGTTTAATGACAAATATATTATTTTTCCCGGCTTCATTGACCTGCATGTACATCTTCGAGAAGACCAGAGCGGAAAATGGAATTACAAGGAGATATTTCAGACAGGTGCTGAAGCTGCGCTGAACGGCGGAGTAATTGCTGTTCTTGACCAGCCGAACACGCCGATCCCCTGCATTGATAGGAGAACATTGAATGAAAAAAAAGCTCTTGCAAGAAATGCGCCAATTGACATCTACTTAAATGCAGGCATCGGTCCTGAAACACATCCGATTCGAGGACATAAGTTCTATAAGCTCTTTACAACAGAAAGCGTCGGGGGAATTTATATCACAGACTATAACTCAATTGAAGAGAAATTAAAAGAATACGCTGACAAAGTTCCTGATTTGCATCTCTGCGTGCATTGTGAGGATGACAAGGTAATAAAAGAAGTCAGAAAGAGGACAATCAATTCAGAAGTCAGAGCGATAATTGAAATGATTAAAATCGGAGAGAAATTAAAAATACCCAACCTTCATATTTATCACGTTTCTACAGAAGGAGGAGTCAGGAACATAAGAGAAGCGAAGAAAAGCTACAGCGGGCTGAGCTGTTCAGCCACTCCGCATCATCTTTATTTCGACACCAAGAATGTGATTTACAGCGCTCAAAACAACAATATTTTCATGAATCCGCCTTTAAGAGGCTGTCAGCATGTTGAAGCCCTGCACGATGCGATTAAAGACGGCACAATCGACTGCATTGCGTCAGACCATGCACCACATACGCTTAAAGACAAGAGAAAAGGAATGTCAGGCGTTCCTCAGCTTGATATTTTTGGGATGTTTGCAATGCATCTTGTGCGCGACAGGGAGGTAAAACCTGAAAGAATCGCAGAGCTTTTCTCGTATTTCCCAGGCAGTTTCTTGGGAAGGAAAATCGGAAAGATAGAGCCTGGCTATGAAGCATCATTCACAGTTCTGAAGGAAGATTGCAGGCAGGTAACAAAGAGAATGCTGAAGACAAAATGCAGATGGAGCCCGTTTGAGGGAATTTACTTTCCCGGAAGCGTTGCAGGTGTTTTCTACAGGACTGCATAAACAGATTACTTCTACCGGACTATGAATGCAGGCTTACCTTCTATTCTCTCGCATCTTTTTATGAACAATTCCAGCCCTTCTTCTCTTAATTTTTTGCAGTCAGCGCCGTCTTTTCTCAGTTCCATTTCCATGATTTGTTTATTTCTTTTGAATGTGTCATACCTGACTTTTATAGAATGCCCGTGATTCGTAAAGCCCTCAAATTCGCTTAGTGTTTTGATAGCAAAATACATTCGTTTCCAGTTATAGTAATCTGAATAAGTACCCATTATTTGCTTTTTTGTGTATCTCATTTGACCTTTAAAATATTAGCCAGCACTGCATCCTTGGATGTCTGGCATTTTGCGAATCTGCCTGTTGAAATAAGCCTTGCTTTTGGGTTCGTACTGCGCATTAAACGCCTCCATTTTTGAAGGCAGATATAAACCAGATTTATTTATGAATCTCCTGTCCTTATATATATAATTATAGAACTTAACTGCATCATGAAGCCCGTAAATGAGTTTTTTGTTCCAGGTATATTCTCTTTCAATTCCTACGTATTCTTTCATGAGCTCGTTAAGTTTGTTAAGGAAAACAGGATTAAACTGCATCTCTATTATTGAACTTTCATTCTCTGTTCTTTTTTTTACATAAGCTTCAGCGTCATGAAATCCCCTTACAAAATGGTCAAGATATTTTTCATAGTCAAAATTTGGAAATTTTCTTTGAGATTTGTCTTCCGCCAAACCCAGATCTTCTTTAAGAAAATCGCAGAGATTTTTGTCATATATCCTTATGAAATAAGAATTCAAGCCTCTTGGGTCAGAATACAGCCCCTCTTCGTAATCCAGCATTTTTTGGAAATTTTTTATAAGCTCCAAATGCCTTGACCTGAATTCACCCCAAGTTCCAAAGTGGCTGAAGCACCTGAACGACGCTCCAAACAAGTAAAACATCTCTTTTGATTCTGTTTTAAAGAAGTCCCATTTTATTTCTTGCATCTTCTTAGCAATACGGATACCGAGCCAAGGTTAACATAAACATAACCAG
>CAWJRI010000010.1:0-12953 GCA_963845175.1 uncultured archaeon
ATCGTGGAATTTATGTTGTTCTTGGTGTCATTGACATACAAAGTAATCCATCTCACTCCCACAGGAAGCAGCGTCTTGTTCTGCAGCACACCTGTCAAAGAATTGATCTTGAAATAGGTCGTGTCATTGACCCTGTACTGGCTTATGCCGGATGCGTCAGATGCATTGACTCTGTAGCTTAGCGCATGGGTGTATTCAACAGCGCGATTTGTTGGAGTCTGGTTCCATGTCGGAGCTTTTGTGTCCCTGACAGTTACATTAATCCTTATTGAAAGTTTGTTATTACTTGTATCATTTACGGAAATATTCAGCCAATAAACCTTCACAGCCAATTTAGTGTTGTTTTGTATAATGCCATTTGCAGAATTAATTTTGAAATTTGTTGTGTCATTGATGTTATACTTGCTTACAGCAATATTATCTGTAGCATTTACATCATAATATAATGAATTAGTATACTCAACTGTCCTGCTTGTCGGCGTCTGAACCCAGCTTGGAGGCGTTACATCATTCACATTGAAATAAGTAGTTACTGTGTTGTTTATGTTGTTGGACGTGTCGTTGGCGAAGAAGGAGACATTATATCTTCCGGTGACATTCAATAGCGAATAAGTATTGTTGTATTTATTCCCGCCGTCCTTCACCAATGTTATTGTGGACGTTCCTCCATGTTTCGCGATTGTAGCTCTAACAACAGAAACATTAAGATTATCTGTCACATTGGCTGAGATTGTCGCTGTCTGGCTCAGATTGTAGTTGTAGTTCGCAGTCGGCCTTGGACCGGTAACAAAAGGTTTTATAGTGTCATAATAATTTATTCTTATGAATCCTACTGCTCCAGCACCTCCTGCCTGAGAAGAGCCAGAACGTTCACCGCCACCTCCAGCACCACCATATGTATTACCAGGAAGACCACCAAGATTTGTTCTGCCATTACCACCAGCCCCGCCAAGCTGAGTTTTAATTGCTCCTCCAGTAGCTCCGGCAGCATTATTACCTGTACCTGTGCTGCCAGCACCGCTGCCACCTCCACCTCCACTGGCGCCACCAATTGCACCATTACCGCCAGCATAAACTGTATCACCAACACCACCGGTGGTGCTTCCTGCACCAGCAGCGCCTGCATTACCTGCTCCTCCAGCACCACCTACAGCACGAACAAGGGTGAGATTGAAAGTAGTATTTCCACCTTTACTTCCCGGATTATTTCCTGCTGCTCCACCTGCTCCTGCTGCGCCAATAACTATATTATAAATTTTTCCAGATGTTACAGTAATATTTTTTTTAGCGTACTGCCCGCCTGCTCCGCCACTTCCACCACTACCTGAAATGCTCGACCCGCCACCACCTCCACCTCCACCCCAGGCTTCAACAACAGCCAAATTTATTCCTGTCGGAACTGTCCATGTGCCGCTGAAAGTGAAATTAATATATCTTGCTGAAACAAAATTTGCTTGAATAGAAATTAAAGAAAAGGCAATTAAAATTAGCAAAATCCATCTTAATTTTTTCAGCCTGCCGTCCGCAACCGAAACCATTATTTAACCTCTCCTTCAAGATATTCAATTATCAGCTGCTTGATTGTCTTAGAACTTAGTGCTGCCTCTACCTTCAGTCGTTTGTGTAGCTCATCCGGCACCTCAATGTTTATATTCATGTGAAATAAGTTAGCTTACTTAACTTATTAAGTTTATTTAATTTATTAATCTTATTATATTTAATCTTTTTAGTTAAATAACTTATTTTAATATATAAATCTTTCGGTTTTCAGTATATAATTTCAGAATTTATTTGCTTAAACAATACTTAAAAGAAAGCTCATTGAATTCCTCAGCATCATAGATTGCATAGCCTTCAGGATGCCAGAGAACAACCTCACTAATTCCTGACCCAACTATCAACCTACTGCAGACTGTACAGGAAGGCTTTCCAGAAGGCACCATTTTTTCATCCTTAACTTTTATGTGGTATAATCTCGAGCCGCTTAAGTCAGCATTTCTGCAGTAGATTGCAGCATTAAAAATTGCCATTTGCTCGGCATGTATTGCAGAGCACAACTCGACCCTGCTGTTGTCTTTGATATCTTCCCTGATGCAGGGGCTGCAGAATCTTTCGTCTGTTACTTTATTATGTCCCAATTCGTAATACTCGCCGGGCTTTACAATAATAGCTCCTCTTTTGGATTTTTTGCAGGTTGATTTCTTCGCTTCTTCAGCTGCCAGCCTTAAATATTCTTCAATCTGTGGTATTTCATATTTTTCAGCGAATTTCATTTTCTTTTCAGAATAACAATAACCCTTAGTAGAATTCCCATTACAAAAGAAATTATCGAAACAACTGAAAGCAAGTCGGTCCAGCTTGGCTCGACTGCAAAGAATGCAATTATTGCGAATATTAGCAAAAGAAATGCTAGCCCAATCAGGATATTCCCTAGTATCAGGGTTTTCCTATATGGCTTTTTCACTTTCTCGTTTTCTTTGATAGCTATTTTTGGCCTTGATTCAGCTCTTTTATCCTCTTTTACAACAATATCCCTCTCGACGCTCTTGACCTTTTTTTCAACGTCTTTTTTAAACTCTCTTTTAAGATCGCTCACTGTGTCCCTTAAATCAATAAGGTCACCTTCAATGTCTTTTGTTGATTTTCTCAGGTCCTTCTGCTTTATCATGTCAGATTCTACAAAGCTTACATATTTCTTCAGCTTGTAAATTTCATTCATTTCCACCTTCATGTCATCAAGTTCAAGATTTATCTGCTTGACAAGGTCCTCAACCTGGTCCTTTTTAATCATTAAAGCAAGTTTTTTGTTGGTGTCAATAATCTCCTTTGCAAGAAGGTCAAGTTTTCTGTTCAATTCCTCGTTTCTTTTCTTAACCTCATTGACGCTGAACATTTCTTTCCTGCTTTTCAATTCAGCAACTTCCTTGTGAACAATGTTGAATTCGCCGTTAACATCATCAATCAGCTCCTTAATCTGGTTCTTTGAAATGAACTGCTTAGAATCCTCCCTAAGCTGGCTGACTGAAAGCTTTATCTCAGTGACTCTCTTGTTTATTTCAGAATTCAGCTCCTGAACCTTTTGGTCGAAAAGCGATTTTGGAACTTTATTTGCATCCAACTTCTTAAGATTCTCTTCAATGTCCCATACCTTCTTCAGGCTGTCATTTATCTCACCTATTTTTATTTTCAAAAGATTCAGCCTGTCCTTTGCGACATAGTCTTCCTTGACCCTGTCCATTTCCTGCTTCTGCTCGTATGAGCTTTTCAGCTGCTGGGTTCTGAACTCCTTCAGCTCGTCTATGTCCATTTTTATGGCTGCAAAAGAATTCTTCAATATTGCATTTAGCCTGTCAAAGTCATTCATTATCAAAACCCCTTGAGGAAGCTATTATAAACTCATATATAAATCTTTTGTTTTTAAGTACTACAGAATGGTAAAACATTATTTTTTATATACAAAACGGCCGTATTTTTTGCATTTGAAGCAGTAGCTGACAATCTTGCCCCTTGAAACGCGTATCCTGCTGTTTTTTCCAGGCCTTAAGTATGAATTGCAGTGCCTGCAGAACCTTCTCTTGAGCTCAGAAGGAATCCTGACTTTTATTTTCATTGCTATTTTTCTTGCAAGCTCGACATATCTGTCTGCATATTTTTCTGACTTTTTTGCCTCTTCAAAAAGAGTCTTTATTCTTTCAAGCGCGATTTCCTTTTCCTCGCTTTTGTTTCTTTTCATATTGAAAAATAAAACAAAAAACTATATAAAATCTTCCATTTCACAGCAATTTATGAAGAAGACAAAATCAATCGACGAGGAGGTTCAGAAGGAATACAATATCAAGCTTCCATGCTTGCAGAAGGAGCTTGATTATCTGCTTGAAAAATTTGGAACAAAAATTAATTACTTTGAAACCAAGGCATGGCTTGAGAGCAGGGGAGTGCAGTTCGATCCGATAAAAACCAACAAATATGTTGTAGGGATGAGGGAAATCCTTAAACTGATGGAGGAAAAAGTTGAAAAAATAGGTCGGATAGACTACATTAAGCTGTTCAGCATGTTTGGAAGCGCAATATACTCTGACTTCAAGAAACTGCCTCTTGTCGGAAGCGAAGACGGAAAGCAGTTCAACCTGGGCAAACTTTTTGTGTGGGTTAGGGAAAACGCAAACCTCTATCCAGGAACAGCGTTTTTGAAGAGATCCAAAAGCCCTATCTATGGCGTGACGCCTGACCCGACGCTTGAAGGAATTGTTTCAAGGCGCATTCCTAAAAAAATAAGGGAGTCAGGTGAAACACGCACCGCTGTCAACAGGATCCTTGAACTGGTTCAGCAAAACGACAAACTTGCGGACTGCTACTATGAAGACGAAAACGGAAAACTGCGCATTTACAAATCAAAAAAGCAGGAAATTGTTTCATTTCTCTCCAAGGAGAATTTAGGAGAGTTCCTGAAAGAGCTTGCCTGACTATCAAAACATTTATTAATCAGTTCTGCAAATAACCAGTTATGAGTTTTTTAAGTAGATTATTTAAGAAAGAGGAGAAGCCGCCTGAAAAATTTACAGTTAATTCTTCAGAGCTTGCAGAATGGCTTGAAAGCAAGACAATTGACATCATGAAGGATATGGCGCACGACATCGGCCATGAGTTTTCTGAAGTAAAAAGCGGCATAGAGGAGACGAAGAAGGCGCTCATTGAGCTTGAAAACGCGAAGCTGATGAATGAAAGCATAATATTGAAGGAAAAGCAGTTCATGGAGGGCAACAGGCTAGCTTACATCAAAAAAGTAAATTATTTTCTTTCAAAAATATCTCCTGGAAAGATGTCTCTCAGCGAAGCGCATTCTTTTTTGGAGAATTACAGAAAAGAGGCAATTGATTTTGCAAAAGGCTCTTTGCGCGCATTCCAGATAACTTCAAACTTCTTCGGCGACCAGCTTGATAAAATAACAAGATGCATAAAGGAAATCGACAGAAGCATCAATACAGTATCCGATCTCCTGCACAAGGATAACATTGTTGCAATAAATGAAATAAAAAAGAAAATAAAAGAACTGAACGAGCTTATAGACAAAAGAGAAGAGCTAATGAATCTGGTTGAAGAGGAAGAAAAAAATTATGACGAATCAAAAATAGCAAAGGCAGATTATGAGCTGAAAATTTTAAAGCTGAAGAAGCATCCGGCTTATCTCGAGCTTCAGGAGCTTAATGAAAGGCTGAAGGGTTTTGAAGATGAATCGAAAATACTGAAATCGCAGTTCCTCGACAGCTTCATGCAGATAGACAAGGCATTGAAGAAGGTGTCAAAGCTTAGCGATGAGGGGCTGATAACAAAATATCTTGAAGACCCTGTCTCCACCATTCTCAGCGACTCGGAGCTGAAGATACTTGACATTCTTAGGAGGACAAAAGAGGCGCTCGAGGCAAACCAGCTCGAGATAGAGGAGAAGAAAAAGGAAAAGATAATTGCGAGAATCAATGAGCTTACAAAAGAGTATCTTGTCAACTTCGTGGTAAAGCACAATGACCTTGAGCTGAAGAAAAGCGATGTGAACAGGCTGATAAAACAGAATTCCTCCATGAGTGACCTGAACGAGCTGCACTACAAGCTTGACCACACAAAGGACAAGCAGGTGAAAACAACAGAGAAAATCAAGAAGCTTAATCAGCAGCTTGAAAAGCTTGAGATTGAAGAGATAAAAAATAAAATTCAGGAAAAACTGAAAAAACTGAATTACGACGTTGAGGTGACCATATGAGGGCAGGCAAAAATATTCTGTCTTTCGTATTTGGCATAGCATTTGTAATATTAGGTATATTCCTGATGAGCGAGTTCCTGCTCAAGTTCCTCAAGTTCACGCTCGGCATAATACTGTTTTTCATCGGTCTGGCGCTCGCGTTCAGGAAATACTACTAAAATGATTGAGAACTTCATAAGAAAATTCACAGACAAGAAAATAGGTGAAATCACAGAGATGGGAAACCAGTTTTTTCTTGCAGACAGGGAGCTGCTGGAACTAAAAAATAAAATCAAGGACGAGCCATTCTCATTTGGGACATTTCTCGGCGAAGTAAGGAAAAATAATTTCTGCCCGAGCATAGCGCTGCTTGACATGCTTTCAAAGCTTTCTGACAGGAAGGTTTTCGTGAATGAGAAGGCGGAATGGCTTTTCCTGTGCGGAAGGGATTTGTTTGAAGAGGGGATTGTGAAGAAAAACGCAGACAGGGGCTTCGTCCTTGTGCAGAACAAGCTTGACGAGAATCTCGGCTACGGCGAGATTGTTTCCGGCAGAATAGCTGTCAAGAATTTTCTGGACAAGGGAGATTTTTTGAGAAGAGAGTCAGCCCAGCGCCTTGATTCCAGGAAGCTCCTTCCCTTCAAGAAATTCCAGTGAGGCGCCCCCGCCTGCGCTGACATGGTTCATTTTTTCTGCAAGCTTCAATTCATCCAGTGCAGCTGCAGTGTCCCCGCCGCCGATAATTGTCGTCGCCTTCAGCTGCGCAAGATGCTGTGCAATTTCAATTGTCCCTTTTGCAAACTCCTCTATTTCAAAAATACCGAGAGGCCCGTTCCAGACAACTGTCTTTGCCTTGTTCAGTATTTCTTCATAAATCGCGATTGTTTCGTCGCCAATGTCAATGCCAATATCATTCTCTCCAATTTTGTCGATCGGGACATTCCTCACTTCAGCGCCTTTTTCAACCTTGACTGCGACTCTCACATCAATTGGCAGGATTATTTTTTTGTTTGAATTTTCAAGCAGTTCTTTCGCTTCTGCAACCTTGTCATCCTCAACCTTGCTTTTTCCGATATTCAATCCCATCGCTTTGAAGAATGTGAAAATCATCGCCCCGCCAACAAGCAAGGCATCAACTTTCTTGAGCATGTTCTGAATCAAATCAATCTTTGTTGAAACCTTTGAACCGCCCATTATTGCGACAATCGGATGAGCTGCATTGTTTATGTGAAGCATTCTTATCTCTTTTTCAAGCTCGAAGCCTGCGTAAGAAGGAAGGAATTTAGGTATTCCTGCAATTGAAGCATGGGCGCGGTGCGATGCAGAGAAGCATTCATTAACATAAATATCTGCGAAGCCCGCAAGCTTCTTTGCAAAATTCCCATCATTTGCCTCCTCCTCTGCATGAAACCTTAAATTTTCAAGAAGAATAATTTTGTCATCTGGGATTTTTATATCAACGCAGTCATCAAGCTTTTTTATGCTCTGTCCCAGAAGCTGTTCAAGCCTTATTGCAACAACATTCATCCTTAACTTTTCAACAACCTTTCCGTCTGGCCTGTCCAGATGCCCGATAATTATAACTTGCTTGGCGCCTTTCTGGAGCGCATAATTTATTGTTTGGAGATTATCCTTTAATCTTCTGTCATCTTCTATAGAACCGTCATCCTTAATCGGGATGTCAAGATTAGCCCTTATCAGAACCCTCTTCCCTCTCAAATCAGCCTCTTTAAGCGTTTTCATGCACTGGACATTTGCTCATAAGCTTTATAAATGTTTCTGCCCTCGTCAGTGTTATGCAAAAAATATCATTTCTTGAAAAGCCGAACAAGCCAGAGGAGCTGATTCAGATACTTAATCCTATAGTCAAGAAATGGTTCTTTTCGCAGTTCAAGGAATTCTCAATTCCGCAGCTTTATGGTGTCATGCCAATTCATTGCAGGGAAAACATCCTGGTTTCAGCGCCCACAGGCGCAACAAAGACACTTACTGGATTTCTTTCTATCTTGAATGAGCTTGTTGACTCATCTGAAAAAGGAATTTTAGAAAACAAGGTTTATGCTGTCTATGTTTCTCCGCTGAAAGCGCTTTCCTACGACATTGAAGTCAATCTTGTCAGGCCGCTGAAGGAAATGGAGGAGATTGCAGGCAAAGAATTAGGGATAAGAGTGGCTGTAAGGACGGGGGACACAACAACTTCAGAAAGGGCAAAGATGCTGAAGCACATTCCTCATATTTTAATCACAACACCAGAATCATTGGCAATTCTCCTGATTGCGCCGAAATTCCGCGAGCACCTGAAAGATGTTGAATGGGTGGTTGCTGACGAAGTGCATGCGCTGGCGGAAAACAAGCGCGGAGTTCATCTTTCTTTGACACTTGAAAGGCTTCAGAGATTAGCAAGCCACACCTGCAGGGTCGGATTGTCTGCAACAATTGCGCCAATTGAAGAAGTTGCGAAATTTCTTGTCGGCGATGACAGGCCCTGTAAGATTGTTGATGTCCAGTTCCTGAAAAGCATGGACCTGCAGGTTATTTCGCCTGTAAGGAACTTGATTGATGTTGATTACGAATACCTGCACAATAGGACTTATGAGCTTCTTGACAAGCTAATACAGGAGCACAAGACAACATTGATTTTCACGAACACAAGGTCAGCGACAGAAAGGGTTGTGCACCACCTTAAAGAAAAATTTCCTCAGAATTATTCCGAAAATATTGGTGCGCACCACGGCTCGCTGTCAAAGATTCACAGGCATATGATTGAAAACAAACTGAGGCAGGGAAAACTTAAGGCAGTTGTCTGCTCAACCTCGCTTGAATTGGGAATAGACATCGGCTTCATTGACTTAGTAATTCTGCTCGGCTCGCCGAAATCAGTTGCAAGGGCACTGCAGAGGGTTGGAAGAAGCGGGCACCAGCTTCATGCAGTCACAAAAGGCAGGATTGTTGTCCAGGACAGGGATGATTTGGTTGAATGCGCAGTTTTGCTGAAGAACGCGATTGAAAAGAAGATAGACAAGATTCACATCCCGACAAACTGTCTCGATGTTCTTGCCCAGCAGGTTCACGGAATTGCGCTTGAAGAGATTATGCACATAGATGATATTTACAAGCTTGTAAAGAAAAGCTACTGCTACGCTAAATTAAGCAGAAAAGAGCTTGGCGAGATAATTGATTATCTTTCAGGCAAGTATATTTCGCTTGAAGACAGGCACATTTACGCGAAAATCTGGCATGACAAGGATACAGGAATGGTCGGAAAAAGAGGCAGGATGAGTAGGGTAATTCACATGACAAACATAGGCACAATTCCAGAGGAGACTTCAGTTGTTGTGAAAGTCGGGGAGCAGCCAATCGGGACAATCGAAGAGGCGTTCCTGGAAAAGCTGAAGTCAAATGACATTTTTGTCCTTGGTGGAGACACCTACCGTTTCAAGTTCGCGAGAGGCATGGTTGCACAGGTTGAGTCTGTCTCAGGCAGGAAGCCCACTGTTCCGTCATGGTTCTCTGAAATGCTTCCGCTTTCGTTTGACCTGGCTTTGGAGATAGGAAAATTCAGGAGGCTTATGGAGGAAAGGTTCAAGGCAAAGGACCCCAAGGATGAGATTATAAAATTCATAAACAAGTATCTGTATGTTGACGATAACGCAGCAAACTCAATTTATGAGTATTTCAGCGAGCAGTATGTTTTTGCAGAAATCCCGAATGACAAGAAGATTGTTGTGGAGCATTACACAGAAGATGACCAGAAATACATAATCTTCCACACATTGTTCGGCAGAAGAGTAAATGACTGTCTTTCAAGGGCAATGGCTTATGCAATCTCAAGGCTTTATCACAAGGACGTCGAAATGGGGATAAATGACAACGGCTTCTTCATAAAGCACAGGAAAGGAGTTCAGGTTACAAAGGTTTTCAAGCTCCTAAAGTCAGAGGAGATGAAAGAGATTCTTACTCTTGCGATTGAAAAAACAGAGGTTCTGAAGAGAAGATTCAGGCACTGCGCAATGCGTTCATTGATGATACTTAGGTCTTACATGGGAAGGACAAAACGAGTTGGAAGGCAGCAAGTCTCTTCAATGATTCTGCTGAGTGCTGTCAGGCGGATTTCAGAGGATTTTCCAATCTTGAAAGAGGCAAGAAGAGAGGTTCTTGAAGATTTGATGGATATAGACAGCGCAGTCAAGGTGATTAAGGAAGTTGAGAAAGGAGAGATAAAGATTGTTGAGATTGAGACACAGCTTCCATCGCCGTTTGCATTGAACACAGTTATGCAGGGCTATGTTGATTTGCTGAAGATAGAAGATAAGATAGAGTTCATGCGCAGAATGCACCAGATGGTTCTGGCGAAGATTGGGTTAAAGCTTAAGTAAGAATTCTTTCAGGAAACTGTTATCATCCATCCCCTTTGAATAAGAATACCAGTCAAGCTTCCTGCTTTTCAGGAATTCGATGAATCTCTTCTGCGTTTCCGAATCCCACTCATTGAATCTTCTTGCTGCATCGCACATGTAGTCTGGATTGCAGTACACATTTTTCATTTCCATTCTCAAGTCTTTCCCATTGTTTTGCTTCGGATGCCTCGGACATCCAATTTTGTTCTTTGTAAGGTAGACAAGGTTTACGCAGACGCCGGAATCTCTTGTTCCGAAGCCAAGCCCGCGGTCAATAAATGTCGCTTTGTCTTTTATCTCCTTGAATTCCTTAGTGTTCAGAAGCAGGCTTCTGACTACGCTTTCTTTGTCCAGCATGTCTTTGGCGCAGCAGCCGAAGCAGGTCAGTCCAATCTCATTGTTATGACATAGCGGGCTCATATACCAAGCAAAAACGGGCAAATTTAAAAAACTTTTTAAATTAAGCCTGCTTCCTGCAGTATAAGATGAGTTCAGCAGAAGAAAAAAGAAGAGAAATCAAAATACACATAGCAAAAATAGGCGCTACAGTTATTGCGGTTGTTTTGACAATTAGATTGCTTGCATCCCTTCTTGGCTCAATTGCAACAAAAGAGGAGTTGATACGGGTCTATCAAAACCTGCCCCAGGAGAAGGTAGTTAAAATAATTGGATTAAGGGATAAAATCAAAACCGACAAGGAAATCAAGAATGCAGCAGAAGGCCTGATTTTTCTTCAAGGCCAGATTGAAGCAGTAAACACTGCAATGCAAAAAGAACAGTTTTCAAAAGCGCTTGATTTGGCAATTAATGCCAATGGACTGATAAATGGCTTAGAAAAGAAATACAACTTTTCGCTCAAGGAAGAAAAAGACAAGCTTTTGCAAGTAAGATTTGAATTGGCTGAGATGATTAAAAAATCACAATAACTCTTTCAACACAGCAAAATCTTTCTCCATCTCTTTTCTTATCTTCGGGAATCTCATTCCCGCAGACGGATGGAACATTGGCAGGTAAATCCTGTCTTTCTTTATTATTTTTCCGTGCTGGCTTGAAATTCCTTTCATGCCAAGAAGCGTGTTCAATGCGATTTCGCCCAACAGAACAATTATTTTTGGATTTACAAGCTCTATTTGCTTTTCAAGAAAGGGTTTGCATGCCTTAATCTCATCTTGCTTTGGCACGCGGTTGTTCGGCGGCCTGCATTTTATCACAGATGTTATGAAGACACTATCTCTTCTTATCTTCGCCATGGCAAACAATTCATCAAGAAATTCCCCTGATTTTCCGCAGAAGGGCTCGCCAAGCTCATCCTCCCTGCTTCCTGGCGCTTCGCCTATGAACATCAGCTTTGATTCAGCGCTTCCTTCACCGGGTACAGTATTTTTCCTCTCTTTCCATAGCTCGCATCTCTTGCAAGCATTTATATCCTCTGCCAGTTCTTTCAGCTCATCCATTTTGTCAGCCTGCTTTCAAGGAACTTGTCTGCCTTTTCAAGCAATTTTTTGTTGTTCTTGAATGTCAATCTTTCAATCGCTTCCTTGTATGGAAGCCATGCATAATCATTGTGCTCGAAGCTCAATGTCACTTTTTCTTTTTTTGTTTCAGCCAAAAACCAGATTACTTCCTTGTAAACCATCTCCCCTTCTTTCTTGTAGAAGAATTTTGCCTTTTCCTTGAATCCTTCAGCAAATTTCAAGTCATCAATTCCAGTTTCCTCTTTTATTTCTCTTTTAGCTGTTTCTTTTTCATCTTCCCTGGCTTCAATGTTTCCGCGTGAAAAACCCCACTGCTCTTTGTATTTTTCATGCGCTTTCTTGTAAATAAGCAAATACTTCCTTTCTTTCTCCTGTCTAAAAATGACTGCGCCTGCTGATACCTCTTTCATGGTAGAATAGGTGTTCTGGGTGTTTAAAAAGATTTTGATAAAGTTTATATATCCACAAGCCCCACTCAGTTTTATGAAGCAAAACATCGAATCTCTAAGGACAGCTGTTAAAAACGTTCTTTCAGGCAAGGTTGAGATATTCAAGCCGAAGTTTGATTTGGAGAATTTTAAGGACAAGAAGGCAGAATATCTCAAGAGCACAATAGAGCAGAGCATCAGGAACCTGAAGGCAGTTAATTTATGTAATGAGCCGAATTCTGCAAAGATTGTTTCGCTTGTGAATGAGATTGATTCGCTTTACAAGGAAAAGAAACTTGACAAAATAATTGATGTTGCTGAAGCGCTTTCAAAAATCCCGTTTGCGCAGAAGTCTGTTTCAGGGCTGAAGCTTGCTGTTCCGCGCGTTCCATTTGTGATTCAGGCAGAGGTTTCTGCTGACATAAAAGAGCTTGAAAAATGCTTTAACGCAGACTGCTACCGCTCTGCAATAATCCTCTGCGGGAGGGTTCTTGAGACAGCATTGCACAGGAAATATTATGATTTGACAAATAATGACATTCTTGAAACAAGCCCCAGCATCGGTCTTGGAAACATGATTGCGAAACTCAGAGAGAAAGGGTTTGAATTCGATCCAGGCGTGTCAGAGCAGATACATCTGATTAACCAGGTGAGAATTTATTCTGTTCACAAAAAGCAGAGCACGTTCCAGCCCACAAAGGAGCAGTCGCAGGCAATTATTCTTTACACAATTGATATAGTTAAGAAAATATTTTAAATAAAAAAACAAAAAATAAAGAAAAAGCTTACTCTTCTCCTCCAAATTCCTCAGTTTCTTCGGATTCTTCTGTTTCTTCTGATTCCTTAGTTTCTTCAGAAGCTTCGTCTTCCTCTCCGAATGATTCTGACTCCTCTGGAGCAGCTTCCTCTGATTTCTCTG
>CAWJRI010000011.1:0-26767 GCA_963845175.1 uncultured archaeon
TAATCGCTACACCAAAGCCGTGGAAGTAGCACAAACGTTTAAGCGATAGTTGGATGGACGCTTCCGGCCGTTCACGAGTATGGCGAGTTTCCAGCGTTTGCAGTGCATCCACGAAATCAACCCAAGGCGCTTACAGGCAATCAGCTGCGTAAACTTCGAGCCGTATCCCGCAGCACAAACTTCTGAATCTTGCCCGTGGCATTCTTGGGCAAATCCCCAAACACGATTTTCTTCGGCGCCTTGAAATGCGCAATGTGCTCGCGCGCGTAACCAATCAACGCTGCTTCGTCGAGCGTTTGGCCGGGCTTTAACGTGACGAAGGCCATCGGCACTTCGCCCCATTTTTCATCGGGCGCGGCGACCACCGCGGCTTCCAGCACCGCGGGGTGGGCAGATAACGTGCGTTCGACTTCCACCAGGCGATGTTCTCGCCGCCGGAGATGATGATGTCCTTGGCGCGGTCCTTGATTTCGATGTAGCTGTCGGCGTGCATTACTATTCAAATGCTATCTGAAGGGCAGGTACAAAAATAAAAATCTTATTATTATGCCTTCATTTAATCTTATTACAGAAGGCACAAATATTCTAAAAGAAGCATTTTCAAACCCATTTATGAGAAATCTGGATAAGTTTGATGTTTTTCTGGTTGAAGATAAGGTTTACATGTTTGGGAAGGTCAAAGACCTTAAATAATCCACTTAAGAGTAACGAATATAGAAAGATTTATATATAAGCTATTCATTTTAAGCTTTGGTGGGGTGAATCATATAATGAAAAAGTCACTATTTGCAATATCTGTTTTGGTTCTACTATTAAGCGTAGCTGTTGCATTTGCAGCTTCTTCAGTGAGTCTTCCTTCTTCTGTTACACTCACAGCTTCAGGAAGGAACGTAACTGCAAGCCAGACATTCACAGTAACAAATACTGGCAACACAACCCTTTCAGGCATTACCATAACATCTGACGCAGATCCAAAATATAATGTTCAGTTCTCAAATGTTCCTTCTGTATTAAATGTAAGTGCAAGCAGAAGTGTAACAGTAAAAGCATATGCTCCAACTGGTGAGTCTCTATCAACACATACCATAGGAGGCATAATTTTCAATTCAAATGCTGTAACAAACAGGACTAATCTTAACTTAAATGTCCAAAGCCAGCTTAGCATTGATGAAGTAAAGATAACCATAGGTAGCAACTCAAAGGAAATGAGCAGCAGTGGTAAGGAATTTGATGACACAGAAAGCCTCATTGGGGACAGCTATTCTGTTAATGTAAAAGTCTGCAACGGATTTTCAGACAGCAGCGATAAGATAAAAAATATCAAGATAAAGGCTGTGTTCCAGGGCATCGATAATGGTGACGACATTAATGGAGAGGTGAGTGGGTTCACACTTAATGGGGGAGCTTGCTCATCATACAAACTTGTTAAGATGGACCAGAGCACAATACCTCTTAAAGCTAATGAGGATACATATGACCTGCAGATAACTGTCGAAGGCGATGACTCGAATGGAAATAATTATGATGATTCATGGACAATACCTGTACACATTTACAGGAATAACGATCCATCAATGTTTTTTGAAAAAACAGATGTCCTGCCTTCGCAAATCACCTGTGAAAGACAAATTACAATAGATACATCAGCATATAATACTGGAGACAGTGATAATAATGGTGTGCTTACAATCAAGAACTCGGATCTTGGAATAAGCATAACAAAATACTTTGAGTTTGGAAGCGACCCTTCAACTGATTGCGACGCAATAGACAACCCTAATGACGGCTGCATCGGCTTTGACAAGTCATTCAGTGTTGAACTGCCAAGTAACATTGCAGCAAAGTCATATCCTATTGATTTCAAGCTTTATTACTCAACAGACAACCTGATGAGCGAGAAAATAGTGAACCTGGATGTACAGCCTTGTCAAACACAGGCAACACCTACAACTCCAACCACACCAACAACATCTGCAACTCCAACCACACCAGCAACTAACCCAAATGTGGTAGTTGTGACACAGCCTTCAAACACTGTGCCTGCAACAGGCGCTGCAGCGACAATAGTCAAGAAAGAAAACACAAATAACCTTTACATAGCAGGCTTGGTGACAATAGACCTGGCAATCATAGCGCTAATAATTTACCTGCTGACATTGTTCATTATTTAATTTTTTTATGTCAGAAACGTGCGCGTTTCTGAGCATCTTAAAAATCCGCTAGCACGGATTTTTATGATTTTAGAATTTAATTTTTTACTTCTTTTCTATGAATTTCTTCATTCCGCTTACAAACTCATTTGCCTTTTTTAGGTAATTGTCATACTGCTTGCCTGTAATGCTCTTTATTTCCCTGTGCGTTATATTTTTGTAGGTTTCGTAGAACATCTGCATTGTTTCAACATACTTTTTATCCATGCCCTCCGGCAAAAGCTTCTTCTGCATAAGATCAGCGGCGTGCGCAGGGCTTGGCGGTATCTCGCCATGCTTCATCAGCGCAGCGTGCGCAGAGTCAATCACAGCCCAGTACAGATCAACAACTGCCTGCATTATGTGCCATCTTGAATTTTGGATTGTTGTCGGGCTTCGCATGTAATATGTCCAGACAGCTTCCGGCGTCGGCCTAATCCTTCCTCTTAGGAGCAGCTGCTGAAGCGGGTCAAAGAAGCCAGTGTCAAGCAGGGCAACGCCGTCTCTTAGAATGTTTATCGCAACAGGGTCGCCGACTTTTGCATATTCCCAGAACGAAGTGAATTTCAAAGTTGTGACATGAATCCTTGAGGATAGGTCAGCAACAGCCTTTTCAACAATTATCCTGTAAGTCTGTATCAGCTCAGGGCTCATTGTTATTGAAATGTCATCAACAATTATCATGACATCAATGTCATAGCCCCTTTCACTTTCTTTTCTTGCAGAGCTTCCGAAGATGACAATAGCTCTTATGAAATTGCCGAATTCATCATGAACCCTTTTTGCAAATTTCCTTGCAACATTTACATCTTCTATAGAATACTTTGATATGTTTGCCAGCTCCTTTGGCGTTATTGGAAACCTCATTTTTCAGCTTAAACCTCTTTTTTTATATATACTTTTGTGACTATTCTAAAGGCACACCACTCCAGAGTGTCCAATCCTCTGAAGGCCTTATGTCCCCGACAATGTAGTTTGGCGACTGCGTCCTGCCGAAATATGAATTCTGGACATTTGTCCAGGTGTCTGTCCATCCGCCGGGCGCAACAGCTGCGTAGATGTTCGAGCCGAACAAGCGCCATGCGCCGTACAATGCCTCATACTGTTTTGCAGGGTCCTGCGCACCAGGCTCCACAGTGTAGCTCACTTTCAAGCCCGCCTTTTTTATTTCCTCGACCATTTCCTTTATTGGCGCAATTCCCTCGCCGGGCGTCAGATGCTCGTCGTAATACCCAAAATTGTCAGCAATATGAACATGCCCAATAATGCCTGTCTTCACCAAATCCTTCACCTGCCCGACAACCCAGTCCTTGAATTCCTTGTCGCTTCCCTGAAAGAATTTTCTCCAGGTTGTTGCGTGGCCGATGTCAAACGTCGCCTTTATGTGCTCATTTGCCACACCTCTCGCTTCCGAGTCTCCCATTCCTTTTTGAATTTTCAGCAAGTCAACCATCTTATCCCTGGACTTCTGCACAATCTCCTTCAGCTCCTGTGGATGCCCGCCGAATCCCGTCTCAGGGAAAAGATTTTCAGGCGCAACGTAAAGTGGCTTGCTCAGCCCCTTCTTCTGCTCAACATCATAGGCATACATTGCTGTCCTTGCAACAGAATCAGCTGTTTTTATCATGCCAACCTCTTCAATTGGGCGCAGGTCTGTCATCTGTTTTTTGATATTCTCTGCCTGCTTTCCAGCTGAGATAGAATATTCTCTTTCAAAAAGGATTTCCTTATCCATTTCTTTGGTAAGCCCTTTTAAAAATTTGCTTGTTATTTTTTTCTCTCCTGGTGAAATCAATCCCATAGTTTCAAGCTCCCTTCCGTAGCCTGTCCTATCCATTTCTTTCTGCATAAATCTCCATTTTTCCTCTTCAGGCAGATTTTTTTCAATTTCTTCCCATACAGGAATGGCTTTTTTTATCTTGTCTAAAACATTCTCGCGATCTTTGGCGTCCTTTGCATACCTTAACGCCATGGCGTGCGAATTCTTATATTCAGCGTCAAAATGGTGCTGCAGGAACGCCTCTTCCGGAAGCAAGTTAGGATTTTTTTCCTGTTCTTGTTTTACAATATCATCATATCTCATTTCCTTCATCTTGATTGTTCCGTCAGAATTGTATTTATATTTCACAGCAGTTTTCTTTCCTGTTTCAGGGTCAGTGCCCCACTCATCAACAACCGGCTCCCAGAGCCTTATGTCTTTTGGGATTGCCTGTATTGTGCCCCTTTCCTTGTCAGCGAAAAAAATATGCGCCTTCTCCTTTTCTTCAGGATATGCAAGGAACTTTCCGCCGTATTTCTCGCCTGCCTTGTAAATCGGCCTCTGCCATTCGCCTGTGTGAAAAACAACAGGGCCTCCGCCTGCTGTGTCAGCCGCGAAATCAATTGCCCTTTTTATCTCAATTATATTTCTTTCCCTTGCCTCGTCAGAAAATCCCTGCTCTGTCAAGCCTGATGTGCCTGTTATTCCGACTGTTGCGTGCGTTGTCAATTCAACTTTGTTCAGTTTTGCAAGCTCTCTTATCGCCTCCCTCTGTTCCCTTCCGATGCTTTCGGGTGCGATTCTTCCAGAAAAAATATCACCTTTTCCAGCGCCCATGAATCCAATCTCAACAGCCGAGGCGCCTTCCCTCATCTTTGCAACAACATTCTGCAGCGCGTCTTTCGTGACCATTGTGGATATGGCCATCTCTCCAATGCTCAAGCCAGTACCGCCTGTATAATTTTCTGCACCAACTTCATAGCCCCTGTCCATCGGGGTTGTGTAGTCTTTTCCAAAATCCGCCATCAGTAGCCTCCTTTTGTTCTTTCAGATGAATACTGCTCTGTCTGTCTCATGGCGTATTGCATCTTTAAAAGGTTTTCCTTGGTTTCCTTGTTTTTTATCCTGTCAGGGCTGACATTTGAGAGCTGGCCAATCATATCATTATATGCACTGAACCTCTTCCTGTCATTTTCAGAAAGCTCGCCTTCGCTTGCCTTGTTTCTCAGCTCCTGCATTCCCTGATAAATTGCAGGCGCCACATCATACAGCGTTGTCTTTATCTCATCTATTATTTTTCCGTAGTTTGCAGGCGCCTCAATCTCCGGCTTTTTTTCTGACATAAGAATCTCCTCAAGATTTATTTCCTCAGGCGGCGCAGGCCTGACCGCGGGCTGGAGCGTCTTTACTGTCTGCTCCTCTTCCTCTTTTCTTTTTTCCTTTTCTTCTGCTTCTTTTTTTACTTCAACAATTGTGACTTTCTCAGCCTCCTCAAGCTCCTTCTGCCTTTTTTCTATTGCGTCCTTCACGCCCTTCTTCAGCTCAAGAAGTTTTCTGATTCTTTCAGTAGGGGGAAGCTTCTTTATCTCCTCCAGCAATTCAGGTAATGTTTTTGCCATATTATATAATATGTGAAGAAAACTTATAAATCTTTTTGTAATATACAGCTACCAGCTCAATAAACCGTGCGATTTCTTGTAATTCTTGTATGTCTGGTATAATGAAAATGTTATGAATCCCTCAGCCTCTTTTTTCTGCTTTGCAAGCTCAAATTCAGTCGGCCCTTTTTCTCCTTTTTTCTCTCCTTTCTCCTCTGTTTTCATTCCAAAAATCTCGCCAAACCCCCTAAAAACAGAGACAAAAGGGTCGAGCGCGCTTTCGACAAATCCCGGCTTTTTTTCTTTTTTCTTCTCAGGCAGCTTTTTCTCTGGAAATTTTTCGCCGCTTTCCATTAGGTAATTTTTCAGCTCATCTCCCAGCGACTCCATCGCTTCCTTCAGTGTGCTGTCAATGTCTTCAAGTATTTCAAAATCCTGCGCCTCCCTGTAGCTTAGGTAATTGTTTATTTGCTCATCTGTCCAGACATAGGAGCGCAGGGTCATGACCAGCTGTCCGACATGAATCGGACCTCTCTGGTACTGCTCAGCTTGATAGTTCAATGAAGGCAGCGTCCTGTACTCAAATGTTGCAAGTATTACTGGCTTGTATTTGCCCTCCACAGACTGCCTCCAAGTCAGGATTTCTATTTCAATTATAGAAGTCTCGAACGCAGCAATCAGTTCAGGCGCACCTAATTTGTCTATGCTGCCTCCCATTCTTTTTATTGTTTTAAGATACGGCTTGAGCCAGCTCATGTAGAGCCTTATTGTGTCATAGTACTGCCTTAGAAGCTTAAGCACAAATAATTTTCTCGTCGACAGCTCGTGGAATGTCTTTTCCTTCCAGATATAGAACTGCGCAAGCTTTCTCTTTAGAACATCTTTGAAATGCTCGTTGAATTCAAGCTTCGAGATTCTTTCCGCAAATGCGTTGTCTGATTCATTTGGCATCTTCCTCGTCCTGAAGAACACATCAGGCAGCACCACGAAGCCAACCTGCTGTGCAAGACCGAACACAGATGCAGGATTCTTTGTCCCGCCCTCAACCATTGTAACCCATGTGTCTTTCAGCGCCATCTCAGCGTTTTTACCTGCCTCGTCAGGATTTTTGCTCTTTTCATAGTACTCGAGCCTTTCATTAAGGATTCTTATTTCCCTTACAAGCTGGAAAAGCTGTTTTGTCATCTCATGGATTCCTCTGAGATAGCCGGCTGCCTTTTCCTGCTGTGCTGCAAGCCTCTGCTGTATTGTGCCGCCAAGCGCAGAAACCTCTGCTGTTGTGAATACATCTGATACTTTCTTGACTCCTGAGAATCCCTGGTCCTGCTTAAGATGGTGCAGAATCCAGAAATATGTTTCTTCAATTGAAGCAGCGTAGCTCTCAAACATGAACCTGAAGCGCTTCACCGGCTTTGGATAGTCTGTCTTTATTTTCGGCCGCAGTCTTTCAATTTCTATTTCTTCAACATCATCTGCCTTCCAGCCGAAGTCTTCAAGTTTTGGCAATATAAACACCTCTTTTTATTGTAATATATGTGTGTTATTTAAAAAGTTTTTGCAGGCAAAAGTTTAAAAACCTCGCCATTATCCAGCAGTTATGGAATTAATGGTACCACACAACAGAACCTATAAAATAGGTCCGTTTTATTCGTCAGAGATAGAAATAATAGATATTACAAAGGCCTGGATAGCGATTTCAGTTGCATTTGCAATAATTAATGTTGGGGTTTCTGCAGTATTCAACATTAAATTTCTCACGTCTTTCCTTTTCTCTGCAATAACAGTCGGGCTTGGATTTATTGCTCATGAGATGGGGCATAAGGTTGTTGCGCAGAAATATGGCTGTTTTGCAGAGTTCCGTGCAGATAACATGATGCTAATTTTTGCGATTGTTTTGGCGATTGCTATCAGAATTGTCTTTGCGGCGCCTGGAGCTGTGATGATATCAGGACACCAAGTAGATAGAAAAAGGTTGGGTTACATCGGAGCAGCAGGACCAATAATGAGCCTTTCAATCGCACTGATATTTTTCATTTTATACCTTGTTTCAAATCCACTTTCTTTATTAGGTACGGTTTCTGGATATGGATTTGCAATTAATTCGTTTATCGCATTATTCAACATGATTCCATTTGGAATGTTTGATGGGTATAAAATATTTCAAGGAAGCAAAATGATGTGGTTAGTAATGACTGTGATTGCAGGGATTGCGACTTGGTATTCATGGGTTCTATTTTAGAATTACTTTTTTTGTTTCTTGTCAGTGTTCATGACTTTCTTCGCTGGAAGAATAATTTAAGAAAAAAATAATTATTGGTTCTCAGCCAATCCTTTTCTCTTCCTTATCTGCTGTATTATCTTTCCCTGCAGTTCGTCAGGCAGCCTTTCAAATGCCTGATCTACTAGGAAGAATGTTGCCCTGCCTTCTGTTGCAGACCTTAATTCAGAAGTCATGCCGAACATTTCCGCAACAGGCATCTTGGCCTTTATCTTTATCATTTCTCCTTCCTGCTGTGCGTCAAGCAGCTGGCCTCTCTTGTTCTGTATTAATTTGGAAACATTTCCCATGAAATCTATCGGCGCCTCGAAATCAAGCACCTGAACAGGCTCCAGCATCAATGGCTTTGCATTGAAAATTGCCTCCCTTATTCCGTCCCTTACAGCCGGAAGGACCTGCGCCGGCCCCCTGTGAATCGCGTCCTCGTGAAGCTTGATGTCAAGCAGATTGACTTTTACTTTCATGCATGGCTCCCTTGCCAATGAACCTTTTTCCATTACCTGCTCAAAGCCGTCCATGACAAGTTCGATAACTTCTCCTATGTGAACCTCTCCCTTTGTCTTATCAAGCAGAAGATTTCCATTATAGACTTCTCTCACAGCCCTTGATTCAATTGTTTTCATTCCTGACTTTTCAAGCACTTCCCACAATTCCTGCTCTTTTTTCTTTAATCTTGCATTTGGTATCTCGCCTTTCTTGATAGCTTCTGTGATTCTTTCATCAACAGGCTCGACAGTGAAATAGAATTTGTTGTGCTTGTTTGGAGACTTTCCCTCTACTGCCTGAGGAGTTGTGCCAACAATTGTTTCCCGGTAAACAACAATCGGCGGGCTTGTCTGCACGTCAACTTTCTTCTCTGTCCTTATCCTGTTCTCTATGACTTCAAGATGAAGCTCGCCCATGCCGTGCATCAGGTGCTCGCCTGTCTCTTCATTGATTTCAATTTTTATTGTTGGGTCTTCCTTGTGAACCTGCCTCAATACCTCTACAAGCTTTGGCAGGTCAGCTGGATTTTTTGCCTCGATTGCCTTTGTGACAACTGGCTCGAAAATATAAGTGATTTGCTCGAACGGAGTTGAAGGCTCCGCGGTTATTGTTTCGCCGGGAAGGCAGTCTTTTAATCCCACAATCCCGATTATGTTTCCTGAAGGCGCGGCATCAATAAGCTCCCTCTTCGCCCCGTTGTAAATGGAAACCTGTTGGACTCTCACATTCTGCTTTGCCCTATTCATGTAGACAGTATCGCCTTTCTTGACTGTTCCGGAAAATAATCTTCCTGCGCTGACTTCGCCTGCATGGGGGTCAATAACAATTTTTGTGACAACAAAAGCAAGCGGGCCTTTTTCGTCGCAGTTAACCAGCGCCTGCCCCTGCGTGCTTTCAATCTCGCCCTTCCAGATTTTTGGAATCCTGTATTTCTGCGCATCCATTGGATTAGGGTGGTGCTTTATTGACATGTCAAGAATAACCTTGTGCAGTGGCGCCTTTTGCGCGAGCGCCTTTACAGACGCCTCGTCCCCGCCCTTGCTGTAAACTTCAATGACATCCTTGAATGTGATGCCTGTTTTTTTCATGTAAGGGATTGACAATGCCCATTTGTGGGCAGCTGAGCCGAATGCAACACTACCTTCATTGACATTGACTGCCCATTTTTCCCCGTACTCCTCTTCAGCAATCTGTTTTATCAGCCTGTTCACGAATTCTATTATTTTGATAAACCTTTCCTGCATCGCCTCTGGAGTGAGCTGCAATTCCTTGATTAATCTGTCAACTTTGTTTATGAAAAGAACCGGCTTTACTCTTTCTCTCAGCGCCTGCCTCAGCACAGTCTCTGTCTGCGGCATGACACCTTCAACTGCGCAGCACAAAACAATTGTGCCGTCGCACGCCCTCATTGCCCTTGTTACGTCCCCGCCAAAATCAACGTGCCCTGGCGTGTCAATAAGATTGATTAGGTATTCCTGCCCATCGCACTCGTGAACCATTGAGACGTTTGCAGCGTCAATTGTTATTCCTCTTGCCTGCTCGTCCTCGTGAAAATCAAGAAGGCACGCCTTTCCAGCAAGCGCTTCTGACATCATTCCAGCGCCATAGAGAAGATTGTCTGAGAATGTTGTCTTTCCGTGGTCGATGTGGGCAGAGGTGCAGATGTTTCTGATATTCTTCTTATTACCCATAATCCTCATAACCTTGTCAACCATTTTTTCTGCCATTTTATACCTCGTTAGCTCTCCTGTAAATCAGGTCTTCCTCAATTCTTTTGTAAGGATGAAGTTCATTTTCATTGAACCATACTTTTATTTCCCTCAGTCCCTCGTCCTTTGTTCCGGAAGCATGGACTATATTCTGTATTGGTCTTCCTGAATTGTCTGACAAATAATAAGAGTCAATTGTGAAGTCCCCCCTTATTGTTCCTGGAGCCGCATTCTGTGGATTCGTGTCCCCGATGAGTGATCTTATCTTCGGCACAGCCCTGTGCCCTTCAACTGCAATAGCCACTGTCGGCGACATTGATATGAATGAGATTAATGCCCGCCTTACTCTTTTGCCGATTTCCAGCGCAGTTTCCTTCACAGGCCTTCCCTCCTTCAGCGCATTTGCAATAGCTTTTTCGCCTGTGCTTTTCATCCACGCCTCGTCGTCTGCGTAGTGCTCGCCTGCGGTTTTTTCATCGGCATAAACCATCTTCAGACCGATTATCTTCAGCCCGCATCTTTCAATCCTTGAAATGATTTCGCCAACCAGCCCTCTCTGCACGCCGTCAGGCTTTATAAGAACAAGCGTCCTTTCAATCATCATTTCACCTTCTTGGTGACCCATTTGACTGCGTGAGGAGTCCTTTTTAATTTAAGAAGATTCTTCTCGCACTTGTTTGAACAGAAATAAAGCACCTTGCCATCATTCTTGACAAGCATCTTTCCTGTGCCAGGTGTCATCTCCCGCTTGCAGAAATCGCATTTGCTCATCTTCTTCCTCCTGTCAGAGGCCTTGCCTCGAATTCTGTTTCTCTAAGCATTAAAATGTCACCGACTTTTACAGGACCTTTAACATTTCTTCTGAGAATCTTGTTTGCATCCCTTCCATCAAGGACCTTGCATCTCACCTGAATCGCTTCGCCTCTTGTTCCTGTCATGCCGATTACTTCCTCAACTCTTGCAGGAACTGCGTCGCTTCTTGTCTCTGTAACAACCTTTCTGGTGTCCTCTCCGGTATTGTCTTTTCTTCTTTGTTCTCCCATTTTATGACCTCTGGGAATAAAATTGATCAGCAAATTTTAAATTTGCACTGCCCATTTTATCCTTTCTTCAAAGCGTTGTTTATTTCCTTGATAAGGTTCTTTGCATCTCCTTCCTGAACAACTGCAACACTGACTGTCGAAACAGTTATTCCCGCTGCAACGCCAAGCTCCTCCTTTGTCGGAACCTCGACAAAAGGAACTCCTTTTTCCTGGCAAAGCAGAGGCAGGTGCATAACAATCTCAGGAGGACTCACGTCCTTCGCAACCACAACAAGCTTTGCGAGACCTTTCTCAACAGCCTTTGTCACTTCGTTTGTGCCTTTCTTTATCTTACCAGTGCTTCTGGCTATTTCGATTGCCTCAAGAGCCTTTTCAATTATTTCTTTTTCTGCCATTTTAGCTACCTCATAAATATGCCTTTAATCGAGAACATTCCGCCTCATTCGAACATTTGTTCTCATTAGTCACAGGCTTTACATCTGGAGAAAGGAGGTTATTTATAAACATTGCTGTTTAAAATAGTGCGATTTGCGACCTAGCAAAAGCATGGCCGCAACTATTATCGCAAAACCTTACTTAACCTTTCCAAGTATCCTGCAGACTTTTGTGCCGCATTTTGGGCAGACGCCTTTGCACATTTTCATCTTATTCTTGCTTACAACTTCCTTGGCGTCCTTTATGTCCACTTGCTTCTTGCATTTCATACATCTTGCTGTTGGCATTTTTGCACCTCTTTTGATTTTTTTTGGATCATGGCAGTCTTCTTAACTGTTTTATCAAATAATCTTCCTTTTCATTTATTTCTTCTTTCTTTTTTTCCTCAATAACCTCTTCTTTTTTCTCCTCTTTTTTTGCTTCGGATGTCTGAAGCGCCTCCTGAATCTTGTTCATGTTGTCTTCGGGAATCTGCTTCTGCGCCCACTCAAAGCTCAGCCCGTCATCCTTTGACCTCGGGATGATATTCATCAGGAAATGCGCGTGCTTCTGCCCCGCGACAACCCCGTTCTGTATTATTATGTTTGTGCCCTCTGCGCCGACTGCATCATAGAGCAGCGAAGACAGCTGCTGGCTCACAAAAAACATCCTTTCAACTGTTTTGTCGTCAATCTGCGTTATTATCTGAAGATGCTTCTTCGGCGCGACAAGCATGTGCCCGTGCACCGACGGCGTCGGATTGAGGAAGGCGATGATTTCATCGTCTTCGTAAATCTTTTTTTGTTTTTTCTCTATTAAACTGCAAACGAAGCACGTCATCCGAACATCTCAGTTATCTTGTCGAGGTCTATGTTCTTTCCTTTCTTCTTTTCTTCTAATTTCTCCTCGACACTTTTTTCCTCTTTCTCTTCTTCAAATTTCTGTTCAGGAAAATAATTCAAAACATCTTTTCTCAGCTTGCTGCACAGCGCATCAATATCTTCTTTTTTTGCTTCCTTTTCAGCGATTTCAAAATTTACGCCGTCACCCTGGAACCTGGGGATTATGTGCATTATGAAATGAGGCGCCTTCTGCCCTGCGATTGCGCCGTTTGCCATGAATATGTTCATGCCGTCAGGCCTCAATGACTTGAAAATCACATCTGAAAGTTTTTTTGCAACCACTCCAAGTCTCTCAGCTGTCGCTTTCGGAAGCTGTGCAAATATTGATTTGTGCTCTTTCGGCAGCACAAGCAGGTGCGCAGGATTCGCCGGGTATATGTCTAGTATTGCGGTAATTAAATCATCTTCGTATATTTTTTTAGAAGGTATTTGTCCTGTTGCGAGGTTGCAGAATATACATTGATTTGCTTCCATATATGGAGTTAATATATTACTATATATAAATTTATTTATTTCTATATTGAAAATATATTTTTTAACAAAAAAGCTTAAATACTTGTATTCAATACATACTCAAAACTTACTTGGAATGTGTTGAATATGAAATTCAGGAAAACAACAATCACAGTACCTGAAGAACTCTATGTTGAGATAGAAAAAGCAATAGCTTCTGGACTTTATACTAATATTACAGACATAATTAGAGCAGGCATCAGACGCGAACTGCTTGCGATAAAAGAATTGAAGCCAGGGCTATTCGACAAAACAAGAGAAAAATAAAAAAGAATTTATACTCAGGTAATATAAAAACAAAAAAGGTGTTTTGAATTGGAAATAAGTAAAAAGGCAAGGCTTGGCTTGGTGATAGCTTTAGTTCTGATAGCACTGCCTGTTGTTTTTGCTGCAACTTATACTGTCTGCTCTTCTGGCTGCACTTATTCTGACATCACTTCTTGTTTGACAGCAATAAATAATACAGCAGGAAACACTTGTGTGCTGAACACAAGCATCACTTACACAATAAATAATGCGTTGCATTTTAACATCATAGAATCAGGTTCAAATCCAGCCATATTATTTGATGCTTCCTATAGTTCTCTTGACTGCAACCATTCAACAATTTCTGGAGATGGGAATGGCTATGGAATTCATATGGGAACAGCGGGATGGTATAAAAATAATGATCAAGTAAGAAACTGCCGCATCGCGAATTACAGCAACGGGATTTATGCGAACGCATATTATATGCCTCCAACTTGTGCAGGCTATTATACAATTTCAAATAACATATTTGAGAACGCAAATCTTTATTTAGATTGTGTTTCAAGTTCATCAATAACAGGCAATAAATTTTATTCTGCAGGGCTTACTTCTTATGCCTACCAATTCGGGAATGGCGGTTTTTCAAACTCGCGCAATTATATTGCAAACAATGAATTTGATTCTTCATCTGGGATTTACTTGTATGGCATGCTTTACAACAACATTATCAGCAACAACATAATCAATGCGAGCAGTTACGGCATTTACATTGCACAAGTGCCATCAACATCCCTAGGGTATTATCCTTCTTATCCGACCAACACCACAAATATAACAGTAATGAACAACAAGATAAATGCAGGAACTTACGGCATTCAGACAAACGGGGCAACGTACGGCACAATTTCCAACAACACCTTTCATACAAGTTCTGAATCATTGTATTTGAGCAGCAGCAAACATATTGACATTTCACTTAATAATTTCTTAACAGCAGCAGTTTACGACAATACCGGATTGAACAGCTACTGCGTAAACAGCGAAGGAAACTTCTATGAGAAATCCCTGACACCCGCCTCAGGCGACTGCGGTCCTGCAAGCATAACTCCGCCAATCACAGTCATCCCTTCATCTGCGAACATAACTTGGACAAGGCAGAGCTCGTCGCTGCCAGTAACTTATGATGTTAACCTAACAGACTTGAGCACCGCTTCAGAAATGAAAGTTTACAACACAACAGGGCTTTACTATGACAAGGCAAATTTTACAGTGGGAAAAACATATATTATTAAAATAATTCCTTGGGTTAATGACTCAGTAATAGAAGGAACAATTTCATCAGCGACATTCACAATCTGCCCGACGCCAAGTGATAATTATTATGTAAATAAAAATACAGTTCTCTGCCAAAAGGCTTATCAGCTGAATGACACTGGCAGCGATGGCGTATTGATAATCAACGCCTCTGACATAACACTTGACTGCAACGGCGCGACCTTGATAGGAAACAATATTGGTAAGGGTGTAGATGTTACCCGTTTTAACAATGTTACAATTAAAAATTGCAACCTGCATAATTACACAAATGATATTTATATTGATCATTCAAATTATTTAGAGATAAGAAACAACAATCTATTTACTAATATACTTTCTGGCTGGCCAAATTACTATGCCATTTACAGTACATATTCATCTTACCCAGAGATAACTACAAATAACATTACAGCTTATTATGGCATTTATTTGGAATATTCTCAAAACCCCACAATAACAAACAACAATATTCATTCTTCCTCTGACGGGGTACACACACACTATTCTGATGCAGCTGATATAGTCAATAATCTTTTATCTTCAAATGACAGCAATTCAATTTCTTTATATTCTACTCCGCATTCAGAAATCAGAAACAATTTGATTTATGACAATCTCAGCGCCATGTTTAGTGGAGGTTTATCACAAAAAGGGCAGGTTTATGTTGAATATTCTCCAGTCACGAACATCATAAACAACACCTGCAGGTTTTGTGGAGGGTTTCAATTTTATCAAAGCGATAACAGCTCAGCATTAAATAATACAATAACTGACCTTAGCTATGCATCAAATGGCTTGTTAGATTCAGAACGTTCAAACAATATTTTATTCCAGGGGAATAACATAACAAATACTATGGGATTGTTGGGCGCGGTTCATATTTCTAATTCAGCAAACGTGACTGTTGAGAAGAACATCATAGAAAACAATTTCATAGCACACATGTCAGTACAGGACAGCAGCGACATTTTTATTGCAAACAACACAATGATTTCAACTTCTGATGCTTGGTATCTCAAAAATGTTTCTGAAATTGCCAGCAATATTCTGGGGCTGAACTACACAGGGCCTGGTGCGCAACTCCCATTCATTGTAATGATGTTTGAGCAACTTATTCCTCTTCTTGGTGGAGGAACATTCAGCGTTACAGGAGGCAATATAACTGGATTAAACGCAGATCTTGCAACCCTTATGGGAGGAGGAGTCTTGGGTCCGTTGTTATATACTAATTCAGAGCGCGTTAATTTCATAGACAATGTTGTTAGCTACGGCGGTTTTAAAATATCAATCCCGATGAATGCAAGCACCGTTGACATTAAAAATAATGTTTTGTCAGCAAATATTGGAGTGGGGATGTTTGATATTTATGACAGTACAATAAAAAACAATCTGTTTGTTTTAAACAACAGCGGGCTATTTGTTGACGTTTCCGGGAACAGGCTTAATTTGGATAACAACTCAGCTGACATGGGTTTTATTGGAACAGTAGTCAGTGGAGAAAATAATCTGTTCTCTGATAATGACATAATTATGGATAACGTCGCTGTAGATTTCATTTTAAATTCAAATTTCTCACAAATTGAAAACCTCGGTGTCGGGGGGACGGTTTACGGCCTCGGGATTTTAGGGGCAAACATAACTGTGCAGAACAACCAGATAAATGTTAATGATGTCGGGCTTCATGTCCATGTTTATGGAAATGCAACAGAATTTTCAAATGTGAATATTACGCCCCTACATGTAGGCTTGCTTGAACTTTCTGCAGCAGGAAACAGCACGATTTTTAACAACACAGGAAGCATTAGTAGCAGCGGAATATTACTTGAACTGCATCCAGATGTTTCAGCAGATGTTCAGCACCTTGTATTTTCTGATGCAGCTGCAGCCACACTCTTGCTGATGAATTCTGACAGCAATACAATAATAAAAAACAGATTTGCAATTCGCGGCGTGGGCATCAATGCTTCTGTTTCAAACGAGCACATAAATTTTGTAGAGTCAAAAAATCTCACATTTGCAGGCCTTATCCTTAAAACAGGCTCAATAGGCAACAAGATAATAAACAACACATTCTCCAACAGCTCGTTGCCTTCCTTGGCATTCAGCTGGAATCCAAACAATGCTGCAAATTCCTCAATATTTGTGGGAGTTTACGGCGCAGAGATAAGTTCAGACTCTCCAAACAACTATTTTGCACATAATAATTTTAAAAATATGCTGGCTGACACATCAGAGCTAAATTCAGCATTCAGTCCCTCCTTGAATAACAATATTATGGTTGAAAAGGCGGGAATTGCAGTTGAGTCGTCAAACAACACGCTTTACGCAAACACAATTTACAATCCAGGCAGCAACGACGTCCTGCTTTTCGGCAAGAATAACACATTGCTGCTCAACCACCTTCTTTCAGGCGGAGTATCTGGCACGAGCGGTCATTACGCATCCTATTCGCCGATTTATTATAATGGCGAAAATTTCAGCGACACCTATTCTTTTGTTATTCCGGGAGTTGGTACTCAGGTTGTAACAGCGGACAATACACTAATCACATCAGCAAACGGCACCAACAGCTATGATCTTTTGCTGTTCAACGACACTGTAAACTTGCTTGGGCAGGGAGCTGGAAAAATGTCAACTGCGCTCTGCTTAGGATGCTACGCCAATGGCGTTACAAGCTGTGCAGTTTTAGATTCTTTAATGCACTCAAGCGGTGCCTGCCGCTATTACAAACAGAATGCGTTCACGCCGCACGGGACAGCAAGCGATTATTCTTGGGCTGACACATTCAATTCAAGTTATCATGTAATCTCAGGAAATCCAACGCCACCTTATTTGGTGGCGAAAACAGCTGTTTCATCGTTCAACACATTCTGCGTCAACGGTAGTGGAAACTTCTACGAGGAGGACTTGACTCCTATAAAAGGAGACTGCGGCCCCGCAAACATAACAACATTCTCTATCAGAGGCGGAAGGACAAATGTTTTCTGGAAGAAACAGAGCGCCCACAGTCCTGTCACATATGATGTGCTGGTGAACAATACAGTTACAGGCAAGGTTTACAAAATTGGCTCGACAACAGCCACAAACTTCAGCATAGACACTACAACCTATGACTCAAGCAACTTCGGCGTAGAATTAATGCCATGGATTACTGACGGCTTGCGCTTCAACGGAACACATGCTACCAGCCCATTTTTCACACCAGGGATTACAATAACATACCCTGCTGCAGGCTCTACAGTCAACGGCACAGTCACCATAACATTTATCGGGACAAACTCATCGCCTGAAATCTCATTTGACGGCGGGAACTGGACTTCGACAACAGGAGTCAACAGCCACATCTGGGACACGACTGAATTTACAGTCGGCACCCATTCCATACAGGTGAGGGAATTCATCGGCACCGCCTTCACCTACTCCAAAACTGTTTTAGTCAATGTGGCCAAATCAGCACCTGCGCTGCCTGTAAATGGAACGCTTGTTGTTTACGATGAGGGCAACTGGAGCAGGCATAACAGTTCATTGTACGCCCATTGGACAACTAATCTTACAGGCAGCTTCGCTTACAGCTACAAGATAAAAGATGTGACAGTAGGAAGCTATATAAGAGACTGGACAGGCGTGGGAAGCGCGATGTCTGTGAATGCAACAGGCCTGACATTAACAAACAACCATAATTACAAATTTGAAGTGAAGATGTCCGCCGGAAGCGGAAATTACAGCTGGGTAAATGTAACAAATGGGATCCAGCCAGGTAAAAGAGTTGGTTTTATGGCATTTGACAGCAAAAGAAATAATATAATATTGTTCGGGGGAGAAGGATACATAGGAGCTAGCCCATTTATACTTAATGACACGTGGAAATATAATTCAGCAACACAAACCTGGACAAAGCTTACTGAAGCAGGCCCCGGCAGAAGGCTGATGCCGATTGTTTATGACAGTGCCAGGGACAGGATTATAGGATTTGGAGGACTTAGTTTAACTCAAAGTTTTAATGAAACCTGGGAATTTAATCCGAACACCAACACATGGACAAATATAACAACAACAGGCGTGCCTCCTGCAGGTGCAGGAAGCATGGTTTATGACAGTTTAAGAGATAAGGTTGTATTGTTTATGGGGGCGAGCAGCACTTCGACTTCTATTAATGAAACTTGGGAATATAATCCAGGCACAAGCACCTGGACAAAAATAAATACAGCAACGCCTAGTTCCAGAATGGTTTTTTCAATGGCTTATATCGAAGACAAGGGAGTGAGTGTCTTATTTGGCGGAATTGACTTTAGTACATTAACATTTCTTAATGACACCTGGCTTTACAATGGCTCCACGCAAAAATGGACACAGCTTTTTCCAGGCGCTTCTCCTTCAGGAAGATTAGCACCTATGGCCTATGACAGCGACGAGAATAAGGTTGTTTTGTATGGTGGCGAAAGCCTTGTTCCTCCTAGCACATCCCCTCAATTCTTGAATGGTACTTGGGAATTTGACCTAAATGCTAATAAATGGGCAAAAATAAATGCAACAGGACCGCCATCTGCATTTGGCATGCTGAGTTATGATAATAATAAAAATGCAGTAATAGCATTTATGGGCCTTAATGTATGGACTGGAAGTTATAATGAAACATGGGAACTGCCGGCAAGTTTGGTACAAATCGCAAACGCATCCTCTGACGGAATCAAGGTTGATACGATTCCACCAACAACAACACTTACATCTTCAACGCATCCGGACCAGAACGCAACCTATTACAGCACATCTGCGAGCTTCAGCTGGACAGCGTCTGACACGCCTTCGGGAATTTATGGATTCAGCTATGCTATTGACTCAAATCCTTTAACAATGCCTGACAATGCAATAGAACTGCCTTCAACAGCAACTTCATTGACAATAACTGTCAGCTCAGGGACAAACTACTTCCATCTCAAGACCCTGGACAATGCAGGCAACTATGTTGTAAAACATTTCAAGCTTACTGTTGTGGCAGCCGGGGCAGTCAATGTCATTCTCCATCCTTATGAATCTCCGACAAAGAAGGATTTGATTGACTTGAAGGGAACAATCAGCCAGAATGTGACAAACATGACTTTGTTTGTTAATGGGCTTACGAGTCCTGTTAAGGTCCATCTGAATCTTTCAAATCTTGAATTTGAGTTCAATAATGTTTCAATACCCATGGGCATCAACGCAATTTATGCAGTGTCTTACATCAACAGCACAGCTGTCGGCACATCAAACACAATCTATGTCAAGAGAATATTGGAAACAAGAGTTAATGTGACAGAGTTGACAATAGAATGTAGTTCATGTGGAAGCGCTGCTTCAAGACTAACCTACGCATCTGCAGTTAACCAAATACCTGGCACTTCAAGGTATCCGAAATATGGCGCTGGAACAGACACAAGCGGAACGCCTGTTTCAGGCGGAACAGTGACTGGTTCGCCAGACGCAGACACATTTATATTCATAACAAAGCCAGAAGCGCCTCTTGACGAGAGAAACAACCTGCTTGAAAACCAAAAATTGTTTGACGAAATCAGTCCGTCACTGGGATTCATTTTGGATCCGAAGAATTATCAAGTTAGCATAATACTGAATTATGCTGATATGTCAATATCTGGCCAGCAGGAGAAGCAGGAGGGAAATTACAATCTGGTGATAAAGAACAACGGGCTGGTTAAGGGAGTGCCGAACGTTTCAATTGAAATAACTTAATTGACATGAGATTTGCGAAATGCGGTTTGCGATTTCAGAAAAAGGGGCAGTTCTATATAATCACAGCTGTCCTGCTGATTTCACTGACGTTTGGCGCGATTTTTTCAACAAATTCGGCAACAACAACAGAGGATTATTTCAAACAAACATGGAAAAATTATGTGAAGGAGGCTCCGTTTGCGGCGAACCAAGGTGAATTCAAGGATTTCACGCAGAAATTCATCGACTTTGCAAGGACAAGAGACAAGAATTTCAAGCTGATTTCAGTTTATTCCAGCGGCTCGGAAATCCAGATTTACAATGCATATGGAAAAACAATAAATATAAATAATCAGCTTTCAATAGCAGACAGCAGCGCAGGCACACTGAACAAAACAAACGAAGTTGGAATAATAATAGACAGCGACGTTTACTATTTTACCACGCCCGCAGGCAGCATAAAAGCAATATTTATGACAGAAAGCAAAACAGCGAAGAGGGTTTATGTTTATGAATAAAAGAGGCATTTCATTGTGGATTGAGTTTGTGCTACTTATGGCATTTGCAGTGGGGTTGAGCATATTCCTGAACAACTGGATGAAGGATTACACACTAAAAACCACAGAAACCATAAAGGAAAGAAATTATAACACAGAGCTGTGCGATGGAGTGGCAATTTCAATAGACGCCGCCTGCCAGAGTAATTCGACACAGAGTAATTCGACACCGATAAATTTATATATTAATGTAACAAACAGAGGTAATTTAAGGATAACAAAGCAGATATTAAGAATATACGATAACATAACGACGCTGGCGAACTGGGAAGTGCATGAAAACACCCTGCTGATAAAGCCGGGGCGCATGATGCGCATCTCAAACACTTCATCGCTTGATTATGTCGGTTACATTGAAGTTGTGCCTGTTACTGAGAAAGGCGATCTGGAGATTGTCTGCGCGGAAAAGAAGGCATTTATTAATAGCGTAAAAAATTGCTGAAAAAGAGGCCAAAGTGAGAAAAAATCTTTCAAACATTGAAAAGGAAATAATCGATGTTGAGGTTGAGAAATCAAGATTAAACCGTGAGAAGGCGATGCTTGTGCTCAACAAAAGCCTTTTCATATATTTCTGCTTTTTGTTTGTTGCTGTGATCGGCTTCATCAACGCATACTTATCAAAGAACATGCTTAATGTGCTGATAATAGTCGGCCTGCTTGCGTTGATAATCGGCACAATTCCTTATGTAAAAACAATGAAGGAAGAGGAGAAAAAGCTTAATGGGATAATTGCGGAGCTTAAAAAATGAGATTTAAAAAAGCAGTGTCGCCGCTAATAGCCACAGTGTTGCTTATAGCGTTTGCAGTGGCGCTTGGCGCAGTTGTCATGAACTGGGGCAGGAGCTATGTCGAGGACACAGCCAACTTTGCAAAGCAGAAATCAGATACTGAAATAAGGTGCAGCACTGACGCAAGGATAGATTTTCTTACGGTAAAAGATGTAAAGAGAGTATGCTATTCAAACACGACAGATCCCAAGTACCTGGAATTTTTTATTGAAAATCTGGGCACGACAGATGTCGCTGGACTCCAGGTTAGCATAATTGGCGATCAAGAGGTTAACATAACAGACCTCGACTTTAAAAACAATACATTAAAGCGTTCAAGGGTATACAAAATGGGTGCGCTTAATTACACCAGTGACATAGGGAAAGTTGAGCAGGTTAACATAGTGCCAAAAATAAGTATTGAAGGGGCCATAATCTCATGCCCTGCAAATTCCCTTGTGATATCAGATATCAACGAATGTTGATTGAAAAGAAATGCCAGACAGAAATATAACAATAACAATATTTCTTCTCGCTCTTTTTGTTTTTCTGGGGCTTTTCATATTCCTGTTTAGCTATTCAACAGCAAAAGCCAGTGGAAACTATAGCAAGGAGACGTCAAAATCAGAAATTGAATGCAGTGAAATAACATTTAACATTGCCGGAGGGTCAATGTCATATGAAAACAACGAGCTGAACCTCACAATTGAATCATACGGCGGCGGAGAAATCACAAAACTTATTGTGGCTGCAGAAAATGAGACAAGAGCCACGTCACAGATTGATTTCAGGGCAAGGGTAAACAAGAAAATAAAAATAGATAATATTACAATAAAAGACAAATTCAGGATTTACCCTGAGGGATGCGAAGACTATAACATAAAGGAATGTAACTTGAGTAATTGTGTGATGATAAAATAGGCAGGCGAGATTTAAACAGCGTCTCCAAATAATAAAATATATAAAAAGAAGAACATATTCTTGAAATATGAACAAAAAATCACAGGTCTGGATTTCAGCAGTCATTTACATACTTGTTTCTGTGTTCATAATGGTGCTTGTGCTTGAAGCGCTGACACCTGTGATTGATGACATAAAAGACAAGTCGGTTTTCACGCGGATGGAGGACGCATTCCTGAGCATAAACCAGCAGATAAGGGAAGTTGGCCTTGAAGGCAGGGGTTCGCAAAGAATAATCCCGATAGAGGTGCACAAGGGCACATTGACTGTTGCTGACAACGCACTTAGGTGGGAAATGGACACGCCGGCAGATATTATTGAGTCTAGGACGCAGAATGAGCTTGGGAATGTGCTTATAACTTCGGACGCAGATGTGACAGCAACGGAATATAACAATTCATTTGTTCTGGAAAATTCAATTATAAAGGTAAATTTTACAAAGCTCGGCTCTGCAAATAACTATACAAATTTCACTTCAGACGAAATAATCGGCAATATTTATTACAAGACACAAAATACTATGACAGAAGTTGCGTCCCCGTCAAACAGGCTTTTCAAGTTCTACATAAACGGCGAAGACTCGACAACAAAATATACAGGATACTCTGAAATTGGAAAAACAGGAAAATACCTCGGCTACTCAACAGTTACTGTTCATATAATGAACTCAACCGCTGACAAGGAATATGACCTTGTCTTCACGCTCGATTCCCAGGCTGACTACTTGCTGGTGGAAGCAAAGCCAATTATATAATGAAATGCAGTTTTCACGTACACTGGATACTATGCCTTAAATAGCAAAATTAATAAATAGTCCTTTAATATTCCTATATAAAAGAGGTGTAGATAGGTGGCACTCCGGATTTTCAGTAAAGGAATTGTTAAAAAAGCGCCAGCGTTGGCTCAAGCAGCGCTAAATGAAGAAAAACCAGCTGAAAAATCAGCAAGCACATTCTATATTGACCTTAGGCCAAAAATAATAACAATGCCTGATACAGAGGACAGAACCAAAATAGATATCAGGTATCCTCTGCTGCCGCCTTATGCATTTGCCCATATATTCTGGGATGAAAAAGAAAAGGAGCTTCTTTATGTCATTGAAGAGCCGCTGCTTTCAGACACTGAAAAGGAGCTTCTTGAGCTGCTGCAGATTGGCCTTGAAGAAATGATTAATATCAGCTTCATAAAAACAAGGACAACTGCAACCATATTAAAATATCTGGAAAAAAGCATGCAGTCGATACTTCTCGAGCTTGGCATAAAGGTCTCTGAAGAGACATATAACAAGCTGATGTATTACATTTACAGGGATTCTATAGGTCTCAACGAAATAGAGCCGCTGATGCGCGACTATTACATAGAAGACATTGAATGCAACGGCGACACTTTTCCGATTTACATAGTCCACAGAAAGTTTGCAAACCTTAAGACAAATGTTATTATTGCCGACAGGCAGAGGATTATTGATTTTGTCGAGAAGCTTTCGCAGAGGTCAGGAAGGTATGTCTCCTACGCGAAGCCTATTCTTGACGGCACACTGCCGGACGGCTCAAGAGTCAACGCAACCTACACAGAAGACATAACAACAAGGGGCCCGACATTCACGATAAGAAAATTCACAGAAGAGCCATGGACGCCAATCGATCTCATAAAATTCAACACAGCAGACGCACTTTCAATTGCGTATCTGTGGTTTGCCCTTGAGCACAAGCTGAACATAATGACAGTCGGCGAAACAGCGTCCGGAAAAACAACATTCATGAATGCAATATCACAGTTCATTCCTCCTGAAGCGAGAATCTGCTCAATTGAAGACACCCGCGAGCTGAATCTGCCGCACATCAACTGGCTGCCGTCTGTCACAAGAGCAGGCTTCGGCATACCGACGGTGCTTGGCGAGCAGTACGGCGAAATAACCTTGTTTGATTTGCTTAGGGAAACGTTCAGGCAGGCGCCTGACTATGTCATTCTTGGGGAAACCAGAGGCAAGGAAACATTCGTCCTGTTTCAGGGAATGGCATCCGGGCACCCTTCACTCGCAACATTTCACGCAGGCTCTGTAGCAACAATGGTCAAGAGATTGGAGACGCCACCTATTGAATTACCAGCATCTCTAATAGAATCTCTTGACCTTGTTGTTGTCACAACCCACATAAAGACGCCGGAGAAAAGCTTCAGGCGAATGACTGAGATGGTTGAGATAATTGAAGTCAGCGCCACAGGAGGCGTTGAAGGGATAAAGTCAAACAGGCTTTTCGAGTGGGTGCCTGCAAAAGACACATTCAAATACAACGGCAATTCAGTGATACTGCAGAAGGTAAGCAAGAATACAGGAGCTCCTGTTGCAGAGCTGGAGAAAGAGGTTAAGATAAGGGAAAAGCTGCTTCAGAAAATGGCTGACCAGAACATAGTCGGCTTCAAGGAAGTGGCTGAAATCATCAATGCATACTATAAGGACAAGAAATCAGTCCTGAAAAGATTTGAATTATAGGGGGGTGTATTATAGATGGACGGATTTGAAGAAAAATCTAAAGGAAAGACAGTTGCAATCATTGTTCTTGCAATAGTCTGTATTGTTTTGATTGGCCTGCAATTTTTTCAGAGAGGCGTTGTGGTTGTTAAAAAATCAGTGGAGCCAGGCTACGAGACATTCACAGGCATTGCAAATGACAGCTTCGAATACCAGAACTATAAGAGCTGCATAAACAACTGCGCAAAATGCGAAACCAACTGCAAGGACTCCATGCTAAGGGATGTTGCGATGGGCAAAAGCGACGAGAGTTTCTGCAGCCAGATAAGCGAGGAATGGGCAAAAACAAGCTGTGCAAACAGTATCTATAACGCAAAGGCGCTTGCAAATCAAGATAAAAGCTACTGCGAAAAGATAAGCGAGAATTTCACAAGAATGGACTGCTTGTCAGCAGTTGTATTAGAACTTGCGATAAGCCAGGGAGACATTGCATTGTGCGACCAGTCGCCCGATGGGCGAGCTGACAGTTGCAAAGAAAGCTGGCATTACAGAACTGCTGTCAAAAATCTTGATGAAAGCCAGTGCAGCCAGCTGGCAAACACAATGTCACAGGACATGTGCAGGAATGAGGTCAAGATGGCAAAGCAAATGCAGACGCCGCCAGCATCAACAACACAACCTGCATCAGCAGAACAGGTACCACCAGTACCAGTGCCGTCAACAAATGAGTCATTACCATGAAAGACACAATAAAAGGGCTAAAAGAAAATATGGAGAAACTTTTGGTTGTCTCTGATATGTATGAAGAACTTCTTGGCAGGAATATAACAAACAGCAAGGAAGCTGAAGAGGCGGGACTGAAGTATGATTACCTCAGGAAAAAGGTACTTCAATTGGCAACAGACAGCAGGAAACTTGTAAGAACGACAGAAACAAAAGACAGACCATGAAGAATGTAAAGTCCGACGTCAAGAAGGTGCTTGAACTACTCCATGAAGTTGAGTTGTATGAGCACTATAAGGACAATCTTGTAAAAAGTGTGAACACAGTCTTTGCAGAGTATCAGGAGGGAAAACACAGCTACTTCGAATACAAGAAAAGGCTTGCGCAAATTCTTAAGGGAAAATCAAAAAAAGAATGGCTGGAATACTATAATTCATACATCTATTCCCTGCTGAAAAAGATAGAGCTGATTAATGCAAAAATATTTTATGAAACATACAAGGATAGGGGTCATCTTGAAAAGATTTCAGAGTTTTCCGCAAGGGAAACAGGAAGGAGGATATCTACAAAAGAAATAATTTCAGAGACAAAAGCGGTCAAAACATCGGAAAAGAAAAATTGGCTTTCATGGCTCAGAAGAAAGCATATTAAATTGCCCCCGCCGCCGCAAGAAACAATAAAAAAACCAGTTTCAGCAGTTCCTATTGGTATTCATTTGCATTTGGAAAAAATAAAGACAGAACCGCCAAGGATTAAAACAGAGCCAAAGGATTACCACATCAAGCTAAAAGAGATGCATGTTCCTAAGTTCAAGAGACCATCTATTTTTGCAAGGACATTTGGCAGGCTTAAGGAAGCAGTCAAAATATTCTTCGCAAAAAAGAAAAAAGAGGAAAAAATCAGTATTCCAGAAGTCAGACCAAATCCGAAGATAGAAGTTGCACCAAAAATTGAGGTTCCACTGAAGGCAGAGAAATCTAAAATAGAAGCCCCTCCAAAAGTTGAAGTTGCACCAAAAATTGAAGTTCTTCCAAAGATTGAGAAGCCGGCGCCGAAGCCAAAAAGTGAGTTTGTCATAACAAGTTTTTTTAAAGTTCTTTTTGGCAGAGTCCCTAAAAAGCCAAGGGCGC
>CAWJRI010000012.1:0-98184 GCA_963845175.1 uncultured archaeon
GGATTCAGAAGACATAATTGTTGTCGAAGGAAGGGCAGATGTCCTTACGCTGCTGAAGAACGGATTCAAAAACTGCATTGCAATAAACGGAACAAGCGTTCCGGATACAATCAAAGAGCTCTGCAGGAACAAGGAGACAACGCTTTTTGTTGACGGAGACAGGGGCGGCGACCTGATAATCAAGGAAATGCTCGGCGTCACAGACGTCGATTTCATAACAAAGGCGCCTGAAGGAAAGGAAGTTGAGGAGCTGACAAAGAAGGAGATTCACAAGGCATTAAGAAGCAGGATAACGATAGAGCAGGCAAAGCTCGAGATGCCCGCGATAACAAGAAGCCCTGAATCTCTGCAGAGGCCGATGATGAGGCAGGAATACAACAGACCAAGTCAGCCAAGCCCAAGTCCGCAAGGTCCACCGCAGATAAGACCGCTTCAGTCAAGGCTTCCACTAAGAAGGCCGCCGATTGCTGTGAAGTCATCAAGGATTTCGGACGAGGAAAAGAAGAAGTTCATAGACATGCTTAATGACCTTGTCGGAACAAGAGGCGCTTACATACTTGACCAGAAGCTTGATATGCTTGGAAAGGTTCCACTGACAGAGCTTGAAGCAACTGTTAAGGGACTGACAGGCGGGGTTTACGCAATTGTGTTTGACGGCGTCATTGACAGGGAGCTGATAAGACTTGCTGAAAGGATAGATGTTAAATATGTTGCTGCAATGGACTCAAATGTCAAGCAGATGGAGACAAAAGTAAATCTTTTGACAATCAAAGAAATTTAATTTTTATTTTTTTCTTTTTATGTTTTTATTATTTTGATTTTATGTCCTAGTTCTTTTGCTTCATTCAGGCAGACATCAAATATCTCAGAATCCAGATTTTCTCTTACTTTTGACTTGGAATAGCCGCGCTTCTCCAATCTCTTCTTTAATTTATTCAGATTACATTTGGTTATGATACAGAGTTCGACATATTCCTTGGGGAGGTAGTGCGAAAGATGGGAGTCAATAACCAATTTCTTTTTGCTTTCCCCAATCAGCCTTATCAGGAATTTGTTAAGTTTTTTGGTGTCAACAACATATGACTTTCTTTTCCTGTCATAGGAGTCGTAGAGCTTCATTTCCTTGATTAATTTGTTTACGTCGACATAGCTGTAATTCTTTTTTCTTGCAAGCGCCTTTGCTATCATTGTCTTGCCTGTTCCCGGTGTTCCGCTGACAACAATTGCTTTCATCGCCCGAAGTAAGAGCGATAGGTTTTTATACTTTATGATATCAAGAAGAGCCATGGCAAAAAAGATGCTTGTGACAAAAGGCAAGGAATATTTTCCTGCCCAGGAGTATTTGATAAGGGATGCTTCAAAGGATTTTCATACAAAATACGGCTTTATCAAGGCTGAACAGCTGAAAAAGAAACAGGGAAAAGTCCTGACAAGCACAGACAAGGAATATTTTATTTTTGAGCCAAGCTTTCTTGATCTATATAGGAAAATTAGAAGAATGCCGCAGATGATTCCATTGAAAGATATTGGAGTCATAATCGCCTACACAGGAATCAGCAAGAAATCTGTTGTTGTTGACGCAGGAAGCGGCTCAGGCGGAATAGCGTGTTTCCTCGCAAACATTGTGAAGGAAGTCCATACATATGAGATTGATGATGATAATTTCGAGCTTGTGAAGGAAAACATAAAAGCGCTTGGATTGAAGAATGTAAAGGCTAAAAAGAAGGATATTTATGAAGGAATTGAGGAGAAGAATGTTGACTTGGTAATGCTGGACTTGGCAGAGCCATGGAAAGTTCTTGAAAGCGCGTCAAAGGTATTGAAGACAGGCAGCTGGCTTGTTTATTATTCATTGACAGTTCCCCAGATGCAGCAGTTTGTGAAGGAAATTGAAAAGTATGATGAGTTCATTGTTGCAAAAATTATTGAGACAATTGAAAGAGAATGGAGAATGGAGAAAAGCGTCAGGCCTGAGAGAACAATTATTCCGTCTGGCTTTTTATGTTTTATAAGAAAGATAAAATGAAAATATCAGCCATAATACAATTTTCCAGCTGATTTCTGCTCAGTGTCCAATTGCGAGCCTGGCTTGTTTATTCTCGGCCTTAATGTCTCGGCATCCCTTCTCATTGTCAGGTCAAGCCCGGTAAGGAAAATGTTCATGCCGTTCCTCATTGAGAATGGTCCTTTTGCAATGCCGTTCTTTGCAGGCGTTCCTTCAAAAACAACAAGGCGCTCGGAAAGATAGTCGATGAACAGCAGGTCGTGGTCTACAACCAATGCTGTCTTGGCTTTGCTTTCCATCATTTCTTTTATTATTTTGGATACAAGAAGCCTTTGCTCTACATCAAGGTAGGCAGACGGCTCGTCCAGGAGATACAAATCAGCATCCTTTGAAAGGCAGGCGGCAATTGCAACTCTCTGAAGCTCGCCTCCGCTGAGCTGGTTAAGTTTTTTGACAAGCAGATGCTTCAGCTGCAGCGGCCTGATTAACTGGACTTCGTATTTTGTTATCGCATCTGTCAGCAAATTTGAGACAATCTCTTCTGAATCAGTGCTTATGTACTGGGGCTTGTAAGAAACTTTTATTTTTTCATTCAATTCGCCGCTGTCTTGCTTTATTACACCTGCAAGAATCTTGACAAATGTTGTCTTTCCAATGCCGTTCTCCCCTAAAATTCCTGTGACTTCCGGCTTGTAAAGCATTCCCTCCTCTGTTTCAAGATAAAAGTTATCCAGCTTTTTCTTCAGATTTTTCCAGGAAGTCAGGACAAATGATTTTTTTGATTCCTGCGGCGGTTTTTCTGAGAATTTCAATGGCTTGTCCCTGAATCTTAGGTTTGCCTCCTTTAAATATCCTTCAAGATAGGCGTTTATGCCTGCCTTTGTTGTCTTTGGCATCGAGGCAATTCCAAATCCGCCTTCTCTTCCGTACATCAGATGGACAAGCTCGGTCATGTAATCAAGAATTATCAAGTCATGCTCTACAACCATCACAGCTGTGCCTGAGTCAGCCAGCTCCTTTATTATTTTTGCAATCTTTATCCTCTGCTTTATGTCAAGGAAAGAAGTTGGCTCGTCAAAGACATAGAAGTTTGCCTTTTTCAGGATTGTTGCTGCAATCGCAACCCTCTGGAGCTCTCCTCCGCTTATCTTGTTGATGTCTGTGTCAAGTATTTCCTTCAAGTCAAACTCCTTCACAATTTTGTCAAACTGGTTTTTCTCATCTGATTTTCTTAACAGCGCAGAGACTTTTCCGCGGTAGTGCTTTGGGATTAGGTCAACTGCCTGCGGCTTGTAGGAGATTTTTATTTCGCCTGCCTTGACTTTCTCGAAGAACATCTGCGCCTCTGTGCCCTTGAAATAGTCTATTAACTCGTCATAGCTTGCTTCTTTATCGCCTCCGAAGTTCGGCTTCAGTTCGCCTGCAAGAATCTTTATTGCTGTTGATTTCCCGATTCCGTTTCTTCCGACAATTCCAACAACTTTGCCGAAGATTGGTGTCGGAAGATTGTATAACTGGAATCCGTTTATTCCATAGCGGTGGATTGGCTTCTGCTTTAATTCTTCTGGTAGATTTATTATCGAGATTGCTTCATAGGGGCATTTCTTTACGCAGATGCTGCAGCCGATGCACAGCGCTTCATCTATTATTATCTTCTTGTCAGCGCCTGGCTTGATGCATTCCTTTCCCACCCTGTTCACTGGGCATGCAGCCATGCAGTAATAGGGGCAATCAGAGCCGCCTTTGCATCTTTCCTTTCTAACAATTGCGATTCTCATAATGCTGGTTATTTTCAGATATATTTATAAATTCTTCTGCCCCAAAAATATATATGAAATGCGAGATTTGCAGGAAAAAGATTGAAGAGACGTTTTTGAAGAAGATAATCGGCACTTACATTAAAGACGCAAAGGGCAAGAAGCATACCGTCTGCTTCGAGTGCCAGAAGAAGTTTACAAAAAAAGAGGATATTCTGAAAAAGCTATAGTCGCATCTGCCCCCGTGGCTTAGTAGCTATAGCGGCTGACTCGTAAAGAAGCGAGTAATCAGCAGATCGTGAGTGCAACTCTCACCGGGGGCTTTCAAACAGAGACAAAATGATAACACTGGAAAAAACAGAGACAATAGAAGGTATTGAATTGCTTTTGCTTGGATTCGAAGAGGAAGTTGAACGAAAAAGAGAACTGAGCGACATAGAAAAAGAGATTGAATTGAAAGACTATAAAAAAGAGCTGTTAAACCAAAATTTAAGTTTCTTTGTGATAAAAAATGACCAGATACCGGTTGGGATTGTGTCATATTCCATAAGAGAAAATGGTAATGGAAAATATTACGCTGACTTCAGCAGGTTCTATATTGCAGCAGAGCATAGGAAAAAAGGCATAAGAAAAATGACAGAAGAAACATTAAAGCTTTTTTTCAAAAAATCAGGAATTAGGTACATGAAACAGGCTGTTGAATCCACAAATGCAGATTACATTGCAACACTGAAGAGAAACGGCTATATGTGGAAAGAAAGGTATTATGATGAAAAAGAAAGAAGAGAATGGCTTGTTTACATAAAGATAATACAAAATGGACGAAATAGAAAAAGCGAATAAAGTATTCCTGCAGAACTTTCCGGCAGAAACCTGGTTTGAAAGGGCAATATTGTTCTCGTGGTACTGCAAAATAAGAAACTGCAAGTTCTGCTACATGTCAACGCAGCCGGACAAAAAGACAGCTGTCAGGAGCAAAGAATCGCTGATTGCAGAAGCAGTCATCTGCAAAAACCTTGGCTGGGAGATTGGCGCTTTCTCAGGCGGGATTGACGCATATTCGCAGGCGGATTTCAAGGAGATAATAAAGAATGTCTCAAGTGTTTGTGGGAAGCTCTGGCTGAATGTAGGTGCATTAAGCGAAAAAGAGATAAAAGAGTATCTGCCGTACACAAAAGGGGTTGTCGCGAGCATTGAAGCAATAAATCCGAAACTGCATGACTTTGTCTGCCCTTCAAAGCCGACTGCGCCCTATGAAAATATGCTTGAGATTGCCGGAAAATACAAGCTGAAGAAGGCGATGACAATAATTCTTGGGCTTGGGGAAACAATTGAGGATTTCGAGCTATTAAAAAATTTTATTGAAAAGCACAAGATAGACAAGATTTATTTCTATTCATTGAACCCGCAGAAAGGAACAATATTTGAAAACAAAGAAATGCCGTCTGCTGAATATCAGGCAGAGTGGATTGCAATGACAAGGATTGCTTTCCCGAAAATAGAAATTTTGGCAGGCATCTGGCTCAACAAAGTTGACCGGGTGCCATTGCTGCTGAAAGCAGGTGCCAATTCGATTTCAAAGTTTCCTGCACTGAAGGCATTCGGAAGCAAGGAAGCAAAAAAAGTAGAAGAGGGAGCCAGGAAAGCGGGAAGGAAATTCAAAGGCAGTTTGACGAATCTGCCAAAAATCAACTGGAAAGATGAAGTTGATAAGTTAGATTTGGAGAAAAGTTTGAAAGAAAAAGTCAATAAAAAATTGAATTCTTATTTGTCCAGGCTCACTCATATCTGAGCGCATCAACTGGCTTCATATTTGCTGCCCTGTAGGCTGGCAGCGCTCCTGAAATCATCCCTATAATAAAAGAGAATGCAAGCGCTCCGACTATTAAATACCAGGGGAAATAGGATTCTATATATGTCACGCCCAGAAGTGTAGTGATGTAAGAGACAAACTTGCTGATAAGAATTCCAAAAACTATTCCAACTGCGCCTCCGACAAGTCCGAGCACGCCTGATTCAACCAAGAATATCATCAAAATATCCTTGTTCGTTGCTCCAACTGCCTTCATAACCCCAATCTGCGAAGTCCTTTCGAGCACAGATGTGTACATTGTGTTCATTATGCCGACTGCGCCGACAAAAAGCGAGATTGCAGCTATCCCAATGACAACTGCCTGCACAATTGACAGCACAGTATCATAAGTGTCCCTCAAATCATTGACTGTTTGGATAGTAAAATCTTCCTCGCCTTTCTTCACATTCCGGTATTCTCTCAATCTCTTTTTAATGTTGTCAGCAATCTGCTGGACAGCGCTTGGATCTGAAACCTTTGCCATCAGCATATCATATTTGTCAGGCACATTCAGCGCCTCACGCGCGGTTTCTATTGGAATGTAAACCTGTGCGTCATCCTGTGGGTTTCCAATCCTTTCCATGCCCCCAACAACATTAAAGTTATATCCCTCTATCTCAATGTTATCACCGACGTTAACTTTCTTTGAAAAAAGCTTTCCTTCGCCCAAGGTTATGCCAACAGTTGCCTTGTATTTATCTCCTTCTTTTAAGTCCCTTCCATCACGGATTTTAAAATACCCGACTTCTGATATTACACTTCTTGATTTATCAAGAGGGAATCCTATAACATATGTATATTTTGTCTCATCCTTGAATTTAATCTGTGCATACTTGTAAACATATCCTCCTGCGAGGTCTACGCCGGAAGTCTTTTTTATGATATCCAGATCACCCTGCTTAAGTTCTATCCCGCCTGCGCTAAGCCCCATGAACGATGTACCAGGAGTTATAATCACTTTATCAGTCCCCATCTGGGCAAACAAATCGCCGATTGCCTTCTGAAGGCCCTGCCCAAGGGAAACAAGAGAAACAACCGCAGCTATTCCTATGAATACTCCAATCATGGTAAGCCAGGACCTTAACTGCCTTGCCCTGAATGTCTTTATTGAAAATTTAAAGTAATCCCCAATCATTTTTTCCTCAATGCCTCAACAGGCTGCAGTTTTGACGCTTGAATAGCAGGTGTCACCCCTGAAACAGCGCCGATAATGAATGAAAAAGCCAGCGCGCCTAAAATCAAAAATGGCGAGAATGAAGCTTTTAAAGTAACAATACCATAAGATTCTGCAATGAACTGGACAAATCTGCTTATGCTGAAGCCCAGAACAATGCCTAGCGCCCCTCCGACAATGCCTATCATTCCTGACTCAAAAAGGAACAGCAGAAGGATATTGCTGTTCTTTGCACCTATCGCTTTCATTATGCCAATGTCCCTTCTTCTCTCTGTGACAGAAGTGTACATCGTGTTCATTATGCCGACTCCGCCGACAAAAAGCGAGATTGCTGCTATTCCTGTTATGACAACCTGAACAAGGGTTAATATTGTGTTGAGACTATTTATCAATTGCTGTGAAGTCTGCACAGTGAAGTCCTCTTCGCCTTCCTTCAGGTTGCGGTATTTTCTCAAATCTTTTTTTATGTTCTCTGCAACATCAGCAGGCACAAAACCTGGCTTTGTCCTGACAAAAATTGAAGAAACCTCCTCCTTATCATTGAAAATTTCCCTTGCAGTTGCCAGCGGGATCCTTACAAGATAATCATGGATGACGCTGCCTACTTTTTTTTGCACGCCGACAACCTTGAATTCAACATCATTTATGAAAATTGAATTGCCTATCTTTACCTTTTTACCAAAAGTATTATTGGAAGCTGAATAACCCAAAATAGCTATGTACTTGTCGCTGTCCTTAAGCTGTCTCCCCTCCTGAACCTTGAAAAGCCCCACACTCTCTATTTCCTTCCTTGAATCTGCATCTGTCGGGGTCCCGCCTATCTGCAGGTAAACAACCTTGTTCTCGAACTCCACCTTTGCTGTCTTGTACAAAATCCCTTCTGCCTTTTCAACCCCGCTTGATTTTCTTACAACATCCACATCATTTTCAGTCAGCTGCTTTACTGCTAGCTCGCTTCCTAAAGGCCCGAATGACGCGCCTCCTGCACCAACAATAATCCTATCAATGCCGACTGACTCGAATTCGTTGTTTATGGCATCTTTCATTCCCTGCCCGAGAGAAATAAGAGAGATTATTGCAGTCATTCCAATCAGAATGCCCACAACAGTAAGGAAAGCCCTTAATTTCCTATTTTTAAAATTGAAAAAAGAAATTCTAAAATAATCTCTTATCATTTTCCTTTACGCTTTTTCTTCTCCCATCTCCTGTAGACGAAGTAAGCGATGACAAGGATAACCAGGATAGCAATTATTGTGCCCAGGCTGCTTCCGCCACCTATGCCAAGCTTTGACGCGCTGTACACCATAAACTCAAGCTCAATGTCCTTTTTATACTGGTTGTTGTTTGCATCCATGTATTCCAATGTCAACGGAATTTTCAGCTTGCTGTCTTCAATGCCTTTCACATAAAGCTTGAAGTCAGCTGTTTCATAATCATCAGAATCCATTTTTCCCACGTAAATTCCTTCTGGCGAGAGAATATCATATGCTGTGCTGTTTTTCAGTTTAACATTCATAAATTTTACGCCTGTCAGCCCTTTATTCACAAGTTTTAATACCAGGTTGCCTGTCTGTCCATTGCCATAGATTGTTGAGCTGTCAACGCCGACTTCTATGTCAGGCTCAGCGCCCACAACAACGCCGACAATATTGGAGAAATTATACAGCCTTCCCAACTCATCATAATATTTTATTACCAATGGTATCTTGTAGGGCTTTGAATCTGCATCTGGATTCGCAACAAGCTTGAAATCAAATTCTGTGTCCTGGCCCGGGCTTAGCTGATAAATTGTCTTGACAATCCCGCCGCCCACTGGTGTGAATGGAAGCTCTATGGTGGACACTGAAGTTGCTGTTGCCACAGTGCTTATCAATGGCAGGCCAACAGAAACATATTTCAGGTAAGAATCTGCATTGTTCTTCATTTTTACCTTAATATCAAATGCCTGTCCTGGTGTTATGCTTTCGGGAGAAGTCTCAACAGAATCTACAGAGAGGACAGCATCCATTGTCTGCACTTTTATTGTCACTGCGCCGTCCATTTGTACGCTTGTTCCTGTCGTGTATACGAAATCAAGCTCGGTGTCCCCCTCAACGGCATTCTCATCAACCTTTACTTTGTAATGAATCGTGACTGATTCACCCGCCAGAATTTCTCCCAGGCTTCTTTCTGCCTCTTCATTAGGATCAAGCGAGAAAGGATACACTGGCTTCAGGGTAAGCTTGAAATCAGGCGCTTTTGTATCTCCTATATTCCTAATTTTGAGCCACACATCAACATAGTTGCCTGGCTCTGCAGGATACGGCTCATATTTTGTATCCACAACCTGAAAATAAGCGGGCGAGAAATCAACTGTCGGGGAGATGGTCGAAGTTTCAATTGCAAAAGCTACCGGCACCATAAAAAGAAGCATTAAAATCAGTTTTCTCATCAAATCACCCTAGCTTAAGTGTTTAACTATCTGTCCATCCTTTAAAAAGATTACCCTTTCTGCCTTCTTTGCAAGGGTATTATCATGCGTCACCATGACAATTGTTTTTCCCTCCTTGTTCAGCTTTTTCAGGAAATCCATTATCATGGCTCCTGTCTTGCTGTCAAGGTTTCCTGTAGGTTCATCAGCCAGCAAAACCTTTGGGTCATTTGCCAAGGCCCTTGCTATGGCTACTCTCTGCTGTTCGCCTCCGCTCAATTCAGAAGGCCTATGGTTTGCCCTGTTATCCATGTCAACAAGCTTCAAAAGCTTCTCTGCTTTTTCTCTTCTTTTGTCCAAAGGAACGCCCTGGAATGTCATCGGAAGCATTACATTTTCTATCGCAGAAAGTGTTGGGATAAGGTTGAACTGCTGGAAAACAAACCCTATTATCCTGCCCCTTATCTGCGCCAGCTGTGATTCAGAAAGCTTTGAGATGTCTTTTCCATCAAGAAAAACAGAACCTTTTGTAGGGAGGTCTAGGCAGCCAATCATATTCACGGAAGTTGATTTTCCGCTTCCGCTGGGGCCCTGGACAGCGACAAATTCATCTTCAAATATATGCAGGCTTACGCCCCTGAGCGCCTGTACAGTTGTCGCGCCCATCTCATATGTTTTCCAGACATCCCTGAGCTCTATTATTGCCTTTTTTTTACCCATTTTTAAATAAAATTTATTATCCAATATAAATGTTTCCACTCCAGCTTTGCACAATAATTGATCCTCACAGAGTTTTTTGTGCTTGTCAGTTAGCGATTGCTACTGGCTTTTGGGCTTCAGCTATCGCCCCAGCCAAAAAGCATTGCTCTTCAGCCCTTTTTAGGTTATTCATTGCACCATTTAAGTCTGCGTTGTATTGCAGACCGCAATGGGAGCAGGAAAATAATCCCTGACTCTTTCTTTGTTTCTTGTCAATATTTCCGCATTTATGGCAGGTTATGCTTGAATATTTTTCATCAACCATAAAGACTTGGATTCCACTCTGTTCCGCCTTGTATTTAATCATCGTTATCAGGGCATGATAAGGCATATTGAATACGATTCTGTTCAGTCTTTTGCTTCTTGTCTTTTTTCTATTGAATTGCCCAATCACAATGATTGATTTGTTTTTCTTCGCCAAATCAATTATTTGATTGCTTGTCAAATGCAGTTCATTCTTCACAATATTCTTCTCTTTCTGCCCTATTTGTCTTATCTTCTTCAGAAGTTTCCTTTGTCCAAGCACTTTTCTCAACCAAGCGTAGTGCCTTCTTATTCCCCTAATGTTCCTGCCGAGAAAGAGCTTATTGCCTTTGCTGTCACAGACAGTTGCTATGACTCTTTCCCCCAAGTCGATTGCGATTATGCTTTTTGGAATGATTTTGATTTGCGGAATGTCAAAATGCAATCTTAATTCATAGTTGCCTTTTTTATTCATAACAAGCATGCTGTCCTTCAAATATTTGATGTCTGGAATTTGCTTGCGTGGTTTTATCGGAAGCCATACCCCAATTCCTTTTCTTTTTCTGACACTTACCTTAATCCAGTAAGGTGTCAGTTTGGTGTCTTTTTTTCTGAAGAGCATTTGATTGTGCGGGATGATTAAAGGATATTCTTTATAATTAATTTGTTCTTTTTTGTAGTAATGTCCTTTTGCTCTTTTGTGCTGTGAAAGAATGCCAATATCGATTCCGAATTGCATCCACCATTGAAAGCCAGAATATTCATTATCCAAAGCTTCTTGTTTATATTTTGTTAGATTTAATACTACACATCTGATACAATGAATAACCATACAAAATTATAGTATATCTCCATTTTTATATTTTGCTATCGAAATTATTGTGCAAAGCCTTCTACTCCAAAAGCTTTTTAAATAACAGACATTCAGAGCCAAGTATGAAAAAGGAAAGACACAGCAAGGGAGCAGTTTACGTTGCCATATTTATTGCAGCCATAATGGTTACAAGCGTTCTTGGCTTTATTTTTGGTGAAAGGAGCCAGGAGTCAATGACCTATGGCAAACATAATTTTGACAAAAAAAATCTGAAATGGGTTACTAAAATAAACGGGAAAGATGCTTCTTTTGATTATTTCCCTGCAGAAGTTGAATTGATAAATCTAAGCGACAGTGCCGTAAACAGCATTTTAAACTCCAAAATGGTCTACGTAACCTATGACCCAAATCAGACAAATGAGGATCTTGGTGTTGCGCAGTTTGATTTGAACCAGCAGCTTATGCTGCTTAATATTTATGTTGGAAACGGAATGACAGCCAGCAACAAATATGGAATTCCAATAATAACCTGCAAGAATGCAACGCAGTTTGTGCCTGTTGTTGTTTTGGAGTCCAGCACCAATAATACAATAAAAGAGGAAGGCAACTGCATAATACTTAATGGTAATCCGCTAATGCTGAAGGACAGGCTGCTTTACAGTGTCTTTGGAGTAATCAAAAATGGCTAAGAAGAAAAAAGCAAGAAAAATAAAGCACGAGGAAAAAGCACAAAAGAAAGAAACACCAATTGAAAAAGAAATAGATTCAAGTTCAAAATTTTTGATTTACTTTTTTATATTCTTGATTGTTGTTTTCGGCGGGATAATCGCGCTTAGATACTTTTACAACACCTCACCAGAAGTTCAGTCTTATTCATATAATGGATTTGTTTTCACAAATGTTACAGGGCTCTGGTATGCTGAAATGGAGAAAGCAGGAACAAAGGTAATTTATAATGTTCCCCTGCATTTCGGACCTTTGCAGCTTCAAAATATATCCATAGACAAGGATGTAAAGAAATTCAATAATTACAGACAAATTTACATAACATTTGACCCGACAACAGAAGGGCTCAATTATGTTGCGCTTGCTGCATCTGAACTTAGCATAAATCTCGCACAGACACTTGACATAACACCTATCGCTGCCTGCACAAAAAATGAGACAGATGCCTGTGCAAAACGGCCGATTATAAACTGTAGCTCAGATGCGCCGACAATATTCCTAAACCCTTACGGAAGCCTGAATATTTCTGTTTATAAAAACTGCATACAATTGAACGGCGCCGGAATTGATTTAATAAAAGCAACAGACAGGTTGCTTTTGACTTTATTCGGAGTCATGGATTAACGCAATTTCCTGTATTTTTTCCTATATTTTTTGTACAAGTAGATAAAAGAAATTAATTCAAGTATGGCTATCAGATAAATCACCACGCTTAGAAGCCATAGCCTTCCGAGGTCTCTTGAAACAATCCTTATCGGCTTTTCTAGTGTTGAGAATTTTGTTTCTGGCTTTAGGGCCGTAAGCGAGATTTCTAATGAAGCGTCTGATTTTTTCTCCAATGTAATCATGATGTCATCTATATTGTCACCATTTATGTCAACTGTTTTTGATTCATGAAGTTTTATTGTTAAAGTTTCTGGATTATCGCTTATCAAAAGTTCTGCGGAATTGCCTGAAGTGCCCAAGACAGTCACTGTATGATTCAATGTTTTATATATAAAAATGCCTTTTTTGTCAAATGGCAGTTCCTTATCAAACAAATCCTGTTCGTCGAGATTTCCTAGATAAACATCTTCCCGAAGACTGACAGCTATTCTGCAGCTCATTGTTAAATCTGGAATTACGAAGCGGCTTCTTGCATCAAGGCAGTTTCTCCTCGCAACCCCGTTTATGCAAGGGCCCCAATCATCGCAAGCCCACAAAGGATCGCAGGAAGGAACTTCAAACCCTCCAGTACCGCCACCGCCTCCTCCACCGCCTCCTCCTCCCGAAGGGCAAGTTGGACAAGAGAAAATAAAAAATGAATCAGTGCTCCATGAAGAACAGCTTGTCTGATCGCAGCTTCTGACGCGCCAGTAATATACACTGTCTTTTGAAAGACCTGTGATTGTTTTTGGCGAGCTTTCATTTGTGTAAATAGACAGGTTTGAAAAATCGCTGTAAAGGCTGAATTGGAACTGGTCATGGACAGGGTCACCTTCAGGGTCTATGCCAGATGTCCATTTAAGGTTCACTGTTGTATTTGTAGTTGAATGCTGGTCTGTCAAGTTCGGTGCAGAAGGCGCTCCATTTGTTATTGAAAAACTGTCTGATGCCCAAGCTGAGCATGCACCAAGTGAGTCGCAGGTTCGGACGCGCCAATTGTGCGATGTTCCAAAAACCAAACCCGTTCTTGTCTGAGGGCTTAGTGCAGTTGCGTTTATTGCTTCTGAATCAAACTGGAATTCGTCGTGGACAGGATCGCCTTCAGGGTCTGTGCCAGATGTCCATTTTAGTGAGACAGATGAGTTATGTGTGTTTACCTGGTGTGTGAGTGTTGGGGCTGAAGGCGGTGAGTTTGTTATTGTAAATGTGTCTGATACCTCTGCTGAGCATGCACCTATTGAATCACAGGTTTGAACGCTCCAGGTATATGTTGTTCCATAAACAAGTCCTGTCTTTGTTATCGGAGATGTTGCAGGGCTTGTTACAGCTGATACAAATTTAAATATATTATTAGTTGAGTCACCATCAGGATCTGTGTAATTTATCCAATGAAGAGTCACGTTTGTGTTATGAGTGTTTGTCTGGTCTGTCAAGTGCGGCGCTGGAGGCGCTGCATTTGTTATTGTAAATGTGCTTGAGCCCGGAGCAGAACAGCATTGGTCATTGCATGTCCAGACTCTCCAGGTATGCAATGCATTATAGCTAAGTCCGGATTTTGCCTGCGGAGATGTTGCCGGATTAATTATTGCTTCTGAATCAAATTGGTATTTGTCATGCTTAGGATAGCCCCATGGGTCTGTGCCAGATGTCCATGACAAACTGACAGAATTTATGTGCTGGTCAGCCTGGGGTGTAAGCGAAGGACTTGTAGGCGGCGCGCATAAAGTAACATTTACTCTTGCTGCTCCGAATGAGTCTGCAGTGCCTGTGTTTGTGCCTGTGCCAGGGGATTTGGCTGCATTAACTAAAACACCCCCTCCTGCATTAAGGTTGAGGTTTGCAACATCATAATACCCGCCCGGGTCAGAAGTGAAAGTTTTGACACAGCCGTCAGAACATCCGCTGACTGTAACTGTTACAGTCGCGCCTGAAACCTTATTTCCATTCATATCAAGGATATAACCATCACATGTCCCAAGATAAATTGGCGCATAGACAACAGGAATAACTAACAAAACCAATGCAACAAGTAAAAACCTCTTCATATTCTTCATTATTATTCGCCTATTTAAAAAATTATTGCAAATTTGTGCGGTTGTAAAACAAATAAGCGCCTCCGGAATCCTTAATATTAATAAACTGTCCCTCACCTGAAAATATTGTTTCAAAAGGATTTGAATAGGCGAGCGGGCTGTAAATCATGAATTCCTGGCTTGATGCATCCCACTTCATCACGTACCTGTACTTATCGCCAAGGGTTGAAAGATGCTTTGTTATGTTTGTGCTGAATTCATAAGGATAAGTTGGTGTGTTCCAGCCAAACAAAAGGCTCAGGTTCAAATCACCAAAATTATTGCCATGACAGTAAAGGTCTGTTTTGTTGTTTTTTTCAAAATAAATGAAATAGCTGAGGTTCTCATTGAATCTATCAAAAGGATTTGAATAAGCAAGCGGGCTGTAAATCATGAATTCCTGGCTTGATGCATTCCATTGCATAAGATATCTATAGGAGTTGTTTATCTGCGAAAGCGCGCTTTCAACTGATTTGTTTGTGAGATTTGTGCAGAAAGATATTAGATTCCAGCCTTGCTCGAGCGGGATGAAGCAAACAGGAAGAATTTCAAGTCTAACCACTGCCGCACCAGTTAGGGAATTATTTGCTTTTTCGCCAGTTTTTTCTGGAAGCGGGCTTAAAAGATAAATCGATAAAATCAACACATAAACAAGGATTGCGCACAGCAGATACTTCATACCCCTTTTCATATTTGATTAGAACTGTTTTTTATTTAAAAATCTTTAGATTCTTTTGATATAAATCTTGAGTTTTCCAGTATGATTGCTTAATAAAGCCAGTTTAAGCGTATAATTTTAAAAAATCCTTATGAGGATTTCTTTGCAGTAAATGTCAATACAACGTTTTTATTACCCACTCCTGCATCAGCCGGAACAATTAATTTAATTGATGTGTTAAACTCATTATTGCCTGCTCCAAATTTCAGTTTATCACACAATGTCGCAGCTGCGTTAGCTGTATTTATTTCCTTGTATGTGTTCAAGTAGGTTGAGTTATCACAAGCGCCAAGTTCTGTCTCCCAGCCAATTATCTCTAAGCCCGGAGCTGTTCCGCCTAGCCATGAAGTGATATTTGAGCTTGCTGAAACATTAACTGTTTCGTTCACTGTTCCGTCATTTTTAATTTGGAGGTATTGCTCAGGCCAGGACCAGGTACCGCCTTCTGCTGCTGTATTGTTGCTTTCAAGCGTAGCACTTGAATTATCCCCTGCAACTCGTCCATCTCCAAAATCAATATCATATTTGACAGATATTGAAACTTCTGATGTTAGATTAATGGACACATTCCCCAAAAGATTGCATGAGATAGTGCATACTGGGCATAGACTAACAATAAACGAGTCCGCTGACCATGGAGAGCATTTTTCTGGATCGCAGGTTCTGACGCGCCAGTAATATATGCTGTCATTTGAAAGATTTGTTCTTGATATCGGAGCGATTGCGCTTATGTTACTGTAAAGCAGAGTTGAGAAATCATAGAAATGACTGAACTGGAATTCGTCGTGGACAGGGTCAAGTTCAGGGTCTATGCCTGATGTCCAGTTTAGACTTACATTAGTTAATGTTGTTGAAGGCTGATGTTCCAGAATGGGCGCTGAAGGCGCGGAGTTTGTTACTGAAAAGCTGTCTGATACCCAGGCAGAGCATCCGCCTGCGGCTTCACCGAGTGAATCACAGGTTCTGACACGCCAGGTATGAAATGTTCCTAAAAGAAGGCCAGATCTTGCCTGCGGACTTGATGCAGTTATATTTATCGCTTCAGAATCAAACTGGAATTCGTTGTGAACTGGTGTATCATTTTCAGGGTCTGGGTATGATATCCAATTGAGCGAGACAGATGTGTTGTGTGAGTCAGCCTGGTCTGTCAAGTGCGGCGCTGGAGGCGCTGCATTTGTTATTGTAAATGTGCTTGAGCCCGGAGCAGAACAGCATTGGTCATTGCATGTCCAGACTCTCCAGGTATGCAATGTATTATAGCTAAGTCCAGATTTTGATTGTGGGCTATGTGCAGTTGTGTTCATGGTTCCTAAATCCAGTCGGAATTCGTCATACTGAGTATAGCCCCATGGGTCTGTGCCAGATGTCCATGACAAACTAACAGAATTTAAGTGCTGATCAGCCTGGGGTGTAAGCGAAGGGCTTGTAGGCGGATTGCACACAGTTACATTAACTCTTGCTGCCCCAGACGGGTTTGCAATTCCTGTATTCAAACCCGTAGCAGTTGATTTGTTTGCGTAAACTGAAACAGTCCCTCCTGCGCTAAGTTTGAGGTTGGCAATAACATAATATCCAGTTGATTCAGAAATGTAATGTCCGACACAGCCGTCGCCAGAACATCCGCTTACTGTAACTGTGACAGTTGCTCCGGAAAAGGCGTTGCCATTCATGTAATGGATGTAGCCGTCGCATGTCCCCGTATAAACCTCTCCCGCATAAGCAATAGGAATAGCTAACAAAACCAATGCAGCGAGTAAAAACCTATTCATATTCTTCATTATTATTCACCTATTTAAAAAATTATTGCAAATTTGTGCGGTTGTAAAACAAATGAGCGCCTCCAGCATCATCTATGTAAATAAACTGGCCCTCGGTTGGTAGTATTGTTTCAAATGGCTTTGAAGATGAAAGCGGGCTGTAAATCATGAATTTCTGGGCTGAAGCATTCCACTTCATCAGATACCTATATTTCCCGCCAAGGGTTGAAAGATATTTTGTTATGTTTGCAGTGACCATATAAGGATAAGTTGGTGTGTTCCAGCCGGACAACAGGCTCAGGTTCAAATTGCCAAAATCAGTGCCCTGACAGTAAAGGTGTGTTATGTTGCTTTCTTCAGAATAAATGAAATAACTGAGAGTTTCATTGAATTTTGTAAATGGGTTTGAAGATGAAAGCGGGCTGTAAATCATGAATTTCTGGGCTGAAGCATCCCATTCCATTACATATCTATATGAGCCGCTTATCTGCGAAAGCGCATTTTCAACTGACTTGTCTGTGAGATTTGTGCAGAAAGATATTAGATTCCAGCCCTGCTCAAGCGGGATGAAGCAGAAAGGAGCAATTTCAAATCCAACCACTGCCCCCCCTGTTATGGGGCTGGGCATTTTTTCTCCGGTTTTTTCTGCAGGCGGGATTAAAAGATAAATGAATAAAATCAATATACAAACAAGAATTGCGCAGAGCAAATACATAATGTCCCTTTTCATAAATGGTTAAAATTGTTTTTTATTTAAAAAGCTTTAGATTCTTTTGATATAAACCTTGAGTTTTCCAGTATGATTGCCAAGCGAAGCGCCTTCTGGCACAGTTGCGGTTATATTCACTGTTTTTGTTACATCTTTTTCAAGAACAAAGTCATTATCTGAAATCGTAACCCAGTTTTTTAAGTTGCCTGACGCAACTATCTGCACAAGAACAGGACTCTGATAATTGTGCTTTAATATGATCTTCTGCATCCCGCTGTTGCCGGCAGACATTTTCCCAAAATAAATCATTCCGGGAATTATGCCTATGCCAAAGCCTGATTTATCATCAACGACTTTCAGTAGCAGGTCATACTCTTTATAACTGATTATTTTGTGACGGGTATAAAGTATCGACGTGACACCAATTATAATAAGTACAATAGTTAACAGCAAAACTAGAATCTTTAAAATGCTAAATTTCTGTTTCTTCCTCATTTTTATTTTTCTTTCTCCTCCAGAACCAGACGAGGTTGAAGATAACAAGCAGAATTAATATGAGTATAAGGATGTTTGTTGTTGTCAAATAACTTCCGAATCCACTTTCAAATCCTTTTGCAGGCATTTCTGTCTTTCCGCCCTTAAGTACATCTATTGTTCCATTTTTGTATGAATAATGCATTTCATTGCTTCCTATCTCATTAAATGACAGCGCGATGTTTATTTTATAGCTGCCTACCAGAAGATTTGCTGTGTTAAGGTAGCCTGTAATATTTTTGATTTCCCACGAGCTCAGCGTCTTTTCAGAAGCGGAAAAAGTCATTAATTTATAGCTCCCATTTAATACGCTGACATCGGCAAAAAGGTTTTCAACGGGGTCGTTCCATTCACTTTGAACTTCCACATTGAATCCATTAACCTGCTTTTCATAAACCTCTTTCGTATAATCAATTATTTTGACATTTAAAATTCCTATCCTAAAATTATCTTGGGCAGTTGTTGATTTCTCATCGTACTGGACTGTCGCGACTGCCTTGTAATTGCCCTGCTTCTGGCCTTTTGTATTCCATTTTGCATTCAGGGTTGCGCTGCCATAAATATCCACTGGCTTTTCGTCTGTTGCCACAGAACCAACCTTTTCATTTCCGTTGTAAATATCAATGACTGCCTTTGCGCCATTAATCTTTTCTGTGCCCACATTATTAACTGTCACAACAAACTCGGCGTCCTTGCCAAGCTTGGCGTCTTTTGCGTCCAAAGACGCTTCAGCGTACTTTCCCGGATACTGAACAAAAATTTCAATTGGAGATATAACCTCTCCCCTTGCACCCACAGGCCCGCCTGTTCCTGTGGATTCTGTTGCAATAAAACGTATTGCATGGTTACCTGGCTTTTCTATCTTTTCAGGAAACTTCAGGCTGACATTTACACTGCCGTATTCCCCTGGATTAAGGAAAACCTTGTTTGAACTCAGGGTTGCGTATTCTGCCAAATCACCTGAAAGCTGCAGGTCAACATCCATTGCACTGTTCATGTTGCTCCTAAGCCTATAGGTTATTTGTGTCTCAAGATTTGGCTTGAAGTTTATTTTAGCCTCTGCGGGGGAAACACCCACTGAATAAACTATTGGAAGAACCAGCAGGAATATTAAAAGCGCAGTTAATTTCTTCATTATTGTTCTGTGTTTGTCAAGAATTTATATACTTTTCTAAAAAAAGAAAAAAAGAAAAAAATACTTTACACCATTTTAACGGTGAAAGTCAGCACTACGTTTCTCTTACCTGTTGATGCGTCAGACGGTACAACTAATTTAATTGACGCATTGACAGTGTCTGCAGAGTTGCCATATTGCAGGTTCGGGCATAATACTGCTTGTGCGGTGGTGCTTATGTCATGGTATGCAAATAATGTTGCATTATTTGTGCAGGCGCCAACTTCTGTCTGCCAGCCCCTAGTATATATAGCTGGATTTGTTCCACCTAGCCATGACGCAACTGCGGTCGGTTCTGAGACATTAAGTGATTCGTTCACTGTTCCATCATTCTCAATGTATATGTACTGCTTAGAATATGTCCAGCTTCCGCCTTTTGCTGCTGTATTGTTGCTTTCAAGAGTTGAACTTAGATTGCTTCCTAAAACCCTGCCGTTTCCGAAGTTAATGTTATATTTAACCAACACTGAAACAGATGATGTAAGGTTTACAGAAACGTTTCCAGTTGTTCCCCTCCCTGTTACGTACAGGACACTTGGCTTTCCAAAGCTCATAATGCCTACTACAGAAACAACAATTGCAATTCCCACTAGAATCGCCAATGTTTTGTTTGAAATGTCTGCCATTTATTTCACCTCCTTTTATGTTATCTCGAGCGTAACTTTTCCAGTTGCTGAAGCAACTGTGTTTTCTCCCTGTTGTTGATCCCCATTTATAACCCCGATTGACACTTGGGCTGTGCCTTCAGGGTTTGTTCCTTTTACCACTATACCCTTATCTAGCATCTTCCATGTAGCAATCGCAGAAAGAACAATAGCAATTACCAAAAGAATCGCCACTGTTTTTTTAGAGATATCGTCACTCATGTTTTGCACCTCTGATTTTTTACTATTTTATAATTTAAAAAAATTATAGATATATATAAATTTTTTGGTTTTTTAGTATATAGTTCTAAAATTTTGCGAAAAGTATATAAAATACTTACATTGTAAGTACAAATAAAAAGATTTATATATTCTATACTTACATTGTAAGTAAAACATAAATTTTTATATATAAAATACTTACATTGTAAGTAAAGAAACACAGAATTTTTATATAAGTACCTACATTGTAAGTACAAATAAAAAGATTTATATATTCTATACTTACATTGTAAGTAAAATTGATACCTACTGAGATTTTCAAAGACCGTACATTAAGTGTTCTCGAAGCTATTGTTGAATATCTCAAGGAGCAGAATGGGCTTTCTTATCACAAAATTGCTGAGATGCTAAACAGAAATGACAGGACAGTCTGGACATGCTATCATCGCGCAAAGCAGAAAAGGAAAGTGACAGAATGATACCTACTGAGATTTTCAAAGACCGTACATTAAGTGTTCTCGAAGCTATTGTTGAATATCTCAAGGAGCAGAATGGGCTTTCTTATCACAAAATTGCTGAGATGCTAAACAGAAATGACAGGACAGTCTGGACATGCTATCATCGCGCAAAGCAGAAGAGAAAGAAAAATGAATGAAGACAAATTAAGCGAGCTGGAGAAGAGGTTTGAGGAGTGCAAGCTCTCGCTTACTGAATATGATATCTTAAAAGAGAAGCTAATCAAGAAATATGACTTGGCTGAGCCAGCCAAACCTCCAAGAATAGAAAAGAAGAAGCCAAGAAAGCTGGCGATTGGAATAGCTGTTTTGGTTGTCTTGATTGGATTATTCTTCTTGGTAAAGGCGCCTTCATTTACCGGCTTGTTTATGCAGAATGTAAGCAACGAGACAAATGCCAGTATTAATATAAGTGTGGTTTTGAATGAAAGTCAGATAAATGAAACTTTGAATGTTTCAATTAAGAACATTGGTTTAGAGAATATAACTGAAAATCTAACTTCAAATAATTCAATCAAGAATATTAGTTTAGAAAACAAAATTAAAAAAATCATTCCAAAAACTGCGTTGGACAAATTAAATGACAAATTCAATGGTATCAATTTTGAAAAGGATAAAAACTACTTAAAAATAAAACACAAAAAAGCAGAAATAAGGCTAAAGGGCGCGAATGAGTCAGAGATAAAAGAAGTCCAGGTTGCAAGCGAAGATGAGATTAAGATAAAAAATAAAAAAGCTTCTTTCGGAACGCCTGTTGTCGCGATAAACTCAATAAACATAACAAATGCCACAATTATTCTGGACAAGGAAGGGCCTGTCAATAGGATTGTCTACTGCCCTGACTGGAATTTTACTGGAGAAAGCTGCTCTGCGTGGGTTGAAACAAACATTCCATTCACGGATTTGGGCGACAAGATAAGCTTTACAGTGACCCACTTCACAGCTTATGCAGGAAGCTTTGTGACAAATGTTGCTTCTGAATGGGATGCGGGATTGTTCACAAACACTGAGAAACTTGGCAATGTGACAATTCTTTCTGGAGCGAACACAACAGGAACATATTTGAGCTACGTCTACAGAAATGGGACAACAGCAAACGACGCAGTTATTGTGGACTGGACGAAACTTGCGTGGGTGGATGATTACAACGGAACAACACATTATCAGGAAGCGCCGGTAAGAAGTGGAATGGTCGGCTACTGGAAACTGAACAACAACACGCTGGACAGTAGCACAAAGCACAACAATATGACAAGCTACGAGGCAACACCAACGACAGAGTGCGTTTTCGGAACAGGGAACTGCGCTTATGATTTTGGTGGAACAAGCAGTTATATGACTGCATTGAACAGTGCCGACTTTGATTTTGGCACAGGAGATTTTACAGTAGAGGTATGGGTTTATCCAACAGGAGATCCTTCTTCAATGGAGGAAATAATAAACAAGGCAGACTCAACTTCTTATGCACCTTTCAGGATTTTAAGAGTGCCAACAGGAGGCGGACTAAATTATTTAATGTCGAACACCGCGGGAAGTTGGGTAACATACGGAGGCGTATGGTACGGAGACAGCGCATACGCACCGCTAAACAAGTGGACACACATCGTGCTGACAAGAAATTCGGGTACAGCACACTTCTACGTGAACGGAGTGCAGGTTTCGAGTATGTCAGCAAACTACCAAGTCTATAATGACGCAAGCGAAGTCGCAATAGGCAGACTCCTGCATTACGGAACACCCTACTGGTTCCAGGGCAAAATAGACAATGTAATTATTTACAAAGACAAGGGACTAACGCAAGACGAAGTAAAAGAGGAATATGCAAGAGGCGCGAAAGAGCTGAACATAACTCTGGCGTACAGAACAACTAATCTGACGCAGGAAGTTTACAACACAAGCGGGCTGCTTGGCTGGTGGAAGCTGGACGAGAACGCGACAGACTTCTCAGGAAACGGCAACAACGGGAACATTGTCGGAGCAGCAAAAATAGGCGGATATTTCAACAACAGCTACATGTTTGACCTTGCGTACCTCAAATACATAGACGTGGGAACAGGGCTGAACGCGCAAACTGTGATGACTCTCGAAGCCTGGGTAAACCCTCACAGTGGATATTCACATATAGGGGGCATAATATCAAAGTATCAACAGGGAGCAAGCCCAGCAGGAAGCTATTACATGGACATAGATGACGCACTGCATCCCAACTATGCATTCTACGGGCTGTCTCCTTCATGCGCAGGGTCAGTAACAAGTTACACATTCCCGACAGATAAATGGACTTACTATGCAATTACGTACGACGGAAGCAAGGTAATAACATACATCAACGGAAACGATATAGATGAAAGAGCCTGCTCCGGAACAATAACACAGTCGTCAGCAACAGTATGGATAGGAAACCTAAACCAGCCTGCATATTATTATAACTACTATGGCAAAATCGACAGCGCGAGAGTTTACAACAGAAGCCTTTCAGCAGAGGAAATAAAATACAACTACTGGCATGCAAACTTTACAGGCAGAAACTTCGGAGCTTACAAGGCAGAAAGCCCAGCAACAATAAACCAAAACGCAAAATACTTCCAGTACAAGGCAAAACTAGTCAGCAACGCAAGTGGGTACACTCCATTCCTAGAAAAAACTGAAGCAAATTTCTCATTTACATCTGGTAACACTGCTCCGACGCAGGGAACTCCTAAATTAAATTCAACTCACAGAACAAACAAGTCAAATGAAAATCTGACTGTCTATAACACTTCAACCTACGATGCTGATGGTGATCATGTTACAAACATAATCAACTGGTACAGAAACGGAAATTCAATAACTGCGCTGAACATGCCTTTCAATTCCAACAATTCAGCTGGAGCTGGAAAGACAAAAGATTATTCTGGAAATGGAAATAATGGAACTATTAATGGAGCGACGTGGAGTGCAACATCTGGATTTGACGGAAAAGGAGCATACAGCTTTGACGGAACAAACGACTACATTACAATTCCACATTCATCTTCAATAAATATTATCTCAGGCCAAGCAACTTATTCAATGTGGCTCAAAAGAGGCAGGTCTGGAGCTACTGAAGTATTGTTTGACAAGAACTCTGTAACACCAGAGCCAGTTTATATCAGGTTCAGCAATAATGACCGCATTTATATTCAGATATTTGCCAACGATGGCTCTTATCATTATTTTTTTGCTTCAAGCACTTCTACGATTACTGATACGGACTGGCATTTATTAGATGTAGTCTTTGATTATGATACTTGGACAAATTCAAAAATTTACATTGATGGGGTGGCGGAAACATTATACAGCCCAACTCAATTTGGAACGCAAATTGCATTAACAAACACAGGGATACTTACTATTGGCTCACCTAATTCTGGTGCAGATTATAATTTCAACGGCAAAATAGACAATGTAAGAATCTACAACAGAGCTTTGTCAGCAGCGCAGATAAAAGCATTGTACAACAACAGAACAGATAGAATTGTCTCGCAGGAATTAAATGCAGGAGAAATCTGGAAAGCGTCGATCACGCCGAATGATGGTTACGCTGACGGACTGACAAAGTTCTCGAACAACGTAACAATACTCAGCTCAGCTAATACAGCACCTACACAAGGGACACCAATACTGAATTCAACGCACGGCACAAATAGGTCAAATGAAAATCTGACTGTCTATAACACTTCAACCTACGATGCTGATGGTGATCATGTTACAAACATAATCAACTGGTACAGAAACGGAAATTCAATAACTGCGCTGAACATGCCTTTCAATTCCAACAATTCAGCTGGAGCTGGAAAGACAAAAGATTATTCTGGAAATGGAAATAATGGAACTATTAATGGAGCGACGTGGAGTGCAACATCTGGATTTGACGGAAAAGGAGCATACAGCTTTGACGGAAGCAATGATATAACTGTAAGTGATTCATCATCTCTTAAATTAGGAAGAGGGTCATTCACAATAAGTTTATGGCTCAAAACTGGTTATCATGGATATCAATTAATTCTTGGAAAATATAATCCTACTTATCCATATGAAGATTATGAAATTAGTATGTTAGATGCTTCAACAATAAGAGGCTGTGCAATAGACTGTGGCACGAGTGCTTGTGGATTTGGTTCTACAAGGTTCTGTCTTCCAGTAACTTTCTCGATTGCAGATAATCAATGGCATTATATTACTTATACGCGAAGTGGTAGTTTAGAAACATTCTATATTGATGGCGTTTCTTTAGGAACACTTACTCAAGGACCATTGAATACGGATTCTACAGGAGTGCTTCATATCGGCAGTACATCTTTTAGCGGAAAAATAGACAACATAATCATTTACAATAGAAGTCTGACAGCGCAAGAAATCAAGGCATTGTACAACAATAGGACAGATAGGATTGTTTCGCAGGAGTTAAATGCAGGAGATATTTGGAAAGCGGCAGTCACCCCCAATGACGGCTACACAGACGGACTCACAAAATTCTCAAACAACATAACAATACTCAGCGCAGCTAATACGGCACCTACACAGGGAACGCCTAAATTAAATTCAACCCACGGCACAAACAGATCAAATGAAAACCTGACTGTTTACAATGTTTCGACTTATGATGCAGAAGGTGATCCTGTCACAAACATAATCAACTGGTACAAAAACGGAAATTCAATTATGGCTCTGAACATGCCGTTCAACTCAAACAATTCAGCCGGAGCTGGGAAGACAAAAGATTATTCTGGACATGGAAATAATGGAACTGTTAATGGCGCAACCTGGATTTCAAATGGAGGGTTTGACGGAAAAGGAGCTTACAGCTTTGACGGAAGCGATTATGTAAGCTGTGGAAATAGAGCAAAAACTGTATTAAATGATAGGCTTACTCTTGAAGCTTGGATTAAGCCGACTGTAGGAGCAACCAGTCCGATAGTTGGGAAAGACTCCCAATCTCCTGGCTGGGAAAGCTATGCAATGTCACTTTCAACTGCTGGAGAAGTTGTAATGCAACTTACGAATGGTGCAACTTACTCTTATGTTAAATCAAGCGGGGTTGTATCTAACGGAGTATGGTCACATGTTGCAGTAACTTGGCAATATACAGGAGCAGGAGGAATGACTGATGTTTCAATTTACATAAATGGAGTTAAGCAAACAAATTTCCTTGTTGCTCAAACAGGAGAGCCATCTACTTTATCAGCAGCAACAGGAGATTTAAGAATTGGAATGCTCGCAAACCAGGCATATTATTTCACAGGCAAAATAGACAATGTAAGAATCTATAACAGAAGCCTGTCAGCAGAACAGATAAAAGCATTGTACCAGAATAGGACAGATAGGATTGTTTCGCAGGAGTTAAATGCAGGAGATATTTGGAAAGCGGCAGTCACCCCCAATGATGGTTATTCAGATGGACTGACAAAGTTCTCAAATAATGTGACAATACGCGCCCCAGCTGTAGCTAACACAGCATCTACACAAGGGACACCAATACTGAATTCAACGCACGGCACAAATAGGTCAAATGAAAACCTGACTGTTTACAATGTTTCGACTTATGATGCAGAAGGTGATCCTGTTACAAACATAATCAACTGGTACAGGAATGGAACTTCGATTGCTGTGCTAAATATGCCGTTCAACTCAAACAATTCAGCTGGAGCTGGAAAGACAAAGGATTACTCAGGCTTAGGAAATAATGGAACTGTTAATGGAGCAAAATGGATTCCAAATGGAGGGTTTGACGGAAAAGGTACATACAGCTTCGACGGAAGCGGAACTTACATAGATTTAGGAACAGGATTAAATGTACAAACCGAAATGACATTTGAAGCGTGGGTGATGCCACATTATCCATTTCCACAAATAGGAGCAATACTATCAAAGTTTAATCAATACGGAAGTCCACCAGGAAGCTACTATTTTACAATAGATGGGAATTTACACCCGAATTACTATATTTATGGACCAGCTTGTTCGGGACAGGTAAATAGTTATACATTCCCGACAGAACAATGGACGCACTACGCTGTAACGTATAATGGAAGTAAAGCAATAACATATATTAACGGACAGAAAGTAGATGAAATAAGCTGTTCGGGTGCGATACAGCATTCAGCGTCAAGCGTATGGATAGGGAATTTAAATCAGCCAGCATATTATTACAAATATTTCGGAAAAATAGACAGCGTAAGATTATACAATACATCTTTGTCAGCGGCGCAGATAAAAGCATTGTACCAGAATAGGACAGATAGGATTGTTTCGCAGGAGTTAAATGCAGGAGATATTTGGAAAGCGGCAGTCACCCCCAATGATGGTTATTCAGATGGACTGACAAAGTTCTCAAATAATGTGACAATACGCGCCCCAGCTGTAGCTAACACAGCACCTACACAAGGGACACCAATACTGAATTCAACGCACGGCACAAATAGGTCAAATGAAAACCTGACTGTTTACAATGTTTCGACTTATGATGCAGAAGGTGATCCTGTTACAAACATAATCAACTGGTACAGGAATGGAACTTCGATTGCTGTGCTAAATATGCCGTTCAACTCAAACAATTCAGCTGGAGCTGGAAAGACAAAGGATTACTCAGGCTTAGGAAATAATGGAACTGTTAATGGAGCAACCTGGAATGCAACAGCTGGATTCGATGGGAAAGGCGCCTACAGCTTTAATGGTAATACTAATAATTACATATCCTGGACTTATACAAAACCTCAAAACAGCTTTACTATGGTGGCATGGGTCAAAGCAACTACAACGCACGAAATTGATTCTTTATCGGATCCTCTTGGTGGAGTAAGCGGTGAAAAATATGTATTCTGGCCAAATCATGAAGCTAATAGTAGTGCTGGTGCTGGACTTTCTGTCGGAACAAATGGTATAACTGTATACGAACATGGAGATTGGTACCTGCCTGCAGTTGCCGAATATATTGGTAACTTGTCAACACATTGGCACCACATTGCCATAGTTTACGCCAACAAGCAACCTAAAATTTATTTAGATGGCGCTTTAGTAAGTACTGGCGGAATATCCACGAGGACGATAGTTTATGCTCCAACCCAAATGGGTTCAGGTTCTTATGGTGGTTTCCCAGGTTTAATAGAAGATGTCCGTATCTACAACAGTTCATTATCAGCAGTAGAAATAAAAGCATTGTACAACAACAGGACAGACAGGATTGTCTCGCAGGAATTAAATGTAGGAGATATTTGGAAAGCGTCAATCACGCCGAACGACGGCTACAGCGACGGGCTGACAAAGTTCTCAAACAATATAACAATCAAAGCTAACATACCGCCGACACAGGGAACGCCGATATTGAACTCAAGCAAGAGGTTGAACAGATCAAATGAAAACCTGACTGTCTACAATGTCTCAACCTATGATGCTGACAGCGATCCTGTTACAAACATAATCAACTGGTACAGAAACGGAAATTCAATCATGGTTCTGAACATGCCGTTCAATTCGAACAATTCAGCCGGAGCTGGGAAGACAAAAGATTATTCTGGACATGGAAATAATGGAACTGTTAGTGGAGCAACCTGGATTTCAGATGGAGGGTTTGACGGGAAAGGCGCATACAGATTCAATGATAGTAAGTCAGATTTCATCAATCTTGGAACAGGCAGTTCATTAACAATTGCAGATAAAATCACTTTAGAAGCATGGATCTACCTTCCGGACTTAACAGGATATCATCCAATTATCTCAAAACAAGGATACAGTGTGTTAAGATACAATTACGCGTTTGGAACAAGTGGTGCAAATATTTACTTGTGGCTTGATGCAGAGGGTGGGGGGACAGCCGGAGAGATTATAACAACAGACAATCCTATCACAACAACAGGCTGGCATCACATAGTTGCCTCATATGATGGAAGTTACGAAGCCATTTATCTGGATGGTGTGGACGTAAAGCATCAAGTAGTATCTATAACGCTGGCAAATTCAGGCACACATGCCTGCTACATAGGAAGAGAGGATTACAATACTGGAATCTCGGGGCTTTTCAACGGAAAGATAGATTCAGCAAGAATTTATCATCGAGCTTTGACTGCGCAGCAGATAAAAGCGTTGTACAACAACAGGACAGACAAGATTGTTTCGCAGGAATTAAGTGCTGGAGATGTTTGGAAAGCATCAATCACGCCGAATGACGGATACAGCGACGGGCTGACAAAGTTCTCAAACAATGTAACAATACTAAGTTCAGCAGCAGCAAATACACCGCCAACACAGGGAACGCCGATACTAAATTCTACTCACAGAACAAATAAGTCGAATGAGAATCTGACTGTCTACAATGTCTCAACCTATGATGCTGACAGCGATCCTGTTACAAACATAATCAACTGGTACAGAAACGGAAATTCAATCATGGTTCTGAACATGCCGTTCAATTCGAACAATTCAGCCGGAGCTGGGAAGACAAAAGATTATTCTGGACATGGAAATAATGGAACTGTCGATGGAGCGACGTGGAGTGCAACAGCTGGATTTGACGGGAAGGGTGCATACATGTTTAGCAGCAGTTATATTGAAAGAGCCTACGACCCTGACTTTACTCCAGGAACCAAAAGCTGGACAGTTGCGGCATGGATAAAAGTTCCGCTTACTGAGGGTCCACCGTCGTTCATTGCAGACTGGTATAGATGCGGCGCTAATCCTTCATGCGGTAGTCCTGATTCTGCATTATACAGTCTAAGCATAATTAATAACAACAAAGTAAATTGGCATGTAAGAGATGATAATAGTAATGATGTATCACTAACAAGTTCTTCAGCTGTTGCAGATAATAATTGGCATTATATAGTTGGAACTTTTGACCCAACAAATGACTTAACAAAGTTATATATAGATGGAGCTGAAGTTGCGACAAATAATACACCCTTAACTTCTCTTTCAGACGGCGGTGTGTCAATACCATTAGAAATTGGACGACGTTTTGTAACAGGATGGGGTTCACCAAGTGGTTATTTGTACGGCAAAATAGACGATGTAAGAATCTATAGCAGAGCGCTGACAGCTGCGCAGATAAAAGCGTTGTACAACAACAGAACAGATAGGATTGATTCGCAGGAATTAAAAGTTGGAGAGACTTGGAATGCGAGCGTTACGCCGAACGACGGCTACGCAGATGGGTTGACAGAATTCAGCAATTCGGTCACTATTAAGTCGTCAACCCCTCCAAACATAACGAAGGTACAGCTGCATGACAAAAACAAAAAGCCGATAACAAACAAGACGCTCGTAAAAGCAGGGGAAAATATAACAATAAATGTGACTGTGGCGCAGACAGAGGGAACAGTGAGCAGCGTCTGGATAAAAGTATGGAAAACTGTTGCAAACGCATTTACAACAATCTTTGAAGGAGTCCTAAATTTAATTTCTGGCAATCTGTGGCAGATAACAATAACAACAAATGGAAGCTGGACGCATGGCACGAATTACACCATCTACGCGAATGACACAACTAATATAATAACGTCAAGAAATGAGAAAGTGTTTGTCAATAATCTGCCAACACAGGGTGTGCCGGCATTAAGTTCTCTCCTTAGAAGAAATGGAACAAATGAAAACCTAACTGTTTACAATACATCTACATATGACAGAGACAAAGATCCTGTTACAAACATAATCAACTGGTACAGGAATGGAACTTCGATTGCTATGCTGAACATGCCGTTCAATTCGAACAATTCAGCCGGAGCTGGGAAGACAAAAGATTATTCTGGACATGGAAATAATGGAACTGTCGATGGAGCGACGTGGAGTGCAACAGCTGGATTTGACGGGAAGGGTGCATACAGCTTCACTGGAACAAATGGAGAATACATAGATGCAGGAAACGTGCCAGGAATAAATGGAGCATCTGCATTGTCAGTTGAAGCCTGGGTTTATGTTAATGCATTTTCAGGCGATAATGGAATTGTTGCGAAAAGAGTTGCAGGCGTTGGAGAGGGCTTTCAGCTTATAAGTTATGATAGTGGAGGCAATCATTTCCATTGGTATCCAGAAACAACCGGAACAAATAATGTTGCTTCTTCAGTTAAAAATAAAGTTATCAATACTTGGTATCATGTCGTTGGAACTTATGATGGTTCTTACGCAAGGATTTATGTTAATGGCGTTCTTGAGGATACACAAGTGGTTACGGGAACAATAATATCTTCAGCAGCGTCAATATGGATAGGAAATTATTATAGCACAGACCACCCTTTTGACGGCAAAATAGACAGCATAAGAATATACAATAGAGCGCTAAGTCCGGCGCAGATAAAGGCATTATACAACAACAGAACAGATTTAATTGTCGCTGAAGAAACAAAAAGCAAGGAAACATGGAAGGCGTGCATAACGCCGAACGACGGCTACGGAGACGGACCAACAAACTGCTCAAACAATCTCACAATAAATACAGCTCCAACGGTTGTACTGGCAGGCCCTGCCAATAACTCTGTTTGGAATATCCCGCCAACCTTCAGCTGGACTTATTCTGACAGCGACAATGATGTCCAGCAAGAATACCATATTATTATGGACAATGATAGTGACTTCTCCTCGCCGGAGATAAATAGCACGGTAGTGAGCAGCAACAATTACACGCAGATAATGCCAAACAATCCAGGCAGTTATTACTGGAAAGTTCAGGTTTACGACGGCAAGGAATGGAGCAACTTCTCTGGCACAAGAAAGTTCACAACTACATGCCTAAGCCCATACAATGATATGTACATTAATTCAAACACAAAGCTGTGCAGCGGAACTTTCCATATTAATGACAGCTACCCTGATGGCGTCTTGATTTTAAATGCATCAGACATAATCTTAGACTGCAACAATGCAACTTTAATTGGAAATGGAGCGAACTATGGGATTTATGTCAATCAAAAAAACAATATTACAATCAAGAACTGCATATTGAAAAATTATAATTATGGGATCTATTCTTGGTATTCGAACAATTCCAAAATAATAAATAATAAATTTTCCAACAGCACAATATATTTGTCTTCTTCACATTATTTCAACATAATAAGCAATTATATAAGCGCAAGTGGAAAACTCATAGACCTTGAGGGTTCTCGTCATACAAATATTTTCAACAATAAGATAAGCAAGAACCTATCTATTGATTTGTTTACCGGAAGTGGCAGCGGTGGACAGATTTATGCATATCATTCACCCTACACTTATGCGCTAAATAACACATTCAAATATTCTGGAGGCATAAGGTTTTCCTGGAGCGACAACAGCAGCGCAGTCAACAATACAGTTACTGATTTTAGCACAGCTTTTGCTGGCTTGATTGGCGTAGATGGTTCTAATGGGATTCTTTTCGAAGGAAACAATATAACAAACACAATGGGGCTGCTTGGTGCATTATATGCAGATGGTTCAAAAAATGTAATAATTAAAAGAAACAAAGTAGAGAACAACTTGCTCATGATGCTAACAATTACAAACTGCAATAATATAACCGTCAGAGACAATAATCTAATGTCGAACAAAGACGCATGGTACATAAAGAACATATCTGCTATTTACGAAGAAATTACAAACCAGACTTTCCCGACATCCCTTGGAATTGACGGTTCGTCGTCATTCTTAATGACTTTGTTACAGCAGCTTTTCAGCCATGTTGAATCTGGCGCATTTAATATAAGTGGAGGAAATATAACGGGCGTTAATCTGGATGCTATGTCTTTATTGAAAATTCTCGGTCCGGTTTATTCGACAAATGTCAACAATATGACCTTAGTTAGCAACAATCTAACCTTTGACAGCTTTAAAATTATGGCGAATCTGAGAGCTAACAAAGTTGATGTTAAGCGCGATGATGTTTCATTTGGAGCAGCTGTCGCGTACATCGAAGGAAGTGATAATATTATCGAAAATAACTCTTTCATATTCAACAATAGCGGAGTTTCAATACACAGCTATGGAAATGTCACAGACATAGAAAACAACAGATTAAACATAATTCTGGGTTCCTTCGCCCTGCAGGGAAATTCGAACAGAGTCTACCATAACAAGATGGCAATTGAAAAAAGCGGCATTGACCTGAATTCGCATACAAATACAACAATTGAAAATTCAACAGCTGTTAACGGCAAAGTATTCAGTATGAATATTTTAGGAAATAATAATGTTGCAAGCAATAATGATGTGCTTATCAAGGATTTGAATATAAATATAACTACCCATGGAAATAATGTTGACTTAAAAAAACTGTCAATCAATAATCTAACCATTGCGTTAGTTATTGTCGGAGGCTCGAACAACACCATCGAATCAAATAATGCAAAATATCATAATGCAAAATTATGGATCAGATCAGACGCAACAGATTATACAAAAATACATGACACTGTTTTTGACTATAATTTTGTCTCATCCATTGGGCTAATGAATGCCAATAAAACCACAGTAAAAAACAATGTATTGACAATGGAAAATGCCGGCTTCGGCCTTGATATTATTCATGATGCATTTTATTCGACAAATATCACAAGGCTAATTTTCGGAGGAGTCGGCCTTATTAGCTCAAACAACAACACCATAGTCAACAATTCGTTCATAGGCAACTCGCCTACTGCAAGCATCTCATTAACTCCCGCAAACGCAAAAAACAACACAATCAGCATAATTTATACGCTTCTGCTTGCAATGCATAACTCCACTAATAATTATTTCGCAAACAACACAATTGTAAACAACACAATAAGTGAATCATTGGCTTCGCTGTTCAGCCCTTCGCTAGGGAACAAACTAAGCATCCAGAAGCCAGGTATTTTGATTGACTCAGACAACAACAAAATATTTTCAAACAAAGTTTACAACAGCGGAAACTTTGATGCCTGGATAAATGGAACAAACAACTCGTTCAGGCTTAACAGCTTTCTTTCAAATGGCATCGGCGGAAAGAAAAGCTTCTACGGTTCATACTCGCCGATGCACTACAATGGAGAGTATTTCAACGATACATATGGTTTTGTCGTCATAGGATCCGGCATTCAGGTTGTAACAGTAGACAACACATTAATAACACCAGCAAATGGCACCAACAATTATGATCTTATGCTGTTCAACGACACAGTGGGTGCACTTGGAAATGGAACTGGAAAAATGTCAACCGCATTCTGTATAGGATGTTATGCTGGCGGCATAATCAATTGCAGCGCTTTAGATGCTGCGCTTAGCTCTCCAGGTGCCTGCCGCTATTACAAACACAATGCGCTTGTAGGCCAGGGCGCTGGACAGGATTATTTGTTCAATGACATCTTCAACTCCACTTATTATGTGATACATAGCTACACTTCGCCACCTTCGATAAATTTGAAGGACTTCAGCAATAATTACTGCGTCGCTGGCGAAGGAAACTTCTATGAAGAATCGATACCTATGTCTAGAATCGGCTCGAATGACTGCGGTCTCAGCAATTTGACAAGCCCAACCGCAGGGAACTACAACGACGGAACAGTAAAAATAAACTGGACAAGGCAGAGCGCCATGAGCACTGTAACCTATGACATCTTGCTTAACAGAACATGGACAGGAGTTGAAACGCTCCTTGCAAGAACTGTGGGGCTTAACTACCTCTGGAATACCACTGGCTACGAACCAGGCATTTACAGCATAAGGCTTGTTCCATGGATAGTCGGAAGCAGGCATAACGCGACAAATGCAAAAAGTGAAGAATTTGACCTAAACGGCACGATTCCTGCGACACCTTTGTTAATTTCGCCGGCAAACGATTCAACTCTGATCGACAGGACACCGACGATGAACTGGACAACTGTAGCAGGCAGCGGAATCACGTATCAGCTGCTGGTTGATAATGACACATCATTCGCTTCACCCGAAATAAACGTCACAATCTCTGACACAAATTACACGCCGCTGACTGACATGAAGTTTGGAACGCACAACTGGAAAGTAAGGGCTTACAGAGGGGTTTTATATAGCAGTTTCAGCACGCAGAGGAATTTCACAATAATCACAAGCATCAGCTGCTCGCTGCCTGTGGCTGCTATTAATTTTGGAAATATAGATAAGGATGCAATTAAGAATACACAGAGCGAGAATCCTGCACCAATGATTGTCCGGAACAACGGAAACCTGAAACTCAACATTTCAATCAATTCAACTGACTTGTGGAAGTCACAACCGAATCCGTCATCCTACTACCAGTTCAGGATCGACAAGAATGAAAGCAATGCATGGGATTCTGCGCTTAATGATTCATGGCACAATCTAGTCAAGACAACTCCGCTGGTGGCAATCAGCGGACTGAAATACCATAGCGAAAGCAATTCAGCGGAAATCGAGCTTCAGATAACAGGACCGCCTGATGAAGGTGCAGGATCAAAGAAATCACAATTAAATGTGTGGTGCAGCCAAGATGAATAAGCTGAACAGAACAGGGCTTGTGATGTTTTTGCTAGCTGTGCTTGTGTGCAGCTCTGCGCTTGCACTTGGGATAGGAACAAACAACAAGGTAATTAAATATGAGCCGAATGTTCAAAAATCAGCCAGTGTCTATATAATAAATGATGAGCATAAAGACATGAATGTCGAAATATCTGCTGCTGGCTCGCTTGCAGAGTATGCGACAGTTCCGAACACATTATTTGTTTCGGCTTCAGAGGACATAAAGAAGTTCAGCATTGATTTCACGCTGCCGAAAGGCCTGGAAGAAGGCGACTTAAAAGTGATTGCCTCCGAAGCAACTATTCAGAACAGTCAGATAGGCGCGAAGGTGCACGCAATTGCAGAGGTAAAGATAGATTTCTCAACAGGTGCAGCAAAAGAAGAAAATGCAAATGTTAAGAAAGTCAATCTTGGGGAGCATCTGACAAATGTGCAAGAAGCTGATCCTTTCGGCATTAAGAAAGGGGCTGCTGCAAAATACAACATAGTAAAGGCGCTGCTAATACCCTCAATAGCAATAATTACAATAGTTATCGTAGATTTAATATTTTATTACAGAAGGAGAAAGGCAAAGCGTGGCCAGGAGCGTTTTAGCGAGCTTGGGAAGCTTTAATATCCTCATAAATATTTCGTAATATATTCAACAGAGAATAGAAAAAGATAAATAAGAGTTTGGATATTCTAACTTATGCACCCTGCAAAATGGATAATAGTGACTGGAGGGGTTCTATCTGGGCTTGGTAAAGGCACTGCAGCAGCTGCCATAGGCTTGTTGATTAAGAACAATCTTAAAATTGTTACTGTCAAATGCGATGGTTATTTGAATGTGGATCCCGGGACCATGAACCCCATAGAGCACGGCGAAGTCTTTGTTCTCGATGACGGCGGCGAAGTTGACATGGATTTTGGCCACTATGAAAGGTTTCTCAATACAAACTGCAAATTTGAGTGGAATCTTACATCGGGAAAAATATTCAATTCAGTTATTGAAAAAGAAAGAAAAGGGGAGTTCTTGGGAAAAACAATCCAGATTTACCCGCACATTGTTGATGAAATAAAGAAAAGATTTAATCAAATAGCTGAGAAGGAGAAAGCGGACATAATGCTTATAGAAATAGGAGGCACAATAGGAGACATAGAAAATTCGTGGTTTACAGAGGCAGTGAGGCAGCTGAAAAAAGATGTTGGCCCTGAGAATATAATCTATGTTCATTTAACCTATGTCCCTTTTTTGCATTCTGTTGGAGAGCCGAAAACAAAGCCGGCGCAAAGAGACATTGCGCTTCTGAGGGAAAAAGGAATCCAGCCCAACATAATTATCGCAAGAAGCAAGGAAATGCTTTCAAAGAAGCACAAGGAGAAGATAGCTCTTTTCTGCGACATTGATGAAGAATGTGTCATAAGTGGAAGAGACATAGACACAATTTACGAAATTCCGTTGATGTTCAAGAAAGAAGGCATGATAGACCTTCTGGTTAAAAAACTTGGCATGAGTGCGACAGATTTGTCAGAGTGGGAGATGCTTGTTGAAAAAATTAAAAATCCAGAGCAGGTTGTCAGGGTGGCAATTTGCGGGAAATACACTGAATTAAGGGACTCCTATGCGAGCATAATTGAAGCTTTGGCGCATGCGGGAGCCCATTTGGGTGCGAAGGTTAGCCTCAAATGGGTTGAAACAACAGATATAGAAGAAGGAAAAGTAAATATCGAGGAAGCCCTAAATGATGTCAAAGGAATCATTATACCTGGAGGTTTTGGAACAAGGGGCGCAGAAGGAAAAATAGAAATGATAAAGTATGCGCGAGAGAAAAATATTCCTTTTCTTGGACTGTGCTTTGGCTTGCAGCTGGCTGTTGTTGAGTTTGCAAGAAATGTCTGCGGCTTGGATGCAAATTCTGAAGAGGTTGATGAAAAAACAAGCAACCCGGTAATAGCTATCCTGCCTGAGCAGATAGGAATTGATAAGAAAGGGGGCACCATGAGGCTGGGCTCGTACACTGCAAAGCTGAAAGAAGGGACATTGGTTCAAAATCTCTACAAATCAAACGTGGCTGCCGAGAGGCACAGGCACAGGTATGAGGTAAATCCTAATTATCATGATATTCTGCAAAAAAATGGCTTGGTTTTTTCTGGGATTTCTGAAAACAGAAGGCTTGTTGAATTTATAGAGCTTCCTGAAAATAAGTTTCATGTTGCTACGCAGGCGCATCCGGAATTCAAATCAAGACTTTTGAAGCCTTCTCCCCTATTTTATGGTTTTGTCAGTGCATGTATGGGCTGACCAAAACATTTATAAACAGACTTATTTCTTTTTTAACGGGGGAAATGAAAAATATAATAGGAAAAATAACTGAAATCTATGATAAAAAATACAAAACACTACTTATATTCCCGCTAATAATGTTCATTTTATCAATTGCAGTTATTGGCGGCCTTTACATCAAGACCGGCGATTTTTTCTACAAGGGTGTGAGCCTCAAGGGGGGCACGACAATAACTGTGCAGACAAACGAAACAGTTGATGTTGACAAGTTAAGGACGCTTTTAATCAAGGAGACAGGAGAGGATGTTGTTGTTAGGGAGCTTTCGACAACAGGCACACAGCTTGGCATAATCGTAGAGACAACTGCGCAGATTCCTGACAAGACAGTTGAAATTATAAAACAAAATGTAAAGGTTTCTACAATAAACACAGAAACAACCGGGCCAAGCCTGGGCGCAAGCTTTTTCAGGGAGGCTGTGATTGCCGTGCTTATTGCATTTGTCTTCATGGCGATTGTTATCTTGATTTATTTCAGGAATCCTGTTACAAGCGGCTACATAGTGCTCTGCGGATTGTGTGATATACTGTTCGCGTGGGCAATGACAATTGTTTTGGGCGTAAAAGTTTCAACTGCAGGAATCGCAGCCATGCTTATGCTTATCGGCTATTCAGTTGACACAGACATCCTGCTTACAACAAGGGTGCTAAAAAGAGAAGGGGATATTTTTGAAAAGATAAAGGGCGCGCTTTCTACAGGAACGACAATGACTTTTGCTGCGCTGGCTGCGACAGGAATTGCATATTTGACAATGCCTTCAGATGTCCTGAGGCAGATAATGCTTGTGCTTTTCTGGGGCCTTGTCGCTGACTTGTGGAACACCTGGATTACCAACGTTGGATTGTTAAGATTATACCTGGAAAAAAAGAATAAAAATGTCAGAACTTAAAAGACTGTTCAGGAGCGGAAGGGTCATACTTTTAGTCATACTGCTACTTCTTTCAATAGTTGCCATTTATCCAAACTTCTGGAACAAGGGGGTTGCAATAAGATCTGTTGTAAAGGACGGGCCTGCCTACGTTGGGGGAATTCAAAGCCCGAAGCCGACAGCTTCCCCGATGTCAAGGGAAAAAATTGTTTCCATAAATAACATACCAGTAAACAATGTTAATGATTATTATGGTGTGATTGGCAAGCTTGCCTATAATGTCAGCGCCCAGGTAAGGACAAACAAGGGTACATACATGGTCAGGCCTGAATACAGTTTCACGCTTGTTACGACAAATGAGACTGAAAAGCTTAACAAAACAGTAGAAGTTTTTGATGAGAAACTAAATAAAACAATAAACAAGACAGAATCCTATGAAGCACCAAAGGAAAAGAAAGTTTATTCTAATGAACTGTGGTTTGGCTTGAGTGTTTACGATGCTCCAACAACAAACATAAGAAAAGGCCTTGACTTGGAAGGTGGGACAAGAGTTTTATTGCAGCCGGCAGAAAAGGTAAGCAAGGATACGCTTGATACAATGATAATGAGCATGGAGCAGAGGCTTAATGTCTATGGAATAAGCGATGTAACAATAAGTCCTGTAACAGATCTTTCAGGCAACCAGTTTATCATGGTCGAGATTGCCGGCGTAACAGAGGAAGAAGTGAGAAGCCTGCTGGAGACTCAGGGCAAGTTCGAGGCAAAGGTCGGCAATAAAAGTGTTTTCCTCGGCGGAAATGATATAACTTATGTATGCAGGACAGCTGAATGCTCTGGCTTGGACCCTTATCATGGCTGCAGCCAGTACCAAGATGGCTGGGCATGCAGCTTCAGGTTCTCGATTGCGCTGAACCCCGCTGCTGCAAAGAGAGAGGCAGATGCAACAAAGGATTTGAGTTTAGTGACAAAATCTGGCGAGTCATATTTGAACGAGACACTTGACCTTTATCTTGATGACCAGCCAGTTGATTCCTTGAACATAGGTGCTGACTTGAAAGGCAGAGTTATCACAGACATCCAGATTTCCGGCTCAGGCACAGGCAAGCTGCAGCAGGAAGCTGCAAATGATGCGCTGCAGAACATGAAGAGGCTGCAGACAATCCTTGTAACTGGCTCGCTGCCTGTCAAGGTAAATATTGTAAAAATAGATTCGATAAGCCCTCTCCTTGGGAAAGAGTTTACAAAAAGTGCATTAATCATGGCTGTGCTTGCGACACTGGCTGTTGTCCTGATTATTTATTTGAAATACAGAGAGATAAGGATTACAATACCAATAGCAATCACATTAATCTCTGAAATAATTATCCTGCTCGGTGTAGCATCGTTAATTGGCTGGAATCTAGATCTGGCGTCAATTGCCGGAATAATTGTTGCTGTTGGAACGGGTGTGGATGATCAGATAGTTATAACTGACGAGACATTGAAAGGGGATGCTGCAAGGCTGCTGAGCTGGAAGGAGAAATTCAAGAGGGCTTTCTTCATAATAATGGCTGCCTACTTTACTGTATTAGTTTCAATGATTCCATTGCTTTTTGCAGGAGCTGGCCTGCTGAAAGGATTTGCAATAACAACAATAATAGGAATTTCAGTCGGCGTTTTCATAACAAGGCCTGCCTACGCAGCCATTGTCGAGATTATCCTAAGGCACAAGGAAGAAGTTAAAGCCAGCTGAGAAATTCTGTATTTTTTCAAGCTTTTCACAATATTTAAATATTTATCTCTTTTATTGGAATATATGGATGACCTATTCAAAAAGAATCTTGAGCTGACAAAGAAGAGGCTCAGGGAAAGTGTAAAATTCGACACCCTGCTTGTGCAGGCAATAAACAACATTGACGAATTAAACAAATCCACAAATCTGCTTGCAAAGAGGCTTAGGGAGTGGTTCGAGCTTTACAATCCGGAGTTTTCAAAGGATATTCCGGACAATGATAAATTTGCAGAGCTTGTGACAAGAAAGCAGGATAAAAAAGAAAAAGGAAGTATGGGCGCAGAGCTTCCTGAAAATGATTTGAGGCAGATGAGGGGTCTTGCAGCTGAAATAAACAATCTTTACAAGCTAAAAGAGAATGAGACAGGCTATGTGGAAGAGCTCATGCAGAAGAACTGCCCAAATATGGAAAAGGTTGCAGGAGCGTTGATTGGCGCGAAGCTGATTGAGATTGCAGGCTCGCTTGAGAGGCTTGCAAAAATGGCTGCATCTACTGTGCAGATGCTTGGCGCCGAAAAGGCATTGTTCAGGCACATAAAGACAGGCGCAAAGGCGCCGAAGTACGGCGTGATTTTTGCGCATCCTTTTATTTCAGAGGCGAAAATTGATAGAGGAAAGAGGGCAAGGGCTCTGGCAGACAAGATTTCAGTCGCCGCAAAGGTTGATTTTTTCAAGGGCGAATTCGCGGCTGACAGGCTCCTGCAGGAATTGAAAAAGAAATTCGGAGGTTAAAATGGCAATACAGGTTTTGCATGCAAAAGACAAGAAGAAAAGAAGGATTGGAGTTGTTGAGTACCTAATAGGGATTGTGGCTCTGGGGATATCAGTTGGGCTGTTTTTGAACACAGACAAATATGCGTATGCACTGTCAACATTTACATTGCTGGCAGCAGTCTATATGATTATTAACGCAAGAACGCAGTGGCTATGAACAAGTTCAACGGAGTTTTTGTTGAAGGCAGAAGGATTTATACGCGAGATTTAATTAGCGGAAAGCCCTCTGAGTGGGATCCAAGAAGAAGCAAGCTTGCTGCTGCAATTGCAAAAGGCATTTCAGAGATTGGGATAAAGGAAGGTAACACTATTCTTTATCTTGGCGCCTCTTCAGGCACAACAGCTTCGCATGTCTCTGACATTGTCGGGAAGAACGGCTTTGTTTTTGCATTAGATTCATCGCCAAGAATGGTCAGGGATTTGGTGTTTGAGTGCGAAAGGAAAAAGAACATGGCGCCATTGCTTGAGGACGCGAACCATCCTGAAAGATACAACGAGAATGTGACAAAGGTTGATGTTGTTTATCAGGACATCAGCCAGAGGAACCAGTCAGAGATTTTCCTGAAGAACTGCAGGGCTTTCCTGAAAAAAGGCGGGTTTGGCCTGCTGGCTGTGAAGGCCAGGTCAGTGGATGTCACAAAGAAGCCAGTTGAAATATTCAAAATTGCCAGGGAAGATCTTGAAAAAGAAATGGAGATTGTGGACAGCAGGCAGTTGGAGCCGTTCGAGAAGGACCACATGTTGTTTGTTTGCAGAAATAAGAAAAATATATAAACCGTTGAAACAGATTTCTATATATGATAAAATTTTACAGCACATTAAGCAAAAAAATAGAGGAATTTAAGCCTGTTAAGAATGATTTTGTAAGGATTTACAACTGCGGGCCGACTGTTTATGATTATGATCATTTAGGGCATATGTGGACATACACCATGGCTGACCTAATACGAAGAGTTCTCGAATACAATAAATTAAAAGTCAAGCAGGTAATGAACATAACTGATGTTGGGCATCTGACAGAAGGGGATGTGGACAAGATGCTGATTGCATCTGAAAGGGAAAAAAAGACACCTAAGCAAATCTGCGACTTTTATACAAAAATATTCATGGAGAACAGGAAGAAGCTGAATATTCTTGAACCGCACATAATCTGCAAGGCAACAGAGCATATTAAGGAGATGCAGGGATTGATTAAAAAATTGCTTGACAGGGGCTATGCCTATAAAATTTCAGGCGGAGTTTACTATAATGTTCCAAAATTCAAGGATTATGGAAAATTATCAGGGAACACTGTTGAAAGGCTGGAAGCCGGTGCAAGAATAGAGGTAAACCCTGAAAAAAAGCATCCTGCTGATTTCGCGCTATGGATTATTGCAAAGCCGGAGCATCTGATGCAGTGGGACTCGCCCTGGGGCAGGGGTTATCCTGGCTGGCACATAGAATGCAGCGCAATGTCTACAAAATATCTGGGCGACGAGCTTGATATACATACCGGCGGCGAGGACAACATATTCCCGCACCATGAAAATGAAATTGCACAGAGCGAAGGCGCAACTGGAAAGAAATTTGTAAAAGTCTGGATGCACACCCGCTTCCTGAATATTGAAGGGGAAAAGATGTCAAAAAGCCTCGGAAATTTCATGAGGCTGCAGGACATCGAAAAAAAAGGATTCGAACCTCTGGCTTTGAGATATTTGTTTTTGATAACTCATTACCGCACGCCGCTGAATTTTACCTGGGAAGGGCTGAAGGCGGCTGACACTGCCTGGAAGAGGGTGCTGGAGTTTGTTGATGTCCTGAAAAATCTGAAAATAAAATACGGGCACAACGACGAAATCGACGAGCTGATTGAAAAGTCAAGGGAAGCGTTCAAGGAAGCAGTAAATAATGACCTGAACACCCCAAAAGCTGTTTCTGTGCTGTTTGACTTCATGAACAAGGTAAACAAGTTCATTGCAGAGAAGAAGCTTGACCAGAAGAATGTCCTTGAAAGCTACAATTTAGTTAAGGATTTTGACAGTGTACTTGCGATTCTGAAGGAAGAAGAGGAATTTAAAGCTCCAAAAGACGTTAAAAAACTGCTTGAAGACAGGGAAAAGGCAAGAAAGGAAAAGGATTGGACTAAGGCAGATGAAATAAGGGAAAAAATAAAGAAAAAAGGTTTTATTATTCTTGATTCCGATTCAGGGCCGAGGCTGAAAAAAGTTTAAATTCTGCCCTGCCAAAAATTCGGAGAGTTTCTGTAATTGCTTTCTGTTATGTTCCTTAGCTCCGCCTGATCCCCAAACCTATTAAAAGGTATTTCCACAGGCATGAAAGGAGGCTCGTAGGCAACCATGACCTGAATATATCTTCCTGAATTGTGTATATTTTCTATCTGCACGCCTTCTTTTTCAAGAACATCTCCAAGGTCATCTGTGCTGATTGTCCTTTGTTCATCTATTCTTTTCCTTGAAGACTCGTTCAAAGATATTCTGCCTTTCAAAATAGATTGCAAAAGCAGATTCTGCATGTATAATTTAACATGGCTGTCTCCCTGCACTTTTATGTTGCTATAACCAAATAAATCGCTAACTGCATTCATATTTTCACCCCAAGTTCTCCATATTTTATCTCTTTTACGCTGTGCGCCTCTTTAATGTCTGCCTCGATGCTCTTGAATTTCTCGGGCATCGTAAGAAGAGTGACTTCAGCTTTTAAGCTTTTCCCCGCGTCCTTCTTTGTTTTCCATATTAAAGAATTTAACTCCAATAATTCCTCTTTTTTAAACTCCAGTTCATATTCCTCGTCAGCTTTCGGAAACTCCTCCAGATGGATGTCTTTTCCCCTGAACTCGCTGTAAATCTTGTACGTTATCATCGGAATGACAGGCGCAAAGACCTTGAGCATTTTTTCAAGGCAGTGTATCAGCGTGAAGACTGCGGCGTTCTGCTCCTCTTTTGAGAATTTATTGTTGTCATTATAAGCCCTGCCCTTAACAAGCTCCAGATAATGCGACGCGAATATTTCCCAGAGGAAGTTTTTCAGGTCAATGATTGGGTTATGGAAGTCGTACTTTTCAAACTTGATTCTTGCATTTTTTACAATTGAATTTATTTCATTTATTATCCACTTGTCAAGCGCAGTCAATTCTATCTTGCCTTTCGGCTCAGGGAACATCAGTATGAATTTAGATACATTCCAAAGCTTTGTCAGGGTTTTTCCTGCACCGTCTATTCTTTCTTCAGAGCACCTGAAATCTGTCCTATCAAGATTTCCCTCAACAACGCACCATAGCCTGAGCGGCTCTGCGCCGAATTTTTCTATTATTTTTTGGGGATCTATTGAGTTGCCTGCTGATTTTGACATCTTCTTTCCTTTATCGTCAAGAATGTGATAGTTTACCCAGACATCCCTGAATATCGCCTTTCCAGTCAGCAGGTAGTCCTTGAACAAAGTATAATAAAGCCAAGTTCTTACAATCTCCTTGCCCTGCGGCCTTAGCGAGCATCTGCTGTTCTTTTCAAAGAATTCTAAATCGCGCGAATACTTGAGTATGTAAAGTGGAGAGATTGAGGAATCAAACCAGGTGTCAAAGACCCTTTCATCGCCTTTTATTTTTCCTGAGCCGCACTTCGGGCATTTCTTGACCGGAGCTGGCTCTTTCCATGGCCTGTAATACTTTCCCTTCAGCGGCAGAATCAGCTCCCCGCATTCGCAATGCCAGACAGGAACTTCTGTCGCGTAATATCTTCTTCTTGAGATTGGCCAGTCAATTGAAATTGAATTGACCCAGTCGAGATAAATCTGCTTGCTTTCAGGTGCGTAGAAATTTATCATTTCTGCAATTTCAAGCATCTTGTCCTTGAATTCAATCTGCTTCAGATAGAACTCGTTCATTGCTATGAACTCTATCTCGTCTTTTGAGCGCTCGCATATCGGCGTGCGGTGATTTATCTGCGTCTGCTTGACAAGAAGCCCTTTTTCCCGCAGTGTTTCAATTATCTTTTTTCTTGCTTCCCTGACTTTCAGCCCTTCGAGCAGGCCCGCATTTTCATTCATTTTTCCGTCTGCGTTTATCGCAATCGTGGGAACAAGATTCATCTCCCTGAAGAAGCGGATGTCAGAAAGGTCTCCTGCAGAGCACATCATGGCAAGCCCAGTTCCTTTCTCTATTTCTGCCATTGGATGCGTTTTTATTGGAACTTCTTTTTCAAAGACAGGTATTATTGCTGTTTTCCCGGCAAGGTGCTGGTAGCGTTCATCATCTGGATTGAATATGACCATCCCGCAGGTGCAGATAAGCTCAGGCCTTGTTGTTCCGATTATTATGTCCTCTCCTGTTTCCTTGACTTTGAAAATTACGTCATTGAAAAGAGTCGGCTTTATCTCATAAATAACCTCTGCATCTGCAAGGGTTGTCCGGCAGCCGGGGCAGTAGTTGTTTATTCTTTCGTCTTCGTAAATAAGCCCTTTGTTGTACAAATCAATGAATGTTTCCTGCGTCAATGCGCGGTAATCATCTGAATCTGTGTGGTACAAATCGCCGATTCCTGTCCCGAGCTTCCAGGAGTTGAAGCTTATCGCAAGCTTCTGGAACGAATCAACTGATTCTGTGCTTGACTCCTGTAGAACCTTCTCGCACATTTTCAGGAATTCCTCCCTGCTTACTTCATTGAATTTCTTGCCGAATTTCTTTTCAGCAGCCATCTCAATCGGAAGCCCGTTCCTGTCGAGGCCGAGCGGGAAAAGAACATTGAAGCCTATCATTCGCCTGAATCTTGCGAACATGTCCATGAGGGAGTAGGTTGCTGCATGGCCCATGTGAATGGGCGTATTGACATAGGGCGGAGGAGTGTCTATGGAATAAACTGGCTTTAATGACTTTTTGTCAAATTTAAACGGGTTTTTAAGGAATTCGCCAGATATTTGTTTTTCAAACTCCTTAGTCCAGGCCTTGTCCTTTAATTTTGATTCCATAACTGCCTTATCTTGGAAAGAATTTAAATGCTTTACTGTTTTTTGTATACTCAAGAATAGATATCTATTTAAGGCGAAAAAATATCTGGGTTAAGATGAATGGGGGTCCGTGGGTCAAAAGATATGAGCCGAAATCTCTTAATGAGATTGAAGGCCAGGAAAGAGGGGTTGCAAAGCTGAAGGACTTTGTTGTTAATTTCTCGAAACAGAGGAAAAAGGCGTTGATAATCTATGGCGCTGTTGGCTGCGGAAAGAGCGCAGCTGTGAAGGCGCTGGCAAATGAGCTGAACTGCGAGCTGCTTGAGGTAAACGCGTCTGACACAAGGAACGCAGAGGCAATTGAAAGCATTGTCGGTAATGCGCTGAAGCAGAAAAGCTTTTTCTTTCAGGGAAAAATAATCATGCTTGATGAAATTGACGGAATTTCCGGGCAGGAGGACAGGGGAGGTGTTTCTGTTCTTGCAAAACTGATTGAAAATTCAGCTTATCCAATAATAATGGTTGCGAACGACCCCTTTGACAAGAAATTTTCCGAGCTGAGGACAAGGGCTGAGCTTGTTGAATTTGAGGTTTTGAATTCTCTGCATGTTTTCAATGTCCTGAAAAAAATATGCGAAAAAGAAAAAATCATGTTTGATGAAACTGCGTTGAAAATGCTTGCAAGGAGGGCTGGCGGCGACCTGAGGGCTGCGATAAATGATTTGGAAAGCATGACAACCGGCGGGAAGCTGACAAAGGAGATGATTGAAGAGCTTTCTGAAAGGGAAAAGACAGAATCAGTGATTCAGGGGTTAACCAAGGTTTTTAAGACAACTGACCCGCTTGTTGCAATTGACGCCTTTGAAAGGGTTGATGAAGACAGGGAGAAGCTGATTTTCTGGCTCGACGAGAACCTACCGAAGGAATACACAAAGCCCCATGAACTTGCGAAGGCGTATCATTATCTTTCTCTGGCTGATATTTTTGGAAAAAGGATAATGAGAAGGCAGGACTGGCGCTATCTTGTTTATATAAATTCATTTTTGACAGCGGGTGTAGCGGTTTCAAAAGACAAGAAATACGACCATTTTGTCAGCTACAGGCCCACGACAAGGATACTGAAGATGTGGCAGGCAAACATGAAGTACCAGAAAAGAAAGGCAATTGCAGAAAAGGTTGCGCTGAAGACGCACTGCTCAACAAAAAAGGCGCTGCAGGACACGCTTCCTTACCTGAAAGTTATTTTCGAGAAAAACAAGAAGGAAGCTGAGAAAATCGGGAACTTCCTTGACTTGGACAAGGAAGAGGTCAAGTGGCTGGAAGCATGATAATATTGGTTGATATGGACGGCGTAATCGCAGATTTTGAAAAAGGCTTTTTAGACAATTACAGAAGATTGCACCCCAATAAACCATATGTTCCTCTTGAAAAAAGAACTGTGTTTCACACCAAAAACCAATATCCAAAGGAACTGCACCCAATAGTCGAATCTGTTTACCAAGCCCCTGGATTCTACCTTTCACTGCCTGTAATTGAAGGCAGTATCGAAGCCATGCTGGAGATTAGCAAAAAGCACGATGTGTTTATCTGCACAAGCCCTCTTTCAAAGTATGAAAACTGCGTCCTGGAAAAATACAAATGGGTGGAGAAAAATCTTGGAAAAGAGTGGGTCAAGAAAATTATCGTTGCAAAAGACAAGACACTTGTATCAGGAGGCAGGCTTATCGATGACAACCCTAAAATAACTGGTGTAAAAATCCCTGAATGGGAGCATATCATATACGACCAGCCCTACAACAGGTCAGAAAATTCAAAAAGAAGAATAAACTGGAAAAATTGGAAATCTGTGTTGAATATGTGATTGATTTACTGGAGGCGCAAAATGGATAAAACATTTTTTGATAACCTGAAAAAGAAAGCAAAGGAATTCATGGAAATAGGCGGCAGCCATGAGTTCAGCCATGTGGAAAGAGTTTACAAGCTTGCGGTAAAAATTGCAAAAAATGAGAAAGCTGATATAGATATAGTGAAGGCAGCTGCCCTGCTGCATGATATTGCAAGAATCATGGAGGACAGCGGGAAAATAAAGTGTCATGCAGAGGAAGGAGCTAGGATTGCGGGAAAAATTTTGGAAAAAACAAATTTTCCAAAGGAGAAAATCAAAGAGGTTTGCGAAGCGATAAGGCTGCACAGATTCAGCAGGGGCTTAAAAGCAGAAACAAAGGAAGCAATGATAATCCAGGACGCTGACAGGCTGGATGCAATTGGGGCAATTGCCATCGCAAGGGTATTTGCGCATGGTGGAAAAATGAATAGGCCAATACATTTCGATACTGCAAAACCAAAAGAGGATTATGATGGTTCCGGTTCAGAATCAAGTTTTGTTCATTTTCATGAGAAAATATTGAAAATAAGGCCGGAATTGTTTAATACAAAAACTGGAAGAAAAATAGCAGAGCACAGGTATAATTTCGTTAAGGTATTTATGAAAAAATTCTTAGATGAGTGGAATGGAGGCGCAAAATGACACAACTAAACCAAATCTACAAATGCAATGTCTGCGGGAACATCGTTGAAGTGGCTCACGCAGGAGTGGGGCAGCTTGTCTGCTGCGGTCAGCCAATGGAATTACTGACTGAAAAAAATAAGGATGTCGGGCAGGAGAAGCACATGCCTGTAATTGAAAAAACAAACAAAGGAATCAAGATAAAGGTTGGCTCTATTCCACATCCAATGGAGGAGAAGCACTACATCGAGTTCATTGAAGTAATTTCAAACGGCAATGTCAGCAGGAAATTCTTGAAGCCAGGGGACAAGCCAGAGGCGGAATTTGAAGTCAGCGAAGCTGTCAGCGCAAGGGCTTACTGCAATGTGCACGGGCTGTGGAAATCATAGTCCAAAACCCGCGAAAAGTATATAAATAAACCCTGCTTGAAGTCATATATGGAAGCAGAAAAGCTTAAAGAGCTTGTAAGCTACATTGTTGAAAAAGGGTTTATATGGGGTCCTGAGCCGGAAATATATGGCGGAACAGCAGGATTCTACACCTATGCGCCGCTTGGAAAACTGCTTAAAAACAATGTGGAAGGCGCAATAAGAAGCGTTCTGCAGGCAAATGATTTCTGGGAAGTCGAGTGCCCAACTGTAATGAAGAAAGAGGTTTGGGAGGCGTCCGGACATCTTGGCGGATTCTCAGACCCGATGATTCAGTGCTCGAAATGCGATTCTATTTTCAGGGTCGACACGCTGCTTGAGGAAAATGGAATAAAGCCGGACAAAGACCCGCTGAAGCAGGTCATTGAAAGCAAGATTAAATGTCCAGGCTGCAAAGGCAATTTCAAAAATGAAATCAAAAAGCACAGCCTGATGATGCGCACAATAGTGGGTGTTGACACAGAGGCGTACAACAGGCCTGAAACAGCAACAACAACCTATCTTCCGTTCCAGAGATTTGCTGATTTCTTCAGGAAGAAAGTTCCATTCGGCGTTTTCCAGATTGGAAAAGCTTACAGGAACGAGATAAGCCCGAGGCAGCATGTGCTGAGATGCCGAGAGTTTACGCAGGCAGAGGCCCAGCTGTTCATTGGAAAAGAGCAGAAGGATGATTTTGAAAAATATGAGAAAGTGAAAAACGAGAAGCTGCCTCTGTGGCCGCACCAGCTGCAGGAAAAAGGAAAGCCAAAGATGATAGGTCTGGATGAAGCGCTGAAAAACAAATATTTGAAAAACAAGGCATATGCCTGGTGTTTGTATATTGCCTACAAGCTTTTTAGGGAGATAGGCATTCCAGAGGAAAAGATAAGACTTAGGCAGCACCATCCCGATGAGAAAGCATTCTATGCCGATGACGCTTGGGACATAGAGATAAACCTTAACACATTTGGTTGGTTTGAATGCTGCGGAATCCATGACCGGACAGATTATGACCTGAAGCAGCATGCAAAATTCTCAGGAAAGAAGCTTGAGATATTCAGCGAGGATTTGAAAAAAAGCATTGTTCCTCATGTGCTTGAAATAGCATTCGGCACAGACAGGCCTGTTTTTGCGCTGCTTGACTTGTTTTATGAGAAAAAGGAAAAGGAGGAAGGAAAATCCCTGCTGAAGCTTCCTGCAAATCTTGCGCCAGTCAAAGTCGCTGTATTTCCGCTTGTGAACAAGGATGAATTGCTGGCATTGTCAGGCAAAGTTTATGATGAGCTGAGCAAGGAATTTATTGCCATATTTGACAAGTCAGGTGCGATTGGAAGAAGATATCTTAGGCAGGATGAAATTGGAACTCCCTTCTGCCTCACTGTTGACTTCGATTCTATCAAGGGAAATGACATAACAATAAGGGAGAGGGACACAGCAAAGCAGAAAAGGGTAAAAATCAAGGATTTGAGTGAAATTTTGAGAAAATTAATAAATAAAGAAGTAAAATTTGATGTAATATGAGAAGTAAAAAGGCAATAATAGGGAGTCTTGCAGCTGTTTTTATAGCGCTTATTATTTTGAACTTGTATGGAAATAATGCCTCAATTACCGGCTATGTTGCCAGGTCATCAGGCGATGTTCTTATTGATGTGCAGATAGTTGCAGCCAGCGACGCATTTAAGATGCTGGGAGAAGGGGCAAAGATATGTGCTGTGGTTGAAATGGACAAAAACACAACATATTATTTTGAAATAAAAAAAACAGCCGGTTCATTTGTTCCTGAATCTAAATACTGCGCAGACCCGTCAAATGATGCTCTCACAATAAAATTCAATTCCTATGATGATTTTACAAACTTCAAATCAGATCCTGCGGCTTTCCTGGGAAGCAAACAAAATACAGGTTATTATTTTTTCCCGTCAAAATATATACAGAGCGGTGGAGCAATCAACTGTGATGCGGAATTCCAGCAGAGGTATTGTGCAGCTGCACAGTTTTTCTGGACAAAAGAGCAGTTAACAAGTCTGCAGCTTGACTGCTGTGCTAATTACGCGCTTCCGGCAGATGTTGAAAATCAAATAAAAACGCTGAAAACAGGGGCTGTCGAAAAGCCGGCAACTTTGATAAACACCACAAACCTAATAATAACAGTTGTGTTGCTGGCTGTGCTTGTTGCTTTGGTCCTTATTCTTTTAACAAAGAAAAAGCCAAAGATAAGCCCTGAAATAAAAGAGTATGTGGATAACAGCAGGGCGCAGGGCTTCACAAACGATCAGATAAGGGAGGCGCTTATGCAGAGCGGCTGGAAAGAGAAGGATATTAATAATATGCTGGGCAAAACTTTATAAATTGTTCTTTTATCTCTTTTCCCATGATTAAGGATTTAGAAGTCAAGCAGGGAAATGTGGAATTAATTGCAGAAGTTGCTGAAGTGGGCAATATAAGGGAGTTCAACAAATTCGGAAAATCAGGAAGAGTTGCAACAGCCATTCTGAAGGATGAGACAGGCGAGATAAAACTAAGCCTGTGGAACGAGCAGATAGACAATGTTCATGCCGGCGACAAGGTTCACGTTAAAAATGGCTATGTCAGCGAATGGCAGGGAGAGAAGCAGCTGACAACAGGAAGGCTTGGAACAATTGAAGTGACTGAAAAGGGAAAGAACCCTGAAAAAGCAAAGGAAGAGATAACTGAAGAAATTCCTGAAGCCAAAGAAGAAGAGATAGAATAAGGGGCGGTAGCTCAGCCTGGGACTTGTCAATGATTTAGCCAGACAAGCAGGAAAGAGCACACGGCTGAAGACCGTGGTGTCGGGGGTTCAAATCCCCCTCGCCCCATTTATTTTTCTGCAAAGCAATAATAATTCATAGTAAATTGTTCTTATCCGCCAAGACTGGATTTAAGAATGCTCCCTGCAACAAGGTTGAAGATAATCATAATAGCCAAGGCAAGAAACACATACATCACTGTTGACCTTGTCAAATTCTGGCCAATCATGTATTCTTCATTCAATTTATCAACCCCGTTTTCTACGCCATTGGCCATAATTGTCAAGATATAAACTATTTGCACCACATAAATTCCAACGATAATCTGAAAATAAAACGTGGGAATGCCGTCGCCAAAAATATCCATCAAGCCGGCACCTGTCCCACCGGCAGAAGCTGCTCCGCCTGACTGTATTTTCGTGAGCTGCTCGCCAAGCCTTCCGATTATGGTTGTAATCATTGAGGTTATTCCAATCACAATACCAGAGATTGCCGGCGTAAGAAAATTTATCTGCGACTTCATGTCTGAGATTACATCAGCCATCAGGTCTTTCAATCTTTCGTCAACCTTATGTATTTCCTTTATATAGGTTGAAACATTGATTATTGCCTGGGCTGCTATCATAGGCCCGCGTTTCGAGCTTTCAATAAGAACCTTCATTGAGCTGTCGATGAGATGAGAAGGATAGTTCAGGATGGCTCCCATCTTCGGATCAAATATTGCCTGCTCTACGCTAAAGCCCAATCTTCTTATATTCATCATCACTGCATTGAAAAAATCGCCTGAAGTTGTTCCCTCTGTCACGCTTGCAACCTTTTCAAAGGCAATCTCCGCAGGCAGTCCGTCTGCCAGCCTGTTTCCAAGCTGGAAAAGCGCAGAGGCGAAATCCTGCTCGAGCTTTTTGATATTTTCCCTTATCTGCATCACTGACTTTGACCTTATTTTGTAATAAATTCCTATACTCAGCCCCAGTGCCAAAGGCAATGCCAAGCTCGCTATCGCAGCACCAAGACCATAGGGCCCGATTATCAGACCGGGTGTCTTCATCGATTCCCTATATTCAAGAAACTTGAACTGAATGTCCTTCATTTGCTCAGGTGTTGTGTATTGGTTGATAATCATGACATAGGGTGATTTAAGGGAAAATCCTATGTCCCATTTCGCGTCAGGAATAACTTTGTGAAGAATAAGTGGAGAAACTGAACAAACAAATAAGACTGCTCCAATAATTATGCTTATCACAAGCGGGGTGAAATTTATTTCAGCGCCAAGAAATTTGAGCCTGACCTTTTTGTATTTTTTCAGTTCTGGATTCGCCTCTGCAATATCCGCTTCACCATATCCTGTCGGCCTTTTTGAAAGAATGTTCGTTGTTAGGTAATAAACGCCTACAGGCAGTATTATGTTATAAAGCATTGCCAGCTGATACCAGGTAACGCCTTCCATGAAGCTGACAACAAGCGGCAGGATGACAAGGCCGAGTATCGGCAGTATTATTCCAAGCATATGAAGCATTGTTATGGGTGACTTGAGATTTTGGGCGTAATGAAGCATTTTCTCGTATGTTTCCTCAAGAATTACTGTGAGCGACTTGTCCAGAACCGCAACCCTTCTTTCCTCGGAGCTTTCATACAATGATGATTCTAAAAGATGGAACGACTCTATGAATTCCATGTTCCATTTTTTCCATGTTTCCAAATAGGATTCAAGCGATTCCTTGACATTCTCATATTTTTCTGTCTCAACATCCCACATAACCTTCTTCAAATCAAGCGAAAGCGGCGGGGAAAGATGTTCGGATGCAAACTCTATTGCTCTTTCAATATTTGAGGTGTGCCTCATGTAGGTGACAACATAAAAAATACAGAGAACCATTTGGTTGGATGCCTTCATTCTCCATTTGTTTGCCATAAAATCTGGAAATTTTGACAATGGAAAAATCAAGACAGCACCTATTATCATAGAAACAAGCATGAAAAACGTTGATGGGCTTCCGCCTGATACTGAAGGTATTGCGAAGCTGAGAAAAACTGTGACAAGAATGAACGCAACAGGCAGGAAATATGATGCACTCACAACCCCGGCAGGCGTTATGTTCAAATGGCATATTTTTATGTCCTCTTCAAGCTCCTTCCACCTTTTTTCATCGGGCTTAAGCTTGAGTATCTTTTCAGAAATATTGCAGAGCTTTTCATAGAATGACATGTGCTTCGGCATGTAAGTTTCCTTGAATTCCTTGTACTCAACAGAAGTTATAGGCCTTGCATTAACAGCCTGGCCGGGGGAAACTGTGCCTGCCTCTAGCTTTCCCTTATATTTAGAAATTAGTTCCTTTATCTCTTCTTCGGGTATTGGCATTTTATTTCATCTGATACTTTTTTGCGGCTGCTTTCAGCCATTCATTAAATTCAAAGAAAATTCTTTTTGGGTCCAATGCGCCAAATTCTTCCCTCACTGTCTCTGAAATCTTGTGGAACTGGTCGTTACATAATACTACAAAATCAGCTTCCAGAAGCTCTGGCCTCTTTGCTGCATCTGAAATATCAACGATTGCCTTCTTGATATCCGCCCTCAACTGAACGTTTTCCCAGACAGCATCCCAGTTGCCTGCCCATTCCTTAACATTTCCTGCTATCGCTTTCAGTATGTCTGAATCGCCGTTTATCAAGTCATTGGAGCATTCAAGCTGGTCATGTTTTGATTCATATTTCATCAAATCGACAAATCCATGCTCGAGCAGCGGATCCTCCTCCCATTGCTTCCTTACCTCTGTAATGGAAGTGACGCGCCTCCACCTGTGCATTCCGTCGGGGGATTTTATCGGGTTTGCAACAACAATTATGTCTGTTGCCTTGAATGATGTTTTTGGCACTTGCAAATCATTTACAACCCTGTCATAAACTCCATAGGGGGAATCGCCATGGATTGTTCCTGCAACAACATTTGCAAGTGCGCCAACCCTCATTGCCTCGTAAAGCGCCCTTGCCTCTGTGCTCCTTACTTCACCAACAATCAGGGCAGAATCTCCCAGGCGCAGCGTCGTTCTTATGCCTTCATCTGCAGGTACTTCTGTTGTTCCTTTTGACATTGCGCTTGCAACCTTCATCTGCTGTATGTTGTATCCAAGATTCATTAAAGATCTTACAGGCAGTTCAAGCGTATCCTCGATTGTTATCATCCTGTAAGTTCTCATAACCTCAACCATTAAAGAGGCGAGAAGGGATGTTTTTCCTGCGCTTCTTGTCCCTGCAACCAGCAATGTCCTGTTTCCATCAATTATGAAGCTAAGAAGCCCTGCCGCAAGCGGGTTTAACATTCCCTGTTTTATGAAAAGCGGAAGTGTCCATGGCTTGTCCCTGTGCCTTCTGAATGCAAACGCAAGCCCTGTTGGATCAAGCGGCGGAGCAATAACACCTACCCTTGCCCTCGATCCAGGTATTTCTATTTCTGTATCTAAAATAGGATTTGCCTCGTCAAGCGGTCTGCCTGAAATCATCCTCAGCTTCGAGGCCCAGGACTCTGCCTCTGACCTTGTTATTATTGCATTTGTCCTGCAGTTGTCGAAATCCGCATGAACTATGAACATCGGCGACTGGCCGGGCGGGCTGTTGATTGTTATGTCCTGTATTTTTTCATCCTGAAGAAGCACTTCAACAAGCCCGAAGCCGACAGTGTACCTGATTAATATTTCTGACAGCTCCACAATCTCGTCTTCTGTCAGAGTCATATTTCTGTATTTTGCAAGCTCCTCTATCAAATCCTTTCCGACGTTGAAGAAAACCTGCCTCATCCTATCAGGCTGCGTGAATTCCTCTGCCGTCGGCTTGTGCTCAGCCATTATTTTTCTTGCGGCATCCAAAACTTCATATTTTTCCTCTGAAAGCTTGAATTCAGGCGGCAGCATGTGATAAAGTGTATGGACTGTGTCAGGAAGTGTGAAGGCAGTTATTTCAGTGCCCTTTACCGTGTAGCTTGCAATCTCCTCTCCGCCAATCGGGTATGTTGCCATCAGCTTCGTAAACATGAAGTCCGGCTTTATCGCTGGCCTGAAAATTTTCTTGTAAACAGAGCGGTCAAGTTCGTAGCCGGCAAGATAGGGCTTGGCGATTGTAACCAACCTTGTTTTTTCCAAAAGAGAAAGTAAATATGTAATCAGTGAAAGGTATCTTTGCTGTCCCTGGATTTCGGCATCTACGGTGTACTGCTCAAGTTTTATCCTTTCAGTTCTGAGAAGCCTTTTAAGTTCAACATAGCAACCCAGCGGATCTGAAGTGAGCAGCTGGAAAATTATTCTTTGGATATCATTGTATCTCTGCTCCTGGTCTCTTTTAAATGTCCCGCCAAAGCTCAGCGCCTCCAGGTTGAAAATATCCTTTTGCTTCAAAAGCCTATTGTATAGAAATGCAATCTCATTGAGAAGCTGGACCTGGTCAAACTCATATTCATAATCTCTTTTTTGGTAGAATATAACCTTTGTAACATTGCCGACTTCTGCAAGCTTGGCAATTGTCATTGACATGCAGTTTGGGTCGTCTTCAAGGGATGGCACCCTTAAATACTTTTCATAGTCTATTTTTAGTGTGACTTCCCCGCCTTCCCTTGTTACATCATAATCGCCAGGCACAATACACCTCTTTTATTACTTTACTATAATAACACAAAATTTTATTTATTTAGTTATTTAAAAAGATTATTTAGGAATATATAAATATTACGTGTTATTTAATTGGAAAAATGGCAAAGGAAGAAACGCCTGCTGGATCCACGGCGCCAGCAGTGCCAAAGACAAAGGAGCCGGCAATTGGTTTTGCTGAAGTGGCGAAGGAAGTCAACAACATAGAAAGGGCAATAAAAGTTCTAGAGGACAGGGTTTATAATCTTAGGGAAAAGGAAAAGATTGACAGCGAAAATGTGCTTGACACTAACAAAAAGGTTTTTGGCGAGATAAGGGTAATAAATTCTGACCTGCTTGATGTGAAAAGGGACGTTGAAGACATAAAAACAAAATTAAGGCTGATAATCAGCGATTTGAGAGTCTCGGCAAAGAAAGAAGAGATAGACCAGCTAAAAAAATATTTGGATCTGTGGGAGCCGCTTAATTTTATCACGAGAGGAGAGGTTGAAAAAATAGTTGAATCTATTATTGAAGACAAATTAAGAGAGAAAGGTTTATAAAGATTAAAATGCCAGAAGGTATTCCAACAGATGCTGTGCTTAAGCTTAGGGCACAGAGCCTGAGCAACAATCAGATAATTCAGACACTGCAGAGGCAAGGTTATAGCGTTCAGCAGATATCTGATGCAATGTCTCAGGCAGAAATGAAATACACCGTTGAGGGAGCTCCAATTTCAGGTGAAAAAATGCCAGAAGAACAACCATACTATCCAGAAAATTATTCTGCAGGAGGGGAATCAGCGCAGCAGCCGACTTTCTCTGCAAAAAGCCTGCAGCCGATTGTTGAGAAAATAGTTGAGGAAAAGTGGGCGGAGCTTCTGAGGGACTTGGAGAAGCTTGCCAACTGGAAGGAAAAAACAGATGAAAGGCTTACAAAAATAGAATCGCAGCTGCTTGTTCTGAAAGACTCGTTTGACAGGCTTCATGAAGGTGTTCTTGGGCAGATTTCCGAATATGATAAAAGCATGAAGGATGTTGGAATCAGCGTGAAGGCAATGGAGGACGTGTTCAAAAAAGTTCTTCCGGGATTTGTCGAGAATGTTTCTGAATTGTCAAGAATAACACAGGAAATGAAGAAAACCACTGCAAAGAAATGATGTCAGGGTTTTGATTCTTCTGTTAAAAGCCAGATTGCAAACACAGCAATAAGCATAACGAAAAAGAAACTGAGGACTTTTGGACTAAAGAATGCCGTGCCTATATTATGAGAAACAGATGCTGTTGCTGTTCCGTTAACTGATGTCACATTTCCTCCACCAGTGTAAGCCAAAAGGCTGCTTCCGTAGACAGATGCAAATGACCCCATAAATATTATTATTGCAATTATCAAAATCCAGTAGAATGCTGATCCTTCACTTCCGACAACTGCCTTTGAAAGCCAGTCATCTTGCACGCCAAACATTTTGTAAATGACAAAGAGCAGGAATAGAAACATCATAACCACGACAAAGGCAGGCGCCATTGTGTCTATCAGCTTTATAACATTCGGCGAAAGCAGGGTGATAACTGCTAGGCAAAGCGCCAGTATGGCCCTGATTCCCGCCCTTCCTTCACCAAAAAACTTAAACGCCTCCATAGCAGCGTAGGCAACCACAAAGACAAAAAGAAAAGAGAAAACAGTAGAGATATTCTGCAAAAGTCCTATGTCAAGAAATGTTGCCATTTTATTAGGTATGTTTTATGGTTTCTTGGCCAACTTCGTCAATTCTTCGAAAAGGCCTCCTTTTTTTTCGCCGGGCTCCTTTGTTATGTAAGCCATCAGCACGAAAAATACAATTACGATGATTATTAATGCTTGTGTGCTCGGATCCTCAAGGAAATAGAGCCAGCTTGGAAGGTTTTGAAAATAACCTGCTGCATTTACAAATACAAATATGACAAATAGTATGGCAAGTCCTATCATCCAGCCTGTTGCTTTGCTTTCTGCAAAGTTTGTTCCGCCCCATAATCCAAGCAAAAGCAGCAACATCACAACTGCAATTATGCCGACTGAAATGTTCGGCAGTGCACTGTTAATTATATTGACAACATCTGCCTGTTGCGAGTACATTCCTGTGACATGCGGGATTACTACTGCAAGCCCCATAACCAATGCGACAATGATGTGAACGTTTTTCTTTTCCTTGCCAAACAGCTCTGTTTTCTCCATTACTGCAAAAACAAGCGTGAATACCAGCAAAAAAGGCAGCAGAACATCTGCCACGCCAGCCTGCTGAAGGTAAAGAATTGCATCCTGAAAATTAATAGCCATGTTGTATCACCTATCCTTTCTTTTCCTCCTTTTTCGGACTTTTTGTCACGAACCACATGAATCCCACAACAACTATTGCCAGGATAATTGTGCCGACTGTGTTTCCTGACCAGTTTGATGAAATGTAACTAAATATATAATCAAGCCACGTCTGACCTGAGTCTGTCTTTATTGCGTGCAGGAATATTGCGACTATCGCAATAAACATGAAAAAAGAGAAGAATATCATCCATGGGTCATCCCATTTGAATTTTGTTTCCTCTGTGCCGAGAAATACGCCGACAAGCATTAGGAATGATACAGCCAGCAAAATCAGCAGCACAATGTTCGCCATTGTCTCGTTCACAATTGCAACAAGCTTTGTTGAGCCGACAACCAAAAATGCAATTACAAACGCAACCATTGAGTTGAGGTTCTTTTTTGTCAGCTTCTTTTCAGCGTCCTCGTATCCCAGCACTTTTGTCTTTTCAAGTATTGCAAAAACAATAGAGAAAACAAGCAGGAACGGCAAAATCACATCATAAATGCCAAGCTGGTTAAAAAACTCTATAACACCTCTAAACGTAGTTGCCATATAGCTGTTTTAACTATATTCTATATATAAATGTTGCGTTTTTAGAAAAGTTTATAATAATCATTTCCAAAGGAAGTTTTATGGAAGATATAGAGCTTAAAAAGGAAAACGAATTTATATGGACTATGCCTAAAAAAGGCGCAATGGCTGTGCCTGCAAAGGTTTATGCCTCTGAAAAACTGCTTGGCAAGATAAAGGAAGACAGAACATTGATGCAGTTGAGAAATGTCGCCTGCCTGAAAGGGATAATTAAGCATGCTTTGGTCATGCCTGATGCGCACGAAGGTTATGGTTTTCCAATCGGAGGAGTTGCTGCGTTTGACATGCGCGATGGAATTATTTCGCCTGGCGGGGTTGGCTATGATATAAACTGCGGCGTAAGGCTGCTGAGGACAGATTGGAATGTAAATGATGTTCTTGCAAAAAGAAAAGAGCTTTTGAATGAAATTTTTAAGGAGGTTCCTGCAGGTGTCGGAAAAGGCGGAATCACGAAATTGCCAAGGGATGTTCTGATGGAAGTACTTTCAAAAGGCTCGAAATGGGCGCTTGATAATGGCTATGGCGCAAAAGAGGATTTGGAAAGGACAGAGGAGAACGGATGTATGGCAGGAGCAGACCCTCATTTTGTCTCAAGCACTGCGCTGGCGAGGGGAATGCCCCAGCTTGGAACTCTTGGAAGCGGGAATCATTTTCTTGAAATACAGAAGGTTGACAAGATTTTCAACAAGGAAATTGCTGAAAAGTTTGGAATTCAGAAAGAGGGGCAGATTACTGTAATGATTCACTGCGGTTCTCGCGGACTTGGCCATCAGGTTGCTTCTGATTACATAAAAAAGATGGAAGACAAATACGGCTTCAAGGACTTGCCTGACCGCGAGCTTGTCAATGCGCCAATACAATCAGAGCTTGGGCAGGAATATTACAAGGCGATGTGCTGCGCGATAAATTATGCGTTTGCAAACAGGCAGATGATTTGCCATTGGACTCGCGATGTTTTCAAGAAGGTAATGGGAACAAGCGACGGGGTGAGGCAGGTTTATGATGTCTGCCACAATCTTGCAAAGTTTGAGAAGCATTTAATTGACGGCAAAGAGGAAAAGGTCTGCGTGCACAGGAAAGGCGCCACGCGTTCATTCGGTCCTGGAAGAGAAGAAATTCCAGAGATTTACAGGAAAGTCGGACAGCCGGTGATAATTCCGGGAAGCATGGGAACTGCCTCCTATCTTATGGTTGGGACAAAGACAGCTGAAGAGGTTTCTTTTGGAAGCACGGCGCACGGCGCAGGAAGGGTGATGAGCAGGATGGCTGCACTGAGGCAGTTCAGCGGCGAGCAGATAAAGCATTCGCTTGAAGGAAAAGGCATTGAGCTGAAATCAGCTTCGTGGAAAGGCGTTGCAGAGGAAGCGCCTGAGGTCTACAAAGACATAGATGAGGTTGCAAGGGTTTCTAATGGATTAGGAATCGGGAATCTTGTTGCAAGATTAGTTCCGATTGGTGTCATGAAAGGCTGATTATTTCTTCCCTACTTTTTCTTCCTTTAGAATCATTTTTGCAATCAGGAAAACAACGAATGCAATTATTATGAAGTTTATCAGTTCGCCGAGAAATGCGCCCCAGCCAATTTTGAACGGACCAAGCACCAGGATAGCTGTCTTCCATGCTCCGCCTGGCATGAATGGGGTTATGAGTGGCATTATTATGTTGTCAACAAGTGATTTTATCAGGGCCGTTGAAGTTATACCCATCACAAAACCGATTGCAAGAGCAATAACCTTATATTCCTTAAGAAACTCTAAAAATTCTCTCATGAGTTGTTTCATTTTTTATTTAAATTCGATTTACATTTATTAACTTTTCTATATGCCGAATGCGTCTGAGAATTCCCTGACTTTCTTGTAATTCTCAATGAAAGAAAAGCCCTTGTCAGTCAATTGAAAGACTTTTTTGTTTTTTACTGTATTTTCCACAACCAATTCCTTGTTTTTTAGGTAATCGAGATAGGAATTCATCCGATTATGCGAGAGGTTTGACTTATAAAGTAAGTGAGTTGGCTTGATTCTACCGCCTTTCTCTTGGATTGCCCTTAGCATATCGTTTACGATTTCCAGTTTTGTTCTTCTTTCTTGCATTTAGTAGACACCTGATTATGACATAGAATAAAATTGCGAATCCAACCAACTGGATTATGTTGCTTATGTTATACATTAGGTTGCTGTAGTTGATAAAGATGAGAAGCGCGTGTGCAATCAGCATGAAAACAAATGAAATGAAAACCAACAAACTTAATGTTGTTTTTTTGCTGCGGTAATTTGAAAAGAAGCTTGGCACAACAAAAAGAAGCGCAAGCGTTGTGAGCAGGTGAAAAAGAAGTGCATTGTCAAGTGACAGGATGAATGAAATTATGACTGTCAAGAAAAGGAAAAGCGCTGCCTTATTATCAAGATTAAGCGAAAGAATCGCAAGAACAATATATCCAATTGTGATTAAAAGCGAATAGACAAAATAGCCCCTGTTGAAAGCGCTGAACAGGTTTGCAAGGTTTGTCTGGAAAAGCAGCACCAGGTTCGTAAGCAAAAGAACAAAGAAGCTTAAGCCGATGATGCTAAATGAAACTGCAAAATATTTGTGCCTTTTTTCAGATGTCAGCTTGTATGCCTTGTAGCCCATGAATGCAACTAGAAAAGAGGCAAACATTGAAACTGTCTCTGTAATAAAGTCAAATATAGATAAACTGACTTGCATATGTGTTAGTTCTTTTTTTTAGTTTTTAAAGTTTGTGGATTATTGATGCAGATTAAGGCTTCCTAATGTATTTATTGATGGCGGTAATAATAGATAGTATGAGAATCGTACGCATATTCACTAAAAAGGAACCATTGTCAGAAATTGACCAAAGCGAAAAAAACAAGGAGGTGGTGATACGCAACAAATAACACCTAAAATGTCTGCCCAGGCCAGCCCTGCGGGGCTGGTCATATTTCTATTATCTTCCCAGCCTTACCTACATTAATCACTCTTGTCTTTCCTATCTTTTCCTCTATTCCTTCTGCCTCATGAACATGCGAGCACAGCAGAATGTCTGGCTTGAATTCGTCGATTGCCTTTCTTATCCCCTTGCTTCCTGGGAAGAACTGCGTGAATTTCTCCATGATTGTTTCTGACGGATGAACATGAGTTATCATTATTTTTTTCTTGTAATTCTTTATATTCTCGAACCCTTTCTTTAGCGCGCTGAATATTTCGCTTTCAGACAGCTGGAACAAGCCGATGTTTGCCCCGCCGCAGCCGAACAATCCAACGTCTTTGTACTTGATTGAGTAGCCGTGAAGGTTGATAACATCATAAAGCTCTGCAAGGAAGTCAGCTGTTGCAATTGTCTCGTGATTGCCTGGTATGAGAATGACTTTCTTGCCTTTCTTGACAAACGGACCGATAATGCCTTCTGTGCTTTTCTCTGCCATTGTCAAATCACCGCAGAGGATGACTAGATCTACCTTTTCCTTCTCAGCCTGGTCAGCCAGCTTCTTTGCCTGGCCTGTGTCCCCATGTATGTCTCCTGCTGCTAGGATTTTCATAGCTTAACTGTGGAGGATATAGTTTAAAAATATGATTATTTTCTATATTCTAATTAAACAAGGCCATTTAACCTCAATCTACACACTACCACTGGACATCCCTTGTCGCGGCGTATTTAAACCAAACAGATCTAGTTTATTCTAAAAGAGGTGATTAAAATGAATACAGAAACAAGAAGATTCATCGCAAAGGAAGTATACGGCGTGCCTGAAATCACAGGCAGTTTCCAAAGCAAGATACACGAACTTTTTTACACTCAGACAAGAGCGCTTACCCTGAAAACAGCAGGTGCAAGATGAGAATCAAGCTAAGGTGTTTCAAAAAACGCTAGCACATACGCCCCAAAAGCCAACGGTAGCTTTAAAAAAGCTACCGTTCTCTTTCTATTTTATGAAGATTTACAATGGACTTGAAGAAAAAGAAGAAATAATGTTTGAAATTGAATGCGGCGCTGTCTTCATCTATCCGACTGACACAATTTATGGCATCGGATGCAATGCAACTGATTCTAAGGCAGTCAGAAGAATAAGAAAAATTAAGGTAAGTAAAAAGCCATTTTCAGTTATTGTGCCTGGAAAGAAATGGATTGAGAACAACTGCGTTATTGAAACGCAGCATCAAAAATACCTGAAAAAACTTCCTGGCAAATACACTTTAATTTTAAAATTAAAAAACAAGGATTCAATTGCGAGAGAGGTTTCAACAAAGACAATTGGCGTGAGAATTCCAAAAAACGAATTCTCAAAGCTTGTTGAAGATCTTGGATTCCCTGTTGTGACAACAAGTGTGAATGAAACAGGAAAGAAATTCCTGACAAACTTAAAAAATCTGGATAAAAAAATCGAAAGGCAGGTTGATTTTGCAGTTGATGCTGGCAAAATCAATGGAAAGCCATCCACAATCATTGATTTGACGCAAAAAAAGCCAAGAATTCTGCGCTAGAACTCAGTCAATCTCTTGTCAGCGCCGTATTTTATTATCGTCGTGTTTCCTTCTGAACCGCCTGTCACTCTTTCCGACGCTATGAACTTGTTCTCTGCGAGCTTCGCTATCTTCCGCTGAAATGATTTGTAAGCCATTTTTCCGCCTTTTTCCTGGTAAATCTTGTAAAGCTCACCTATTTTCCTACCTGAGTTGTCCTTCACAATCTTAAGAATATCATTTGATTCCTCATCAAGCTCATCTTTTTTCTTTATTGAGAAATCGCTTAGCTTGCTTATTGCCTTTTTCGCGTGCTTCTCCTCTATTGTCTTTGACGCAGAGTCCTCTGCAGAAAGCCCCGCCTCCCTCAGAAGATAAAGCCCGATTCTTATGTCGCCAATCTCAAATGTCTTTTTTGAAATCATGTCAAGCGCCTTCTGCTCAAGCACATTCGGCGCAAATGCATAGCCTGCACGCTCCTTCAAAATTCCCTTTGTCTCTATTTCATTATAAGGTTTGAACTCAAGAGTCTCAGGCACAAGCCTTGATTTTATCCGGTTATCAATTTCGTCAATGAAAGTCTTGTAATTTGTTATCAGGAAAACGCTTTTCCTAAAAATTTCTTCAAGAATTGTGTAAATGAAGTCAAACTCCTCTGCCTTGTCTATCTCATCAAAGACAAAAACAGCTGATTTCTTGTTGATAATGTTCTTGATGACTTCAAAAAGCTCCTCTGTCCTCTTGTTCTGTGTAAACTTATAACCAATGATGCTGCAGATTTCAAGCACAACCTTGTAGGTTGTGTTCTTCTGCCAGCAATTTATGTAAATCGGGATGACATCGTCTGTCTCTTCCTCAAGCTCTTTAATGACATGAAGGCAGGCAACTGTCTTTCCAACTCCCGGAGGTCCATGGATTATAATATTTCTTCCATTCCTGTTTTCAAGCAAGGGCTTTATCCTACTTGCAATGTAATGCTGCTGACTCTCCCTATATGGAATTAGCTTTGGCACAAAAGTGTAGTCCAGCGCTAATTCATTCAAAAATAGCGATTCAGACCCCCCAAGCATATTCCTGAAAATACCCATAGTTATACATAAACATAGCTAATATTTATATATTTATATCCTATACTGAATGCCATGCCGACCATAGAAAGTCTGATTAAGAAAGTAAAAGAGTATAGCCCTTCTGTAAATGACGCGCTGATAAGGAAGGCATATGAAGTTGCTGAAAAAGCTCACAGAAATGAGAGAAGGGCATCTGGCGAGCCGTTCATAGTCCACCCACTTTCTGTTGCAGAGTCGCTTGCCGAGTTCAAGATGGATGAAGCTTCAATCTGCGCAGCCCTGCTTCACGATGTTGTTGAGGACACGCCCGAATCAATTGACAGGATCAAAAGCGAATTTGGCGATGAGATTGCAATGCTTGTTGACGGCGTCACAAAAATAACAACATTAAAGTCAAAGAGCAGGGAGGAGTACCAGACAGAATCATTGAGAAAAATGCTTTTCGCAACTGCAAAGGATATCCGGGTGATAATAATAAAACTTCTAGACAAGCTTCACAACATGAAAACTCTCGAGTTCCTGCCAAAGGAAAAACAGCTGAGGATTTCAAAGGAAGTTATGGATGTTTACGCACCGATTGCATACAGACTTGGGATTGAAAAGATAAAAAATCAATTGGAAGATCTGGCATTCAAGTATCTCGAGCCTGAAAAATTCAATGAAATTGAGGAAAAGATAAAGAAAAACAAAAGAGCAAGAGAGGAGCAGATAGAAAAGCTAAGGGAGTTTCTTGAAGGCGCACTTAAGGAGCACAACATACCCTGCAAGGTTGTCGGGAGGCTGAAGAACATTTACTCAATCTACAAAAAGATGGTAAGGAAAGAGAGAACATTCGAGGAAATATTTGATGTTGTTGCATTAAGGGTTGTGACTGACACACCAGACAACTGCTACAAAGTAATCGGAATCATTCACAGCATGTGGAAGCCGATTCCAAGAAGGTTCAAGGACTTCATTGCCATACCTAAGGTTAACATGTACCAGTCATTACATGATGTTGTCATAGGCGAAGGCGGAACAATAATTGAGATACAGGTTAGGACAGAGGAGATGGACAAGTTAGCAGAGGAAGGGATTGCTGCTCACTGGAAATATAAGGGGCTTGAAACAGACAAGAAGTTTGACAAGAAGCTGAGCTGGCTGAAGGAAATAATGGACTGGCAGCAGGACGCTTCTGCAAAAGAATTTGTTGAGTCATTGGAAATAGATTTTTTCAAGGATGAAATTTATGTTTTCACGCCAAAAGGCGATGTTATAGAGCTGCCAAAGGGCTCCACGCCGATTGATTTTGCTTACTCAATTCATTCAGGCATCGGCGACCACTGCATCGGCGCAAAGGTCAACGGCACATTCGTGAGCCTGAGGCATGAATTGAGGACAGGTGATGTTGTTGAGATAATGACTTCAAAAACGCAGAAGCCAAGCGTCGGCTGGATGAAGATTGTAAAGACAGCAAAGGCGCTGAGCAAAATCAAAAAATACCTTTATGAGGAAAAGAAGATTCCTGTAAGAGGTACCAAGAAGATTGAGAGAAAGGAGCTGTCTGTTTCAGGAGGACAGGGAATACTGCTGATTGAAGGTGTCAAAAATCCAAAAATAAAGCTTGCAAAATGCTGCAATCCCCTGCCTGGACAGGATATTATCGGCTACGCTGATAAAATCAGAGGGGTTGTAATACACAAGGCAGACTGCGGTAATTCTAAGTTAAAAGACACGCAGAAGAGAAAGGTTAAGGTACACTGGAGAAGCGAATTCAGTGCATTTATCGAGCTGAAAGTGGAGGCGCTTGACAGGGTTGGCCTGCTTGCTGACATTCTTAACACAATCGCGGCAACAGGCACTAATCTGGAGACTGCAAACGCGAAAATGCTTGGCAAGGATATGTCAGAATGTACGTTCAAGATAAAAGTTGAAGATCTGGACCACATAAGGGATTTAATAGAAAGAATAAAGAAATTAAAGGACATAAAAAAGATTTATATTGGAAAGCTTGGTGTTTAGTGCCTTGCCTCAAATTCTGCAACGCATTTGTCAGAGCAGAACTTATGCATCTTCTCATTGATTCTTTTCTCAACTGGATTTTTTCCAAGCACTTTTTTGCAGTTGTCGCAAACTGCGTCTTCTCCTTCTTCGCCCTCTGAAAATCCTGCTTCCCAACTATCTATCTCATCATCTTCGACAAGCTTTTCCCTTCCCTCTTCTGAGTAAACATCCTCTTCTTTCTCGCCTGTCTCCATCTCCAATTCCAGCTCATCTGAGCTTTCCTCGTGCTCCTCTGGCTCGTCCTCGAAGCTATCTTTCTTTGACTCATCCTCTTCGTCGTCCCTTTTCATTTTTTCCCTCCTATGACTTTGATTCCATTCATATAAGGCACCAGGACTTTTGGAACAGTCAATGTGCCGTCTTTGTTCTGGTAATTTTCCAAGATTGCAACCATTGCCCTTGAGGTTGCAATGGCTGTATTGTTAAGCGTGTGTGGAAAATATGTATTTTTTCCATCTGTTACCTTTATGTTTAATCTTCTCGCCTGCGCAGCCTCCATGTTTGTGACTGAAGTTATTTCAAAATAATCATTTTTTCTTGGGGACCATGCTTCCAGATCAGCTGACTTTGCTTTTAGGTCAGAAAGATCACCTGAGCAACATTCTATTTCCCTTATTGGAAGCCCAAGTTTCTTGAATATTGCTTTGGAATGATTCTGCATTTCTTCATAAAACTTATAGGAATCTTCTGGCTCGCATATAACAACCATTTCCTGCTTGTTAAACTGGTGTGTCCTGAAAAGCCCTTTCTCATCTATTCCATGGCTTCCAATCTCTCTTCTGAAGCACGGGGAAAATCCAGTTAGTTTTATTGGCAGGTCTTTTTTGCTTATTGTCTGGTTGATGAACATGCCAATCAAAGGATGCTCTGAGGTTGCAATGAGAAAGAGGTCTTCTCCTTCGATCTTATACGACATCTGTGCTATGTCTTCCTTTGAGTAAACTCCCTTCAAAACATTCTCCCTTATCATCCAGGGTGGCTCAACATACAGGTATCCCTTTTTAATCATGTAATCTCTTGCATAATTTATCAGTGCCATGTTAAGCTGTGCAAGCTCTCCTTTGAGAAAATAAAATCCGTTTCCTGATGTTCTTGCCGAAGCGTCAAAATCAGCAACTCCAAGCGCTTCTGCGAGCTCGGCGTGGCCCTTCACACTAAAGTTTAATTTCTTGGGCTTGCCTATCACTTCCCGAACAACATTTTCCTTGTTGTTTTTTCCTATTGGAACAGATTTATGGATTATGTTTGGGATAACTAGAAGAATTTCTTTTATTCTCTGCTTGAATTTTTCCTGCTCTTCTTCAGCCTGCATAAGTTTCTGTGGTATTTCTTTTGCTTCTTTCAGCTCATTTGAAGCGCTTTTGCCTTCTTTCTTGAGCTTGTTTATCTTTTCAGAAAGTATATTTCGCTGCTGCCTTAATTTCTCAGACGTCTGCAAAAGCTTGCGGTATTTCTCATCTTTTTCAATAAGCTCGTCAACTAGCTTAAGCTTTGAGTCCTGAAATTTCTTTTTTATGTTTTCCTTCACAACTTCAGGATTTTCCCGTATGAATTTTATGTCAAGCATATCCTAACTTATCAAATCAGGGTTTATAAAATTTTGGGTAAAAGTTTATAAAACAGCCCTGTTTTGTATACATCATGCTTAACTCAAAGGATTTTGATGGAATGAGGGATGAAATCTCAAAGTTTGATGAGCAGCGCGAGCTTCTGATAAAGGATTCCAGAAATGTTATAAAGCTTTCAAAGCAGATAATTTACGGGATTCATAGGGGAGAAAATATTGACAAATTAATAGAAAGCATCAAGGCAGAGCTTGCAAATCTTACAAAGCTTACAAAAGTTCATCCTGAACTTTATTACTCACCAACCTATAAGATGGCTGTGCAGGAGTTTGTTGAGGCGCTTGCGTATTATCATTTTGTTAAGGAGAACAAGATACCAACACACAAGGAGCTTGAAGTTGATTCAGAAGGCTATCTTCTCGGCATCTGCGACCTGACAGGCGAGCTTGTAAGAAAGGCTATTGATTCTGCAATAAAAGGAAATACTGAAATGGCGCTTAAAATTAAGGAGACTGTTTCTGAAATTTATGGCGAATTCTTGAAGTTCGATTTCAGGAACGGACTTTTAAGGAAAAAGTTTGATGGAATAAAATATGACCTTAAAAAACTTGAGGATCTTGCATTGAACCTGAAGCTGAAGAAATAAGATGTACAAGAAAGAAGGTATTGAGATAAATAGGATAAATCATTCCTGCTTCAAGATAAGCTACACTAAAATAATCTACACAGACCCTTTCAAAATAGAAAACAATCTTGAGCCGGCTGACATTATTCTGATAAGCCATGAGCATTTTGACCATTGCTCTCCAGAGGATATTGCAAAAATACTGAAAAATGACACGCTAATTATCTGCACGCCCGACTGCCTGAGCAAGCTTTCAAGGCTTGATAAAGGGCGCACAGCTGTTATGAGGCCTGGCGAGAAATTAAAAGTAAGCGAGCTGGTTGAAATCGAAGCAGTGCCGGCGTACAACATAAACAAGAAATTTCATCCGAAAGAAAATGAATGGGTTGGCTATGTGATTTCCCTTGGAAGCAGGAGAATTTATTTTGCAGGCGACACTGATTTCATTCCTGAAATGAAGGAGCTTAAAAACATAGAAGTGGCGCTGATGCCTGTCTCTGGGATGTATGTGATGACTGCTGAGGAAGCTGCAAATGCTGTCAATTCATTTAGGCCAAAAATGGCTATTCCCATGCATTATGGTGGAAGTATTGGAAAAGAAGATGATGCGCAGAGGTTTAAGAAGTTGGCAAAGGTTGAGGTTGTAATACTGGAGAAGTAATTTTCAATATTGTAAATAATCACTTTTATATATTTCTTTTAAAAAATAAGGATTATGCGCAGAACACACACTTGCGGTGAACTTACAAAAAATGAGATTGGAAGCAAGGTAATTCTAGATGGCTGGGTTCATGTAAGGCGTGACCATGGCGGACTGACTTTCATTGATTTGAGGGACAGGTACGGCTTTACGCAGGTTGTTTTTGACCCGAAGACATCAAAGCAGGCACACGAACTTGCCTATGGCTTGAGAAGAGAGGATGTTGTTGAAATTGAAGGTGTTGTCAGGCAGAGGCCGAAGGGGACAGAAAACCCAAAAATGATAACAGGTGATGTTGAAGTTGCAGTTTCAAAGCTTGATATTCTTAACAAGTCAGAAACCCCTCCTTTGGAGGTTGATGACAGGATTGCTGCAAACGATGATATGAGATTAAAATTCCGTTATCTTGATTTGAGAAGGCCTGTAATGCAGAAGCATCTGCTGATAAGGCATAAGGCAATGCAGGCAACAAGGGAGTATCTCAATTCAAAAGGATTTCTTGAAATAGAAACCCCATTATTGGTCAGGAACACGCCAGAGGGCGCCAGAGATTTTTTGGTTCCAAGCAGGATTAATCCTGGAAAAACATATTCTCTGCCACAGAGCCCCCAGCTTTACAAGCAATTGCTTATGGTCAGCGGCTGTGATAGATATTATCAGCTTGCGCGCTGCCTAAGAGATGAAGACTTGAGAGTTGACAGGCAGCTTGAATTCACGCAGATAGATTTGGAGATGAGCTTCATAAATGAATTTGACATTTACGAATTAACAGATGAATTAATGAAGCGCATTTTCAAGAAATCAATTGATGTTGATTTGAAAATTCCATTCCCAAGGATTCCCTACAAGGAAGCGATGGACAAATACGGCTGCGACAAGCCGGACCTGAGGTTTGGAATGGAGCTGTTTGACGCGACAGCTATTCTTAAAAAATCTGATTTTGAGATTTTCAAGAAAGCGGAGATGATTAAGGGATTGTGCGCAAAGAAATGCTCATTCACAAGAAAAGAGCTTGACCATTTCATTAATCTCGTGAAGCCATATGGCGCAAAAGGCCTTGTCTCGATAAAAATAGAGAAAGATGAAATGGAGTCTTCTGTCACAAAATACATGAATGCAGGAATTCAGTCTGAGCTGAAGAAGAAATCAGGCGCTGGCGACGGCGATGTGATATTCTTGGTTGCTGACAAGCCTGCTGTTGTGAATGCCTCGCTCGCCGCTTTAAGAAATCATTTGGGAAAAGAATTGAAGCTTTACAATGAAAAGGAATTCAAATTCTGCTGGGTTGTTGACTATCCAATGTTCGGCTGGAGCGAGGAAGAGGAGAAATGGGAGCCGATGCATCACATCTTCACAATGCCGAAGCCAGACCACATTCCATTATTGGACAAGGACCCTTCAAAAGTGCTTGGCCAGCTTTACGACCTTGTGCTCAACGGGATTGAGATTGCCTCCGGCTCGATAAGGATTCACAGGCCAGACATACAGGAAAAGGTTCTGAACATAATCGGCATTTCAAAAAAAGAGGCAAATGAGAAATTCGGATTCTTGATGGAGGCATTCAAATACGGCGCGCCTCCTCACGGCGGAGTTGCGCCTGGATTTGATCGCTTAGTCGCGTTGATGTGCGGCTTCAATGATATCAGAGAGGTAATTGCATTCCCAAAAACAAAGGCAGGCGAATGTCCGATGGACGGCTGCCCTTCTGATCCGGATCCAAATCTTCTTAAGGAATTGCACATGAAGTTTGATGTCGGAAAAAAATGAAAGTTGACGCTGAACTTATAAAAAGAGTTGCTGCAAATGCTCGGCTTAACCTTAGTGGCAATGAAATAAGAGAGTTCATTCCGCAGTTCAAGGAAATAATTGATTATTTCTCAAAGCTCGATGAAGCTGATGTAAAAGACACAAAGCCGAGCTTCCAGCCTGTTGAAATAAAAAATGCAGTGAGGGCTGACAAGGCAGGCGCTTCATTGACGCAGGAAGAGGCATTGAGAAACGCCCAGCACAAGAAAGACGGATATTTTAAGGGGCCGAGAGCTGTATGAAAACAAATGAATTTGTCAATGAAGTTAAAAAAGGGAATATCTCAGTAGAAGAAAATACAGAAAATATCCTAAAGGAAGCTGAAAAAGTAAATTCAGAATACAAATATTTTAATGTCATCTCAAAAGAGCTTGCGCTGAAGCAGGCAATAGAGCTGGACAAGAGAATAAAATCCGGCAAGGCAAAAGGAAGATTGCTGGGAGTTCCTGTTTCTGTGAAGGACTGCATCTGCGTAAAAGATGTTGAGTCAAGGGCAGGCTCAAAGATACTTGAAGGCTACCTGCCAGTATTCAATGCAACTGCTGTCCAAAGAGCGATTGACGAAGGCGCAGTCATAATTGGAAAGACTGCCCAGGATGAATTCGGATTTGGAAGTTTCTCAGCAAATGTCGGACTCGGCTTCAACAGGCCCCTGAATCCTTTTGATAAAACAAGGGCTTGCGGCGGAAGCTCTGGTGGAGCAGCTGGCTGGGCACAGAAGACAAAAAACACGCAAATCTCATTGGGCCAGTCAACAGGCGGCTCAATTGCCTGTCCTGCATCCTTCTGTGGCGTTGCCGGACTGACACCAACATACGGACTTGTTTCAAGATACGGGCTGATTGATTATGCCAATTCATTAGATAAGATAGGCTCGATTGCAAAAACAATTGAAGACGCTGAGTTGATGCTTGACATAATTTCCGGGCATGATTTAAGGGATTCGACATCAGTGAAAGAGGGAATGCAGAAGCCTTCTGTCAAAAAGATTGCGATAATCAAAGACAGCTTCAAGGACATTGATGAAAATGTTAAGAAAGTTGTGCTGAAAAAGCTTGAAGGAATCGATTATGATGAAATAACACTGCCATTGACAAACAAGTATGGGATTGCTGTTTATTACCTGCTTGCGACTTCAGAGGCTTCAACAAACCTTGCAAAATATTGCGGAATGAGATACGGCGCCCATGACAAGCTTGAAGGAAGCTTTAATGAGTATTTTTCAAAAGTAAGAAGCGATAATTTTGGAAAAGAAGCAAAGAGAAGGATAATATTGGGCACATTTGCAAGGATGTCGGGCTTCAGGGACGCCTATTACCTTAAGGCTGCAAAAATAAGGACAAAGATAATTGAAGAATACAAGAAAATTTTCAAGAAATATGATGTAATTATCTCGCCGACAATGCCTATTCTTCCGCCAAAGTTTGATGAAATAGAGAAATTAACGCCTTTGCAGAACTACATGATGGACATAATGACAGTAGGCCCAAATCTTGCAGGCCTGCCGCATCTTTCAATCAATGCAGGCTTTGCAAAAGAGCTGCCTGTCGGAATTATGCTTACAGCAGACCATCTGAAAGAGAAGAATTTAATTGAATTGGGAAAGAGGCTGGAATGAAACCTGATGTAATGGTTGGAATGGAGGTTCATGTCGAGCTTGACACAGAGTCAAAGCTTTTCTGCGGCTGCTCCACAACAGCTGAAATTCCAAACAGCGCAACCTGTGAAGTTTGTCTTGGCCATCCTGGCTCAAAGCCTGTTGTAAACAAGAAGGCAATTGACTTCGCGCTGAAGCTTGCGCTTGCATTGAACTGCAAAATCTCGCCTGAACTAATTTTCTCAAGAAAATCATATTTCTATCCAGACATGTCAAAAAATTACCAGATAACGCAGTACGAGATTCCGCTTGGAAAAGAGGGAAGCATAAAGACAGGTGAGAAAGAAATTGGGATTATAAGAGTGCATCTTGAGGAAGATCCTGCTTCGCTGGTGCATAAGGGCAGCATGGAAACCTCTCCCTATGTTCTTATCGATTACAACAGAAGCGGAAGGCCGCTCTGCGAGATTGTAACAAAGCCTGACATAGGCAGCGCAGAAGAAGCGCGCGATTTCATGAAAAGGCTGATTACGATTCTGAGGTATTTGAAGATATTTGACATCAAAAAATGCATAATCAAGGCAGATGTAAATGTTTCAGTTGCAGAATCCGGCAACACAAAGGTTGAGATAAAAAATGTTTCCGGATTCAAGGAGATAGAAAATGCAGTCAAATATGAGGTTGAAAGGCAGAAAAAGGAAGTGAAGGAAGGAAAGAATATAAAACAGGAGACAAGGGGCTGGAACCCTGAAACAGGCACGACATTTTTTTTGAGAAGCAAGGAAACAGAAGAGGATTACGGCTATATTTTTGACCCCGACTTGGTTGTCATAGATATAACAAAAGAATCAATTGAAAAGGCAAAGAAGGACATGCCTGAGCTTCCTTCTGAAAAAGCGAAAAAATTTGTGAAGCTGCACAAAATAAAGCCAGAGGATGCTGAGATTCTGTCATCTGAAATAATCCTTGCTGACTTGTTTGAAAAGCTTGCAGCTGAGATAAATCCGCTTGTTGCAGCGAAATGGCTGAGAAGGGAGCTGCCAAGAATCGCACATTATAATAAAAAGGAGCTTGAAGAGCTTGACATAGATGAAAAGCACATCATCGAGCTTCTGGCAATGGTCGAAAAAGGCGAGATAACAGAGGCAGTTGCAAAGAAAATCCTGGAAAAGATGCTTATCAAGACATTCTCGCCAAAAGATTATGTGAAAAGGGAGAAATTAAGCATGGTTGCAGGCGCTTCTGAGCTTAAGAAGCTTTGCGAGGAAGCTGTGAAAGAGAATCCAAATGTTGTTGAGGATTACAAGAAGGGAAAGCTTGAGGCTTTGAATTTCTTGGTCGGGCAGGTCATGAGAAAAACAAAAGGAACTTCCAATCCTGTGGAATTAAAAGAAATAATTAAAAAAATAATAAATTAAATGCAAACTCCGTCCTTGCACCCATTCGGGCACTTGTGCACATCTGTCTGCGGCTTTCCTGTGTCGCTGCAAAAATACTCATTCAGATAGCCATTATTACCTGTTACGCAGATATCTTCTTTTTCATATTTAATACCCAAGGTATTCACGCCAGAGATATTTCCTTTTACTGCATAATTTTTCCCGCCATCAGAATCCATGCACCTTTTATCCCCAACAGGCTTAACTTCTTCCTGGGGAGCTGCTGCTGGCATTGCTTGTCCTTCTGATGATGCTGAAGGCATAGCAGATGTTGGCGTTGATGCTGGCGCTGAAGGCATAGCAGATGTTGGTGTTTGCGCTGCAGCCTCGGGCGCTTTTTTTGCACAACCCGCTAGCAAGAATGCCGCAACCAAAAACAAAACAATAAGTCTTTTCATAATCACACCTCTTTGCATTAATTATTTTTTTCAGATATTTATAAAGCTTTCTTTTTTATCTCAAAAACTTTCAAGGCATCTTCAACAACCCTTTTCTCAAAATCCGCTATTTTTTCATCTTCTTCCTTTTCCTTATTAAGCACACTCATGAGATCATTAACAAGTTTTCTTTCATTTTGGTTTATTTTTATCTGGTTTATATTCTCCTCGATTAGTTTGCTTTCAACTTCTTCTACAGAGCCAATCTTAACAGCTTCAAACTCCCTTGTTTCAAGGCTTGAAACATTTTTCATTACAAAATAAGCGCCTTTTTCATACAGTCTACTGTAAATCTGACTGAAATTAATATCAGAAATCATTCCCTCTTTAAGCTTTCCGGACAGCCTAAGTGTCACAATTGTGTTAAAAAATTCTTTGTGTTTAATATCTTCAAAAAGTTCCTGCTCAACTTCCTGCGGATTTTTGAGGCTGCAGTTTATCTTGATTGAAAGAACATTTTGAATTTGTACAGGCTGCCACTCCGCATTGTCATCTTCTACAATGAAGAATCCGCCATTGCCAAACTTCTCAAGCTCCCTGAAGTTCGCCGGAAACAATGCGCCTGGGTAAACAATTGGCCCGTAGCCTTTTTCTTTTACATTTATCACTTCGTGCACATGCCCGCCTGCATAATAATTAAAGTTTTTTGGCAGATATGAAAGCGGTGCAGAATCCATCTTGTCCATGTCTGCTGGCTTTAGTTCAGACAGTGCGGTATGAAACATGAATATTTTGTAGCCAGGCTCCTGCTCAAGATTTGCTTTTTCAAGATTTTCATAATAATTTCTTTCAAGCATTCCTTTCCTGCCAACAATCCCCGTGATTTTTGCGCCCGTTTTCTTGTCAACTGTAAAATTTAATTTAAGAATGTTATTTTCAGCGCTTCCCTTGAAAACATTTACCAGCAGGCCTGCGTGCTCAAGAACGTCAATTATTGTCCTGCCAGATGGCGAAAAATCATGGCTTCCTGCAACTGCATAAGCCTGAATGTCCTTATCTTTAAGCTCCTTTAGCTTCTTGACAACAACCTTAAGATTATCTATACTGGGCAAAGAGTTATTGAACAAATCGCCTGTTATAAGCACAAAATCGAGGTTTTTTTCTATAACAATATTTATTGCCTTTTCAAAGGCTTTGGCAGCTATAAAGCTCAATTTAGGCTCTCTCCAGCCTCCTATGTGGCAGTCACCCAGATGCGCGAATTTCATGTTTTTATATGGTTTAAACAAATATTTAATAGTATCTTTTACTACTTTTATGTGGTAAAAATAGAAAGATTTATACTCTGCGAATTTTTGAGCCAGAAGCCCATATGGCTTTGTTTTCGAGCACCTGACAAGCATAAAAAACAGGAGGCTCGCAAATGGCAAGGGGAATCCGCAAAGATTGTTTAGGAGAGTATGAGAAGCTGAAAAAGGACATAATGGACAAGTTTCCAGATTTGGATGCTCGTAATTTATGTGTTTTATTGGGCAGACTCGGGACATTTCATTACAGCAAAAAGACTTTAATCATGGGCAGGGAAAGGGAGATATACAATTTCCTGGTTGAAAACTCCTACAACCCCTACACTGTGTACAGGTGGGCACTGCTTGAAAGGGTTCCCGAGGAGATAAAGTTCCAGCTAAAGAACCATTACCTGAGCCTGAAAAGAGCAAGCAGCGCATTCTTTCAGCAAAGGCATGAAACAGAAACAAGCCTTCAAAGAGACATAAGGGAGCTTGGTTTAAGATTAATAAGGGAGATGTGACAAGAATGGCAAACATAAGGGCAGTCAAGGAAAGGGGAAGAAAGCTTCCAAATGTATTAAACAAAAAACAGTTGTTGCAGCTGTTTGGCTGCATTGAGCTTGGGTCTATTTTGCTCCAATCTTCAGTAGTTGTTGGAGGAGCGTCAGGATCGTATAGCACTGCTGCGTTAACGATTTTGATAACTAATAAAAATATAATTATTAGTAATATTCGCTCTTTTTTAACCATATATAGTTATATTTATTATTTTGTTTAAAAATCTAACTATAAATTAATTAGAATTTGGCAAATATTTTGTATTAATTACCTCTATTACCTTTTGGGCTTCTTCAGAATACTTACCATTGAGTTCTATTACTTTTTTATAAAATTCTATGGATCTCAAAAGAAATATTCTATTATTTTTACTTTTTCCTAGTTCTTTATAAGTTAATGCTAAATTTCTCCAAAATAATTGATTATCAGGATCTAATTCCGTTGCTTTTTTGTTAAAAGGTATTGATTCTTCATATTGTTTTTTTCCATATAATCCAGAACCAAAATCATCGTATATTTGCGCTGCAACTCGTTTTGCATTTAGATTTAATTTTGTTATATTATATTTTTCTAAAATATCAACAAAATTTTTACAGTATTGAATTAAACTATCATAGTTATTTGACTGATATAAATTTTCAGATTTTTCTTGATTATAAACTTCAATCAACTTATACAATACCTCATCCGGTGCTTTTGTTCCAAAATAACTGTTTGCTTCTTTTTCCAGTTGAGAAGCCTCTTGCTTTTTCGGCTCTTCAGCATTCGCCCTGCTAACCAAATAAGGAGAACTCAATAACCCAACCAATCCAAGCCCAACAATTGCCTTCTTTAGCCCATTCATTCATATATGAATTGCGCTTCTACTATTTAAACCTTTCTATTATTGTCACTATATAATGGTAAAATTTATATACTTAAATACTATTCATATAATATTAAAATGATGAATAGTACGCTTGAACAAGACGCTGAAAGATTTTATAGAGAATTTAGAAATAAACTAAACACAGTATTTCTCTATATGTTGAATAACTGCAATTTTGAATGTAAACATTGCTACATGGGAGAAAAAATAAATTTTGATAGATTGTCATTTAATGAAATAAAATCAATTCTTACTCAAACATTTGAACTTGGTGCCAAACATATTATATTTCTGGGTGGAGAACCCACCTTGCACCCAGATATTTTGAAAGCGATTAGATTTGCAAAGAAAATAGGATTTAACAAAATTTGCGTTGATACAAATGGAAGTTTTCCGATAAAATTTTTGGATGATTCCAACTTCAAGTTGATTGATGTGTTATCTTTCAGTCTTGATGGCTACAACAAAGAATTGCATGATAATATCAGGATTAAAGGGTCTTTTGATGAAATTATTAAAAAAATTATTTTTTCAAAAGAAAAGGGTTTTTTCGTGCGAGTTACTACCACTATAAATTCAATTAACTATTCATCAGTTTTAAATCTTATTGATTTGCTAGAATCTCTAAACGTTGATGAATTAAACTTTCATATTATAACCAATAATGGCAATGTAAGAAAAAATAAATACCTTCTTCTTCCACCACATTTATGGATAGATTGTTACAAAAAAATAAAGAATTACTCTCAAAAAAACAAAATTAGAATGAAATTAAGACCACCGATAAGGTATTGTAACTATAGGGAGTTTAACTCAAAACATGCAAATTGTTGTAGATGCGAAACACTCCTGAGAAAAAGAATCTTAATTTATCCAAATAAAAAAGTGTACTCTTGTTCAATATTGGGTGGAAGTAAATATAATATTGCAGAATTCAGGAAAAATAAATTTATCTGGATCGACGGGCCATTCAACGAAATTAAATTTTTTAATATCGATAAATTAAACAGTAAAAAACATATTTGCCCAGTAATATCTTCAAAAGGAAGTTTACATTATATGCCCCATTCGAGAAACCTTGTACCCCTTTGTATATCTTATAAGCCAGACCTAAAATGAAAATTGTAATCACAGGAACACACTCATCTGGAAAAACGACTCTTGCAAAAAAGGTAGCAGCAAAGTTAGGACTAAATTTAGTGAGAGGTGAATCTATCCATGATATAATGGAAAAGGAGTTTCCTGGTAAAAAATTGTGCGATCTCTCAAAAGAAGAGTATTTAAGACTCGATCTTGTTAATTTAGAAAGAAGGATTGAAGAGGAGGGTTCTTCAACAGATTTTGTGTCTGATGGTTCTGCTCTACAAAGTATAGCTTATGTACTTGCTGAATGTGGAGAAAAAGTAAAAGATGATACTAAATATAAATTTATAGAAAAAACAGCTTTAAGTCACTCTCTAATTTATGATATCATATTTTACTTACCTGCTGAGATTCCTCTTGAGAAAGATGGCAAAAGATTTGAAGATGAAAAAATAAGGAAGAAAGTCGATGATGTATTGTTTAGGCTTATACAAAATTTTAATTTTAAAATAGTTAACGGGTCTGTTGAAGAAAGAGCTGAAATGATTGCAGTGGTAGTAGGCAATCACAAAAATCAATATTGGAACTATATTGCATTTGAAGGTCTTCCTCGTTGTGGAAAAAGCACACAAATAAGGCTTCTTAAGGAACAATACGACCGAAATGGCATTTATGTACATATATGTCAAAGGCTAAGAGGAAGTACCCCTGATATGATGATCAAAAGATTAAGAAATGCGGATCCCTATGGCAACGCAGATAAAATAGCTGGATTCTTTGGAGACCTTCAATATAATGAGTTTGTTTTTAATGACGTTGAAAGCAGATTGAATAATGAAGAAATAGTGATAGTAGACAGACAAAAATTCTCAACAATTGTAATGTGTAATGCTTTAGGTGTTGATTTAGGAAAATTATATGATATTGAATCAAGATTGCCTAACCCTGGGAGGGTGGTATATCTTGCAGTGCCACCTGAATTATCTGTAAGAAGAGCTGAGGAAACAAATAAAGAATATCGTATGACTAGAGATATTAGGTATATAACAACTGTGAATGGTCTCTTTGAAACATTATCAAAAGGCCATTCATTTATAAGAATAAATGGGAATAATCCTATTCAAGAGGTACATCAAAAAATAGTAAAATCAATTTTTGAGAATAAACATGACTGAAATACTAAAAATTTATCAGAGTCTATTAGATAATGAATGTTTACCTATCCAGCAACAAGAGTTGGCCAGAATTGATAATATTTTAAGAGAAACTGGCTTTTGTATAATTGCAGGATATCATGGTTCTGGGAAGAGTTCGCTTGCTAGGAGATATTCTCATTATAAACAACATTTAAGAAGAGTTTATTGTAAGAATGTTGCTCCTCAAGATGTTCTTTCTGAATTAGAAAAAAATACTCACTCTCTGTTCCTTGATTCTGTAACTGGTTTGTTATATGATGAAAGAGCTTTTCAAACTGCTAAAGACAGAGCCAAAAAATCGCCTATTGTTTTGGGAATACATATTGAGCCACAAAACATAGACCAACTTTTTTTCCAACACCAAAAAAATTTAGTTATTGTTGGATCTCTTACCTATGATGATGCCAAATTGTTGGCTAGCCGTCCTTTTGATAAAAACATACCTAATTTAGATAGATTACTTGAATATTCTGGTATGAGAAGAAGAGACTTAATTAATTTATGCATAGAAACATATTCAATAAGAAAGAACTTTAGTTCTGAATCTATAGAAGAGGGAACTAAAAATTTAGCAGATAAAAGCCAAAGAGTTTACAAACACATTTTTGAAGAGCATTTTACAGAACAACAAAAAGAAGTTATGAAAAAAATTATTGCTGGGAATCCTGAACTTCAAGATAATCTTGATACTGAAATTCTTGTTAGAACTGGAATTATAAAAGATAGAAATGAAGAATTTAAATTGAATGGTAAATTATTGGAGTTAATATTTAAGAAAGTTTTGAATTAATAAAAGCTGTAGTTTTCTCTAGAAGTTCTTTTTGTTTGTCAAACAAAATCAGAGAACAACTTTCTTCCAGATCCTTCCAGCAATATTCTGAATGCTCTTTTGATAATTTAATCTTGTCATCTTTTTCTACCAAGAAAAAATAAATAGTTTTATCAGCAATTTCACTATCGAATTCTTTAACATAAGATATTTTTTCAAAAAACCCCTCAATAAACTCAACAGAATTAAACCCGGTTTCTTCTAAAACTTCAATAAAAGCACTCTTTCTGATGTCTTTATCTTGGAGATGTCCCTTTGCTAACTCCCACTCATTAAATCTGTTCTTTAACAATAAAAATTCTAAATTATTTCTTCTTCTAAATACGACTGCTCCTGCAGAAATATCTTTTATTCTTCTTTTCATGATGTTTAATAGAAACTGAAACTTTAAAAAGTTTTCTATTAAAAAACAAGCGCTGAAATTCTACCACTAACTTTAATCTGTGGTGGATTGTATTTCTATGAATTAAAACGGCAGACTCTACCCTGGCTATATCTTTTCACGACTTCTTCGTTTAATGTGCCTTTCTCAAACCCGAGATAATTAATGATAATTCAATTTTTGCATTGTCTTTCTCGCAGAGAAACGTAAACCGACGATTCTCTTTTTTACGTAATAGGCACGTGAAGTTACGAAGTTACTAACGAAGTCAATTTTGAGCTTTTAAGCTTCCAGGGCTTGAATTTCGACAGTCTACAGAATTAAATGTCGCCCCTATATCTGAGCTTTTTTGACCACTGAATTTAACTTCGTAAATCTGTTAAAGCCCGTAAAACCCCCGCACAATTATAGAGTTAGTTATAGAGTTAATTTTGGCTTTTTACGCCTTTAAAGCCTCGAATTTGATAGTCTATAAAGTGGAAAAACTCACGTATATTTGACTTTTTTTGCAGCTGAGCTATAACCTCATAATTCGTAATAACTGCCACCTTACCTGTCACCTTTAGTTTTGGGCTTATAAGCCCCAAAAGCCAGGAATTTAAGCATTCGCCACCTTAAAAGCCGCCCCTATATGTAAGATTTTTTGACCACTGAATGCACTGCCAGGCACTCTGTCAGGCAAAATTTCAAGCTTATGAGCTTTAAAACACTCAAATTTGAGGTCTGTCAGGCAAAATTCAGCCCCTGTAACTGAGTTCATTTAAGCCCATACTGCCATAAAATATCAGTTTTGTCGTCTCAAAAATTCGAAAAATAACAGAAGGGCTTATATAGCCGGGACGCCTATTTTGTGGTAAGGTGCTTCGTTTTGGCACAGCAGAATTTGAAAGTTCATTTGCGCCAAAATGCAAGAAAACCCAATTCGCAAGAAATGAGGCATACGAAAAGCGAATTGATGAGCCATCAGGGCTTAAAACTCAAGAATTCGAGGTTTTAGGAGTTATAGTAACTTTAGAGTGGTTACAATTCCGAAAGATTTATAAACTGTGATTGCTTATCTTTATATTCAAAATGGCAAACTGGGAACATTTCCTAAGAGGGGTCATTCCCCATGAAATAGACTTCAACTCATTTATAGAAGAAATTACTGGAACAAATGCTATTTTTCTTGGCGACTATCATTCCGAATCAGCGCCGCATTCTAAAAATCAAAAAAAGATTATTGAAAAAATTATAAAAATTCCAGATGTTTTTTTGGGTCTTGAATACAGTTGCGAAACTTTAATAGAATCATATCATAAACCATTAATCGAAGCATCAAGAAATAGCGGAAAAGAGCCGATTTTTCTTGAACCGCAAAATGGAAATCCTGAATTTTGGAGAGATTATGAAAAACGTGAAGCTTATGCGCTTGAAAAGATTAAGAAGGGCATAAGTGAGGGGAAAAAGCTTGTAATAATCTTTGGTGAAAATCACATAAGGCCTGGAGAAAAATTTTGTGCGGGCATTCCTTATTTGCTTAACGGAAGAACTACTGCTGCGATTGTCTATCAAGACATATTAAAAGAATATGGTGAAGGAATTTTTAAATTAGAAAAACGCATCCCTGGAAAAATGATTTATAACATAAACAGAGAAATCATTTAGAATATTTTGCGAAAAGAATCTCATATCTTTGGCGATTCTTGACTATCTGATTCAAGCTTTGTGTGAAATATGCTCTTAAACCTATGTCATCTATTTTCGCAATCTTGTCAACTAAATCTTTCCTGTGCAATTCAAACAAGTCAGCCAGGTTTATCAACCTCAAAAGCAAAGATTTTAGCACCACAATTTGCTTAGACTTTTTAACAACCTCTATCTTAGATGGAAGGTTGTTAATAAGAATATTAAGATCTTTGTCCTTATCAATTGCTTCCTGAATCAAACTTTCGTTCAATTCTGCCATAATTACAAAAAGACCCTTTTTCTATTTAAACCTTTCTAAAGCAACTGCACTCCAAGATATTGCTTCTGGTATGAGACGACTTTCTTTTCGGGATTCAGGCCGAACAACGGAATCTTTATTGGCATTGCGAATCTCGCGAAGTTTGATGTTATTATTGCTTCGCCTTTGTCGAGCGAAGCTATGTTCCTGTTGTCATCTGAAAGGTCCTGCGCAGCACTTTCAATCACTGCCTGCCTTTCAGGGCCCATCTCAATTCCAAGAATTACTTTTGTGTTCATGTTTGCCAGAATCTCGCGCGGAATCAGTGAAGGAAGCTGCGTTATGGCGGTCAGACCGACATTGAATTTCCTTCCCTCCCTTGCGATTGTCTCAAAGATATTTGTCCCTTTTTCCAGCACAGCTTTTCCAAGAACCCTTGGCGCCTCTTCCAAAACAATTGAGATTACTGGCTTGTCTGTCCTTCCCTCAAGCCTATGATTCTTGTATCTCCTGAACACCTCATTCGCAATCAGGCTTCCGACAAGAAGCTCAACATTGCCTGCGATTGTCGATGTGTCAATAATCACTGTCTTTGACTCTTCAAGCTCGTTGACTATGTCTTTTACAGTTGTCTGGCCTGCCTGCCTGTCAAATATTCCTGAGCAGTAAATTGTGGTGTCTTTTCTCTGCAGGTCGAGCAGGGACATTATCCTTCTTCTGACAACGCTTAATGTTCCTGGCATGAAATTCTCAATTTCCCTCTCTAAAACAATCGCTTCAATCCAGTCAGATTCAAACTTCTTGTAATAAGTGTAAAGCGCCTCAAGCTGCGCATCTGACCAGTTAGTAATGCCGGAAAAGTGCATAGGCCTTATCGCCTTCAGATTGAACTTCAGCGTCTTTGTGCCTGGCTCGGGATTCTTTGAATAATAAACAACCTTCTCTTTTTTTGGGTGATTCTTCAACCCAAAGGAGTTCCTGCCAAAATATTCATCGTGCGGATCGAGAACAAGTATCCCTGCATAAGCATGGTCAAGCACATTCCAAAGCATCGTCTTTACAAGATTAGACTTGCCTCTGCCGGTTGTCGCCGCAATCAGGATGTGATGCTGGTAGACTTTTTTCCCGTCAAGATATATTGGAACATCTATGACCTCGGAGCCGGAGCGCAGATTTCCGAAGAAAAGCGGATTATCTGGCTGGGTTATGAAAGCCAAATCCTCCTTTGTTATTTTTCTTACATTTGAGAAAAAATCAGGAAGGTTCTTGCAGATTGCTGCTTCATTCTTTTTTATTGTGATAAGGCTTTTGACATTTGCAAGCACATAATTTCTTAGGTTTGAGGATATGAATTCCATATCTGTGTTCTCCTCAAGATTCATTCCGGAAATCAGTTCGAGGTTCTGCTGCGATATCTGGCTGCCATAAATCAGGTCAAAAACCTGCAGGAGGTATTTTGCATCATCATTCTCAACCACAAGAAGCTCACCTATCTCTATTCTTTCGCCAGCCTTCTGCCTGATAAGGATCTCCCCAAATTTTCCGCTTATCAGCTGCCCTTTTACAGAAATTATTTAAACCACCTCAACAGATTTCATCTGTTGCTGATTAATAAATATTTCGGTGTTTAAAAATGCAGATTAAGGCTATTCCAGAGGATTTTGTTGTAAAGGAAGTAATTGATTTAAAAACAAATTCGGGAGATTATTCTTTTTACACACTTAAAAAAAGGAATTACACAACAATAAAGGCGGTTTCTTTTATTGCTGAAAAGTTGAATGTTAATGTCAAAAATATTGGTTTTGCAGGTATGAAGGACAAGAATGCTGTGACAGAGCAGGCTGTTTCTATATTCGGGGGCCCGAAAAAAGACTTTAAATTTAATGATATTGAGCTTAAATTTCTGGGTAATGGAAGCGAAAGAATTAACCTAGGTGACAATAAAGGAAATTATTTTGAAATAGTTGTAAGAAACATTGAAAAAGTGCCTAAAATCAAGAAATTCATAATAAATTACTTTGATGAGCAGAGATTTTCGACAAATAATGCTGAAATCGGAAAGGCGCTGATAAAGGGCGACTTCAAAAATGCATGTGATTTGCTAAAAAATGAAGAAGAGATTGCAGATTGCCTAAAAACAAAGCCGGGCGATTATGTTGGTGCATTAAGAAATATAAACAAAAGAATTCTACACCTTTTTATTCATGCCTACCAGTCATACATCTGGAACAAAACAGTTGAAGAGTATCTTAAAAAGAAAAAATCTGATAAAATAAAAATTCCGATTGTGGGGTTTGGCACAGAGCTTGGAGGGAAGATTGGAGAGATAATAAATAAAATTCTGAAAGAGGAAAAAATAAATCCAAGAGACTTTATAATAAGGCAGATTCCTGCTATTTCAAGCGAAGGAAATGAAAGGGACTTGATTGCTGAAATCAGCGAACTGGAAATTGGGAAGCTTGAAGCAGATGAATTAAACAGCGGAAAAAAGAAGATAAAATTAAAGTTTTTTCTGCGGAAAGGAAGCTATGCAACTGCTGTTGTCAAGCAGCTTTTCCAAGCTTCTTAAGAATTGCATTGTAAACCCATTTTATTGTCCCGCTTCCATCAACCTTCACAAGAATCTTTTTCTTTGAATAAAAATTTATTACTGGCTTGGTCATTCTGTTGTAGACATTCAGGCGGTTTTTAATTGACTTTGGATTGTCGTCAGGTCTATTGTAAAGCTTTCTTCCGCACTTGTTGCAGATGCCTGATTTTTTCGGGGGATTGGTTATAAGATTGTAGACAGCGCCACAGGCACATATTCTTCTGCTTGAAAGGCGCTTTATCAAAAGCCTGTCAGAAACATCAAGATAAATCACCTTATCTATTTTTGAAATCTTTTCCAGTTCCTTCGCCTGCTCTGTATCTCTTGGAAAGCCATCAAGCAAAAAACCTTTTTTGCAGTCTTTTCTTGAAAGCCTTTCTTTAAGGATTCTGATTGTTATCTCGTTTGGAACAAGCTCGCCTTTGTCAATGTGTGATTTCACCAGTTTTCCCAGCCTTGTTTTCTTTCTTTCAATTTCTCTTAGAATGTTTCCCATTGCAATATAACAAAACTTGAATTTTTTAATTAGAAGTTCTGCTTCTGAGCCTTTTCCGCTTCCCGGCTTGCCAAGTAAAACAAGCTTCATCCGAAATATGCCTCTTCCTCTTTTTTCAGTTGCTTTGTCCAGGCTTCCTTCATTTTTGACAGTGCTTCTTCAATATTTTCCTTAAGCAAAAGCCAGTCATTCAGCGCCTTGTTGATGAAATCAGTGTCTTTTTTATCATCTTCATCTATACTTATCTCTTCAGACAATCTTATCAAATACATCAGTTTTTTATAAATATCAAAAATGGCCTTTCTTTCATTTTCTGAAATAAAATTAGACTCATACATTGTTGAAGGCTTTTCAGGCTGGAGAATCTCATCAAATATTTCCGTGAAACCAACAAGTTTTTCAGTTATCTTTCTTCTTATGCTCCTGAGCAGGAATTCCTTCTGCTCTACTGCAGATATTTCAAACTCGCTGTCCAGCTTTTCAAAGTCAGGCAGGTTCAGCTTCTTTTTCAGTTGGTTGTATTCGTCTTTCATTCTCGCTTTGCTCGAAAGCCCCCGGTGGGAGTCGCACCCACGATCTGCTGATTTCTTTCTTTGGTACAAGTCAGCCGCTATAGCTACTAAGCCACGGGGGCATGATTAAATAGAAAAAGAAGACATTTAAATAACTTTCTACAGTCCTCTTAAGGGTCTGAATATCTCTGACTCTGGAAGGAAACCCTTTAATTCAAGGAACTGCTTCACAAGTCCCTGGAGTCTGTAAACATCCTCTCTGTATTTATCCTCGTGCTCTTTTATTTCCCCCTTGTAAATTCTCTTCCTAAACAAGTCAGAAAAAACCTTCAGCGGCCCCTTTAATTTGGCTTCGGGAAGCAACTCAATGTATGCGTTAATTATGACTTCGACTTCGCCTTTCTGCGCTTTTACCTTCTGCCCCTTGTACATTATTTCAACGTCCTTCATGCCAAGAACATGAAAATCAACATTCAGATAATACTTAAAATAAATGCTTCCGTGCGGAACTTTGCTTGTCCTCCACCAAACCCATATCTCCCTGCCTCTTGTCTGGTTATGATTTTCCAAATAGAATTCTTCCATGTACTCATCTTTTTTATCGCTTGCAAAGCCCTCTGAAATCAGCCAGTCCCTTACCAGCTTGTAAAGCTCCTTCATGTCATAAACTTCTTCATATTTGACACTCAGACCATCATCTTTTTTAGCACCTGTTATTGGAATGAATTGTAATTTGTCCTCAGCCATTGTGTTTCAATAACTAATTTTTGTTTATAAACCTTTGCTTGGCCCTGTGTAGTTTTCTGTAAAGTTTTGAATAGACCAGCCACAAGACAATCTTCAGATAATAATATGGTGAAAGATGTTTTGAATACAGATTTACGTTGTGTTTTTTTATTGCATTTATGACTTCATTTACTGTTTTTTTTGAATTGATTAGAGTGTAGGTTGTGTTTAATCTCCAGAGATGGTGTGCATCAGAATTTCCAACCAGTGGCTTGTTAAATTCATGTGCTATTCTTGCTGCCTTCTTGTTTGGCCCATTCCTGTACTTCAGATAAAAATGACAGTATTCAATCGCATCAAAAAGGTTGATGTTTTTCAAAAGCGCCTTGCCAAGGCTGTGCCTGCTTGCTGTGTAAAAAGGATGCGGCGCAATCACTAAAATGTCATTCCTTTTTTTCCTCAGTTTTTCCAGCGCGTCAAATGTTGTTATTTTTTCGCTTTGCCTCTGTGAGATATTGTAGATAAGGACGTCCTTACCCTCAACACTCTGCTCTGTTCCCGGAATAAGAATGATTCCTCTCTTGGCTGCATAATCTGAAAGGAATTTGCTAAAAGTTACCCTTGAGTGGTTTGTTATTGAAATTACTTGAAAGCCCAGTTTTGCCGCAGAATCTATCAGCTTCATTGAGTCATATTTTATCTCAGGATGATGGCGGTCTTCGCCAGTATGGATATGAAGGTCTGCCTTGAGCATAATGGTTGGAGTTCAAAAAGTATATTTAAATTTATGCAAAAGTTTATAATAAACAATTAATTTTATTTTATCATGCTAATCGGAGTTGTTGGAAAAGCGAATGTAGGAAAATCTACATTTTTCAAGGCATTAACTCTGGCAGATGTGCTTATAGCAAACTATCCTTTCGCTACAATAAAACCGAATCATGGCGTAGGGTTTGTGAAAATAGACTGCGTTGACACATTTTTCAAGGTGCAGTGCAATCCAAGGGAAGGATTTTGCATAAATCACAAAAGATTTGTTCCCGTAGACGTTCTTGATGTTGCAGGCCTTGTTCCAGGAGCGCACGAAGGCAAAGGGCTTGGACTTGCATTTCTCAACGACTTAAATCAGGCAGATGCTTTAATTCATGTAATTGATGTTGCTGGAACTACGAATGAGAAAGGCGAGCCTATTGCAGGAGGCCATGACCCCGCTTTTGATGTTAAATTTCTCGAAGAAGAGCTTGACTACTGGTTTCTCGATATTCTGAAGAAGGGCTGGGAAAAGTTTGCAAGGCAGATTCAGCAGGAGCACAGCGATATTGAAAAGGCTCTCGCAAAACAGCTTTCAGGCCTTAAAGTAGAAGAAAGTCTAGTCAAAGAAGTAATAAGAAAATTAAATCTGAATAAGGAGAAGCCAACAGAGTGGACAGAAGAGCAGCTTAAGCAGGTTGCAATTTACTTAAGAAAGCAGACAAAGCCAATGATTATTGCCGCAAATAAAATTGACATGCCCGGTGCAATGGAAAATTTTGAAAAACTTAAGAAGCAGTTTCCAGGATATATAATAATTCCGTGCTCAGCAGAATCAGAGCTTGCATTGAAGGAAGCCTCGAGACACCAACTCATAGAATACAATCCTGGTGACAACGATTTTCAGATGACAGATGATAAAAAATTAAGCGACAAGCAGAAAAATGCGCTTAACTTCATAAAAGAAAATGTTCTGAAGAAGAACAATGGAACAGGGGTTCAGGAAATATTGAACAAGGCTGTATTCGAACTTTTGAAATATCTTGCAATCTTCCCAGGAGGAGTAAACAAGCTTGAAGACCAATATGGCAGAGTTTTGCCAGACTGCTTTTTAATGCCTCCGAAAAGCACTGCGCTCGATTTCGCTTTCAGAATACACACAGACCTTGGAAAGAATTTCATAAGGGCCATTGATGTAAAGACAAAAAGGGTTGTTGGGAAAGAGCACATCCTTGGAAATGGCGACGTCATAGAAATAATAACTTCAAAATGATTATTTGCCTTTTTTTCTTTTTGAAAATGCGCTTGCCAAGTCAATGACATATTTTCCTTCACCAACCTTGAAGACAAGTGGGTCTTTCCTGAACAGATGAACGAGGTCAAGCTCGAATTTTCCCGGCTCAACCACATTTATTGATTCAAAATCAAGAATTATTGGCTGGTCCTCCTTTGTCCTTTCCTCCTCAACAAGCTCAAGCACATCGGTTTCTATCTGTCTCTTTTCTTCAACAGTAAGCTTCTTCGCTATGCTCTCTGCTTTTTTAAGTGACTCTTTTTTGACAAAGAAAAAAAGCTTTGCACCGCAGCTGCAGCCCTTCAGTATCTGCTCAGAACCATCATCATAAAGAGTACCGCATCTGACGCATTGGTGAGGCATGTTACCTTTTCTTCTTTTTCTTCACATCTCTTGTGAAAAGCTGGATTTTTGTTGGATCCTTCCTTATTGCCTTGACAACAGAAGCAGGCCCTACTATTGTTATTCCTGTCCTATTTCCAAGAAGTACATCCAAGATATTATTTTTTAGTTTTATCATCGGTCCGCCCTTAACCTTCGAAGGATCTATGACAGCCAGCTCTATGCCCTTGAATTCCTCGTTAATCTCCTCCATTGTTGTCTTTATCAGCTCTACCTCTTCCTCTTTTGTCAGCCTTCCTTCAAGAAGAACTATCTTGTTTTCCTTTGCAGTCTTCAGCAGCTTCTTTATCCTACCCAGCGAACTAAGCTTCTCGATTTCGTGATATGGTATGAATTCTATAGTTAGCATTTTCACCTCGCTACGGCAAATAAGGCCTCGTAAAACTCATCAATATTATTCCCGTATTTCGCAGACAGCCCAATGACAGGGTACTGTGGGAATGCGTTCTTTACTTTTTTGATGCTTGCCTTTTTAAGGTCAATTTTGTTTGCTCCAATCAAGACAGGTATCTTTCTTGCTGCAAGATTCCCAATTATGGTTATGTTAACTTGCGAATACGGGTCTTTTGTAGCATCCAGCACAACTATGACAACATCCATGTTGTCAAGCCATCTAATTGCATCAATTACTCCTTTTGTCGCTTCCTTTGCCCTCTTCTTTGCCTCCTTCTCCTTCATTCCGTGCTTCATAAAATCTTCATAATCAATCTTTGTTGCTATGCCAGGAGTATCAATCAAGCTGAAGCTAAGCTCTTTTTTGCCTGACTTAACTGTAATGTCCTCCTTTATCTGTATCTCCCTTGTTTCATGTGCAATTGCAGAAACCTTGCCCATCTCCTGGCCAAGCCAGTCCTTGCAGATTCGGTTTGCAATGGTTGTTTTGCCACCATTTGGAGGGCCGTAAATCCCTATCTTTAGCTTTTTCTTCCCCCTCAGCAAGCTATTAAAAACCTTATTTATGAACCTTGAAAGAATACCAACCATAGATATTAAATTTTCAATTGCTCTTTATATATTTTTTGGTGGAAAAAAGCAATATTTATAAACATATAAAAAATGGTTTAAGCCATGAACGAAGGCGTTAGAAAGGATATTCTTGCAATGCTGAAACGGGCACTTGCTATTCTTGAAAAGCCAGAGGAGAGAGGCGTCTTTGAGCTCGAGGAGCTTAGCAACCACATAATCCACAGCGCAACAATATTTCAAGATGAAGATTCTATATCTGCTGCTGTTTTAATCTATTCAATTTACAAGACTATAGAAAGAGCAGGAGTAAATCCAGAGGTTTATTCAAGAATTCGCCCAAAGCTTAGGGAAGCTTGCAGTGCGCTGGAAAACAAAGAGTTTGAAGGCTATAGAGCAGCTGCAAAAGAAATGTCCAAAATTATTTCTGAGATTGACGTGAAATTCAAAAAATACGTTGAAGAGATTATGGATAAGGCCAAGATAAAGAAAGGGACAAGTATATACGCACACGGCATTTCAATAGCAAGGGTTGCTGAGATTCTTGGAATATCCCAATGGGACTTAATGAATTATGTCGGAAAGACAGAGATAACAGAATTTAGTGTTGGGGGGCTTGACATAGAAAGCAAATTGAAATATGTAAGGGGCATTTTCAAATGAAATCAATATTTTTTGACGCAGGACCGATAATAAGCCTGACGATGAACAACTTGCTTTGGCTTCTTCAGGAGCTGAAAAAGGTCTATCCGGGAAATTTCTACATATCAAAAGCAGTTAAAAGAGAGGTTATAGATAAGCCTTTTAGCGGAAAAAGATTCAAATTTGAGGCAATGCAAGTCATGTCTGTTGTTGAGAGCAAAGTTCTTGAAGTGAATTATGACAAAAAAATCGAAGAAATTTCCCAAAAATTAATGGATGTGGCAAACAAATGCTTCATGGCAAAGGGGAACTATATACAGATAGTCCACAGCGGCGAGATTGAAACGCTTGCCGGCGCGATTGTTTTTGGCTCAGAGCTTGTTGTTATTGACGAGAGAACAACAAGGCTTTTGATAGAGAATCCGCAAGGTCTTTTGGAGCTGCTGCAGCACAAGCTTCATATGCCTGTCAAAATGGTCAAGGAAAACATTGCTGAATTTTCAAGGCTTACACAAAACATAAGGATTTCAAGATCAGTTGAGTTGACAGTCATCGCCTATGAAAAAGGTCTTTTGGATAGGTTGATTCCCAATGTTGAGAACCCAAAAAAGGAGCTCCTAGACGGAGTTCTCTGGGGCATAAAGCTCAACGGCTGCTCTGTTTCCAGGAGGGAAATCGAACAAATCCTCAAAATTGAGACGAAAAAATAAAAAAGTATATAAAGGGGTTTGTTTTATTATCTATTAAATTTCGACTAAAAAGGAGGTTGAAAAATGGGAAGTGTTATAGCAAAAACTGGTATTAAAAGACAAAAAGAGTATTTGTACTACATCGACAAGAAAGGAAATGTATGCAAAGTTAAGATGGCCCGGGCAGGCAAAAAAAGAGGATCGCCTGAAATTGTTGCGAAAGCAGGCATAAAGAAAGAGAAAGGCTACCTTTATTATGTTGATAAGAAAGGAAATGTCTGCGCTGCCAAGATGGTAAGGGGCGGAAGAAAAAAGAAGAAGTAAGCTTCAAAAGATTTTTAAATTGATTTCTTTTTTTATTATTTTATGAGCCCGTAGCCTAGTTTGGAGACTTTGTCGAACAAATAGGGCGACAGCCTCCTAAGCTGTAGGTCGGGGGTTCGAAATCAAAGACGAAAGTCCCCCCGGGCTCGTATAATCCCTATTCAAAATGAAAAAAATATTGGTGCTACTTGGATCGTTGATTATAGGGATTGCTATATACATATATGTAATGCTTCATTTCAACCTTAAAGAAGTCCTGAGCTCATTTGCAGTTTTTTCACCTGTTACGCTGACGCTTTATCTCCTTATTTCTTTTGTAATAATGTCTGTGTTAGTTTTAAGATGGCGTAGGTTGCTCACAGCATACAAAATCAAGATTCCATTCTGGAGACTGTTCTCATACAAGCTTTCATCGTACGCGGTCAGTTACTTGACTTCAATGAGAAAGGTCATTGTTGACGCAAGAACATATCTGCTTTTAAGGGAGAAAGAAAAAATATCATTGAGCAAAGGCGTTTCCTCAATCATGTTCGATAACATGATAGAACTTTTAGGAGATGTATTTTTTGCATTTATTGGTTTTATTGCACTTATTATTTTTTTTAATATTTCTTTAAAATTAAAAATTATGCTACTTTTGGCGCTCTGCATTTCAGGGTTTATAGTTGGTTTTTTCTTTTACAGACATCTTACAGGCAAATATTTTATACCAACCATAATTGAATTCTTAAGAATAGACCGGCTGAAGACATTCGACACAATTAAAAAATGGGCGAAGATTGAAGAGAACCAAAGCATAAAGTTCTTAAAAATAAAAAGAAAAGAAGTGCTAATATCTTTTTTAATATCCCTTTTCCTGTGGGCGTTGATGTTCATTGAATACAAACTTGCGCTGAAAATCCTTGGCTATAATGCCGGACTTAATGAAATTTTTATTATTCTGGTATTTATTTCAATCGCTTATATGGTACCTATACCTGCTGCGCTTGGTGTATTGGAACTTTCCCAGCTTTCTGCTTTTTCGCTGCTTGGAATAAGGCCTTCAATAGCAATTGCGCTGAGCTTTTTGGTCAGGGGCCGTGACTTGTTATGGTCAGCGATTGGGCTAATTAATTTTTACGGACATGGCGCAACAATTTTAAATAGATATTTGAACAAAAATGATAATGCTAAGCATAATAATTCCGGCAAGGAATGAAGAAGAGAATATTGAAAAGCTGCTGAAAAGCATCAAGAGGCAGTACTTTAGCTGTGAGGTTATCCTGGGTAATGATAACTCAACAGATAAAACAGGTGAAATCGGCAGAAAGTATGCAAAAGTCATCAATGGAAAATGGGGACATCCAGGCTTAGTGAGAAACGCCTGCGCAAAAGAAGCAAAAGGAGACTGTCTGCTATTTCTTGACGCTGATGTTATTCTACCAAGAAATTTTTTGAAAAAAAACTTTGAGGAGTTTGTAAAAAGAGACTTGGCAAGCGCAACAACTTATGTTAAACCATTAAGCAAAAGGCTTGATGACAAGCTGATTCATGGCATTGGCTACAATCTTGTTTATTTTTTATCCCAGAAAATAAGTCCAATTGCAGCCGGCTTCTGCATTTTCTGCAAAAAAAGTGTTTTTAAAAAAATAAATGGGTTTGACGAGACTATAACGCTTGGCGAAGACCATGACTTTGTAAGGAGGAGCAGAGAGTATGGAAAATTTGGAATACTGCACGGCCCAAAAATAAATGTTTCAATCAGGAGATTAGAAACAGAAGGAAGGATTAAGTATGTTCTTAAAATGATTTATGCAGGATTTTATTTAATGTTCAAAGGGCCAATTCATGGAAATATAAAATATACCTTTGACCACAAAGCTAAGAAAGTTCCTTGATTTTGTCCATTATTTTCTTTGCGTCTGCTTTTCCCCTCAGCCTTGCCATTGCCCTGCTTATTATCAGTCTCATATCAGCACCCCTGCTCTCTGTAATTATCCTCTTCAGTTCCGCTTCAAGCTCCTTGTCAGATATTGCCTCGTATTTCTTCAAATCAAGCTTCTTTGTCTTTGCATAATCAACAAAAATGTCCTGAAGCGCCTCTTTGGCAATCTTCCCTTTGTCAAGTGCATCAAAAATCTTTTCAAAAATATCGTTACTTATCTTAACATCCAAATCGAAGTTCCTTCTCAGGTTCTTCTCTGTTGTCAGAATTATCTCTCCAATGAATGCTGGCTTCAAATTTTTGAATTTGCTAATGCAGGCTTCAAAAAATTCTGTTTTTCCTGACTTTGAAAGCATTTCTGCGAGGTCCTTGCCAAGCCCATACTCCTCTATTCTTTCTGCTTTTTCAGAAATCAGTTCAGGAAGCTTTATTTTGCTTATCTCTGGCGTGATTGAAGGGATGTCTGTTTCAGGGTACATCCTTGCAGCACCTGGCATCGGCCTCATGAATGAAGTTGTTGCATCTGCATTCGGCTTTCTAACCTCTTTAACGCCACCTTCCATGGCAAGGTTTGCTCTCTCGACAACTGCTTCAAGCGCTTTTCTTGCCCTTGCTTCATTGTCTGCAATTATAACAAAAGCGTCATTGTATTTGAGATTTAGCACCTTCTTTATCTCGTCAAGTTCAGAATCCTTAAATCCGTATTTTTTCAATGCCTCATCTGAATGGAACAATCCGCCGACGCCTGCAGCAACCTTTGCCCTTTCAGAAAGCTCTGTGCCGAATCTCTTGTCTGGCAGTATTTCCTTTCCAAGGATTCCTGAGAATCCTATGAGTTTCTGCGCAAGAATCTTCCCTTTTTTGTCAAGCGTTGACTTAATTATTTTTGACTCTGCTTTGCTCAATAGCTTTGACAGGTCAATTATTTCCAATTTGATTTTATTCAGCTTTCTTTCCTTGAGCTCTTTTGATATTTCAATGATGTTTTTCTGCCTCTGGGCCTCAAGCTCCACAATTTTTGGAATCAGTTTCAAGTCCTGTTCGCCCTTTATCTCTACCCTTGGGTGGCCTGCAATGCTTATGTTAATGTCCTGCCTTATTGTGCCTATTCCTCTTTTTGCCTTTCCTGTACTTCTCAAAAACATTCCAAGTTTTTCAGCTGCCTCCTTGCACTGCTGAGGTGAATAAATTTCAGGACCTGTGGCAATTTCCACCAGAGAAATTCCTAGACGGTCTAGGCGCCAGTTTATTGAGCTCTGATCTTCTGATATCTTTCTTGCAGCATCCTCTTCAAGACAAATGGTTGGGATTGTTATTTTCCCTTCAGATGTTTCCAAAACTCCATTTCTGGCAACCAATGCTGTCCTTTGGAAGCCTGCTGTGTTTGAGCCGTCTATGACTGTTTTTCTCATCACTTGGATTTCATCAACAACCTTTGCTTTCAGCATTAATGATACCTGCAGCGCAACATTTAATGCCTCCTTGTTCATCGGATGTGGAGGCTCTTCGTCAAACTCAACAAGGCAGGTGCTGTCTGAATAGCCTTCATAAACAAAGTATTTATTTTTCATCATCTCCATCAGCGCAGCAACATCTATGTCACCTGTCTCGCCTGCCACTGCCCTCAGCTTTCTTTTAACAAGAATGTCTGGCTTTTCGTCCCTTAAATTAGACGGGCAGCTGCAGAATAATTTGGCTGTGTCAAGCTGCTGGTGTATCTCCAAGCCGCACTTCAAGCCAAGTTTTTTGTAATCCATTTTATCACAATCCTTGAGCATCATAGTGTGCTTCTTATGTCTGTTCTTTCAGAAATCTCCCCCCTAAGATTATTTCCAATCAGTTCCTTGGCTTTCTCCTTTGGATAATTTCCCAAAAGCCATGCGAGTTTTACAAATGCTGTCTCGGGAAGCATGTCTTCACCTGAAATTACGCCAAGCTTTTGCAAATCCCTTCCCTTTGAATAAACCTTCATTCCAACCCTTCCAAAGAGGCATTGTATTGTCATGACAACAACTGTTCCTGAATCAACAAGCGTCTTTATTGCATCTTTTATCTTTTCATGAATTTTCGTGCTTTCATCAACCACATGAAGCGGAGTATGCCCAAGCCCTGTTCCCTCAATAATTAGCCCTTTGTAGCCTTTGTAAGCCAAAAACTGCTCAGGAAACATGTTGACTGTAATTTTCAGAAGCCCAACTTTTTGCTCCATTTTCGGCTTCACTGCAAGCTCCTTGCTTTTTTTCAAGTAATTTTTCTTAAGGAACTCTATTTTTTTGGTTTCATAGTTTACTTTTGCAATTGGAATGTCATTTACCGGCTTGAAAGCGTCTCTTCTTGAACTGTGAAGTTTTCTTGTCTTGCAGGCAGGCAGAATCACGCAGGTATTGTCGCTCATATTCTCGTGCATGCAGACTGCGACTCCTGCAAAATCAGTCTTTGCTATGAAATTGGCAGCGCAGATTAAATTTGCAGCTGCGTCCGAACTTCCCCTGTCAGAGCTTCTTTGCGCGCCGACTAAAATTACTGGAATGGGACATTTTTCTAAAATAAAAGCGAGCGCCGCAGAGGCAACTGCAAGATTGTCTGTGCCAATGCTGACTATTATGCCATCAGCCCCTTTCTTTACTTCTTTTTCAACTGCGTTCGCAATTGCGCTGAAGTGGTCAAATCTCAAATCATCTGAAAACATATTCCTTATGAGCTCTGACTTTATGTTTGCAATCTCCTTCAGCTCAGGAAACAACTCAAGCAGTTCTTCTGGTGAAAATCTCGCAACAACTCCGCCTGTCTTGTAATCAATCTTTGAAGCAATTGTTCCGCCAGTATGTAGGATTGCAATTGTCGGCAGGCCTTTCTTGGCTTCAACCTTTGCTTTTGCAGGCTCTGACTTCTTGTATTTCTCCAGAACCTTGATTTCCTTTATCTTTTTCTTGTCAATGCCAATGTTGTAGCCGCTCTCAAGCTTCACAACCACCTTTCCGCCTTCTGAAGGCATCAGAACCCCCTCAACAGCCTCATCCTTTGTCACAACCTTCACTCTGTCTCCAGCGTCTGCCATTTCTGAAATTAAAATTCAGCAATATTTAAATCTTACCAGAAATTGCCCTGAAAACTCAAAAACGAAAATTTTATAAGCAAGCCCTATTAACAACGCGTTTAAAATGGTTAATAATCTTGTTCCAAATAAAGTGTTTTTCACAAAAGGAGTTGGAAGGCACAATGAATTTCTCGAATCCTTTGAGCTTGCATTAAGAGATGCGGGAATTGAGAAGTGCAACATAGTAACTGTCTCTTCAATAATGCCTCCTGGCTGCAAAATAATACCTAAATCAGAAGGGCTTGCGCTTTTGAAGGCGGGACAGATAGCATTCTGTGTAATGTCAAGGACTTCGACAAACGAGCCAAACAGGTTGCTGGCAGCTTCAATTGGCTGTGCTGTTCCCGCAGACCCAACTCAATACGGCTATCTGAGCGAACATCATTCATTTGGCCAGACAGAGGAAAAGGCAGGTGATTATGCAGAAGACGTTGCAGCCTGCATGCTTGCGACAACACTTGGCGTTGATTATGGCCAGAGCACCAGTTACGATGAAAGAAAAGAAATATGGAAAATCTCAGACAAAATTGTCAAGACAACAAACATAGTCCAGTCAGCTATTGTTGACAAGAGCGGGATGTGGACAACAGTCATTGCAGTAGCTGTCCTTCTTTTAGACTAGTTTAGCCGAAGTAATTAGGGCTTTCATCCTTCATTTCCTTGCCTTTTGCAGCGCTGAAGAACTGCCTGACATTCTCGTATGCTTCCTTGACATCCTTTGTTACAGACGGCCTGACTTTCTGCAGTGCTGACTCAAAGTTCTTTTTTGTAACTTCCTTTGCCTTCATGTTTTCTCTCAGCGCAGTCATTGCAGCTTCCCTGCATATCGCTTCTATATCAGCACCCACATACCCCTCTGTGCTCTTTGCAAGCTCGTTGAG
>CAWJRI010000013.1:0-38187 GCA_963845175.1 uncultured archaeon
CATAAGCGTTCGATCTTCGCGAGGATCGAGTCTGCCGTAGCGACCCAGACGAACGGCTTCGCCCTTTTGTTGTGAGCGGCGACGAACTGCTCGATCTTGTCCACGAGGTCCTTGACGCTGCGGAAGGAGCCGCGGCGAATCGCCTTCTGGGTGATCAGCCCGAACCATCGTTCCACCTGGTTGAGCCAGGAGGCATAGGTGGGGACGAAATGCGCATGGAACCTCGGGTGGCGAGCGAACCACGCCTTGACCTTGGCGTGCTTGTGCGTGCTGTAGTTGTCCATCACCAGGTACACATCAAGCTCGGGGGGAACGTTGACTTCGATCTGCTTCAGGAAAGCAAGGAACTCTTGGTTTCGATGACGTGGCTTGCAGTCTGTTAGGATCTGGCCATTGGCGATGTCCAGCGCGGCGAACAGCGTCGTGGTCCCATGCCGCTCGTAGTCGTGCGTGACCCCCTCGACGTAGCCCAGCCCCAGGGGCAGTAGCGGCTGGCTACGCTCCAGAGCCTGACACTGGCTCTTCTCGTCCACACACAGAACCACCGCGTTTTGCGGCGGATTCAAATACAAACCAACGATGTCTCGCAGCTTCTCGATGAAAAACGGATCCGTCGAGAGCTTGAACGTTTCCTGGCGGTGCGGCTTCAGCCCGAAGGCCGACCACACACGGTGCACCGTAGACTTGGAAATCCCACTCTGCTCGGCCATGTCGCGACAGCTCCACTGGGTCGCCCCTTCGGGCTTGCTGTGAAGTGTCTTGCTGACCAGCTCGGCCACCCGCTCGTCGTCGATGCTCCGCGGGCGCCCGGATCGGTACTCATCGTAGAGCCCTTCGATCCCCTGGCGGACGAACCGCTCCCGCCACTTGCTCACCGTCTCCCGACTGACGCCCAGTGCCTTGCTGATCGCCAAGTTCTGCGCGCCCTCAGCAGCCTCAAGCACGATTTTCGCCCTCATCACCAACCCATGGGGAAGGCTTTGGGATCTGGCGAAGGCCTCCAGTTGCTCCCGCTGCTGCTCATGCAGACTTACCCGTCGTGTCGCACTCACCGTTCGCATCGATGACCTCCCCGGGTGACTCTGACAGAAGCGGCGGGAACAAACTACTAGACATAAGATAAGCTATTTATGGGACATGAACTTACGGGACACCACACTAGGCTGTTCCTGTTCATGACCTTGATCCTCCTGTAACTATTGGTTTGGTTCAGGAGGATCTTACATTAAAACACGGTATAACCTTTTCCGGCCGCCAGCATAGCTGGCGGTTAGGGATTCAATCTACAGAACCATTTGCGGCAAAAGGTTATAGCATATGTGCTCTTGACCCAGGCGCAAGCATGCTTGAGTTATACAAAAAAAATCTTTTTAGATATGCAAATGTCAGATACGAAATGGAATCATTCGAAACTTGGGCTTGGTCCGGGGCTCCGTTTGATTTGATAATCTCCGGGACAGCATTCCATTGGGTAGCCGAGACCGGCCATCGACAACTAACAGACATCCTTCGTCCAAATGGCTCAGCACCACTACTTGCCTACCAGACTCCTTGATTGGACCGAGAGCCTGCTCGCGCTGCTTCATTTGAAGATGGTTAACGCTCCTGTCGCAACTGTTTTCACGACTCACGCGACAATGCTCGGCAGGTCAATTGCATCGTCGAGAGACCTTTATTCAATTCTTGACAAGATAGACCCTGACAGGGAGGCTTACAATTACGGAATCTGGACAAAGCACCAGCTTGAGAAGCAGGGAGCTTTGCAGGCAGAGATATTCACAACTGTTTCAGAAATAACAGGGATAGAGGCAGAGCACATCCTGAAGAAAAAGCCGGATGTCCTGCTTCCGAACGGTCTTGACATGGAGGAGTTCCCGAGCTTTGAGGATGTCTCGATAAAGCATTCGGAAATGAAATTCAGGTTCAAGGAATTTATCCTCTACTATTTCTTTCCGTATTACTCATTTGACTTGGATGAAACATACATTTTATTCACGTTCGCAAGGTACGAGTTCCACAACAAGGGCATTGATGTGTTTTTGAAGGCGCTGGCGAAATTAAACAACAGGCTGAAGGAGGAAAACAGCAAAAGGACATTTGTGGCATTCTTTTTCATACCTGCCGGAATCAAGAACATAAAGCCCGAGCTTGTCGAGAACAGGGAATATTACGGAGACGTAAAAGAATCTGTTGACGAGTACAAGGAAAAGATAAGGAATAACATACTGATAAATCTGCTTTCCCAAAAAAAGATTGCAAAGGAAACAATTTTTCCTGAGGAGTTTCTCTCGGAAACAAAGAAAAAGATACTCAGGTTTGCAAAGGGCGGAAAGCCGTTCATGTGCACGCATGACCTGTTTGACGAGGGGAGCGACCCGATTTTAAATTTATTCAGGGCAACTGGGCTGGACAACATGGAGGATGACAGGGTTAAGGTTGTGTTTTACCCGACATACATGTCCGGCGCAGACGGCTTGCTTGACCTGAGCTATTACGACGCGATAATCGGCGGGCACATGGGTGTTTTCCCGTCAATCTACGAGCCGTGGGGCTACACCCCCCTTGAGGCAGGCGCGCTCGGAGTTGCGTCTGTCACAACTGATCTGGCTGGCTTCGGCAGGTTCATCAACCAGCAGCGGCCAAAGGACATATGCAACGAAACAAGCTGCGACCTGACGAAGGAGCAGGGAATTTTCGTGTGCAGAAGGCACAACAAAACAGAGGAGGAGACAGTTAATGAGCTGTTTGATGTGCTTTATTTCTATTCAAAGCTTTCAAAGGAGGAAAGAATAAATAATAAAATAGAGGCAAGGAGGCTGGCTGGCCTGGCTGACTGGAAGCATTTGTTCAATAATTACATCCAGGCGTACAACGCAGCTGTCGACAAAAAATGGAGCTGAGAAAGGATTATATTTTAGACAGGTGGGTGATTGTTTCAGAGGCAAGAGGGCAGAGGCCTCACGAATTCAAGGAGGTTGAAGCAAAGGAAACTTCTGTGTGCTTTTTCTGCCCCGGCAACGAAAAGATGACCCCGCCTGAGATTTCAAGGGTTGGCGACGAGAAAAACTGGAAAATAAGGATTTTTCCCAACAAGTTCGCGGCTGCCAAGGAGGAGGGCGTTTCTGAGATAAAGACGCACAACAGGTTTTTCACTTTCTCTGATTCATTTGGAAAGCATGAGGTTATTGTCGAGACACCTGACCATTCAAAGCAGATGGCTGATTTGAGCGTTGATGAAATCAAGGAGGTCCTGCAGGTTTATGTTGACAGGATTAATGAAATCTCCAAGATTGAGGGAGTTAAGCATGTGAATGTCTTCAAGAACCACGGCGGAGAAGCTGGAACTTCCATTGTTCACTCTCATACACAGGTAATTGCAAACAACTTTGTGCCTTCGCTTGTCAGGGAGGAGCTTGAAGCAATCAAGAGGCATCATTCATGCCCCTACTGCGACATTATCAACATTGAGAAAGGGTCCTATCGCAGGTGTTTTGAAAATGAATTGTTTGCCGCTTTCACGCCCTACGCTTCAAGATTCCACTATGAAATTTGGATTTTCCCGAAGCATCACATTAATTCAATCACAAGAATGGACAATAATCTTTTGTGGCACATGGCTGAGATACTGAAGAAAGTATTAGTCAAATTGAAGGAGCTGGGTGCGCCTTACAACTTTTTCCTGCATTACCACAATGACCCTGCCTACCATTTCCACATAGAAGTCTGCCCTCGCTTGGCGATTTGGGCAGGCTACGAACTTGGAACAAATGCCTGCATTAATTCTGTTACGCCAGAAGAAGCTGCGAAGTTCTACAGGGGAGAATAAACTTCATTTACCCGTGACTTTAAATGGACCATCTACTATGCCACGTGGACCTATCAAATGATACTATGGTGCAGGCTCTTCATAGCACAGATTCGGATTGTATGGTGCAGGCTCTTCATAGCACAGATTCGGATTGTTTTCCTTGAGAATATCCTTGTAAACAAAAGTCTTGACGCGTTCATTTATGACAAATGGGTTGCCTTCGCCTATTATTTGTGCCATTGCTGAAAACTTTGTATCCATTGTATGCAAAAATTCAAGCAAATCAGTTATTTTTTTCTCACCGCTTGCCTCAACAAACATGTTCAGCTCCTCCGCTGTCGGCACAAGATTGTCTTTATCTATGTGATGTCCCCTGCATATTCCTTTCTGTACAATCGAAACAAGATATGGCTTCTCATTCGGATTGTTTGCCTGCGCAAATTTAACAAACTTCATCCTTAAATTATCCGGGGCAAAAATCGCAAGAGAAGCGTAATTTGGGACGCAGAAAAGTTTATCATCTGCAGACCTAAAATCCCCTGCATAGTGCGAAAGAAGCTGCTCAATATATTCGTTGCTGAATTCATAGCCGCCTGTTCTCAGTCCGGCGTTGTCTATCTTCACATTTTCATTTATTTTGTCGCCGAGGTCTGTTTTCTTCAGAAGATTTTTAAGGTCTTTATTGTCCACCAAATCTATGAAATTTTCCTTTGGCACGACTGCGATTGGATTGAACTGCTCTGTGAATTTTAAGTAAGGCAGCAAATACTCAAGCGAATCCCTCATTCCAATCCCGCGGAGATAATATCGCTTGGCAAGTTCGTTTGCCTCTTCAAGTGTCTTTGGCTGTTTAAATTCAGGCTCTGATTCTTTTTCTTCAGACATTTTTTCTTCAATCCCCCCTTGGTCAGCAATATTCATTATGTCTTTCATTGCTCTTTTGCTTATGATAAAATTTTCAAGCGCGAGATACCAGTTGCCTCCAATTATCTTGATTGCCCCTCCAATTGCCCCGAGCGATTCGAGAATTTTCTGCTTTGGCACCGGACCGATATATTCTTTGGCTCCAACAGGGCCGATGTATTTTTCTTTGCCTTTTCCAGAAGGAACAATTATCCTTACTGAAGGAATTTCTTCCCCTACTTTTTTCTTTTTTCCACCAAAAACTGCGCCGCCTTCTATTATCTCATTTTTTGCTTTTTCCATTTCTTCTTGAAATTGCTCTGGAGATTTAGAACCTGCATCTTCTGGTGGTTCTCCGGGTTCCATTGAGTTTGCCATATTGCAAAGAAGTGCACACTTGTATTTATAGTTTACTTCTTAAAAGTAGATAAATATTACAATATTGTAAATATCTAACAAAAAGCCACAGGCCAAAGCCTGTGGCATTCATTACAAAAAGCTTTATTGGGCAATCCGTCCTGTATTTTCAGATACAGGTATTCTGACGACTTTTTGTAATAAAAAAATTTATATACTTATTAGTATTTACTAACTCCATGGTAAGATTTGTTTGCCAGAAATGCACTTTCAAGTTTAGTCCGAGGAATCCTGCAAACAGGGATCCGCCGTCAAAGTGCCCCTACTGCGACACACCGGGAAGCGTTCTTATCGAGCAGAGCGCAGACGAATTAGTGAAGGATATCGACGATATGATTGAGCGTTAGAAATTCTACAGATCTACAACAAGCATCTTTGACCTGTGAACCTTGTCGAGAAATCCTGCTGCTGACCTTGTCGTCTTTATGTCTTTCATTCTCTCCTTTATGCGGTCGAAGAAACCCATCAATTTCCTGGTTGATTCATCTTCCTTGTCCATCCTTATCACAAGAATCTCGTCCCAGTCGCCTGTCAGCCCCATGTTGTTTTTCTTAGCAAGCGAGCGCATCTCAGTCACCATCTGCTCTGAAAGCGCTTCAGAGTCATTCAGGGCCCTTGAAAGCGAGACTTTCCTGTCAAGCCCATCATTGAAATAAAGGTTGAATTCAGCAGAATTATCCTTAATATTGAAGTCGACCAACTCTATCTTTTGGGGGATGACGTTCACTATTATCATTACACTAACGAATAGTGATGACATATAAAAATGTTTCGCTTGTTTTATATATGCTTGCTATCTAAACCTTACTCATCAGCTTCTTGAAAAAAAAATTCTTGTCCTCAAGATACACAAAGAATGAAGTGACTCCATAGCCAAGAAGGCTGCCTGCCACCACGTCGCTCAGATAATGCACATCTAGATAAATCCTAGAAAAAGAGATTAATACAGCCAGTGCGAGCCAGCAGTACTTGAATGTCTTGAAATTCCTGTTTATGACAGGCACTGCTGAAAACACAGATGAAGCATGCCCGCTTGGAAAGCTGTATTTTGCTATTATTGTTGTCGGCCTCATCCTTGGAATTGTCCACTGCATTGTCTGCATCAGAAGCTCTGAAATTCCAAGTCCAAGCAGCATCACAGGAATCCAGCGCTTCTGTCTTTTCCAGAGAAAAACTGCAACAATAAGTATCGGGATTAATATCCATGAGCCGATGAAACTGAATGCTGCCATCACGCTGTCAAGAATAGGGTTCCTGAAATTCTGGATTAGCAAAAAATATTTGTCAAGGAAAAAACTCAGCGCAAGAACAGCTGCCCAGATTAGGAATATCCATCTCTTTTTCATATTTTTGTCAGCACAAGTGGCTTTTCGCCGACAACAACAGAATGCTCTGCCTGGCTGACCATCCCCTTGTTTTTCTCAATAAGCTGCGGATAAAGAATAAGCATCTTGTTCTTGTCCATCTCCTTCAATGCAAGATTCACCCTGAACTTCGGGAACTTGAACCATCTGGAGGCGAAAGGCAGTCCTTCATATTCCATCATCTGCCCCAGTATCTGCCTCGCTGTCATGTCCCTCAGCGGTTTTAGTTGAATTAATTGGAATATTTCTGCGTTGTGTCCTTCGACAATCATCCCTGCGCCGTCTGTTGCGAACGGTTCAATTGCGATTATCTGCCCGTCCTCAAGCTTTGTCTTGTCCTTGCTGTCATAATTTGGAACCGACGGCTCTGCGTGAAAATTATTTATCTCAAGCCCATGCCCTGAAAGATTTCTGATTGGCTTGAACCCATATTTTGAAATTGTCTCCTCAATTGCTTTTCCGATTTCTCCAAGAGTTGTGCCTGGCGTTGAAAGTTTTATTGCATTTGCAAGCGCTTCTTCTGAAGCCTTGATTAATTCAGAGTATTTGCCTGACAAATCAATTGTGCAGGCTGTGTCTCCGATTGCTCCTTCATATACAACACCAACATCAAGCTTAACCAATTCGTCCTTGAATTTTCTTTCATCGCCTATTTCAGGCGTCTGGTGAGCTGCAACTTCATTGAGAGAAATGTTGACTGGAAATGCCGGCCTTGCGCCTTTCTTTACTATTTCTGCCTCTATCTTTTCTGCAACTTCAAGAATAGAAGCGTCTTTCTTAATCCAATTTTTGCCGAACTCCAGCACTTCAGCTGCTATTTTTCCTGCTTTTTTCCACGGTTCGAGGTCCATGGACAGAATTATTTAATATTTCTTTATAAATTTTAGTAAATCACGCCAATCAGCACGCCGTTGACCTGGCTGAATCTCACTTTGCCGGGGTCAGCTGAGGGATTGTTGTCGCCCTTGACAATTGCATACCAGCCATCGCTGTCGTAACCAATTTCAATTATTCTGTGGATAACGAGCCCACTAACATAAGGAGATGCGTAAGAAATGATGTCACCAGTTTTTAGTTCCGAGTAAGAAGCTGGCTTTATCTCTATCCCGTTTGAATCTGAATCAAGCAGAGGGTCCATTGATTTTGTGTCTGTGAATGAAGACCAGGAAGCGTCCGCAACATCCAAAACGACCTTGTTCTGGTAGACATGGATCTGGTCCTCCTTGATGTGATCAGCAGGCGATAAAACATCCTGTGCTGTGCCAAAGAAAGGGAATGTTTTCAGCGCGTTTGAATCGTTTATGGTGGCAACTAAGCTTGTAGACAGCGCTCCTGCAAGGAAAACTGCTATAAAAGCTATAATTGTAAATTTATTCATTTATAACCACCTTAGAACTAATCTATATATTCCAGTATATAAATCTTTCTATTTTTAACCACTAAAGAGTAGTCAAGAACTAAGCTTTAACTCTTTGTCTCTTCCGCTTCTCGCGCTTGATCCTTTTTTTCTGCCATTTCCAGCGCATCTGCCCTTTCTTTTTCCAGCGTCTTGAGCTTCGTTTCATATTCATCACGGATTTGAGGTTATTTATAAAATTATGCCCCGGCCGGGATTTGAACCCGGGTCATCGGATCGAAAATCCGAGATGATTGATTGTCCAAACTTATAAAAAAGTTACTTTCAAACTTTTCTAAAAAGTTTTCCGGACTACACCACCGGGGCGATAGTATCAAGGGCTAAATTCCACATTTAAAAAGGTTTTGTTTTGTTTGTCTAAATCTGAATTTTCGAGAACATGTAGCTCCCGATGGCGAGCAGAATTGCTGCGATAGACACTAGCACCAAAAGGTCTATAGATAGCCCATAGTGAAAAACTCCTGAAAACGCACCTCTAACTCCGTCAACTCCATAAGAGAGTGGGTTAATGCCCACTATCACATCCAATATTTTCGACAGGCCCTGCATCGGAAAAAGGGCGCCTGACAGGAAGAACAGTGGCATGACCAAGAAATTCATTATCAATTGAAAACCGTGGAAGTCCTGCATTCGCGATGCAATTGCTGTGCCTAACGCAGTGAATATTAAGGCCACAAGTACCATAAATATTAACGCAATTAAAAACGAGCTGATGCTCGGCACTTTGAAACCCACAAATAACGATAGGAGCAGCACGACAATCGCCTGAAAGATTGCAACAGTGGCGCCCCCGATTGTCCTGCCTGCCATAATCTGAAGGCGGGAAACAGGAGCCACCAGTGTTTCCTTCAAAAATCCGAACTGCCTGTCCCAGATTATTTCAATTCCTGAAGACAATGCCGTGAACAAAATGCTCATTGCAATAATTCCTGGGACAAAAATTGATGTAATTTCCCTGGCCTGCCTTCTGGAAAATAGGGCCAAAACCAAAGCCAAGCGCAAGCAAAAACAACAAAGGCTGTCCAAGTGCGCCAATCACTCTGGATCTTGAACGGAAGTATCTTTTCATCTGCCTCAGCCACATTATATAGATTGCTCCCATTTTACCTGTTCCTCGCCCCGAGTCTCATTCTCATATTCTCAGTTGGCGTTGATTCCTCATCCCTTATCGCGTGCCCTGTAAGCTTGAAAAACGCATCTTCCAGATTTCTTGTTTGTTGTGTTCTTTTTAAGCTTTTTTGCAGTTCCTATGTCTATTATTTTCCCATAATCAATGATGGCAATATTGTCTGCAATCGTTCAGCCTCTTCCATGTAATGCGTTGTGAAAAACACAGTGATATTCTCTTTCTTATTTAATTTTTTGACATAATCCCAAATATGGTTTCTTGTCTGTGGGTCAAGCCCGATTGTCGGCTCGTCGAGAAAAAGTATTTTTGGATGATGGAGAAAACCGCGCGCAATTTCAAGCCTTCGCTTCATTCCGCCTGAAAATGTCTTTACCAGGCTGTCTCTCCTGTCCCAGAGCTCGACAAATTTAAGCAGCTCCTCTATCCTGCGCCTGAGCAATTTTTTCGGCACTTTGTAAAGAATGCCGTGAAACTCTAGGTTCTCGTATGCAGTTAGTTCGTCGTCAGAGCTCGGGTCCTGAAAAACAATGCCGAAGCTTTTCCTCACAGTATTTTTTTCTTTGACTGGGTCTGCGCCGTTAAGCGACAAAGAGCCGCTGGAAGGCTCCAAAAGAGTTGTGAGCATCTTTATTGTTGTTGTCTTGCCTGCGCCGTTCGGCCCGAGAAAAGCGAAAATCTCGCCTTCGTTAACACTAAATGAAATATTATCGACTGCAGTTAATTTGTGGAACTTCTTTGTTAAGTTACTGACTTGTATTGAAATCATTTGTTCAGTGCTCCTTTCTGTGGTAAAGTGAATATGGGCCCGCGGAGATTTGAACTCCGGACCACTGGCTCTCTTAAGCTCCAATGGCGGCCATATAAGACCAGCGCTCCAACCAGGCTGAGCTACGGGCCCAATGATATTCAAAACTTTAATATTTGTTTATAAAACTTTCGCGAATGAGAAAAATAATCTATGCGCCGGCCGGGATTCGGACCCGGGTCACAAGCTTGGCAAGCTTGTGTCATAACCAACTAGACTACCGGCGCAGATAACAGACAAACGCTTAATCGACATATATAAATATTTCTATATTTCGCAAAACCATAAAGCTTAAAAGGTGGGAGATGCAATTTATGGCGCAATGAAAAAATTGGTGTTTTTAGCTGCGGTCCTGCTGTTATTAATGGGCTGCACCCAAAAGGTGGTTGAAGAAAAAAATATAACTGAAGCTCCGGTAAAGGAAGTTCCAACGGAATTAAAGAATTATGTTTATTATGGCAATGAAAACGGGAGCGCAATGTTTGATGTTCTGACAGAATCAGGCAAAGTATTAAACTATTATCTATGGGTAAAAAACAGCGGTGCTGAGGAAAAATGCAAGGTGCTTAGGCACGAAGGCGATTTCACGTTCTTGGACAGAAATTATGAGTGGCTCAGCCCCGGCCAAAATAAAATCAGGCTTATCAGCATAGTCCCACCTACATATTTGATTGGAAACATGACTATCAGCGACAAAGAAGTTATCTGTGTGGCCGGGAATCTTACTGCAAATTACACGCCTTCATTCAGGATGAGGTTCTGGAGCTTGTATGACAAGTACGGCGACTGGAATCCAAATTTAGTTGTATTGAAAAAGAATGAAGAGAGTAAATACGAAAAAGACGGTCTGTTGTTGAATTTCAAGCTGCTGGACATCCAATACGAGAAATGCCAGCTGGCACTTAACAACCAGACATTCTGGATGAATGAAAAGGGCACAAAAGATTTCGGCAACTTCACACTTATTCTTGGCAGAGCGTATTCTTACAGCGAATGTGATTTTGTTGTGATGAATAAATAGAAAAGTAATATAAAATAACCCCAACTCGCAAGCTTAAAGAAAACTCCGACTGAAGTCGAAATTTTCAGACTTTTTCTTTCGAAAAATCGTCCGGGATTATTTGTATTGGATTTAGAATATGGGCCCGCCCGGATCGAAGCGGAGCAAATTTTACTAAAATTTGATTAAAGGTGATGCGGCTAAAGCGCATTACGCAAATTCTAACAAAGAATGAAAGATTTGCGGTAGCTATTATGCCCTCGAACAAATAAATCGAATGGGCCCGCCCGGATTCGAACCGGGGACCTTCGCCTTTCTGAGCATATGCTTGTAAGGGCGACGTCATAACCGCTAGACTACGGGCCCGACAGGCATTTAAGATTTAGAATTGTTTAAAAAGGTTTTGAAAATTAAAAGAAATTTAATAAAAAAAATAAAAAATTTATCTCATGCAGCTTTTACCTTTGACTACATAAATTCTCTGGTTAAAGCAGGCTTTGCCGTCTTTCATTGGAAGCGCAAGCATTTCTACAACATTCTTTTCCGGCACATTAAATACGACATTTGCATTCTGTGCTCCGCTTGTCGTGTCTTTCCAATAGCTGACTTTTCCGTCAGTGTCTGTCATGTAAAACCAGACGCCCTCTATTCCTGCAACTCCCTGCCCTTTCAGTGTCAAGGCAACGCTGTCTGCGCCGATTGCGCATGTTCCAGGAACATAGCCAATTGCATTGTTGATTGGGCACATCTGTATCTCTTCAGGTTTTCCCCCTGCAGATGATGGTCCTGGTGTTGTTGGCGTTGATATAGCTGGCGTTTGCGGTCCTGTTGGTTGGACAGGTGCTGGCGCAGGTTTCATCAATGCCTTGACAAGCAGGATAAGCACTACAATCACAATTATTGCTATTACAATTCCTGTAATATATCTGCCTTTCTCTTCTTTTTTAGCAGGCTTTGCTTCCTTTGCTGGTTTAGCTTCCACTGCTTTCTTTTTCTTCTTTGCCATCAGAACAACCTCCTTTTTCTTTTTTTTTGAATATGAATTAATACAAACTCAGAACAAAGATATATTTAAATCTATCGTTTTTTTGGGTTAAATTTATAAATAAAGAATATTAAAAAAATATTATGGCAGTAAACGAAGACATCATGAACATGCTCCTGAAAGAAGATGATATCAGCTGGCAGTCCATTATTTATGAGCTTGTTAGGACAGAGCAGATAGATCCCTGGGACATTGACATTTCGCTGCTTTCGCAGAAATACATAGAGGTTGTCAAGAAATTGCATGAGTTTGATTTCAGGCTGTCTGGCAAGGTTCTGCTTGCTGCGGCAATTCTGCTGCACATAAAATCAGTAAGGTTCATTGAAACTGACATAACCAACCTTAACAACCTGATGAATCCGCCTGCGGCGCTTGATGAAGACAGCTACTACGAACAGCTGCCTCTGAAAAATCTTCCAATGGACAAAATCACATTGATTCCAAAAACGCCTCAGCCGAGAAAGAGAAAGGTTTCTGTCTACGACCTGATTGACGCGCTGACAAAGGCGCTGGAAGTCAGGAGAAGGAGGGTTTTAAGGGATGTTGATGTGCCTGAAATGATTGTGCCTGAAAAAAGGGTTGACATAACAAAAGTGATTTATGAGCTTTACCAGCAGATAAAGAAGATGTTTGGCTCAAAGGACAAGGTTTTTTTCACAGACCTTATCGGTAACAGCGGAACAAAGGAGGACAAGGTCTACACGTTCGTGCCATTGCTCCACCTGACAAACCAGGGCAAGATAGACCTGGCGCAGGAGGTTGATTTCGGCGACATAGAAGTGAAGCTTCCCGGCGCGAAAGAGGTAAAAAATGCCTGAGAAGGAAAAGGAGATGCAGGAGAAGTATTTCGAAATGCAGATTATCGGACAGCAGATGAAGCAGCTTCAGCAGCAGGCGATGGCTGTCGAAACCCAGATTGCTGAATTGGATATTTCAATGGACGGGATTAAAAATATCAAGAAAGCAAATGTGGACGATGCTGTCATGTTTCCAATAACTCCCGGAATTTTCCTGAGGGGCTCGCTTAAGGACAACAGGAAATGCATTGTCAATGTCGGCGCAGGGACTGCCGTCGAAAAAACAATAGAGGACGCGGCTGAGATGCTTGAGTCGCAGAAGCAGGAGCTTGCAAGGTTCAGGGAGGAGATTTTCAAAAACCTCCAGCTGCTTGAGAAGCGCGCGATGGAGCTGGAAGAAGAATTTCAAAAGTAAAATAATTATTTTTATTCACGAGGTTCATAAAAATGTTTAAGTTTCTTAAGGACAAACTGAAGAAGGCTGTTTCTATATTTTCAAAAAAGGTTGAAGAAGAAGTAGAGGAAAAGCCGAAGAAAGCTAAGGCATTAAAAAAAGAAAAAAAGCTGAAGGCAAAAGCTGAGAAACCAAAGGCCAAAGAAATCAAGCCGAAGAAAGAGAAAAAAGTTGAGGAAAAGAAAGAAGAAAAAATTGAGGAGAAGCCTGATGAAAAAGGGTTTTTTGCAAAGCTCAAGGATAAGTTTACTGGCGAAGAAAAGGCTGAAGAAGGGAAGGAAGAAGTTGAAGAAAAAAAAGGATTCTTTGAAAGAGTCGGCGAGGTTTTCACGACAAAAACGCTTTCTGAAGGCAAGTTTGAGGAGATATTCAGCGAGCTTGAGATGGCTATGCTTGAGAACAATGTCGCGCTTTCTGTCATCGAGAAAATAAAAAAAGACATGAGCGAGAAGCTTGTGAACCAGAAATTAAGAAGAGGGCAGATTGAAGACACAATTGAAAATTCACTTAAGGAAAGCATCGAAGGGCTGATGAAAGAAAAGGAGGATTTCCTGAAAAAAATAAGGGATGTCCTGAAGGAGAAAAGGCCGTGTGTCGTGTGTTTCTTTGGAATCAACGGCTCCGGAAAAACTACAACAATCGCAAAGCTCGCGAATCTGCTGAAGAAAAATAATTTTACCTGCGTACTTGCTGCAGCTGACACATTCAGGGCAGCTGCGATTGACCAGCTGCAGAAGCACGGCGACAAGCTGGGGATAAAAGTCATAAAGCAGGAGTATGGCTCAGATGCCGCTGCTGTTGCGTTCGACGCAATCGAGCACGCAAAGGCGCACAGGATTGATGTGGTGCTGATTGACACAGCAGGAAGGAGCCACTCAAATGCCAACCTGATGGACGAACTGGCAAAGATAATGAGGGTGACGAAGCCGGACATAAAGGTGTTTGTCGGCGATTCTCTGACAGGCAATGATATGGTTGAGCAGGCTGAGATTTACACAGAGAAGACAGGCATCGATGGCATTGTGCTGGCAAAGGCAGATGTCGACGAGAAAGGCGGCGCAATCATTTCTGTTTCTTACGTGACGAGAAAGCCGATTTATTATCTTGGCGTCGGGCAGGCGTACGACGATATTGAGAAGTTCGACGAAAAGAAAATTATGAAGAATCTATTCGGATAATTGCGAAGAATTTATGGTTTTTGTAGAAACATTTATTAACAAGCAAAACATATAATATTCTATGGCTGAATCAAATTTTTTTGGTTTTGAATTCTTTTGCTAATTCCGCCCCTCATAAGCTTTTTCTCAATGCGGCTGGTTTGAAAAACCGCTCTGCCGCCGGCGAAAACAGGGGCTTGTTCTGAATCATACAAATCATGGAGGCAAACAAAATGAAAATCGCTTATTTAGGGCCGAAAGGAACGTTCACAGAGGATGCGGCGAAGATGGCTGCGAAAAGATTGAATAGAGCAGAGCTAGTGCATATGAGATCAATAGATTCTGTCGCAAGAAGTGTGGCTGGAAAAGAGGCAAAGCTTGGGGTGATGGCCTGCTACAACTATCTCGAAGGGCTTGTGCAGGAGTGCCTTGACTTGGTTTACGAAAACAACCTAAAGATTGTCGGCGCAGAAAGGGTTTATGTAAAGTTTGCGATTGGTATGAAAAATGGAAACGCCGACTTTGGCAGGGTCTACTCGCATCAGAAGGCGCTGGCGCAGTGCTCAAATTATCTGTTCCAAAACTATCCGAAGGCACAGCAGATTCCTGTTGCGAGCACTTCAAAAGCAGTGGAGGAGGCAGTCAATAACGGCGGGCTTGCTATAGCAAAGAAAGAAGCGTTGAAGAACATTGCAGTTCTGGCAGAAGACGTGGGAAACAAAAAGCACGGAAGAAAAAACTTCACTGACTTTTACGTTGTTGCCAGAGACTACTGCAGCGAAATTCCGGAAAATCCGCTGACAATGGTTGCGATAACGCCGCGAATTGACAGGCCAATGCTTTTGCATGACTTGTTGGGAAAGATTGATTTGAACATTGAAAAAATACATTCAAGGCCTGCAATAGACAAAGTTAATTTGGGCAACAACGGCGAGCCGCAGATGTTTTACCTGGAGATTGCCAGCCACATAGAATCAGATGAATTCAAGAAATGCATGGACGAAATTAATGCGCTGGAGAAAGGCAAAATAACAGTCAGGATACTCGGCTCGTATGAAAAGCTGGGGAACTGATTTTTTATTTTTTATAAAACACAAACATTTATATATGGCAGATATACTAATTTCTTGAAAATAAAAGGTGTTTTAATGAGAAAAACCTTGATTTTATTAGTTTTGGCTTTATTACTTGTCAGCATAGGTGTTTCTGCAACTATTTCAGACGAAATTTCAAGCAGCGTTGCTGGCTTCGGAGGCAAGGTCTGGGATGTTCTGAAAGGTATTTACAATTTCTTCAGCAGCGGCATGACTGGATTTGTTGCTTATACAGGCAAGACTAATGTGACGACAAATTATACACATTCTGAAGATCCGCTGACAAGTGACATGGTCGGCTACTGGAAACTTAACGGAAATGCGAATGATGAGACTTCAAATCACAATGACGGAACAGTTTACGGAGCAACGCCTACAACTGACTGCGTTTTCGGGACTGGGAACTGCGCTTATAGTTTTGATGGGGCAAACAATCACATAACTGTGGCAGATAATAGTGCCCTGGACTTATCTACTAATTTCGCAATTGAGTTTTGGGTAAAAACGAGCTCAGGCGTCCAATCAGGCATCATAGATAGAACAGACGAAAACGGAACGCAGAATTTTTGGGGTTATGGCGTCTGGATGAATGCTGGAGGACATGTCTACTTTTATGATGATGTCGGTGGGTGGCAAACATCAGCAGGGACAATAAACAATGGCTCTTGGCATCATGTGGCAGTAACATTAGCAGGAGGAAGCGGGTGTGTATATATTGATGGCAGGTGTGACACGGCAATTAATGGCAGTGCAAATTCAAATTCCCTGCCTTTGTTGATTGGCAGCGGAAGAGACGCAAGCAATAACCCCCTCTATTTCCTCAATGGAATAATAGATCAAGTAATCATCTACAACAGAAGCTTGACTGCGCAAGAAATCAACGAAAGTTATACAAGAGAGATAGCAACAGTAACAACAAACAAGACAACGAATCTGACAATCTGGGACACAACTGACAATTCACCTGCAATTGTAAATCAGAATGTCTATGTATATGCAAATTACACGGGAAATGGTCATCCAATAGATGATTCAGTTGGAAGCTGCACATTTAGCCTCACAAGTGCTGCAATGCATTACAATTCTGTTTCAAAGCTCTACTTTTACAACGGCAGTTCCCATGTACCATTACATATAAACTACACAATCAACTGTTCTTCGGCAGATTACAATGCGCTGACGCTGTCCGACCAATTGAGTATTGTGAGTTCAAGGATAAACATCACGAATGTGCTTCCATATGCAAAAACAAAAAATTCAGTAAAAATCAACTGGACAACAAACATCCCTGGCAACTCCACAATAAAATACGGAATCACAAAGGCGCTTGCCTCTCATGTCTCAAGCGCTTCAAAGGTTACAAAACATTCTATATCATTGTCTGGCTTGTCGAATGCGACCAGATACTATTACAACGTAACCTCATATAATTCTTCAGTTAATTATGCTGTTTCTGGTCCTTACAATTTCACGACAAAAATAAACGATGTTGCACCAATAATTTCAGGTGTGGTCTCTCATGTGATAGATTCAGAATCTGCAAGAATGACTTGGAACAATTCAGAGCCTGCGAACAGCAGGATATCTTACTCAAAGAATTCTGTGAACTTTACTCTGAATCAGTCGGATACGAGCTACCGCAGCAACGGTTCGATTACAATTTCTGGGCTTGAAAACTACACAACTTATTACTACAAGATAAAGGCATGCGATGTTGACGGAGACTGCTCCACATCAAGCATATACAACTTCAGGACGCTGCAGACATCACAGGCGCCTTCTGCAGTTCATGTGCCAGGAACAGGTGAGGGGCTGCAGCTGCCGCAAATAACCTCTTTCACCCTTACAGAAACTCCTCATCAGTCAACGCTTACACCCGGAGGAAGGTTCATATTTGATATCGACGGAAACAGACATGAAATGAAAATGCTTAACGTGCTTGTGGATCGCGTCACGGTGCTGTTCAGCTCCGAACAGCTGAATTTAACATTTAACAAAGGAGAAACAAAAAAGGTTGACCTTGATGGAGACGGGGTGAATGACATAGAAGTCACCATAAATGACATAATCCTAACAAAGATTATTTTTACAATAAACACAATCAAAGAAGCAGCAGCGCCTCAAGGAGAAACTGTTCCTGAAAAAACAAATGAAGAAGAAAAGAATGTAACAAAGGAAATGCCCACTGAGCTGGCTGGGACTGGAAAAGGTTCTTCAATAATTGAAAAGCTGAAATTGGCTTCACTAATATTTGCTGCATTAATTATTGCTGCAGTCATAGGCATAGGCGGTTATTACACTTATCAGAAAACTGCCACAGTTGATGTCAGGGAAGCAGCAACTCCAGAGGAAATGGAAAAGATAAATCAGCTGCCAAAGCCCCAGCTGGAAGTGCTGATTGATGATGTCAAATCAATGCTAAGGGCAAAGGCAACAGAAGATGATGTGAGGGCCCGCCTCGAGGGTGCAAGGCTCTCAAAAAGCGTAATTGATGCGTTGCTCTATGAAATAAAAACAGGATTCAGCAGGCTTGACAAGCTGGTACTTTACTTAAAGCTGCAGAAGGTCAGGGGAAAATCAGTGGATAAAATCAGGGGCAGGCTGGCAAGGGTTGAATGGTCTGAAGAAATACTGAAGCTGCTAGAATAAATTTATAAATAAATGGTGTTTTTTAAACAAAAAGAGGCAAAATGGTAAATAAGGAATTGGAAGAGCTTGAACTTGATGTTGAAAAATACAGAGTGAGGGTTGAGGAGAGGCGCTCTTTCCTTAGTTTTGAGAATGCATTTTTCGTTCCTTTGTTTGCAATACTTGTGCTTCTTTCGCTGACGAAGACGAGGACAGACATAATCTATTACATGTTTCTGCTTGCGATTGCGCTGATAATCATTGATTTGGTTTATTCGGTTGTTCTTTACAGAAGAATGAATAACAAAAGCAAGCTGCTTGATGCAGTCATAAAAGCGAAGCTGAAAAAGCTGCATGGTTAGAATTCTGGGATAATAAAAATATGGGCCCGCGATAAAGATAATCCCGACTCGTGAACTCGTCTGGGATTATCAGACCGCGTGCTATGGGCCCGCGGAGATTTGAACTCCGGACCTCTACGTTATCAGCGTAGCGCTCTACCAGACTAAGCTACGGGCCCCAATGCGTTAAAACTCATCTGCCTTCTTTATAAATATTTTGCAAAAATGCAAAAATAATCCCGACTCGCAAGCTCATCTGGGATTATTGAGCATTTAAAAAGGCAAAATTTCGACTCCATCGGAATTTTGCCTTTATCAAATGCGGGGGAAGGGATTTGAACCCTCGGATCCACTAAGGAACAGGATCTTAAGTCCTGCGCGTTTGGCCAGGCTTCGCTACCCCCGCAAATTTACGCTGCCCGTAACTTGTTACGGACCAGTAAATCCGCAGATTTACACTGTCTGTAAAGCTATATTGCTGCAATATATTTTAAAAACCTTTTCATTTTAGAAAGGTTTTTAAATCAAAGATTGTTCTTAATATATGAAAAGGTGTTTATAGTGGGTGGTAAGATTCCCAAGTTAGCTGGAATAGTGCTAGTGGTAGTTCTAATAGCTGTTTCTGTATTCTTTTTGTGCAAAAATGGGCCTGTTAAAAGCAGTTTGAAAATCAGCTATTCGCTTCCAAATTCCCAAAATAAGGTAACTGGATTCGCTGTTGAAAACGCCACAGGAGAGGTAAAAAATCTCGTGCTTGAGGATGGCGCGAAGATTGATTATGGAAGCCAGGCAATTGATTTGAGCGGTGTTGATTTGGAAAGCGCTGTCAAGATAACAAACACATCTGTCTACGTTGATTCCAAATCTGCGCCTGAGCTGAACAAGCCTGCAAGGCTGACTTTCTACAATGTAACAATTTCAGACCCTGTTATTTTGGAAGACGGGAAAAAATGCCCAAATAATGTTTGCTCCAATATTGTTTTTGAAAATGAAGTTTTGAGCTTTGATGTTGCGCATTTCACCAATTTCACATACAACGCAAACACCAATCTGACCATATGGGACGAAACAGACAGCGGAAGGCCTTACGAAGGCCAGCTGAAGTATGTCAATGATGTTGTCCTGTTCTTTGCAAACTACACAAATGAAGCAGGAAATGCGTTGACTCCGACAGGTAATGCAGGCAAATGCAACATATCCTTTGCTGGCTCCGCAAACAATGCAATGGCATATGATGGTACAAAACATGTTTACACATATTCAAAAAGCTTTTACCCGAAAGGCGACTGGAAATACAATGTCAGCTGTGTTGCAACAGGGCATACTCTGCTGAATGTGTCAGACAACGCAACAATTAAAAATAAAATAACATGCGACGCAAGGCCCGATGCAGACACCTGCACAATCATAAACTCGTACCCAATTCTCAAAGAAACAGTCATAAATTCAGCTGACATCGGCGCCAAAAACCTAGTGATTGACAGCGGTGGGAAAATCTATTCCAGCCCAGGCAATATAAACCTTACAATCAACCTGACAGGAAATCTGACAATCAATAATGGAGGGTTGATTAATACTAGTGCGGCATATACTGGGAACGTACTTGACCCTGGTCATTCAGGCGATATAAAAATATTTGCCAATGTTATTAAAGTTTCTGGAAGCATTTTGAGCGAGGGCAGTTATGGATGGGGCGGACATTATTATCAGCAGTGTGGCCAGGATTATTACGCTTACCATGGTGGCTATGCCGGAAAAATAATATTAAATGCATCTGAAGTTTATATTTATGGTTCTGGTTCGTTGAGATCAATGGGAAATGATGCTCCATCATCCTCTAATCCTTCATGGTATGATGCAGGCCATGGCAATGAAATTAACATAAATGCAACAAAAACATATATTTATGCCGGGGCTTTATTATCTACAGTAGGAGGAAATAATGTTAACTATGACGGTTCTGGATGCGGGATGGCGGAAGGAGGTCTTGGAGGCAATATAAGGATAAATTCAAATTCTGTGAACATTGACAGCGCATCAATTAATTTGAGCGGGGGTATCTCTCATTATGGCGCTCCTGGATATGGCGGCATCCTGAACATAACAGCCAACACAATTTTATACAAAGGATCTACCACTGCAACAGGCCAGTCGTCTTACTATGACGGACAAATCCATTTCAACTTCAATAATAACATGACAAGGCTTTCTGGCTACTCCTACAGCCCTGTTGCATGGATAGAAAATTCCAACCATTGCGCTTATTCAAGCGGAACTTTCTTTAATACAAGCCTGGTGGACAACACAAACTGGATAATAGACAATTACAATTGCCATCTTTCAGGCAGCCACACATTGAATAATATTGTAATGAAAAATAGCGGAAACGTCACTGGCTCAGGACTGAGCCTGAAAGTCAACAATAACTTTAATTCATCAAATTCAGCGTACATAACAGGGCTGAATCTGCTGAACATAAGCAAGAACGCGACAATAATCTCAGGAACACTTGGTCTTGGTAACGCTGCAAATCTGCAGGTCGCCGATGTGCTGAAAGTCTCTTCAGGCGCAACTCTTCAGGGGTTCAAGAGCCTTGACCCGGACATGATAAATATCTCGGGAAATCTGGTTGTATCAGTCAACAACGCAAACATCTCCGGAAAAAACCTAATTGTGGGAAGCACAGGGCAGATTTATTCAAGCCCCATTTCGTATTCATTCAAAATAAACGTGAGTGAAAATTTAACTGTTAAGAGTGGCGGGAAAATCCACACATACAATTTAACCTGGGCAGTTGATATGCCTGTTAATACAGCACGCAGTGCTGGGAGTATGACAATTCTGGCAAAAAACATCAATATTAGCGGAGAAATTGATTCTCTGGGGCCCGGATTTACGAAATCAATTTCTGATGCTTCGCGTGACTACTGTGCCGACAATGTGTCTAAAGCAGGCAACATACAGATAAATGCCGCCAATAATATTTATTTAAATGGAATTATACAAGCCGTTGGATACAGCAGACTATCTGGGTGTTATTGGGTTTGCGGCGGCGGGGGCGGAAGCATCGGTCTGCATGCTAACAAAAATATAATTATTTATCCAAATTCGAAAATAAACTCAACCGGAGGCATTGGCACTCACACTGCATGTTATAGTTACGGGAACGCAGGCGGGGCAGGAGGGAATATCTCTTTAAGTGCAAAGAATATTTCTGCCAAATCGCTTCTTAAAATAAATGCGCGCGGCGGAGATGCCGCCGAAGGCTGGCCTATTGGAGGCAATGGAGGGTCTGTTAAAATCAATGCAACAGGCAGCATTCTAAATATCTCAACAGGAATTATTGACACTAGAGCAGGAACGGTAGTCGGTACTCAAGGCTATTCTGGCAATGTATTCCTAATATCACCAAAAACAATTCTAAGTATAATAAACATAACAACAACCGGATACAACTCTTCTTACGATGGAAATATCAAATTCACAAGATTGTGCGGCTGGAACAGGGGAACTTATGCTCCGTCTGCAAACTACAATATTATAAATGGTTATGGGGATTCAGATCATGACGCGATTTATGATGACTCTTTAGTAACTGTGTGCGGCATCTACAAGGACAACTGCCCAAATAATTTCAACCCTGGACAAGAGGACTCCAATCACAACGGATTCGGCGATGTATGCGATGCCACAATTTATTACACAGTCCAGAATCAGAATACAAGCCAGGATTCAAACAACCTGGTTGACATTGACAACCAGCCGACTGCAATATGGGCTCTTTACAAAACAGGAGTGGGCATGCCAATACCTGCAAATGTTTTCTTTAATTTCTACAGAGAGGGCATTTTAATAGCAGGGCTTTCATGTTTTGGAAATACAAACTGCACCTATAACACCACGCAATCCATTGGCACCCATAACATAACAATCGAAGCTAACTCAACAATATACCCGTATACAAGTGTTTCTTTTAATTTCACTGTCACAAACATATTAGTTTCAAGGAAATTGAGCGGCGCAACCAATTATCTTTTCAATGGATACAATACAACAAGGAACTTGATATTATCAATCTCAGGAAACATGTCATATATTCACAATAACAAAAGACTTGATCAGAACCAGCAATACGAACTGTGGATTGATGGCGTGAAGAATGCGTCTTCTGTAACAATGGCTAATGGAGTGTATCAGACTAATTTAAATGTTGGAAACATTCTTGGAAACCACATTGCAAAAATAAACATCTCGCAGGCAACGGGGCTTTACGGCGAAACATCTGTTCTTTACACTGTCTGGATGGGCACTGGCCTGACAAATTATCTTGTGCAGAAGCAGCCTGGGGCAACAGACAACCAGGTTGATATCGACGACAAGAATGTGAGCATAAACATTACCTACATTAATGATACATCAGGTCCAATCCCCGGAACAATAAACATCACAGTAAACAATGTCCTGAAAAGCTGCCCTCCGGCAAAAAGCTGTGGACAATTATTCAGTCTCGGTACGGGAAAGAATATCCCTGCCTTGGGAACTTACACTGTTTATTTCACTGCAAGAAACAATTCAGCTTATTACAGACCGCAAACTACAACTGCCGGACAGTATCAAATAAGAGTAAGGAACATAACAATAACGGAAACTATAACGCCTGACCATGCCCAGCCAGGCCAGCTGATTACTGTGAGTGGAAGGGCGTTTTACGCTGATAATAATGAGAATGTAACAAACAAATATCTGTCAATATACGTCAACGGAACATTCAATAAATCAGTGCAAACAAATACTGTTGGTGTTTACACGCACACCTTCCATGCATATCCTGTGCAGGACGCGGGAATTTACAATGTCAGCGTCAATTACACCGACACGAATGGAATAGGCGGCAAGTCAGTAAAATTGTTCGGCATATTTACACCAACGAAAGTTTCAGTCATCAACTGGACATACAACAAGACAACTGCTGTGTTCAACATAAGCGCGAATTACTCGAGAGCTGACACGAACCAGCCAATCAGCGGAAACTGGAATGTTATCCTCAAAAATACAAAAATTCCCTCGATAAACGCGACAAAACAATGCTATGGCAAGAATATTTGCACACTCTCTTTCAAGCTCGGAACAGGAGCAGGGGTTGATTTAAGAGGAGGAAACACAACAATAATTGTCAGTGCCAAAAACGAATCAGCTTATTTCAATTCAAGCTCATACTCCTTCCTGAAGTACCTGGAGGAAAAAAATACTACTGTAAAATTATGGGTGCAGAGCCGTGTGGTAACTGACAAGGTTTCGGCGCCCTATTCGCTAAACATCACAGCTGTTCTGAACAACACAGGATTCGGAACAGCCTACAACCCGATAATTTATGTGACTTATTTTGATTCGGGATTTTCTTCGCCGAACAGCATCCTTCCCTGCACTGCAAATCTCACCCCTTCAGACCTCGGCGGGAACATCTGCAGGCTTAATTTCACAATCAACATTTCTGCAGCTACTGGCGAGGGCAATTATATTATTTATTGGAAAGCAAATTTCACAAACAATGATAAAAGCACTAAACTGTCCTCTCCTGCGACAAAAAGCACAATAAATATCTCAGGGATCGCAACAGTTGCCCTGGAGACACCTTTCAAGAGAACTATAAGCCACAGGACAACAGCATATTTCGTTACAGAAATTAATAACACAGGAACAACAACAGCAAGGCACGTTAATGTAACATTCAGCAATCGCGGGCTGCCGCAAAGCTGGGTTAACTGGACATGGTATAATTTTGGTAGAAATCACGATTCCAACGGTCTGCTGGATTTGATATGCGACCAAATCACAATAAATGGAGGAGGAACCTCATACTGCACTGCCGATGAATGGGGAAAGGCATACGAACCATTAAACATCACTGTCTCTGTGCCTGCCGGAACAAGCCCGGGAAATTACATAGGAATATTGAATTTCAGCTACTGCTTCGGCCCTTCATGCTCGCAAAAACATTACAGGGAAATGCTCCTGAACATCAGCGTTCCCCTGGACAACAGCTGGTATCAATATCCAAAAATCTCGTACAAAACAGTCGGGCTGAACATACCTGGAACTATTGAGACAATTTTTGTAAACAATACAGGCAATGTCAACGAAAATTTCACAATAGCTTATGGAAAGAATTTAACTCAATCATATCCTAAGTTTGCCCCTGAGGACAATCCCTCCACAATTTTTGCGCCGAAGAATTCTTTGGTTAGTTTTTCATTGGTTCATGGCGCATTTACAACTGCAAAAAACTATGTTCTTGAAGTAAATATTACAAATGCCACTGCTAATCCTCAATTAAACACCACGTTAATTTACTTGACAGTTGTTAACGTTCCTCCAAGCATTACCATCACAAAAGTAAGTGAAAATCCTGTTGATGTCAACAGGCAGATTAACATCACTGCAAATATAACAAATGACGACAACTCCCCGCAAAACACAGTCAAAGCCTGGGGTGTTTTCAACCATTCGTCGGGAATTTCTTATAAAACACCAGTACAATCATTTACAGTTAGTCCGGGAAACTACATTACCAAAACATTCTCATATAGCCCTCAGCTCAACGGAACATACAAAGTCACTATCTTTGCCAACGACACCGGCAACAGGATTGGAAACACATCAGTTTTCTTCAGCACCTGGGGCTACACAACATTAAACATCACAAGAAACATGTCAGCAGTAAAGATTTACAATGTGACGCAGGCTGATTCGAAAAAATTCAGCTTCAACCTCACAGTGAAAAACATCGGGCATGCAAGGGCATACATCACTAACCTGACTGCGTTTGTGCCGAGCGGCTGGCTGGCAACAATCACCAGAATCGGAACAATTGTTATAAATCAGATAAAATCAGCAGTCATAAACATAACTGTCCCTGCGACAACAAAGCCCGGCTTGTATTATGTCTATCCAAAAGCAGTTTGGAGGCAGGCAAATGGAACAATTGTAGGCAATCTTGGCGAAAGCATCAATGTGAATGTGACATCTACGCAGCGCCTTTCACTTGGCAACTACCTAAATTCAACCAGCGTAGACCACGGCACAACAAAGAAAACAAATTTCACACTGAATTCGATAGGCAACACAAACCTGACAGATGCCCACATAACCTGTTCAGGAGTGGAATGCGGAACATTTGGCATCATTCTCAGCCCAAGCTACATCGCGAACATTGCAGGAGGGAATTATAAAAGAATAAACCTGACAATCAGCGTGCCAAGGGGTCAGGCATGGCTGGCTGGCGGATACTTTGTGACAATCGGCGCATCAAATGCGTATGATTCAAAGAGCTACTCGCTGAACATCATTGTTCCAAAAGATGAAACTTATGCGTCAAAAAGCAACATCACGATAAACACAGTCTCAAAATACAAAAGCGTCTATTATTACAGGATAAACAACACAGGAAACGTAAATGAAAGCCTTGTGTTCAACCTGACAGGGGCGCAGGTGACTCCAATAATAAACCTGCTGAAAAATGGAACATTGATAACAGCCCAGCAGCACTATGACCTTGGCCTCAACTACACTGCACCAGACATATCAGGAACAAACGTTAGAAATGGCAACCTGACAATAAGGGGACCGGTAAATAAAATAATTCCAATAATATTCAACACCTACGGCGTTGTCTTGGGTGTGAAAAACATCTCAAAGACAAGCAACATTATTGCAGGCAACAAACTGGTTTTCAGGTTTAACATAAGCCTGGCTGGCACGCCGCTGATGGCAAACGTTTCCTATAAAATCTATATTAGTGGAAACAAGGCAACAATAAATTACAAAAGAATCTCAAACAATGACACAATACTAAATTTCACTGCGCCTGCTGCAAGGGACGGAAGGCGCAATAACCTGACGCTTGAAACCACCTACAACAGCAACATCGGCGTGCTCGTCTTCAACACGACACTGGTGAATGCCCTGCTTTACAGGGATGTGACGCCTCCTTCAGTAATCGACGAATACTCGCCTTCGGTTGAGCTGGGGAATAACATAACAATGGAGATTAATACCACAGACAACATCAACATCAGCAGGGCAATTGCAGTTGTAAATGGAATTACGTATGCGCTGGCAACAACAAATGGTTACACATACAAATATACATTCGCAACGCCTGCAAAGGGGGATTATGACATAACATACAAAATCAATGACACGACAAACAACCTGAGGACATATTCCGAATACTTTGAGGTGTTTGAATACAAGCACCTGTACGGTGTTGTTAATGACTACAAGAATGTCAGCACCATTTTCAAATTCTACAGGCCAAACAGCACGCAGTTGCTTTACAATTATACAACAAACCATATTTACAACCTGACTGTGCACAAGAGGAATTATGACATAATTATAGCATTCACAAACTCAACCCTCACTCTAAGAGGAGTTAACGCAACAATTCTGCCTGATGATTTCCTCAAAATGGGAAAAGTTCCGTCAACAATAAGGGTTACGCCTAGCGTAAAGACGCTTAATGGAATAGGGGGCAGCATAAATCTTTCAAACATAAACGGGCTTTTGATGTTTGAATTCAACCCAAATGATATAGCTGACCTGAACAGACTGGGCATATGGAAATGCAGCAGCTGGAACATGGCAAGCGAAAGCTGTTCAAGCAGCTGGACAAAAATCACCAGCACTGTGATAAACAATCATATATATGCAATTCTTACGTCGCTTTCCGCCTATATTTTCGGCCAGGATAACAGTGTGGCAGCAACCACCGTAACAAATGTAGGTGGCGGGGGCGGAGGAGGGGGTCCATCAATATCGCAAATCGCACAGCTTGTGAATGAAAGCAAGCAAATACTTCAAGAGATTAAAAAACAAGCTATCAGGGGGTTGTCGGTAGACACCACAGATGTGTCTGTTGAGCTTTATCCAGGAGAAAGTGCATCAACAATAATAAAATTGGTAAATACGAGAAATGAAACAGTCACAGCACATATAAAAGTTTCGGGTGATGCTGCAAATTATACGACCGTATCGCCGGAAAGTGTTGTACTGGCAAAAGGTGAGGAAGCCGGATTTGACGTTGAAATAAATATCCCAAAAACAGAACTAGAATCAGGAATGAAATACGGAAGAATCATACTTTCAGCCGGCGAAGAGGAAACAGACATTCCAGTTAAAATAAGGCTTCTTGCACCTGTGGGAATGGAGCCGAAGATTACCGTAGAACCGCTTTCAACAAATGTTGTGCCTGGGGAAAACCTGAAAGTCCAGTTTGAAATTACTCATCCGATTGAAATTCCAAGATTATATAATGTAAGCCTTGAGCTGGTAAACACGCAGTTTGGTGCAGTAATCTCTGAAATTTCACAAAAATATGCAATCGGCAAGACAACGGTTGATTCGCTTACATTAAATGTTCCTCAAAACGCTGCACTTGGGGAATATTATGTAAAGGGAACGCTGTATTACAATGAAAGCGGCGTAATAAAAAGTGTAACAGATGCAAAACCAGTAAGTATTGTCAAGCCGCTGACAGAAAGAATCAAGACATTTGCATTTACGAAAGTTGCGTTCCTGACAGTCTGGCAGATTGTACTTATTATTATTTGTTTAGGTGTGATTGCAAGTGCTGTGCAGGAATACAGGGTAGTTATGAAGAAGAAGAAGAAATACCAATTCATTGTAGATTATGAAACGCTTCCAGAACCAGGGCCGAGGTCTGCCTGCGTCGGAGTCGTAGCTGAAACCAACAAGAGGGCTTTTATTGATATTGACAAGTTAACAATGCACACAATAGTTGCGGGCGCAACAGGAGGCGGAAAGACTATAGCTGCGCAGGACATTGTGGAGGAATGCCTGCTGAAGAACATATCTGTGGTTGTCTTTGACCCAACTGCCCAGTGGACCGGCTTCCTGAGAAAATGCGACGACAAAAAAATGATGAGGCTTTACAGCAAATTCGGCCTTTCGCCAAAGGCAGCCCGCGCATTCAACGGAAGCATACATGAGGTGACAAATCCGAGGGAGGTGCTTGACCTCAAGAAGTTCATGAAGCCGGGCGAAATAAATATAATCGCCATAAACAAGCTCGAGCCTGAGGAGATTGACATATTTGTCGCAAACACAGTCAGGGAGATATTCAGGATGAATCTTCCTGAATCCCCAGATCTGAAGACGTTGATAGTCTATGACGAAGTGCACCGCCTCCTGCCGAAGTACGGCGGGTCTGGCGAGGGAATCATACAGCTTGAAAGGGGATGCAGGGAATTCAGGAAGTGGGGCGTTGGCGTGCTGCTCATCTCGCAGGTGTTGTCTGACTTCGTAGGCGAGATAAAGGCGAACATAAACACAGAAATGCAGATGAGGACCAGGCATGAAGGGGATTTGACAAGGATATCGCGCAAATACGGCGAATACATACTGCAGAACCTAGTAAGGGCGGGCGTCGGAACTGGAATGATTGAAAACGCCGAATGGAACAAGGGCCATCCATATCTTGTGACGTTCAGGCCGATACTGCACGCCACAAAGAGGCTGACAGACGATGAACTTGAAAAATATAATAAATATGACAACATAGTCGAGGACATAAGAAATGAAATTGAACAGCTGAAAGATTCCAATGTTGATGTTTATGACCTTGAAATCGAGCTGAACCTTGCGCTTGGCAAGCTCAAGTCAGGCAATTTTGAGATGGTTGAGATTTATCTTGACGGCATAAAACCAAGGATTCAGAAGCACTGGCAGGCGCTTGGAAAGACGCCGAAGAAGCGTGAAATAAAGCTTGTGCCTGAAGAGGAAATTAAAAAAGAAATAGAAGAGGCAAAGAAGGCAAGAGAAGCTTACCTCACAAGGCTGAGAAAAGTTCCTGAGGTGGAGCTCGGCCAAGCTCTAAGAGAAGTAGTTGGAGAGTCTACGAAAAAGCCTGCTGAGGCTGATAAAAAACCAGCTGAAAAGGGAGAAGTTTCAATCCGCGATCTCGTAAACCATTACAATGGTTTGAGGAAAAAGGTCTTGGAAATAAATGACAAGATAAAGCTGCGCGATGCCGCAACAAAACTGACAAAAACTGCAGAGGATGTTAAGAAAGCCATGCAGACAAACAACAGGGATGATATTGTCAGGCTGAAAAAAGACCTTGAGGAAATAGAAAAAGGTTTATAAAAAAGAAATGATTAACTTCAAAAAAAGAGGCGAAAATGGGATTATTCACAAGGAAAACAAAAACAGATATTGAGGAGATGATAGCTGCGCCTGAAGAGGAAGAGGCGCCCAAGGAAGAAGTTAATGCTCATTCTGAAATAAGAATTTCAGCGAAGATTGAAAAGCTTGGGGCGCAGATTGAGGCACTGAACGAGCTCAGAAAGGTCAATGAAGAAAGATTCAGCAGGCTCAACGAGCAGATAGGCGAGATAAGGGATAATCTATTTCAGAAAGAGAAAGACATAAAGGACATAGAAATTAAGGCGGTTAGGGCGCATGACCTTGTGGAAAGCGTTCAGCCACAGCAGCTTGGAGGCATGGTCCAGAAAGAGGACGCAAAAATAGAGTCGCTGAGAGCGGGTGTCGAGGGCAGCAGGGCGCTGCTTGATAATGTTGTTGAGGATTTGAAGGACATAAGAAGAAGGATTGAGATGTTCAGGGGTGTGGAGCAGGTTATCAAGCTCAGCCAGGATGTTAAAAATGACCTTATAGGCGTTGAAAAGGTGAGGGTTGATGCAGAGCGCCATGCTGACAAGGTTTCAGGCATATTCACAGAGGTTGAGCGCAGGTTCAAGGATTTCGCTGACCTGAAAAATAGGATAGGTGATATTGAATCATCATTCAAATCAGTGCTCAAGGAGTTCGACGAGATGCGGACAAAGGTTTCTGAGATTGTAAGCTCTGAGCAGCTGAACAGGCTGAAGGATGAGATTCACAGCGAAAACTCGTCAATAATATTAAACCTTAACAAGCTGAAAAGTGAGTTTGAACAGCTGAATAAGCCGGCTGTAAAACCAGAGGATTTCAGGGTCGCGATGTCTAGGGTGAGGGAAATGGTAAGGAGGGGAAAGAGTGACGAAGATATTGTCGCGTTCCTAAGCATATTCAAACTTCAGCCGAGCATAGAGGCATTCATAGTCAATGACTGCAGAAATCCCGAGAGCGTTCTAATGAGGATTGTGGATTTCATAAGAAAGGAGCGCTCCATCGGAAGGGTTGACGAGGAAATCAAAGAAGCTGTTCTTTCAAAAGGCTGGTCAAGAGAAGTTGCGGACCTGGCATTAAGCTTTGCCTAGTACCTGTACAAATTCAAGAATGATTTTACTGCCGTATGAAGGTTGGTGGTGTCTGTCTTAAGGCTGTTCTCAAATTTCTGCGTGTAAATCTTGTAGACATACTTGTCAACCAGCGTCCTTATGAAGAATAAAACAGGCTTCTGCTCCCATCTCTGGGCATAGTCTGTTTCAAGGTAAGCGTCAAAATTTATCGCTATTTCGCCCTTATTCATCCTGCGCTTCTTCTTGTCTATCTCTATGTCAACTTCCTTTACATTCATCATAATTATCTTCATCACAATCCTGTTCTGCACATAATCAGAAACCTTCCTGTTAGGCTCGAGCCTCATCTCAATATATTTCCCCTCCTGCTTGACATATTCGATTGTTTCCTTTTCAACCTTGTCGTAGCCGTTCTCCTTTAGCCAGTCGTCAATTATTTTATACAAGTCCAGAACGCTGAACAAGCCGTCGTATTTCAGCAACATTCCTTTTATTACGAGTCTTTTTTCCATTGTTAAAATGCGCTGTAAGCGGTCTCCATATTTAATATTTTCTTTATTTCAGTATGAAGCGTGTATACCTCATAGTAAAGCGTATCCACAGGACCAAGCATCAGCTTCATCCAAAGTATATTGTCAATTAGGAGATTATAAAGCTGGATATAAAAAGGCTTTTCCTCAAATCTTTTCTCGTAATCAAAAACAACCTCCATGTTTATTACAACCGTCATCCTGCCTTTATTTAATTTTTGTTTTTTCCCGTCCTTTACAACCTCAACATCAGTCATGTCCCAGATATGCAGGTCAACACTAACTTTGTACATTATCCATTCTGACTGCTTTCTTTCGCCCTTGAAAGATATTTCAACCTCAGGACCTTTTGGGGTTGCCTTGTGCTTGTAGGCTGTTTCGTGAACATCGTAAAGCCTTTCCTTAAACCAGCTGTAGATGCCTCTGTAAAATTTGTCATAATCGAAGACTCCAGAAAACTTTATCTCACTTATTGTCTCCTTTACACTTGGTATCTTTTTTTTGGGAATAGCCATTTTTAATCTTGAATACGCGCGGTCACGCGCTTAACTATTATGACACTTGTCTAATAATTTCCCACGAAAATGCACTCATTTTCGGGGCCCAGAAAATCTCTGATTTTCTTGGGCTTTTTGATCAAACTTTTTCGTTTTCTAAAGAAAAAGTTTGTTTTAGTAGTTCAGCATTACTTCGACATCACTGCCGAATATCGTTTTAAGATTCTCAAGAGTTTTTTCCTTCAGGTAAACCTTTGGCGGCATCTCAAGAGACGCAAGCGCCTTTTCAAGCTCTTCAAGATTGGATTCCTTCAGATCCTTGAATGTCCCCTCTTTTGTGACCTTCGCTCTTGTTATATCTTTTTCTGCCTGCTTTATATCATGAATTATGAACGCTTCATCACCCAAAAGCACAACCTCGCCGAATGTTTCGCCGTGCTTGACCCTGATTCTCGCTTTTTCAAACTCCTTTCCTTTTTTCCTCTGCATGTATTCTATGACAAACCTGATGAACTGGGCAGATTCCTTTTTCACTTTTGCGACTTCTGTCTTTGTCAGCTTCTTCTGGTCGTAATCCTTCTTCGCCTTCAGCACATCTTTCATGATTCTCGCGTATTTTTCAGGTATCTTTCCTGTTGAAACCATTGCATTGTTGAAAAGCTCAATTACTTCCTCCTCCTTTGCCCTTTCGATTCCCTCAAGCGTTAGCACGTCCCTCACAATGGATATAATTGTCTCGTAAATCTGCACCATGCTCTCCTCTTCCTTTCTTTTTTCTATCTGCGAGAAGAGCTTCTTCAGCCTTACAAGGTATTTATCACAATTTGAAATCAAGTCATCAAGCTCCTTGCCTGACACATTTTTTAATGTGCCATGCTCAAGCTGTTTTCTGACGAGTATTGCCTTTTCAAGTATTTTGATATAAGATTCCTCAAGTAGTTTTTCCTTCTGCACGAAAATCTCCCTCATTACAACAGGAGTTTCCTTTGGCGTCGGCGGAGGAACGCCGTACATCATCAATGCAGCCTGGCTTGGAGTGAGTATTGCGTAGAAAAGATCTTCCATGGCAATCTCATTTATTTTCATGGCAATTCTCTTCAGCACCTGCTCGCCTGTTGACATGTACATCTCAATTGCTTCGCCAGACGGCTTTATCCTTCCCATCTTCAAAAGCTGTTTCCAGGGCATGAACACTCCTCTATCATAAAACGGCACGCCATCCCTTAGGAAAGTGAAGATTATCGGATTTGCCTCTTTTATGTTCTCCCAGAAATCAGTCAGGATGTAGACCTGGATGTTTAATTTATTTTTTATCCCAGTTAACTCGCCTGCCTCAAGCCCCATTCCGATTATGATTGCCCTTAGCTTGTCCTTCAGCTCAGCCCTTGTCATCCGCTTAACATCTGTGTCGTCTATGACAAGAAATACGTCAATGTCAGATTCCGGCGTCGCCTTGCCCTGAACAAGCGAGCCTGCAAGAACATAGGCAACAATGTATTTCTCGAACTTCTTGAGCGTCATTGTCTTGTGGATTTCAGCTATTTTTATTGCAGAAAGCATTCCTGTGTCATGTATGGGCGCTGCCATTGCTATCATCTGCAAAATCTCGTATTTGCCGTCGTAGCATGCCTGCCACAAATCAGAAATCAGAAGAACCTGCGGAGCGATGTTCTCGTCAATCCCTTTTGCAGTCTCCTCAATTATCTTTGTGAGCTTCTCGTTAAGCTCATATTTGCTCATTTTTGTCGAATCAGAATCATCAACAAGCACAAGAACGTGAATCTTGTTCTTGTCTATCTGCTCGCCTTCCTGCGGTTTTGGCGGAGGCAGCAGCGCAACCCCCATTATGTAGCTTTCAAACTTCTTTACAATCTCCTTCGAGAACTTGTCAAGCTTCTCCTTTATCTTCTTGAGCTTCTCCTTCACTTCCTTTGGAAGCTCCGGAAGCTTCTCTTGAGCTTCTTCTGCTGGCTTTGCCTCATAATCCAGCCCCTCTTCTTTTTTGTTATCATCTGCCATATTAGGACCATTTATAAATTATATATATAAAGCTTTTGTTTTTTACTGCAAAATAGAAAAATTTATAAAATGAAGGACGCAATCCACATGTTATGGCAGAGAACGCATTGGAAGATAAAGTGAATAAGTTGGCAGAGTTAGCTGAGCCTAAGAAAGAGGAAGAAAGAGGCACGCTGGCAAATCGGGTAAGTGAAGCTATCAGGAAGTCAGTTATTTACACAATGGGCAAAGTGCGCGGTGTTGATGATGAAGGCATGCCAAAGGATTTTGCAATTGGCGAATATAATAAGGAAGAAAGATTCTTCAAAGGTGGATATGACACAGTTAAAAAGATAGTGTATAATGTGGCTGAAACTCTGGTTACCTATCTTCTGCCGAAAAAGAGCAAAGAAGAGCGCAAAAAATTCATGGACACGCTGAAAGATGCAAAGATGTTCCCTGATTTTGTTTTGGCAAAGTTCGGGATTGATATTGAGAAATTTAAAGGAGATTTAATGATGAATGGAAAAAATATAATGCAAAGCGAAAATCTTCAAAAAATAATTAGGGCAGTAGGACAACATTTCTCCGAAAGTGAGGTTGAAGAAGTAAAAAAAGAAATAACAAATTATGGGTTTGAATTTAAGGATAAATTATATGGGCTTGCTGAAAAAGCATTGGGAAAATTAGGCTACAAGCTAGAGCCAAAAAATGTACGTGAGCCAAGCGAAGTTGTTGGTCTTTTGGAAATGGCATATGGCAAAAAGATTGCAAAGAAGCATTTAGAAGACATACCTTATTTGAAAGCTGCTTAAATTCTATTGACAACCTTAATCAGATAAATTCTTGAGAATGTTATTGCAAGCGTTGTAAGGATTACTCCTGCGACGAGACCTGCAATTGTGTTGAGGCTGAAAATTCCCCAGCTGACGAGATAGACTGCTGCAAACAGCACAATGATTATTAGATAGGTCAGAAGCAGAAGATGCGCCTTCTTTATTGTGGCATTGAACAGCTTCTTCATTATTTCCCTGAACTTTCCGTGGACAGAATAGGAAGCCAGCTCAAAGTACGCAAGCAGAGCCAGAAGAATGCATGTTATTATTGTTATAGGGCTGCCTGACACACTATAAAGAATGTTGTGGAAGCTGATTCTGAAAAATGCGTAGACAATCAGCATAAACAATGCCCACCAGACTGCGCTGTGCAGGGCGAATGTGGCGAAGTGCCTGAAAAAATTAATTTTAATTTTATTGATTCTGAAGCCCAGCCACCAGCTTACTGACTGCATCACAACCCACACAAAAAACATGGCAAGCACGAAGTAAATGAGCATGCTGACGATGAAGCCAATCTGCGGGCTAAGCGAAGGAACCTGCGAAAGCATCCCGAAAACATTATCAGCAGGCTGGACATTCTGCAGCATATCTTTTGTGGCTGCTCCTGAAAGGCTGTTTATCTTGTCCATTATTCCTATGACAAAGAAAAGATAGACCATGCCGAACAAAAGCATAAAAACAAAATCAACAAGTGAATTTAACGCGAAAAGCCCTGGCCTCTTTTTGATTGACCTCGATGATTCAGCGAATTCCTTGAGCATAACACATCATTTGAAAACCGCGTTTTTAAATCTTTCTAAATATTGAAGCTTAATTACGTTCCTTTTTAAATCATAACCTTTTTAAACCCTTTATATATTCTTTAAAGCATGGCAAAGAAAGTTGGGGGAAAGGAGCTTAGCTTCAAGGACACTTCTGAGATAGCAATCTCCAAGAAGATAGCAGACCAAGTTATAGGACAAGAGGATGCTGTTGAAGTTGTCAAGAAGGCTGCAAAGCAGAGAAGGCACGTTCTCCTGATCGGCGAGCCAGGCACAGGGAAGTCAATGCTCGGGCTTGCGCTGGCTGAATTGCTGCCAAAGGAGAAACTTGTTGACATCATTTCTTATCATAATCCAAACGATGAAAACCAGCCAATAATAAAGACAACTGCTGCAGGGCAGGGAAGGGATATTGTCGCGAAATCAAAGATTGATTCAAATGTCTATTTCAAGAACCAGAACATACTGATTTTCGCAGTTGCTATAATTGCGATGATTGCACCGTGGTGGGCAAGAAGCTATTACAAGTCAGATATTATATTTGCCGCGTTCTTTCTCGGAGGAATCGTATTTCTGCTTGGAGCTGTAATGTTTATTTCATTCGGAAAGAGGATGAATGTGAAAGATATGTCTCCGCATGTCATAGTTGATAATTTCAACAAGGAGCAGGTGCCTTTCCTTGACGCGACAGGTGCACATGCAGGCGCCCTGCTTGGTGATGTCCTTCACGATCCATTCCAGACAGGCGGATTGGGAACTCCGGCGCACGAAAGAGTTGTGGCTGGAATGATTCACAAGGCGAATCTTGGAGTGCTGTTTATTGACGAGATTGCAACACTTGCGCCGGCAACTCAGCAGGAACTGCTGACTTCGTTGCAGGAAGGAAAGTACGCGATTACAGGGCAAAGTGAGAGAAGCGCAGGCGCAATGGTCAGGACAGAGCCGGTGCCATGCCAGTTTGTCCTTGTTGCAGCAGGAAATGCAGAGACAATAAAAAACATGCATCCTGCCCTAAGGTCAAGAATAAGAGGATATGGCTATGAGGTTTACATGCGCGACACAATGCCTGATACTCCTTCAAATAGGAAAAAGCTGGCTATTTTTGTTGCGCAGGAGATTAAAAAAGACAAAAAAATACCTGCGTTCTCAAGAAAAGCGGTTGAGTCAATTGTCCAGGAAGCAAGGAAGATGGCAAATAGGAAAAGCCATCTTACATTAAGATTAAGGGAGCTTGGCGGATTAGTGAGAGCTGCAGGCGATGTTGCTGTAGAGGAAAAATCTAAATTAGTTGAGCCTGAACACATTGAAAAGGCAAAGAAGATAGCAAGGACGCTTGAACAGCAGATGGCTGACAAATACATTGATATGAAGAAACAGTATGAAGTTATCAGGGTTTCTGGAAAAGAAATTGGAAGGGTCAATGGAATGGCTGTAATTGGCGGGGCAGATACCTATTCAGGAATAATCCTGCCGATTGAGGCTGAAGTCACGCCTGGCGGAAATGAAAGGAAGATAATTGCGACAGGAAAGCTTGGAGCGATTGCAAAGGAGGCAATCCAAAATGTCTCTGCGATAATCAAGAAATACTTTGGAGAGGATATCAAGGAGAAATATGACATTTATGTGCAGTTCCTGCAGACATATGAAGGTGTTGAAGGTGACTCTGCATCAATTGCAGTTGCAACAGCAATCATATCTGCGCTGAAGAAGATTCCAGTGAAGCAGGACCATGCAATGACAGGTTCGCTGTCTGTGAGAGGTGAGGTGCTTCCTGTCGGCGGTGTAAGCTCGAAAGTGGAGGCTGCGATTGACGCAGGAATAAAGAAAATAATTGTCCCAAAAGCGAACCTGCAGGACATTGTGCTTGACAAGGCTAAATTAAGCAAGATAAAGATACTTCCTGTCGAGAAGATTTCTGAAGTGCTGAAGGAAGTGATGGACTGGACAGGCAAGAAGGATGTCCTGAAGAAGATAATGCAGGTGAATGGCGGATAGAAAGATTTATAAACAAAAATTGAGTTGATACTTATATGAAAAAGGAATTTCAGCATAAATGCATTGAATGCGGAAGTGAGAATGTTATCTACGACCCTGACTTGAATGAAGTAACCTGCAACGACTGCTCAACAATATTTGAAGAGCTGACGCCTGAAGAAGAAAAAGAGGAAGAGGAAGTCAGCAGGAAGAGAGTGCCGAAGAAGCACTAACGCCATCCAACTATGATGTCATCTGTTCTTAGATAGGGTTTTACGCCTGCTTCTTCTATTTTCATTCGTTCACCGGCGTTGTATTGAAGTATTCCCAGCCAGGCAATCATTGCTGCATTGTCAATCAGTAAATCATTTGGAGGAACAAACAGCTCTGCGTTTCTCTCTTTGCACATTATCCTGCACATTTCCTGCAGTCTTTTGTTGCATGCCACGCCTCCGCCCAAAAGAAGCTCTTTTTTGCCTGTGTGCGCCATTGCACGCTCAGCAACTTCAACAAGCATCGCGAATGCTGTCTCCTGCGTCGAGAATGCCAAGTCCTCTTTTGTGAATTTGCCTGAATCAAATTTCTGCTGAAGGTTTGTAAGCAAGCCTGTGAATGCAACATCCATTCCCTTGACTGTGTAGGGCAGAGGGATGAATTTTTTTGATTTCAATGAAAGCTCATAAAGCTTCGGACCTCCTGGGAAAGCCAAGGCCCATGTGCCTTGCAAATGTGTCAAGAAAATTTCCAACTCCTATGTCAAGTGTCTCGCCGAAAATCCTGTACTTGCCTCCTTCGTAGGCAATTATCTGCGTGTTTGCGCCGGACGCGTACAAAAGAACAGGATCTTTTGCCTTTGTCACAAGCCTTCCAATTTCCAAGTGAGCTATGCAGTGATTGACTCCGATGATTGGCTTGCTGTAAATTGCTGCAACGCTTCTTGCCGCCATTCCCCCAATTCTTAGGCAA
>CAWJRI010000014.1:0-13014 GCA_963845175.1 uncultured archaeon
CAGCCGAATGAAACATTTCAGGTGAAGGTTTATTCAAATTATGATGTTAACTTGACTTCAATCCCACAGCTGGATATTATTTCAAAGGACAAGTTTGACAAGGGAACTGTCTTTAGCCTAAAGGGAGGTGGAGGCAGCTACACGCTGTGGTATGATGTTGGCGGCGAGAAGCAGTCAAATGATATTCTGATAACAACAAAGCAGGCATACGAAAGGCCATTGGTCAGCTTCAAGAACAGCAAGATAACCAGCGTCGAGGTTTCTAATCCGAAGATGATGCCTTTCGGCGATTTCAGTTTTCTGGGCTGGCATCCCGGCTGGGTTGGAACATATATTATTTTCTCGCTTGTGTTCAGCACGTTTTTAAGGAAGATTATGAAGATTTACTGAGAATTCTGCTAAATAAGTCTACCAAATTTAATGTGCTGCTCTTGGAATCCAATTCTTTTATGAAATCGTGCTGACAATTCATGGCTTTCGTAATATTATCATTGTATTAGCTGTTCAAAGCTAAGTCCTTTGTTTTTCGCCAGCGGAATAGAAATCACAAAGTTATTTCCTTCTGTTTCTTTGAGGTCTTCAAGTGTCAGGAAAAACCAATCCATGTTGTTGAACCTAACAGCTATCCATGGCTCTGCGCCAAATATTTTTGAGAACTCGCTCAAGCCATTAATTTGCTCGCTTGTTATATATTGCTTTATTGATTTTGTTGATTTGCATTCAATCGCCAGCTTCCTGAGGGAGTTGCCTGCAATCACATCAGGGCTTGGGAAATGCGAAGAGCCGGAGCCAGCTATCCTGTGCGCTGACCATTTGTTTGTATTCCAGAATAACTTAATCAGTTCGCGTTCAGCATTTGTTCCTTTTGCCTTGAGGTTCATGACACTGCTCTTTTTTGAAAGTTTTTAAATCTTCTTAAAAAAGAAAGCTTTAAATATACTCAAGGGATATTAATTATTATGACAAAGAAGGTTTTGCCGTTGGCTGCGATGGAAAGGCTGCTCAAGGCAGGCGGAGCCAACAGGGTGGCTGACAATGCGAAGGTTGCGCTGAGAAGCGCGCTTGAGGATATTGCTGACAAGATCGCAAGGGATGCAGTTAGACTGTCATTGCACTCAGGCAGAAAAACAGTAAAGGCTTCTGACATTAAACTTGCTGCCAAGATTTAGATTTTTACCTTCATAAAATCAAATGCTGCCCTTGAATTAGGAAAATACATCTTTGCTTCCTGCTCAAGCTCTTCAACTGTCTTGTATCTCTGCGAGAAATGAGTCATAATCAGCTCTTTCGCATTCGAGTTTGAAGCAAGTAGCGCAGCCTGCTTTGAAGTCATGTGCATGTAATCCTCTGCCTTGTCCTCCATTCCGGAAACATAGCAGGCTTCTGAAATAAGCAGGTCGGCGTTCTCCGCCAATTTGTAGCAGTTGTTGCACAAAACAGTGTCAAGGATAAATGTGATTTTCTTTCCTCTTGTTATTGTTGAAACATCCTCCAGAGTAATTTCCTTGTCATATATTTTTATTTTATTGTTCTTCAGTAGCTTGCCAATCATAGGTCCTTCTTTTAAGCCAAGCTTCTCTGCCTTTGCAATGTTTATCTTTATTTTATCTTTCTCAACAAAATTATATCCAAGGCATCTTGTCTTGTGCCTAAGATAGGCGCACTCAAGATAATAATCCTCTGTCTCGTAAAATTTCTCAACATCTTTCGGGTCAAGCTCATGAACTTTCAAATCAAGCCTGCCGTAAAAGTCAGCCATCTTCAAAAGCCATTTCACTTTTTCATCTGTTCCTTTCGGGCCGTAAAGATGCAGGGTTCTCTCGCCTTCAATGTTTGCGAATGTTTGGAAAAATCCAATCAGGCCGGAAACATGGTCGCCGTGCCAGTGGGAAATCAGCACTTTCGTGACTTTTGCCCTGTTTATTCCTGCGATGTTCATCTGCCTTTGGGTTCCTTCACCGCAGTCAACCAATATTCCTTCGTTCTTGTAGCTAAGGAAAATGCCCTGAACATTCCTTTCCTTTGTAGGCACCATACAGGATGTGCCTAAAAACACGATTTCCACCATATTTGCCTCGAAGCTTTATTTGTTTAAATATATGATTATTTACAATATTAAAAACAAAACATTTAAAAATCTTTTTACCTAAAGCAGGCAAATGGAAAAAATAAATGCATATTTAGGAGGGGAACGCGTTGTAACAGAGGATTCTGACCAAGCCAGGGAACTATTTAACCAAAGCAGATTCGGGGTCATGCAGAAGGGCAAGGTACAGATGACTTTTATGGAGGCGCTTTATCTTATTGAAAAGGAAAAGATAGCTGTCCTCGACAGCAGGGAAAAGGAAATTCCATTTGAAAAGCTTCTGAAAAAAGCTGAAAAAGCTGAGCCGAACATCTGGACAAGATTTATGATTTACAAGGACTTGAGGAACAGGGGATATATAGTCAAGACTGCGCTGAAATTTGGCGCCGATTTCAGGGTTTATGAAAGAGGTGTGAAGCCTGGCGAAGACCATGCAAAATGGGTTGTCTATCCTGTTGATGAAGCTGAAACCCTGACTTGGTATGAGTTTGCTGCAAAAAACAGGGTTGCGCACTCCACAAAGAAAAGACTTCTTATCGGGATTGTGGATGAGGAAAACGACGTAACATACTATGAAATCAAGTGGGTCAGGCCATAAGGTATATAAATAAAATAGCTTTTTGAACTTCTATGCCAGAAACAAAAGCAGAGGTTGTTCTAAGGCTCATAAAGATGAAAGGGCCTCTAATTCCAATACAGATAACAAAGGAAATTAGTGGAAATACAATGTTCGCCGGCGCAATCCTTTCCCAGCTTGTGGATGAGAAAAAGGCATTTCTGACAAATGTGAAAGTCGGCGGAAGCCCTGTTTATTATGTCAGCGGACAGGAGCCAAGGCTTGTGGAGTTTTGCAAATACCTGAATGAAAAGGACAGAAAAACATTTGACCTGCTGAAACAAAAAAGGATTTTGAAAGACAGCGAACAGAATCCGCTCATAAGATTCTCCTTAAGGACCATAAAGGATTATGCAATGCCATTGGAAGTTAAAATGGGCGACAGCACTGAGATTTTCTGGAAATGGTATCTTGTTTCTGACAGCGAAGCTGAAACCCTAATAAAAGAGGAATTGAAGGAATTATTTCCAAAAAAAGAAATTCCTGTTCAAAAAGAAATACCAAAAGAAGAGGTTAGGATAGAAGTTAGGAAAGAAGAAATAAAAAGAGAGATGCCAAGAAGGGAGGAGGCAAAAAAGATAACAGAATTTGCAGATGAGACCCAAGCTGAACAAAGTTCAGCTGGGCCTAGAAAAAGCTCTGCTTTTTCTAGGGAAAAAGAGGAAGTCAAGAAAAAGATAAGGATAATAGAAGATGATTTCCTTGAAAAGACAAAAAGATTCTTCAAAAACAAGGAAATCGAAATTATCAACTTCAAGATACTTAGGAAGAACTCAGAAATAGAATTTATCCTAAAGGTTCCAAGCACAGTCGGCTCATTTGAATATTACTGCAGGGCAAAGAACAAGAAGAATTTGTCAGATGCGGATCTTTCATCGACTTATGTTCAGGGGCAGCTTAAGAAGATGCCTGCCATCCTCCTAACAACGGGGGAGCTTACAAAAAAGGCAAAAGAGCTTATGAGCAAGGAATTCAAGCTAAATATTATAAAAATATGAGGTGGTAAGATGAAAAAGTTATTTGTTGTGCTGCTGCTGGCGGCATTTTTGCTTGCTGGCTGCGGAAACAAGTTGCAGTCAGAGGTGGTAAAAGTTCCAAAAGTGGCAGAAGAAACACGCGCTGTAGCGCCACAGGTGGCTGAAGGAGAAGCCAGTCAAATAGTTGATGACTTGACTAATGAGATAAATACAGCAAAAACAGATGCAGACAAATGCCTTATCGGCGGGGTGAGGTCATGCCTTCCTGTAAATTACAAGATGGGAAGCATTGGCGACAGTGTTGTGTTTGCCTACGGAGTCAAGAGCGAAGAGGTTTCAAACACAAAATTCAGAATACTGGTGAATTTCATAGAATACCAGACGCCAATGGGCGCAGCGCCTATTGAAGCAGAGGACGCAACAATGAATACTTGGGCTGTAAGCAAATATGATGACAAATACCTGGATTCGCAAGAAAAATGGATTGCGCCGATTGTTATCAAGATAGGCGAGAATATTGGCGTAAATAAGAATACGGCGCCAGGAACCTATGTATTTGAGATAAAGGCGCAAAAAGTTGACAAGGACGGCTTTACAGAAGACTATGAAGCTAAGAAGATCTCTATAAAGGTAAAATAATTTTATTTTTTTATTTTATTTTAAAATGGGAACAAAGCTTAAGGAAATAATTCAGAAGAAGGAAATTTCACTGGAGGAGCTGAGAAATAAGAAGCTCGCAGTAGATTCATTTAATGTTCTTTACCAGTTTTTATCATCAATAAGGCAGAGGGACGGCTCTTTGCTTACAGACAGCCACGGGAATGTCACAAGCCATCTGGTTGGGCTGTTCAGCAGGACAACAAAGCTTATGCAGTATGGAATAATGCCTGCGTTTGTTTTTGACGGCAAACCTCCTAAAATGAAATGGATGGAGGCAGAAAGAAGGGCAGGTGTTAAAGCAGATGCAAAGCTGAAGTATGAAGAAGCTGTTAAAAAAGAAGATGTTGAAGAGATGAAGAAGTATGCTTCAAGAACCTCAAAATTAACAGATGAAATGATTGAGGATGCGAAAAAGATTGTTGAGGCGCTCGGCCTGCCAGTTATCCAGGCGCCGTCTGAGGGTGAGGCGCAGGCAGCTTACATGGTAAACAAAGAGGATTTGTGGGGTGAGGTAAGCCAAGATTATGACTGTCTGCTGTTTGGTGTCAAAAGGCTATTGCAAAATCTAACAATATCAGAGAAGAAAAAACTGCCTGGCAAATTAAATTATGAAAAAATTTCGCCCCGGTTCATAGAGCTTGAGCCGAACCTAAAAGAACTTGGAATAAATCAAGAGCAGCTCATAATGATTGGAATTCTGGTCGGGACTGACTACAATCCAGGCGGAATAAAGGGAGTTGGGCCGAAGAATGCGCTTAAGCTTGTGAAGGAATACAATGGGAGATTTGATGACCTATTTGACAAGCTTGAATGGGGCAAATACTTTAACTTTTCCTGGAAAGAGGTTTATGGGTTGATAAAAAACATACCGATTACAGACAAATATGAGCTGAAATGGAAAAATATTAATAAGGAGGGTGTTATTAAACTGCTTGTTGACGAGCACGACTTCAGCCTTGAAAGGGTTGAATCGACGCTTGAAAAGCTTAAGAAATTCGGAGAGCAGAAAAAACAAATAGGGCTGGGAGCATGGGCAAAATAATTGTTGGAATAAAGCATCTTGGGGCTGCTTTGCTGGTCAAGGCGGCATTTTACTTAATCATTTCCATAATTTTAATCTGGCTAATGAAATGGGCTGAAATAATAAAAATGTTTTCGTGGAAATATGTTGTTGTACTGGCAATTGGCATGCTTCTTTTTTCTGTAATGTTCAAGCCTTACATGCCACAAAAGAGATAAAATGTTTGCAGTAAAAGTTCCTCTAAAAAAAGTTGAAGCTACAAAGAATTATTTGATTAAAAAAGATATTCTTGAAAGGGAGTATAGAATATTCAAGGAAAAAGGATTTATTTATCTGCCTGTGAAAGAAATATTCAAGACAGAATTCTCTTTTGCTGACAAGAAATTTGAAAAAATAGAAAGGCCAAAGACATTAAGGGAAGCGCTGGAAGGGAAGCTGACTGAAAAAGAGCTTTCTGAACTGAAAACAGCGTTTGATGTTGTCGGCGAAATCGCAATTCTTGAGATTGACAAAAAATTAAGGAGAAAAGAGAAGATAATTGGAAAGGCGCTGCTGGCTACAGCCCCTAATATAAAAACTGTTTTGAGGAAGGAAGGCAGCCATACAGGAGAGTTCAGGGCGCAGAAAATGAAGTTTCTTGCAGGCAAAAACACAAAGGAAACAGTGCATAGGGAATTGGGCGTCAGGCTGAAGCTGAATGTTGAGAAGGTTTATTTCTCACCAAGGATTACAACTGAAAGAAAGAGGATACTGGAGCTGGTTAAGCCAGGCGAAGATGTGCTTGTCATGTTTTCGGGCGCAGGCCCCTATGTCTGTGTAATTGCAAAGAACACAAAGGCAAAAAGCGTTTATGGCGTTGAGATAAATCCTGACGCGCATAAATATGCGCTGGAGAATGCCAAGGAAAACTGGCTTTATAATGTCAGTCTATTTTTGGGTGATGTTAAGAAGATTGTTCCAAAGTTGGATAAGAAATTTGATAGGATTCTGATGCCGCTGCCGAAATCAGGGGAGAATTTCCTTGACACTGCGATTGGCGCAGCAAAGGAAAAGGCAGTTATTCATTTTTACGACTTCCTCGCTGACAAAGATATACCTAAAAAAGCATACGAGAAGGTTAAAAAAGCCTGCGAAAGAAATAAAAAGAAGTGCAGAATACTTGGTTTTGTGAGGTGCGGGCAGCTTGCACCGCGCGCATTCAGGGTTTGCGTTGATTTCGAGTGCAGAGCATGATCTTAGAGTGAACACCCTCTGAGCTTCGGCGATGATGAAAGGAATTACTTAGGACATGCGCACAATAGAATAAAAAATCCTTTGGGTATTTTTTAAGCCTCAAACTTGGTTTGAATCAACTTAAAATCAGAAGTATAACCAAGTTTGAGCAATCAGCCAAAAATATCCTTGTACTCGTCTTCAAACTCCTCTTCCTGCCTCACCTTCTCAACTGCCCTGAGCAAATCATCTTCCCTGACTTTTGACCTGTTCGCTCTTATCGCAAAGTAGCCTGCCTCTGTCGCAACCGCCCTTATCTCTGCGCCTGAGAAATTCTCCATTTTCTTGACTACCTTGTCAACGTCAACTTTTTCAAGCGTCATGCGCTTTGTGTGAATCTTGAAAATATCCTTTCTGCCTGCTTCGTTAGGCAGTGGAACTTCTATCAGTCTGTCAAACCTTCCCGGCCTTAGGATTGCAGGATCAATAATGTCTTTCCTGTTTGTGCAGGCAATTATCTTCACATTTCCCAACGGCTTGAATCCGTCAATCTCAGCAAGAAGCTGCATGAATGTCCTCTGAACCTCTCTCTCGCCGCTTGTGCCTATGTCTATTCGCTTCGCTGCCAATGCATCAAGCTCGTCGATGAAAATCACAGAAGGTGCTTTTTCCCTTGCAAGCTGGAATATCTCCTTTATCTGCTTGGCTCCTTCGCCGATGAACTTCTGCACAAGCTCAGACGCAACAACCTCTATGAAAGTTGAGTTTGTTGAGGATGCAACTGCTTTTGCCAGCAATGTCTTTCCTGTGCCAGGCGGACCGTGAAGCAAAATCCCCTTCGGAGGCTCTATCCCCACTTTCTTGAAAAGCTCCGGCTTCAGCAACGGAAGCTCAATCACTTCCTTTATCTCCTCTGCCTGCTGCTCAAGCCCGCCAATGTCAGTAAACTTTGTCTCCGGCTTCTCAATTATGACATACCTTTCAACATTGAATGACTTTGAAGAAGGTATTTTTCTTATAATTGTGAGGTTCTTTTGCTCAGCAAGAACAAAGTCGCCTGGGTTGAGCTTTTCAGTGCAGCCAGGGGAAACATCAACCAAGAATTCGTTGCCGTTGGTGAGCTTAAGGACAATTCCTCTATCCAGCACATCTTTTACCTCTGCAATTATCAATGGATTCTTCTGGAACTTTGAAAGCTCATCCTTCAGATGCGTGACTGTCTCCTTAAGAATGCGGTTTTCTGTCTCTAAATCATCTACATTGGCAGTATAGCCCAGAATTGCGTCCTTTATTTCGTCCTTCGCCTTTGTTTTCATATCTTTCTGCAAAAGATGCAGGTTTATATAGCTTTTGCTCGAAATGCCATATTCATATAGACAAATTTATATATAATAATAAATTGAATTAATTATTATGGGAAAAAAATGTCAAATTAAGGTTTTTATCATAGTAGGATTAATCCTGTTAGTGGCTATGATCATTCTATTGTATGCAAAAAATGTAATGGGATGAACTCTTCGCGCAAGTTTTATAAACCCTGCTTCTTAAACCAAATATGATGAGAGACCCACGAATCGAGAAAATAGCAAAGCTTCTTGTTGAGCATTCTGTTAATGTTAAGAAAAATGAGACTGTAAGAATTTCAATGGAACCTGAGGCAAGCCCGCTTGCATTGGAAGTCTACAGGCTCTGCGTCAAGAAAGGCGCTTTCCCCTACATAAGATGCGGGGTTCCTGGAGCCGGCTACATCTATTACAAATATGCAAGCGACGCCCAGCTGAAGAAGTTTCCGAAGGTTGCGATGTTTGAAGAGAAGAACACAGACGCTGTCATAAACATAAGCGGAGATTACAATACAAGGGAATTCTCAAACATAGACCCCAGGAAAATGGCAGTGAGAAGCAGGGTAACAAAGCCATTGAGCGACTACAGGATGAAAAAAGACAGATGGGTCGGCTGCGATTATCCGACAAATGCGCTGGCTCAGGAAGCAAACATGTCGCTTGAAGAATATGAAGACTTTTCATTTGGTGCGATGAGCATTGATTCAAAAAACATGATGCCGCAGATGCTCAGAATTAAAAAACTGCTTGACAAGACAAACATTGTAAGGATTGTAGGCAAAAACACAGATTTGAGCTTTTCTGTAAATGGTATGACTTCAAGAGCAGAGTATGCTACTCATAATGTTCCTGACGGCGAGGTTTTCACGTCGCCTGTTAAAAACTCAGTGAACGGCCACATAGCATTTAGCTATCCTGCAATAAGGGCAGGCAATGAGGTTGATGGTATTTGGCTTGAATTCAGGAACGGAAAGGTTGTGAAGGAAAAAGCAGAAAAAAACCTGAAATTCCTCAAGGCGATGCTTGACATGGATGAATATTCAAGATTCATCGGCGAATTCGGCATAGGCTGCAATTACAAGATAAGCAATTTCACGAAAAATCTTCTCTTCGACGAGAAAATTGGCGGGACAATACATCTTGCGCTCGGCCACTGCTACCCTGAAAACTGCAAGGGAAATGAAAAGAATGCGAATACAAAATCTGCGCTTCACTGGGACATACTGAAGGATTTCAGGTTCGACGGCGGAGAAGTTTATTTTGACAAAAAGCTTGTGCAGAAGAACGGCAAGTTTCTAGTGTAGGTAGCTCTTAAGAAAACTCTTCTTGAATTTCAGAAAATCTCCTTTCCTGATTGCTTTTCTCGCATTTCTAAGAAGCTCGTGGATAAAAAATAAGTTATGATAAGATGCAAGCCTCATCCCAAGCATCTCCTTTGCCCTGAACAGGTGATTAAGGTAGGCTTTTGTGTAATTCTGGCAGACAGGGCATTTGCAGTCATCAACTTGCTTGAAATCGTTTGCGAATATTGCTTTTTCAACCTGTATCTTTCCTTTTTTTGTAAAAATGCATCCGTGCCTTGCATTTTGTGTTGGAAATGCAGAGTCAAAGATGTCAATTCCCATCCCGATTGACTCGAGAATGTCTTCAGGAGAGCCGACACCCATTAAATAACGCGGTTTTTCTTCTGAAATGTGCTGGACAGACGCCTTAACCATCTTGTGCATGTCTGCCTTGCCTTCGCCAATGCACAATCCGCCTAACGCAACTCCATCAAAATCAAGCGAATCAATGAACTTTACGCTTCTCTCCCTCAAATCCTTGAAAATAGATCCTTGCGCTATTCCAAAAAGAAGCTGCTTTCCTTTATGGCTTTCCTTGCATCTCTTTGCCCATTTGTGAGTTATATCCATTGATTTCTCAATATGCTCCCTGCTTCCACCATATTTAGGAACGTCGTCGAGGCACATTGCAACATCAGAACCAAGCTCCTGCTGTATCTCCATACATTTCTCAGGAGTCATTATGTGCTGCTTGTTTTCATAGGACTTGAAAATAACACCATTATCTGTTCTTCCAACAAAAAAATCTTCACTAAGAATCTGGAATCCGCCAGAATCAGTAAATATGCATCTGTCAAAATTCATGAACTTATGCAGTCCGCCTGCTTTTTTTATCAGTTGTGTGCCTGGCTTAAGATAAAGGTGAAACGCATTTGCGATTATTGCCTCGCAGCCCATCTCATTCAGTTCAGAAGAACTTATGTGCTTTACAGAAGCCCTTGTGGCAACAGGCATGAAAAAAGGAGTTTCAGCTGCAAAATGCATTGTTTTCAGAATTCCTGTCCTTGCTGTCTTATTTTTGCTTGTTATCTTATACATATCAGCTTCTTTGTTGTTTTTGTAAGAACAATTGGCTTGTCAAGCATCAATATGTCATCTTCAATCCTTATCCCAAACTTATTTTTTACATAAACGCCAGGCTCTATTGTGAAAATCGAGTTTTTCTTGATAATTCCTTTTGATTTCAAGCTCAGATTTGGCTTTTCATGTATCTCAACGCCAATTCCGTGTCCAAGTCCGTGCGTGAAGTATTTTGAAAGTGTTCCAAGCGAATTTACAGCACAATCATAAACTTCTTTTGCCTGCATGCCTGGCTTAAGAATTTTTATTGAACTAAGTTGGGCATTCAAAACAGCTTCGTAAATCTCTTTTTCTTTTTTCGAAGGCTTTCCGAGATAGATTGTCCTTGTTATGTCTGTGCAGTATCCTTTGTAGTTTATCCCAAAGTCAATTACGCAGAATCCTTTCTTTAGTTTGCCTTTTGGTGCCTTGTGCGAATATGATGCATTTGGTCCTGAAGCTATTATTGGCTCAAAAGAGAGTCCGACTCCATTGTCAAGAACTTCTTTTTTCAGGAAAACTGAAACATCCTCCTCTGTTTTGAATCTCTTGAAATTGTTGAGGCATTTCTGCACTATCCTGTCTGTTAATTTGCATGCTTTCCTATAGAGCCTAATCTCTGCTTTTGTCTTTATCTCCCTCAAATCAAGGCATGTTTCAGAAATGTCGCTGAACCTTGCCTTGAATTTTCTCCTCAGCTGCTTCTGCAGGTAAACGCTGACTGCCTTTTCATCAATCCCAATTAATCGTGTAACTCCTACATGCCTCTTTATTATCTCAAAAGCAGGCTTGTCTTTCCAGCTGTATGCTTTTATCCCTGTGCCCTTTGAATAGGAAATGTCTATATTAGATGCTATAAGAAAAGGCTTCTTGTCTTTAGGCACAACCAAGAATCCAGCTCCCAGGTAATTTGCAAAATAAACAAGGGTTGGGTCTAGTTTCATGTCAAAATTAGAGAAAACTGCAAAACTTATTCGCTTTTTCCTAAGCTCCTGCTGAAGCTGCTTTATCTTCATAAAATTACAAAATTATATAAATAATATATAAACCTTCTTAGTAATATGAAAAGCTATACTCTGAAAAATGGGCTGAAAATAGTTCTGCACAGCAAGAAATCAAATTCAGTTGTAATTGAGGTAAGCATAAACGTCGGCTCGAACTATGAAGAGCCGGAGCAGAGGGGAATTTCGCATGTCATAGAGCATATGCTCTTTGAAGGCACGTTAAACAGGACCCAGAACCAGATTGCAAATGAAATAGAGAAGCTTGGGGGCGAAATAAACGCCGCGACAAGCCATGACAGGACATATTTCTACATAAAAATCCCAAAGAAGCATTTTGAAACAGGTCTTGATGTCATAGCAGACATGATAAAGAATCCGCTGTTTGATGAAAAGATAATTGAAAAAGAAAAGAAGGTTGTGATTGACGAGATAAACCTCGTGCTTGACGAACCCAGGTACTACCGCTGGGTTTTATTTTTGAAAAAGCTTTACAAGAAGCATCCTATTAAAAATCCTATTTATGGCTTCAAGGAAACTGTGAAGGCTATGACAAAAGCTGATTTGATAAAGTTTTATGAAAAATATTATGCGCCAAACAATATGATTGTCTCAGTTGTCGGTGGTGTAGGGAGCATAGCCAATGTGAAAAAGGCATTCGGTGACTTAAAGAGAAACAAGGAAGTCAGGATTGAAAGAGTAAACGAGCCGAGGCAGATGACTGCGCAGAAGATTGTGGAAAAGAGAAAGACAATGCAGTCATATGTTGTGCTTGGCTACAAAACAGTTGAAAGGATAAAAAAAGATAGCTATGTGCTTGATGTGATTGCCGCAATTCTTGGAAGAGGGCAGTCAGGAAAGCTGTTCAACGAAATAAGGACAAAGCGCGGGCTTGCGTATGATGTCGGAGTTTATCATGAGACATCCAAGAACTATGGATTTTTCGGGGTTTATGTTGATACAAACAAGAAAAACATAATGACTGTGAAGAAGATAGTCAGCGACGAGCTTGAAAAGCTGAAAAACATAAGCGACAAGGAACTGAAGGAGGCAAAGACATTCATAGAGGGTAAATTCGTGCTCAATGAAGAGGATAACAGAAAATTCGCTGACTTCATCTGCTTCTGGGAAAATATTGGCAATGTTAACTACCTGAACAGCTACATCAAGAACATAAACAAAGTCAGGAAGTCCGATGTCAGCAGAGTTGTGAAGAAATATCTTGGAAAGAACTATACGCTTGCAGTGATTGAGCAGAAGTAGTTATTTGAACTGCTTTCTTATTGGCGTGATTATTTCGATTAATTTGTCTGAAACAAAGTTCTTAAGGTCCAGCGGATGTAGTTCCTTGTTCCTGAATGCCTTTTCAAGGTCGCTGTAATTTGTAAATTTGACATTTCCGCCGAATTTTGGATTTCTTTTTATCTCTACAGAGTCATATCTTGGGAAAATCACTAACTTTGCAATTGATAGGATTGGATTTTCTTCAACAATCCCTTCCTCGCAGTACGCCTTCTTGATCTTTCTGGCAATTTCAGCGTCAGTGTCCCTGATTGAAATCATTGATTCTGGAACAGAAGAGCTCATCTTGCTTCCGGGACCCTGAAGCGATGGAATCAGCGGAGTGTGGACAAAAACGGGCTTCTTGTAGCCTATCAAAGGTAGAACTTCTACACCAAGCATGTGTATCTTCCTT
>CAWJRI010000015.1:0-85566 GCA_963845175.1 uncultured archaeon
GCTTGCAAGATTTCATCATCGGTAACAGCTTCAATCAAACCGCCTGATTCGTCACGGGCGCGGACGGCCTGTTTCCAACTCGCCGGATTGCCGATACGAATGGCGGTGGCAATCGTTTCGGGATTTTCAATAACCGGTTTTCCACGATCGGCGCCGCACCTGCTGCCTGAAACCCCAACATCTTCGGCAAATTTTTAATTTGCCGGCCGCATGATATTCTTTGATAACCTTTCCAATAAGCGGTTATATTGCCGGCATTCCCCACAGGGATCGCATGAAATTCCGGTGCATCCCCTAAAAAATCGCAGATCTCAAAAGCCGCTGTTTTTTGGCCTTCGATACGAAAAGGATTTAACGAATTCACCAAGTCGATCGGATACTTTTCGGTAATTTCGCTGACCAGATTAAGCGCATCATCAAAATTGCCCTCGATGGCAATGACTTGCGCTTCATGGATAAGCGCCTGGGCCAATTTTCCCATGGCGATATTGCCATTGGGAATAAGCACCACACAACGTAGATCCCGCCCGTGCGGCATAAGCCGCCGCAGAGGCAGAGGTATTGCCGGTGGAAGCGCACATGACGATCTCTGCTCCTTTTTCCCTGGCTTTAGAAATCGCCATGGTCATGCCGCGGTCTTTAAAAGAACCTGTCGGATTTAAACCTTCATACTTTAAAAAAACCTGCAGGCCGGTGATCTTATTTAAAAACTCTGCCGGAATAAGCGGAGTATTGCCTTCATACAAAGTAATCACCGGTGTCTTTGCAGAAACCGGCAAATATTCCCGATAGTGATCGATCAAACCCACCCAACGCATTAAAGTTTCTCCATGCGGATGGCCACCGGTTTACCTTTGACAACAGCAAGTTCTGTGATCTTCTCCAGAGCTTCCTTGACCTGGTACTCATTGGCTTGATGGGTCAATATAACAACCGGAACAGTCGAGCCCTTGTTTTCCTGTTTTTGGTTCACCGAAGCAATGGAAATATTGTGCTGTCCCAGGACCGTCGTGATGGAGGCCAAAACTCCGGGTTTATCAATGACCATAAAACGGATATAAAAACGTGTCTCAATCTCCTCGATTTTGCGTAAAGACAGGTTCGCCACTTCATCGGCAGGGTTAAAAGCCCAGATACATGCCGGGGCATCCACGCGAATACCCAAATTAATAAGGTCAGCCACGACCCCCATGGCAGCGGTCATTTGCCCGGCGCCCTGGCCTTCAATAAATACATCCCCCAAAGGGTCGGAATCCAAAAAAATGGCATTGTCCACACCATTGACAGTCGCCAGCCCATGGTCTTTGGGGATCATGGTGGGATGGACACGCACATCCAATTTATTGCCGGTCTTCTTGGCAATGGCCAAAAGACAGATCTTAAATTCAAGACTCTCGGCAAATTCAATATCATCATGGGAAATATGATTGATCCCTTCGACATAAATGTCTTTCACACTGACGAATTTGCCCATGGTGATAAACACCAAAATGGCCAATTTATAAGCCGCATCCATGCCGCTGATGTCCAGACTGGGATTGCTTTCCGCATAACCTTTTTCCTGGGCTTCCTTGAGCGCCTGGGCAAATGTCAATTTATGTTTGGACATGGCCGTCAGGATATAGTTGCAGGTCCCATTAATGATCCCATAGACACCGTTAAATTTATTGCCGGCCATGCCTTCCGTAATGGTGCGGATGATAGGAATACCGGCCCCCACCGACGATTCAAAAAGAATACTACAGCCGTTGGCATCGGCTTCCTTAAATAATTCCAAACCGCATTCGGCAATCAAGGCCTTGTTGGCCGTGATCACCAATCCCGTGAATGACATTGCTTCAAACGTAATCACAAACGTAAGTGTCCTCCAAACTTAATGTAATTTTAATTGAAGATTCTTGCTCAATTACTCATTTTAAGTAATTCCCGCGGAAATAACCTATGTTGGGAGAATTTTTTCTCGCTTTTGCTCGTTTATAAGATAATTTTTTAAAGGTTCCAAAAAAGATCCATATGCCCCGGAAGTGGGGGCAGATTTTTCGTTATAATTGCACTTGCATTCAAGAAATGGAAATGTTTTCTGTTAAAATTATCAATAGTGGTGAGCTTTGGTGCTCAAAGTCAAAAATATTGGACATTTTTGCAGATAACTATAAAGGGGTCTTTGAAAAAATGAAGGTTGGCACTAAATATCGTCACCTCTTGAGTGGGGGAAATAATATTGTGCCATTCCTACGGACACAGGTTCCTGATGCCCCAAATAAGCACTTAAGTCTACTTTACAGAAAGGACTCATAATTATATGGTAGAATACTTATGGAAATAACACTACTACAAATTTCACTCCCCGAGAAATTGTGATCTTTGTCCATCTTATCTTAATAATCATTTCCACCATTTATTTTTTGAATATTGCCCGCGTGCCCTTCTTTCCCGGGACAAAGAGGACGGTAACTTTATATTAAATCAGGAAAATGTTCTTAAAAGGACGATAATGGGGTTTATTGGGATGCGACTTCCGTTTTCAGTGCTAATGGGGGTCCTGTTCGCCGGCTGCATATTATCCCTTATAATTGCAAATCATCTGCGCCACTTGTCCAGAATGCTGCCAATGAATCAGTTATTAATAGACAAAAACCTTTCACGCCTCAAATTAGCACTACTCCCATTTTTTCCCCTCAAACCCTGCCGAATTCCTCGTATAATTTTTCTGAGCTCTTGCCAGCGGTCCTACCCGTGGTCCGATTTTACAAGCTCAAATATAATGATCGAAACTCCCCCATCCTGCAATTCAACCACTGCAAGCATGTCTTTTTTCGTGGCAAACCCAAATCTTAATGAAACTACCATTGTCAATGTATGTCCCCTGTGAGATGTCACGAAGTATCAAGAGAACACAGGGATTTTGGACAGAGTAATGCCACCTTTTTTACCGGGTTTTCGATATTTGGGAGGGGCATGAAAATCCAGACCAAATAACAAGTGTACCTTACGTAATGAATCTTTCGCGGGCGTTGTCCTTGCCACATTTATAGTAAATCTGCCAGCGGGTTCGATGTGGATTAATGTGTCAATTTCGGCAGACCATTTATCTACCTATGGGGCATTATTATTTGTATATAACGGGATCCGGAAGCAATGGGAACCAAAATGCGACAGGTTGGGTCCGAACAGATGCCAACCATTAACTCCCCAAGGGAACGCATCGGCGTGCAGTTGGAGGGATGTGGAGACCTGCAATATTGGAATCTCTCGTTAAAGATTAGGACCTATAATGCAGTATATCCCTCTTCAGTTGGAATGAATGTTTCATCGCAACCTGTAGCAGACTCGGAGTGCGGGCAAGGGTTGGTAAGTGTAACGCACATCTATTACAGGACCCACGCAATTTTTCAACATCCAAAAATAGTACTCCAATCATCTATGCCTATGCAGTAAACGCGTCTTTTTATGGAAGCTTAGTATTATTTGCGAGCGTGTCGATTGACCAGATCCTTCGATATGGTCTTTCCAGGTCCTTACATAGACCATCTTTTACCAATTTTATGGCGAATCTCTAAGGGTTTACAAGCGGATTACTCTAACATTTATGTGGTAAACGGCAATGGCACCGTCGGATTTAGGCGACAACTGCCACCAATCCAAATGACGTCTCCAGCAAATTATATTATGTTCCAGAGTCCTAATTACATATTCGCGTTCTCTATCCCACAGAGGTGTATGTAGGAAGTGTGGCGTCAATCAACTTAGAAGTCCTCGGACCTGGAAACGTTTCAATATATATCTCCCAAAATTCCACAATCCTTTATCAAAATAAGTAGCTGAACTCGGCCCCCACAAACGACCTTTATTTGGGTTATCGGACGAAAGATTTCTTCGGGAGAGGTTTCGGTAAGGAGTACCTTTCTTCTCGGGAGAGAATGAAGTTGGGCGTATGTATCCATAATTACACTTAAAGACCAACCACTGGAATTCTGGTCGATCATTTTCGGCATTATAATTTCGACAGGTGTGGTAACAACCATATACGTGGGGCATAAAAAAATAACCGCGAGGCAGCAAATTAAAATTGAGCCTGTTTAATATATCCAATCGAACCTTTGACCTCCCCGTCTTAACCTGCTTGGCGAGGAACTTATGAATGTTATTTATTACAAATTTGGAACCTACGGACCTGAAATCGTTTATTGTGAAAATTCTTTAGAAGACCGCATAGCATTATCATCGGGTCCATATTTTTATGCCGCGATTCGGCAAGGGAGTCATTACACCACAGGTTTATTTGGTCCAATTCCTTTCCGGAACCAAGTCAGTGCCAACAGTGCGCTCATTTATGCAATGAAAATACCCGACACGAGTCGCATTGACCCGAGATTAGAACAGCACAATTATTTTTTGATTGCTCTCGTTACATCCCCAAAAAAAGCGGCATTGATCGACCGCATTAATTTAGAAAATGCCCTCAACCAAATTACAAGCAAGATCCTGACTTGGTTGACCTTACTAATAGCGATTTTTCAAAGATTACAATTAAAATTCGAGGAATAGGAATATCTAAGAATAATTATTAACAAAATTCGTGTAACGCGAGGTATTGCCAAGATTGCAATTTATCGGACTTTCAACGCGTACTTGCCCTTGTACTGATATTGAGTTCTTTCGCAATCACGGACTTGTCGGGGTCCAAGATGTAGACGATGCCCGAGAAGTCGTCGCTGAGCGTATAGGTCTTGCACGCCGGGCACTGCGAGTATTTCGCGGTGATCAAGTGGCAGTTCTTGCAGGTCTTTCTTTTGCCATAGTTTGTCACGAATGGAATATTGGTTAGTAAATGTTTACAATTTGGTAATTATGTTTACTTTCTCCCTCGCTTGGCGGCTTTCTTCTTTGTAGTCTTTTGGCGGCCTTTTCGCGGGTTTTTCTCCAGCTTCCTCAGCCTTCTTCGCCTTCTTCTCCGCCCGCGCTTTCTGCGCCTTCCTCTTTCGCTGGAGTTTCTCCTCGCGTCGCTCCGCCTGTTTGCGCTTTGATGTCCTCTTCAATCCACGAGAGCTTGCCGAGAAATGGCTGCCGCATCGTGCAGCGCCAGCTTCCCGGACCGCGCACCGCCGCCCATCGACACTGCGATGATGCGCGCCCTGACTTGATCTCCTTCCCCGAGGGTCCGCCCGGTTTCCTTGCCGACGAATTGGTTCTGCACCTCGTCGTGGCGGATGAAGTCGTTGGTGATCTGGCTGACGTGGTTAAGACCGTCCTGGGGCCGAAGCGGATGAAAGCGCCAAATTCCACGACTTCAACGACTTCGCCCTCAATGATTTCGTGGAGCATGGGTTTGAAGGTGAGAATCGTGAATTTGACGGAATGGTGAGTGCGAGCGTCGCCGTGGATAATTTTGCCCAAGCCTACTTCGATGACGTCAACGACTGCGATGACAAATCCCAAGTTTTTGTCAATGATGCCCTCGTATTCCTCGCGCAACAATTCATACGCGGACAGTTCTTTTGGCTGACCAAATTTTTCTGGCGGGATGCGAAGGATGTGCTCAATAGTAACTAATTCGTACATAGGGCGAAAGACTCCGAGTTATTACTCCGCGGGTTTCCCAGAGGTCGTTGAGAATAAAGTTTCCTTACCCATCTCTTTTCCCGGATTTTATTTGCATACAGACTTCGGGGAGTAAGGTTTTGCTATGTGCGCTTTTTTTTTAATTTTTCCATAGGGAGGGAACAAACTTGCGCAATAAACGATTACCCGTGAAAAACTTTTTTTAAGGTGTAGATTTTAAACTATCAAGTGTGATTCGGTTATTAATGTCAGGTTTATGGTGGGCCACTGAACATTAAGTTTAATCCTGCAATTCACGTTAACTCAGGTGTTTCCCATTAGTGATGATACAAGCGAAACATTGGACGACATCCTCAAGAGACTCCTCGCCTCCATCCCCGAAGTAAAAGCGGCGTCAATAGTGAGTGTCGAGGGGTTGCCGATCGCGTCGGCACTTCCCCGAAATGTCGATGAAACGCGGGTTGCAGCAATGACCGCGGCGATGCTCTCTCTCGGCGAGCGTGCTGCCCAAGAGTTGGAAAAAGGGGAATTGGAGCAGGTGTTTGTCCGGGGCACCGATGGATACATTATTGTGATCGGCGCAGGGTCTAATGCCGTGCTCACCATCTCAGGCCACGAAAGATGTTAAACTCGGGTTAATCTTCCTCGACGGCAAACGTGCGATGCGAGAAGATTGCCAAACTCGTATAATCAGATTGGTTAATAAATTTCTCATTCTTGATCGTAGCAGAGAATCAGGTGTTTTGCATGAGCGAGGACATTGAAATAAAAGTCGCCAACCTGACGCCTAAAATTAAGGTGGTTTTTGCCGGCGAGGGCGGAACGGGGAAAACGTCCATCATTAAAGCAATTGACCAGCGCCCATTTGACCCAGACCGAGCAACTGACCGTGGGCATTGACTTTCAAATACTTTGCTTCGTAGATTCAAATAACAACCAGCGGCGAACCGCAATTTGGGACCTCGGCGGGCAGGTGCAATTCAAGTTAATCGCTAGTGCCACTGCTGCCGGGTGCAACATCTTGGCATATGTTTTTGATTTCAAACGGTACCAAGACGTGGTTCGCCCTCCCCGAGTGGAAAGACCTCCTCCAAGATTCAGTGACGCGTGACGTGCGGGTTATCCTCATTGGCAATAAGTTAGATTGCCAGGTCTTTGAACCCAGGGACGAGGAAATTGCCAATATCAAGCAAGACTTTGGAGCGGAAGAGTATTTCGCTATATCGGCCAAGGAGGGCACGGGCGTGGAAGAAGCTCAAGCGTTACTTGTTCAAATTGCTAGAAAGTTTTTAATTCTTAATTGCCGTAAACCTTTATTTGCCACATTAATCACAACGCGAATGACTTAAAGGCATGTGCGGAAACATTTGAAGACTGGCAAAAGTTGGTCGAAATTAAGGACCAAGAAATAGCACAGCTTAATAAAATCAAGGACATTTTGCAGCAGAAAGTAGCAGATTCTAATCAACGCATCAAAGCGCTCCAAGCAGAACTCGACGAGAAACGATCAGAAAGTGAAGAGGGGATTGAAGAAGCTGGCGAGGTTGCCCGCCTGCGCAAAGAAAATCAACAATTAACCGACAAACTCGCAGAATTCGAGGAACAGGGCGCAGGCAGGGAAATGTCTGCCACCACCGGTGACCAGAGAATATCCCCTGCGCCTCGACGAAAAGGTCAACCAAATCCTCGATGGCGTCAACCAGCTTCTTTCACGAATCAAGATTGCCAGCAAATTGCAGCTTCAAGTCTGCGAAGCGGAAGCTCCTCGGCAGGCGAAGCAGAATCCAAGGAGGCGAAGCCCGGCCGGTCCCTGAAACCTTCCGACATTTTGCGGCGGCAGCAGGTCGAGGAAAAACCGGCACCTGCCGAAGAGGAAGAAGAGGACGGAGGAAGTGAGTCGTCCTAAACCTTCCAAGGTTCGCAAGCGGGTAGAAGAAGAGGAAGAAGCAGAAGAGGAATGCAACTGTAACATCAAACTATCTTCAGATTTACGAAACAAGGACAGCAAACATAACATTGACAGTTGCAAATGATTTTTTCAGCAAAAGCTCAATCAACAATGTCACAATTGTTCCAGCAGGCTTCCATATTCTTACTGCAATCTCGCCGACTGACTGGACACTGACAGCAGGAAGCATAATTAATTATTACACAACAACAGCTGCAATCTCGAGCTGGGGAACGCAGAACTTCGGGCTCGAAATAAAGGCAGACAAGGTAGACGCTGATCAGACACACACCTGGTCATTTACAACAACAGATTATGCAAAAAATTCAGCGACAAGCACGCTGCAGTTCCAGGTTTTAAATGATGACACGCCGCCATTGCTTCTTAATATGACTCCTGAAAACAATTCATTTTTGAAAGAAGGAGCTTCGCAATTGTTCTCTGTCGATGCAACTGATCCGGAAACAGGCGTTGAATCAGTCTCATTGGTTTATGGCCTGTGCAATAACGTGACAAATGTTGCAGCGCTTGCAAAAAATAGCGACACATATTCTGACAGGCTTTCATTCCCATATTCAGATTCAACTGTTGTATGCTACAGATTCAGCGCGCAGAACAATGGGGGAGCAGTGGCAAACTATCCAGGCCAGCTTACAATTGACGGAAAGCCTCCTGTTGTTCAGCTGGTTGCTCCGGGAGAAAAGGCGTTAATGGGCAACAACTCAAAATTTTCATTCATTGCAGTAGACAATCTTGCTCCAAGATTAAACTGCCTGCTTTATGTTGATGGAAGAAATGAGGCAAACAAAACCGCAAACAACAACGAGACAGCAACAATTGCAGCTTCAGAAGCGCCAGAAGGAACTCACAAATGGTCTGTAAGATGTTCTGATTTGGCTGGCTGGGAAGCAGCAAGCTCAGAAAGGACATTCACGCTTGACAAGACACCGCCGAACATAACAACAAGCCTAAGAAACGGCGTAATACTGAAGGCAGGAACTCCTATAAATGTTGAAGTGAAGGACAATAACAAAGTTGACAAGGTCTGGTACGAATATCTTGGCCAGACAATACAGGCTTCTGAATCATTTTCAGTGGACACAACAAACGGAACAGACGGCGAAAATACAGTTATGATTTATGCAAATGACAGCGTCGGCAACCTAAGGGTGCTTGACTTCAAATTCATAATAGACAAGACGCCCCCAGCAATAGAGCTGGTTGCGCCGCCAGATTCAGCAACAGTTGACGTGCATACAAAATACTTTTTCACTGCAACCGATAACTATGACCCTATGCTTGACTGCATATTGCATGTCGGGAATGCAACTACGCCAGTCACAGCAAATAATTCAGTCACAGCAGAGGTCTCAAGGGTAACAGATGTCGGCGAATTTAATTGGTATGTTGAATGCAAGGATGATGCAGATAATATAAATAAAAGCGAGAGCCGCTCCATAAAAGTAACAGACATTTCAGGCCCAGACATAACCCTCGCAGGCGTAAGAACGCTGCCGAGAGGGCAGACAGCAAAGATATCTGCCTTGGTGGCAGACTACAGCGGCGTTGCAGATGTTTACGCAGTAATTGTTGACCCGAATGGAAATAACCAGACAATAAATCTTGCAAAAGACGGAAATTCCTATTCAGCTGACTATCCAACAACAATAAACTCTTCAGTCGGCAATTATGAACTTACTATTCATGCAGCCGACACACTTGGCAATGGCGCAGAGGCATCAGAATCATTTAATTTGATTAACTCTTATGTCCTAACATTAGGCATTTCAGGATCTGTAAATGCAAATGAAAATGTCATTGCAACCGGAACAGCGCTTAGGGACGATGGAACAGCTGTTAATGCAGCAATAAAATTGGAAACACCTTCTGAAACATTTGATGTTGATGCCAATTCAGGAAAATTCAGCAAAACATTTAAGGCGCCTTCGTCTGCGGGAACATATCAGGCAAGAGCCCTGTTGGACATAAACAACTTCACTTTCTCAGCAACTGCCCAGTTTAATGTCAAGGCGGCAAGCAGTTCAAAAGGAAAAAGCAGTGGCAGCAGCGGGCATTCAGGGATTATAACACCAGGTATTGTCGAATCACCTAAAGAAGAAAAATCAGACAATTCAGGGATTGTGGAGCCTAAGAAAAATGAAAGTAAACCTGAAGAAGTAAACAAAAATGAAAACAATCAGGGCGAGAACAATAATAACCAGGGCGGGAACGAAAACCAGAACGTTCCCATAGGCAAGGCCTCAGGCTTCTTTTCATTAGACAATCTTAAATCAAGCAGACTGCTGTGGATTTTGCTGCTGGTCGGCCTGCTTGCGATTACCCTTATGCTTGGCTCTGGAAGAAAAAAAGACAAGCTTGGTCTTGATAGCTATCTTGGCAGAATAAGAAAAGAAAATGGTCTTTGAGCAGTTTCTTAAAATAAAGACAATTGAGAGAAGGCCGTATTATGCGTTTTTTCTGGGGCTTTTTTATGTTTTTATTGCTTATTTTACATCTAAACTGTTTTTTAATGAAAAAATATCAGTTTCAATAATGTTTCTTGTAACATTATTGCTTGTTCCGACTGTTCTCGGGCTTTTGAACATGGAAGAAAAAAGGGAGAGAAAAGACGGATTTAAAAGATTCTTTTATGACCACAAGGATATTTTTGAAATTTATTTATTTCTTTTCTTTGGCATATTTGTAGGCTGTTTTTTGCTCGGGCTTTTAGCAGGCATAACTACCTTCGATTACCAGCTGAGCCTGCTGAAAAGCCAGGAGGGGCTTAGCAGCGAGCTTGTGCAGAACAAGCTTGTGCAGGGCATAGGCTCAAGCTTTCAGGGATTCTTGGGTCTGCTGGAAAACAATTTGGCAGTTGTAATTTTATGCTTTGTTCTTTCATTCTTCTACGGCGCAGGCGCGATGTTCCTTATTGTGCTTAACGCGAGCGTTTTTTCAACATTTATCTTATTTGTCATAAATAATCTGGCAACGACATTAAACAAAACAGCCATCTTCGGGATATTTCTTGTGCATCTGCTTCCAGAGCTTTTTGGCTTTATGCTGGCAGCAATAGCTGGAGGGATTGTTTCAAAGGCGCTGACAAAGGAAAAATTCAGAAGCGAGCCATTTAGAAACATAATGACAGACGCATCAGCCATATTTTTACTTTCAGTTGCCTTCATAATTTTGGCAGCATTCCTTGAGACCTATGTAAGCACAGCCCTTTTTAATGCGCTTCTTTAGAAACATTTTTAAAATTGACTAGAGCAACACATTAAATGAGAAAATTAATGCTTATAACACTCTTATTGCTTCTTGTACCGCTTGCAAATGCCAAGCAGGGCTCAATCAAGCTTCTTGCAGTAGCTGAAAATGAAGGAAAGATCCAGGGGAGCATGGCAGACCTTGATTTGGAAATAGCTGACGGAAAAGGCCGTGTTTTTATAGAATCATTTCCCTTATCACAGCTTGACACCCAGATAACAACGAGATTTGCAAATCAGATTGCCTGCCATTATCTTGATGCTGACTGCAGCAAATATGATTTCTTCTACACAATAAAGACAGACTCTGCCACAGTCGGAGGACCAAGCGCAGGCGCAGCAACAGCCATCCTGACAATAGCTTTGCTCGGCAACCTGAAGCTTGACAGTTCAACAGCAATTACAGGCACAATTAATTCAGGCAACCTGATAGGCCCTGTCGGCGGGCTGAAGCAGAAAATAGATGCTGCGGCATCCGCAGGCATAAAAAAGGTGTTAATACCAATCGGAGAAAGCTTCAGCTCAGAGGAAAATGAGACAATTGATTTTATAAAATATGCCAATTCAAAGAACATATCTTTGGTTGAAATTTCAAATATTGACGAAGCGCTTCATGAATTTACCGGGAAGAATTTTGGAAAGAATGTTACATTTGAAGTCAACAAAGATTATACCGACACAATGAAGCTTCTTGCAGAAGACTTTTGTGAAAGAAGCAATAGTGTTTTTACAGAAACAATGAATTATGTCTACAAATCAAGGCCAATTTCAAATAAGTCATTGGAATTTGAGATAGATGCAAATAATCTGAGCCAAAATGCACAGCAGGCATTTGACAGCGGATCTTATTACTCTGCGGCAAGCTTCTGCTATGGTGCAACTGTGAGGTTCGACCAGATGTATCTGACAGAAAAAAACTCCACATTTTCCGAATTAAACAATTCATTGTCTGAAAACACAAATACGCTTTTTAAATTTGAAAATCAAATTGATAATAAAAAAATCGAAACAATATCAGACCTTGAAGCCTATATGATTGTTAAGGAGAGGGTCTCAGAAGCAAAGGAGAATCTTAAAAATCTTGAAAAGGCAATAAAAGAAAAAAATAAAGATGACGCAAATTCATACCTTGCAAATGCAATTGAAAGGACAAACAGTGCAAGGTCCTGGAGCAGTTTTTTCGGGAAGCCGGGAATTGCGATAAAACTTGATAGTGAGGCGCTTAAGAAGTCGTGCACCGAGAAGATTTCAGAAGCAGAGGAAAGGTACGATTATGTTTCACTATTTCTGCCTGGGCTGGATGACATAAAATCAGAGATTGCGCAGGCATATACTGAGCTGAACACTAAAAGCTATGCGCTTTGCCTTTTCAAGGCAAGCATCGCAAAGGCTGACGCAGATGTCATACTAAGCACAATGGATGTGATGCCTGAAAAGATACTGCTTCTGCTTGACCAGAAGCTTGATTCTGCAAAAAATGTCATCGCAGATCAGACGCAAAAAGGAATTTTTCCTGTTTTTGGCTACAGCTATTATGAGTATGCAAACACGCTCAAGTCAAAAAACAAGCAGAGCGCGCTTCTTTACGCAGAATATGCAATAGAACTGAGCAACCTTGACATCTATTTTGAAAATGCGGAAAAGCCAGTCATCCATGTAAATTATTTTTTAATCTGGTTTTTTGTGCTTGGCTTTGTTGCAGGAGTCGTTTTCTCAAAATTTGTCCTGCTAAGAAAAAAGAAGCGAAAAAAACCTTAGCAAACATCTCCGAAGAGATGTCTGCTAGGTAAAAGAGGCGATAATTAACCCAACAAACCCCTATTTAAAGTTGCCAAGCTAATATTTAAACCTTTCGATTTTTAAGTATTCAAGAGTAGTGACAACATAAAGTTTTAAAATCTTAATAATAGATATATGTTAATGAAGAGGTGTTTATTGCTTTTAACAGCCTTGCTAATAGGCTGTACAATGGCAGGAAATGTTATTTTAGAGCAAATTTTGCCCAAAGGATACTGCGGCCATTTATAATGTAATGGCCTATTCAAAGGAGTCTATATGCTGTGCGTTCTATGACTTGGATTGCATTATTCCCATAATTACTTCTGGTATTTCTGCATAATCGCACTCATGTCCTGTGGCGCTGAGGGCAGTTCAAATGTTGAATCAGGCACATTTATGGTGTAGCTTGTTGCAGTAATCTCTGATTCATTGCTTTTTATGTAAAGCAGAACACCTTCTTTTGAATAGCAGATATCAGAGCTAATTGCCGCTGAACTTATGCTGTAGCATTTTGCCGTTGTTCCCGCAATTGTCCTTGAAGGAAGAGATGTTATGCTGTACTTGTCGGGGTTGCTTTCAATATCTTCAGCACCAGTTGTTGTCTTGCCTGCTTCACCGCTGCTGCCTGTTTGTAGGCACATCTTCTGCGGCTTTTCTGTGCAGGCATACGTCTTTCCATCCAAAATAAATACCGAAGTTGTTGTTTCCTGGCCTTCCACATTCGCAACAGTGTCATACCTTATCTTAGTTCCCTTGAAAGACATTGTAACTTCTTTGCCAGAGCCAGGCATAGCAGAGGTGTCATAGGAAACACTGTATGTCGTAGCCCTTTCACCAAGCATATTCATCAAATCAGCTGAACCGCCATTTTCTTTAGAACCTGAAATATTAGTTGCTTTTCCAGATTCTTCTTTACATCCGACTATTAAAATTGAAATCAAAAATAAAACAAAAACAAGCTTTTTCATATCCTTAGCCTTTCAGCCATCTTGCCGATTACTGGCAATGGTGCATATTTTCCTGTTGCCGCGTTGATTATCCCGACAATCCACAGCACGAGCAGGCAAATATTTATTATGGTAAATATTATGCCTATAATCCCAAAGAATCCAAAGAACAGAAGCCTTGTAAGTATACTTCCAATTATTGACAATGCAACATCTAATATCAATAGGGCCAATCCCTGCTTTGCATGGAACTTTGCAAATCCATTCTTTTTCATTTTTTCGTCTGCAAAATACCAGATTATTCCTACCAACAGGTAAGACAGAATTGCGCAAACCTTCCCTTCCTCAACGGTTTTATCTGCCATGTAAGCATCCCTTTGATTTATCTATATAAATCTTTCTCTCACCGCAATATTTTTATAATGTTAATACTTTATCAAGATAATGGCGCGCGAACCATTAGTTGCCGGGCAGTTTTATCCGGATGATGCAGAGGAATTGAAGAAGCAGGTAAGCAGCTTTCTTGAAAAGCAGAATAAGGTTGTAGACGCGCCTGTAAGGGCATTGCTTGCGCCACACGCAGGCTATGTTTATTCAGGCAGATGCGCTGCATCCGCCTACAAGCAGTTGAGCGAGAATGCTATTTTTCTTATTCTTGGCGTCAACCATTCAGGCATCGGCAAGACTTCATTGTCCTTGAGGGATTTTAAGACGCCATTAGGCACAGCAAAAAATGAAATTCTGCTTACAAGAAAATTAAAGGAGCTTGGAATTGAAGTGAATGAGGAAGCGCACAGTGCAGAGCATTCAATAGAGGTCCAGCTCCCTTTCCTTCAGGTTTTGTTTGATAAGATTGAGTTTGTTCCGCTGATAGTTGGCGAGGACTACAAAAAATACATCTCAGGAATCGCAAGGGTTCTGCAGGGCTACAGCAAGAAAGTCTGCATAATAGCAAGCTCAGACATGACGCATTACGGCATTAACTACTATTATGTGCCTTTCACAGAGAATGTCAAGGAAAATCTCTACAAGCTTGACAAGAAAGCGCTTGAATTCATCGAAAAGATTGATGCAGACGGATTTAACAGCCACATAGAAAAGACAGGCGCAACAGTCTGCGGCAGATACACTATTTCGCTTCTTCTTGAGCTTCTGGAGCTCCATAAGGCAAAAGCAAAGCTGATCGATTATTATACTTCGGGAGATATTGCCAGAAACTATTCCACTGCAGTAGGTTATGCAAGTGTTGTATTTTATTGAATAAAGAGAAAAAGTTAATTTAAAAATAAAAAATTAATAGTATGTCTGTGCAAGCTCTTCGCCGCTGCCTTCGCCTTTCTTAACTTTCTGGACAGCCAGCACAATTCCGACAATCACCAGTATTACAACAAGCACAATTGCAGCATACTCAAGCGCAATTAGCAATGTTGATTTCTCAAGAGCGCCTTTGCTTGCGGTTATGTCTGCCTTGAAGTTTACTGTTTGCAGTACTGTATTGCCAGACTTTATATTCGCGCCGAACATATGCTCGCCAACAGCTGCGTCTTCGTTTGCAGATACATATAGGTAAACTGCTTTGCTCTCTCCGCCGTTAAGCACAACAACATTGCTTGGGCTCATCTTAACAGATGCCCAGTCAACACCATCAGCTTCGATTATGTATGACTTTGAGGTTGTGCCTTCGTTCGTTATTGTTATTGGATAGATTACTCCGCCTTCTCCAGCAGTTATTGTCTGTGTGTTTGAATCAACGCTGACAATTGTTTTGTCCTGCGGCACGTTTCCGTTTCCGCCAGCTGAAGTTGTTCCACCTATAACGCAAGCGTCTGAAGCGACAACTGCAATTGGAATTTCTTTTGTCGCATTGCCATGGTTGTCATCATACTGTGTAGTTATTCTTAGCGTGTATGTTCCCTCAGCTGCGCATTCTGGTATTCTCAATGCAAGCTCTTCGCTTGACTCTGTGTCTCCTGCCGCAATTTCATTGATGTAGCCTGAAACACCAGAAACAAGTCCAGGTATTTCTGCGCTTACCTTCACATCGCTCTCTGTTTTGTCGCCATAGTTCTTGATTCTTGCAATTGCTATTAGCGATCTTCCTGCTTGAACCTGGTTTCCAGGATACAGGCTTGCATCTGTTATTGTAAGCTCGTGCTTTGAGGAACTAATTTCTATATTGTAATCGTATGTTAATGTCTGTGTGTCAGGACCTGAAACTGTAATCTTCAGCTTGTAGGTGCTTTTGTCCATGTTGTCAGGCAGCTTTATGCTAAGCTCCTTTTGGTATGTCCTGTTTGTCTTGACATCAAAAGGCTCTGTTGCATCAGAAAGCCTTTCATTATTGTAATCATTGTATTCATAGCCGTAAAAGTCAGCCCTTGCCTCAACAGATGACAGTTCTTGGTGCGATAGGAGTGTAACTACAATATTAAGTGCAGTGTCCCTGTCCTGGACATAGTAAACAGAACCATCATTCTCGCTTGCTGAGAATCCGTGGCCATTAACTTCAACAGACATCACTTGGATGCTTGGTAAATTTGCATTGTTCTGTATCTGGTCTGGGGTGTACGCAACGCTTGCGCTAACTCCGGTAGATACAACAGCCAATATGAGCAACATGAATGTTGCCAAAAAGCCAATTTTTTGTTTCATTGTTTAAAACCTCCTATCACCTATTGAGTATGAATCAAATCCGCCCCCTTTACTATTACTGGGTGAAGTAAAATATAGCTTATATATAAACCTTTCTATTTTTAGCACTGAAGAGTGCTAAAATTATGATATAAGGTTTATTAACCTATATTTTACCCGGTAAATATCGTCATTGCTTAATGTAATTCTTACATCAAACTGTCCATTCACATCCTCAGGCAGCTCAACCATTATTGACTTGGTAACTCTCTCGCCAGCATCCAAATTAAATGTTTTTGTGGTTCTAATGCCTAAATCCTGTATGTTTATCGCAAGTTTGGCATTTTTCCAGTCAACTGTGCCTGGATTCTCAACACTTATATCAAACCACAGTTCTGAGCCTGCTTTTGGATATTCTTCATATGATATTCTGCCAATATATGTTTCAAGCTCAGCTTCATTCACATTAAGCGTGTCTGTAACCGGCTGCGCTTCAGCACCTGAACTGTCTGCAGCATAAACAGTGAAGCTTGTAGCTCCCACCAAATCTTCTGTGACCTTGAATGTCTTGCTCCAACTGTTTCCTGAATTATGAGTCAAATTAATTGTTTTAAGCAATCCCTGGCCTTGCCAGATTTTAGCCCAGACCTTTCCAATACCACCATCTCTTGAAATTACCTCACTAGATATTGTAAGATTTTTTCCAACATAAGTATTATTTGCTGAAACACTTCTGATTAGCGGCGCAACTGGCACATTTCCAATGGTTATTGTTATTGTCTCCGAAGCTGTTAGCTGTCCATCTGACACACTGAATGTTACTGAATAGCTTCCGCTCTGTTCATATGTCGGAGTCCAGCTGAACGTATTCCCGCTAAAGCTTGCTCCCGATGGCAGTCCTGAAGCAGAATATGTCAAAGGATCATTGTCCGCATCTGTCGCTGAAATTGCAAATGTCAAAAGCTGATTTTCATTCACCTGCTTGTTTCCAATCGGATTCAGCACAGGAGGGTGATTTGCCGGAGGAGCCATGTTATTTACAGTAATTGTTATTGTCTCCGAGTCTGTTGCTCCGTGCGCATCAGTTACAGTGAATGTTACTTGATAATTTCCAACTTGTCCTGCAATAGGCGTCCAGGCGAATGTTCTCGTTGCCGGATTGAAGCTTGCTCCCGATGGCAGTCCTGAAGCAGAATATGTCAAAGCGTCATTGTCCGCATCTGTCGCTGAAATCGTGAACTGCAAAAGCTGGCTTACATTAACCTGCTTGTTTCCAATCGCATTCAAAACAGGTGCATGGTTTCCAGCAGGAGGTGCTACAGCATTGACTGTAATTGTTGTTGCTGCAGTGTCAATATCTCCCTTTGAATCTGTTGCAGTAAGCGTGATTGTGTGAGTTCCTTGCGAAAGCGTTCTGCTGAATGTATTTCCTGTTCCTATGTTTCCGTCGATGCTTGAAGTCCACACAAGGCTGTTTCCTGACAAAACACCATCTTCGTGGTCAGAAGCGCTTCCCTCAAAAGTTATTGTGCTGCCTGAATTGAATGCTGCGTTGTTTGCAGGCAATGTTATCACAGCAGTAGGGGCGTAATTAATTACATAAAGATTTGTTGTGCCTGAAATTCCGCCAAGCGCAGCTGTTATTGCTGTTTGCCCCAGACTTACAGCACTTGCAAGCCCACCAGAACTTGTTAACAATTTGTTGCTGACTGTTGCAATTGCCGCATTCGAGCTTGACCATGCTGCATCTCCTGTTATGTCTGCAGTTGTTCCATCAGAATAATGTCCTGTTGCAGTGTACTGCAGCGTGTCAATGTAGCTTATTGTATTATCTACAGGCGTAACGTCTATTGACTGAAGCACAACAGGCGGCATAGCAGAAACTGTAATCTGTTTTGTGTATTTTCCAGTGCCAAGATGGCTATCAATAACTGTTAATATTATGGGATATGTTCCTGCAGCTGAATATGTGTGTGTTGGATTCTGCTCAGTGCTTGTTGCACTGTCGCCGAAGTTCCATGAATATGAAGTTATGCTGTCTGACTCATCAGGGTCAGAACTTGTGCTTGTAAATGATACAGTAAGGTAATTTGCAGAATAGTCAAATGAGGCAACAGGTGCCCTGTTTGGAATTGTTACAGAGTCGTCTCCAAGCTGAACCATACCAAATCCTGCAACTTCTACTTCAACACTGCATTGCCATGTATCGCCGACAGCTGTCTTGTCGTGCGTCACAGTGCTTGACTGGATGTTTTGCTCAACCCCGTTCTTCAGCCAGGTGTAATAAAATATGCCAGATATATCGCCGTTCACAGTGCATCTTAAATCGTCGCTGTCAGAGACTGTTTCTGGCAGTATCTTGACGCTTCCGGTAGGAACAGGCTTCGCCTTCACCTGAATTGTTATTGTTGCTGTGCCAGTTGCTCCTCTTGAGTCTGTTGCAACAAGCTTTATTTCGTGGCTTCCGATGCCAAGTTTTGAAGCATCAGCATAAATTGTATTGCTGCTGTCCAAATAAACATTGTTAGCATACCACTTGAGCATGCCTCCTGTCAAAAGCCCGTCTTCCTTGTCAGTTCCTGTGCCGTGCAGTGTTATCTTGTCTCCAGGATAGAAAACTGCGTTGTTTGCAGGCTCGTCTATTGCAGCAACAGGTGGAGTATTTAAATTTGCATTTGCCTGGATTGTTACAGAATCATCCCCAAGCAGAACAGTACCGAAACCCGCAATCTGCACTTCAACAACACACTTCCATGTATCGCCTACAGCTGTCTTGTCAGCTGAAACTGTTTTTGTGTTTATGTTCTGCTCTATGCCATCCTTAAACCATGTGTAAGCGTAAACGCCGTCGACGTGTGCTATCACGTCGCAGCTTAGTGTGTCAGAATCTGTTGCTGGATTAGGCCTGATTTCAACTGTGTTGTCAGCAAGTGCAATAGGAAAAAGTATCAAAATTCCCACAAAAAGCAAAAAAAGCTTTTTCATTTTTAGTCAGAGAGGTAGTTCTTCCCTTCTCCCCCAAACCTTAGCCTGCCTTCAAGCAATACGCCCTGGCTGTATTTTTCATCGACTTTCCTGTCGCTTGAGTAAACCCATTTGTACGGGACGCCCATGACCATAAGTCCTATATCTCCGCCAGGTATTTTGACTGCATAGGCAGCGCCGATGCCGAACATCTGCTCCCTTTCTTCTTTCTTTAGCTCTGAGCCAGTCACGTTTGTGCTGTCTTCAGTCTTTGAATGCTGGTAGTTAAGTATAAAATCAATCAAGTTTCTTCCAGCTGGGAAACTTAGCTTTGCTGAGCCGCCGAATGCGCTTTTGTCAATGCCGTACTCTGAATAGCCTGGCACAACTTTTCCGCCATATTGCCTTAGGTCAATTTCCGAATTAGTTTTCTCTGTTCCGCTTAAATCCGCATAATCAAAAACCAGTGTTATTGGAATCTTTGAGCCAAGCCTTGCGCTTCCGCGAATGCCAAAGCCGTCAAGGTTTGTTTTTTGGTCAGCTGTCAGGTCGCCGTCAACCAGCGATTTGCTTGCGCGCTCGTTTAGGTAAAGCCCTTCAGCTGTTATGTCAAATAGTCCAGTGAGATAGCCGATGCCGCCGCCAGCTTTCCAGGCAAAAGAATCCTTGTCAAGCTGCTGGACACCTGTTGCAGATGTGCTTCCGTTGAATTGCCAGTCAGCTCCGCCCCTGCCAAGCAGGTAAACGCCCTTTGCAATCGGAATCCTCAAAACTCCTTCAGCATCAAGCACAGGAAGCCAGCCATCATAATTAGACCTTTGCACATCGTCGCCGGAAACGCTCTTGATCGATTCGCTTTCGTAAAGCGCTCCGCCCTTCACCTGAAGCCCGATGTTGTTTCCGATTCCTCTCAGCAAAACAACAACTGGAGAGGTTATAGATCTAGGCATAACAGTCTGCGGCACAGCTCTAGGCGCTATTCCGGCGCCAAGCGAATTCAAAGGATGAGTAGCAATCTCCACCTTTTTTAGTGGGCACTTTTCAGTTTCAAGACCAATCGCACATTTTTCCTCAAGCGTGTATTCTTTTTTTGGAGTTCCTGCTTTAGGTGTTATCTGGCCTACTTTGCCAATGTATTCTTTCTTCAAGTGTTTTGGAGGAAACCTAAGCCCAAGATAATTTCTGTGTGTTTTGTCTCCAAAAGCAGGCCAAACCAGATAATTATTTATTTCTCCCATGTCCTGCACAATCCTCATCCCTTTTTCTCCGTTTACACCAGTTATCCTTGCTCCTTTTATTTTTTTAAGAATATCTGCATTATCAACGACAACCTGGATAGCATAGAGTTCATCATCAACAAAATAAGGATTGAAATTTTCCGGCTTCCATCCCTTTAAGCCGCTGTCTTCAGCAATCTTCTTGAATTCAGCAGAGTTATTAAAGTTAGCGGTAAATATTCTTTTGATTTCATTGTTAATCTCATTAATTTCAGTTTGATTTTTTCCTTTTATGCTTCCAAGATCTGTTGCCTGCACCAGGAACTGCGCGTACCCAATGTTGTCGCCAAGAGAAATACCCCTATTGGCATATTTTTTCACTTGTCTGTTTATTCCGGGCAAATCAATCCAAGAATAAAGTACATCATCAATTACTCCAGCAGAGCCCCTGTTGTAAAAAGGAACATTAATTCCTGAAAGTTCAAGCCAGCCGACATGTGTGTCCAGGAATTCATTTAAAAGTTTATTTATCTCATCAAAAGACATCTCCTTTACCTGTGGCGCAGTATTGTTTGGCTGCATGAAGCTTATCTCTTTCTTATTGACATTGAACTTGATGCCGTTCGTCGCCTCCACCGACGTGCCGTTTGTTATGTAAGCATCAACAATTTTATCATTGATTCCGGCAATTGCATATTGATTATGATTTAGGTTAAGCAGAAGCCCCCAGTTATTCCCTGAAGAATTAAATGCAACCACATCAAGACCTTTATTGAGTTCTTTTGCCTCGTCATTTAGGTAGCAGGGCGCAACATTGATTGTTGGGCCGTCTTCCTTTGCATCAGGATCCAATGAATTTTTGAGTATGTTTGTTGCATTGCAACTTTTAATCGCCATTGGCGGCTGCTGGGAGCGGTCGAGTTTTTCATAAATACCTGCACTTTCTGTTTTGATTTTTGAAACATCAAGCGGTTTTGGCGCGCCTGCTGAATATGCAGAAACAGTACCTGTTAAAAGTCCAAGAGTAATTATTGCAGATTTTTTCCAATCTTTCCAGCTAACCATTTTTTATACCTCCAACTAAAGTGAAATTATGCATCAACACCCTTTATTTAACCAGTAGTAACTGCCTTATATATAAACCTTTCTATTTTTACCATTCTGCAGTAGATAAACATATTTGCATAAAATTTATAAATAAAACATTTTCATTTGAAGAAAGGGGGTTTAAATGGCTGAAAAAGATGATATTTCAATAGACTTTGGAAAGATTACAAAGTTCTTCAAAAAAGAAAAAAGTCCTGAAAAAAAGGAAGAAAAACATGCCGAAAAGAAGGAAGATAGGCATAACGTTGATGAAAAAGAAGTAAAGCACGAAATAAAGACAAAAAAAGATGAGGAGATTTCATTTGACTTTGCTTCAATAAAAAACTTCTTTGTCAAGAATCACAAAATTCTGCTAATTCTGATTCCGTTGCTGATTGCAATTTTTGCAGGCACATACATAAGAATGCAGTCAATGTATTTGCCTATAACAGACAGCTGGGCAAAATCAACTGTTGATAATTACTATCAGTCACAGATAAAGGCACAGATAACAAAACAATACCCGAATCTGCCTGATGCGAATAAGAATACCTTGATTGATCAGGAATTCCAGAAATTTACGGCGCAGAACAAGGACCAGATGAACACCCAGGTTAAGGGGCTTTCTGAAAATTACAAGCAGCAGTTCAAGGACGAGAACGGCACTAATTACATGCCTGACATAGACCCTTATGTTTATTTAAGATACGCAAGGAATTATATTGAGCACGGCTATATTGGCGACGAGATAAGGAACGGAACGCAGTGGGACAATCATATGGTTGCTCCGCTTGGAGTTCAGATAGGAACGCAGCCCCACCCCTATACGCTTGCTTATATTTATAAATTTCTTCATATATTCGATTCAAAGATAACTCTGATGCAGGCAGCAGGCTATTTTCCCATAATATTTTCAATCCTTGCGATAATTCCTGCATTTTTCATAGGAAGACGGCTGGGCGGGGCAGTTGGCGGATTTTTTTCAGCGATATTTGTTGCAATTAGCGCAGCGTTTGTAAACAGGACACTCTGGGGTCACGCAGACACAGATGCCTATGAGATTTTTTTCCCGTTATTTGTTATCTGGTTTTTATTTGAGGCGCTGCATCAGAAAGAAACTAAAAAACAGGTTGCATACGCAGCTGTTTCAGCGCTTTTCCTTGCAGGGTTTGCAGTGTTCTGGAGCGGCTGGTGGTATATATTTGATTTCATCCTCGGCGCAGCAGGGCTTTATTTAATCTACCTTCTTATTGCGCAGTTAGGTGAAGGGCTGAATTTTGAAAAGCTAAAGAAGAATGACAAAATAGTGAATCTGGTGCAGGTTATGATTGTTTTTTTACTAGTGTCTGCAGTTTTTGTCTCGGCTGCCACAAGCTTCACAACATTTTATAATTCGCCGCTGCAGCCAATAGCTTTCTCAAAGTTGAAGGTTGCATCGTCTGCGACGCTCTGGCCGAATGTTTACACAACAGTTGCAGAGCTGAATCAGGCTTCATTAAGCCAGATAATAGACTCGATTGGCGGAACTTTCATCTTTATTGTATCCTTGCTTGGAATCCTTGCAATGTTTTTTGTAAAGGACAAAGAAGGAAAAATAGACACAAACTATTTTGTTTACGGCTTCCTGTGCATCCTCTGGTACATAGGAATAATTTATGCAAGCACAAAGGGAATAAGGTTCACGATGATGCTTGTACCTCCTTTTGCATTTGGCTTTGCAATGGCCATGTCATTTGTTTTTGACAAGGGCAGTGCCTACTTCAAAAAAAGCCTTGAAATCCCAAAATGGGTGACAGCCACATTAATTATAATAATTTCATTGCTTTTCTTTGTCTATCCCGCTGCAAAGGCATCCCTGAGCATCGCTTCAAACGATGTTCCAATAGTTGATGATGCTTGGTACAATTCATTGGATAAAATAAAGCTTGAGTCAGCGCCAAACGCGATAATAAACTCCTGGTGGGACTTCGGGCATTTCTTCAAGTACTATGCAGACAGGGCAGTAACCTTCGACGGTGCATCACAAAATACGCCGATGGCTCACTGGATTGGACAAGCGCTTCTGACAGAAAACGAAAGCCTTGCAGTCGGAATCCTGAGGATGCTTGACTGCGGTTCAAACAACGCATTTAAAACTTTAGATCAGTATATAAATGATACATCTGTATCAGCTGAAATGCTTGACAATGTTGTTGTGCTCGACAGAACAGATGCAAAGAACTATCTCATTGGCAAAAAGCTTTCAGAAAGCCAGGCAGAAAGTGTTCTCATGTACACTCATTGCAATCCGCCTGAGGATTACTTCATAACAAGCGGAGACATGGTCGGAAAGGGAGGGGTATGGGCGCATTTCGGCAGCTGGGACTTCAACAGGGCAGACATTTGGGTTTATGCAAAAAACATGCCGAAAGACGAAGCCATAAAATTTATTGTGAAAAACAGCAACGTTACCGAAAAGGATGCAGAGCAGCTTTATTATGAAGTTTCTGCAATAACAAATGAAAATGATGCGAATAACTGGATAGCGCCTTGGCCGAACTATGCAGGAACTGCAAACTGCAATGAAATGAAAAATGAAACAGTTCAGTGCGCCAACGGAATTGAAATTAACATTAACAAAAATGAGGTGAGTGTTCCGACGCAGCAGGGAACCATGTCGCCATCTTCCTTTGTCTACAAGAAAGGCGACGAAATAGCTGAAATAAAATACAATTCTTCATTCTCTTATTCAATGACATATTTTAACAACCAGATAGCCATGATGGATCCAAAGCTTGCAAAAAGCATGTTCACAACGCTATTCTACCTCAACGGAACAGGGCTGAAGCACTTTGAAAAATTCAGCGATGAAACAGAAGTCTCAGGAGACAGGATAATTGTTTGGAAAATCAAATGGGAATAGAAAAACACGAAGAGATATCCATAAATTTTGAAAAATTTAAAAAAATAAAACTGCCCTATATTTTTCTTCTTCTGTTTTTAGTCTTGGGCATTTATTTAAGGGTTTATCATTTGAGTTTTCCTTCTATAGGTTATCATAATATGAAAGAAAATGAGTATTTGGACGAAGCAATTTTTTTTAATGAACAAGGCGACTTCCTTCACAGAAGAACTTTTAATTTTTGGGGCCTTGAAAACGGTCCAGGCTATTTTGAGGAGTACGCACAGATGCCTCTCATCCCATATGCCACAACTCTTTTCTGGAAAATCCTTGGAAGCGAGCCTTTATGGGCTCCAAGGATGCTTATGATACTTTCAATGCTTGGCTCGATAGTCACAATCTACCTTGTTACTAAAAAATTATTTAATAATGAGTATATCTCGCTTTTGAGCTCATTTTTGCTTTCGGTCATGCCTCTTGGGATTTATTTTGGGAGGAATATACAGCCGGAAAGCCCCGCGCTTCTCTTCATGCTTCTTGGCTTTAACTTTTATCTGAATTGGATAAAAACATTTGAGAAAAAACAGATTTTGTATTCAACATTGTTCTTTGGGATAATGTCTTTGTTTAAATATACGTTTTTAATTGCATTGGTTCCCGTGGCATTTATTTTTCCTTTTAAGAAATTTTTTTCTTTAAAGACAAAAGAAAAGTTCACACAGACACTGTACGCATTTTTAGGATTTATTCCTTTTTTATTTTTTCAAACTCTATATGAAGTTACTATCCAGGATCGGACAAAGATAGCCCCTGAACTTTCGTTGCAAAAATTTTCAAGTTTTATCACTTCAAGTTATTGGGCAAAAACCTGGCCTTCACTTGCTTCATACATTAGAGACAACTTTACCTGGTGGTTTTTCTGGTTCGCAATTATCGGGCTGCTGTTCATACTATTAAAATATAGAACACAATTTTCAAAATTCCTGATTGGGTACGCTGCTTCAGCATTTATCTACGGATTACTTCTTACTTCAAAAATAGGCGGGCACAGCTATTATCAGATGCCTTATCTGCCATTGGTTTGCATTTTAAGCGCATATTTTTTCTTTAATCTGGGGGCGTTTATGAAACAGATTTTTAAAATAAAATATTTAATTTATGTCCCACTTTTACTGATGCTGCTTACAATTCCAGAAATGCAGGCTGCAAACGACAGGGTCTGGAACACAATATTTTACGGGCAGGATATTGTAGGACAATATATAAAAATGAATACAAATGATTCTGAAAGATTCTTTAATCTTGGGCAATCCCAGTCATATGCTGTATGCACTTATGCAAGAAGAAGATGCAGTAATTTTAATAATCTGTCACAGCTTATTGAATTGGAAAATAAATTCAATATCAGATATATGAATATTGATAGCTATTCAATGTCGCAATTACTTGAGCAGAACAGCACACTGAATTATATAGAAAATAATTATAAAATTGAGCTTTTGGGCGCGATAAAAGAAGGGAATAATCTGGTTCCAGTTAATTTTCTCTTAAAAAGAGGCGGAAAATTTAATTTTACTGAAATGAACCAAAAAACCCCAAAACTTGCAGAAGTTTATCAAATAAAGGGAGGAGAAGTTGAATTTTATATTCTAAAATAACTAAATGATTAAACTAAAACTCAAGAAAAAGGAGATCCTTCTTTATGGCGTATTAATCCTAATAATTATTTTTTCAATTTCTGCCTGGTTCAAGCAGGGCATTCCAGCAACAGATGATTTCCGGAGCCACCTTACAAAATTCTGGTATATTAAATATTCTTACGAAACTTATGGAAAATTTCTCGAATGGATGCCGTTTATTTATTCAGGCTGGCCTCTGACACATTTCTATCATCCGCTTTCTTACTATCTCTCGCTCCCTTTAATGCTTTTGATGAAACCCGTTGCTTCGTTAAAGGCAAGCGTAGCGCTTTCATTTATTCTTTCAGCAATTGCAATGTTTTATTCTGCAAATCTACTTTTTAAAAAGAAGGAAATTGCCTTGGTTGCAGCTGCTATTTATCTGTTTATGCCCATGCACTTCGAATTTGCTTACCTCTCAGGCTCTATCTCAAGGCTGTGGGCATATGTCTTTTTGCCGCTGGCAATTGCATTTTTCATAAAGCTTATTGAAGAAAATTCATTAAAGTATACCATATTCGGGGCTTTGTCGTTCACCATATTAATGCTATCGGATCTTAACATAGCCTTCACATTAGCAGTAATCATGATTTTTTATTTGGTTTATCACCTGATTAAAACCAAAAAGCTTGGGATAAAAAATCTTTCAGTGTTCGCCCTCCTAATAATTCTTCTTTCATCGTTCTGGCTTTTTCCGACGCTTTTTGAAAGTCAGCAATCAACTACAATGGGTCTTGTAGAAAAGGTTTTTGTCTCGCCATATAATCCTGTTCCCTATAAATCCTTATTTGTGAGAGATTTTGGATTAAAAAAAGTTGGAGACCAAACAGTCAGATATTTCTATTATGGCTATGTGCTTTTGGCTCTTGTGATACTTTCAGCAGTTATCACAAAATTTGAGTATAGAATTCCATTCCTTATTTTGTCAGCAATCTGCTTTTTGTTTTCCACTATGCCTAAAATACTGATTTTGCTTCCATTTTCAAGTCTTATCATGATGAATTATTATTTTATATTGGTCTCGCTTCCGTTGCTTGCAATGCTTGCAGGCGCTGTGTCTTATGCATTGTCAAATTTCAACAAAAAATACTCTTTCCTGATTTTAATTGCGATCATTGCATTATTCTTGATTGATGTTGCCCCTGCACAGAGCACCTACTCCTGGTCAAATAACCCCACTGAAAATTATCTAAACCCGCCCGCAATTCTTGATGCGTACAACTTCGTTAAAAATCAACCAGGGCTTTTCAGGGTAGATTCGTTAGTTGGGGAAGTGCCTTACATCTATACTGAAAAAATGGAAATAGGTTTTGGCTGGATGGGTTATAGGCAAGGTGCACTGAAGCCAATGAGAGATATAAGTGATGACATTTTTGACAGGATCAATAAAAATATTTCTGACGAAAAAACAGCAGAAGTCCTTGGCTATCTGGGAGACAAGTATTATGTGCTACCTTGCATACAAAATTTTACTTTCAAAACTGCTTATTCAAATGGAGCAGTATGTGTTTATGAAAATCCTGATTTCAAACCCCTGATAATCTCGCCAGATAATATAATCAAAAACAAAAATCCAGATGTTTTCAGTATGCAGCTGAACAATTCAGCAATTCTTTTGGAAGCCTGCGAGAATGACTGCACTATGAAAAATAATGTTGCAGAGATTAAAAATATTAAATTTGAGCCAGAAGATATAAGCTTTGAAACATCATCTAAAAATGAAAGTTATGTGTTAGTTAAAAGCACCTATTTTAAGCCCCACTGGAAAGCTTACATTAACGGCAAAGAAGCAGAAATTAAAGAAGCTTGGCCGATTTACATGCTGATTAAGGTTCCTGCGGGCGAAAACACAATAGAATTAAAATATGAGAACAATTTAATCCATATAATTAGTGGGCTTGTATCAGGTTTGACAATTTTGGCATTAATTGTATTATTAATCTACAAGAGAAAGAAAAAATGAAGCTATCAATAATAATTCCCGCATACAACGAGGAAAAGAGAATAATTTCAAGCTTGAATAAGATTTACAATTACCTTAACAAGAAGCAAATTGACTACGAGGTTGTTATTGTTAATGATGGAAGCAGAGATAATACAGTTGATGTTATTAAGAAAATAAAAAATAATAAAACAACAATAATTAACAATAAAATAAACAAGGGAAAGGGTCATGCAGTTAAAACAGGCATGCTGAATGCGAAAGGTGATTTGTTGCTTTTTACAGACTCTGATTTGTCAACACCAATTGAAGAACTTGACAAATTAATGAGGTACATAGACAATTATGACATTGTAATTGGTTCAAGATCACTTCAGGCATCAGATGTCAAGAAAAAACAGGCATTTTACAAGGTTTGGCTTGGCAGGCTCGGAAACAAGGCAATACAATTGCTCGCTGTTCCGGGCATAAAAGACACACAATGCGGTTTTAAGCTTTATAAGAGGAAATGTTTAAATATATTCAAAAAACAGACAATAAATAGATGGGGGTTTGACTTCGAGATACTGTTCTTGGCAAGAAAATTAGGTTACAAGATAAAGGAAGTGCCTGTTGTCTGGGTTAATGCAGAAGGCAGCAAGGTCAAGGCCCTTGACTACCCAAAAACATTTTTGGAGTTGCTTAAGATAAGGTGGAATGATTTATGCGGAAAATACAAATAAACAAAAAAATTGCTGCATTGGTTTTCATTGCCTGTGCATTTTTAGGTGCAGTTGGCCAGCTTTTCTTTAAGTTTGGAGCTGCAGGAATAACATCTAATATTTTTAGCTGGATTTTTAACTGGCAGCTAATCCTTGGTTTATTCTTGTACGGGATTGGAACTTTGGTTTTTACTTTCATGCTTAAGAAGGCAGACCTTTCATTTGCTTACCCAATTATAGCAACAAGCTATATCTGGGTTGCACTTTTTTCATTTTTCATACTGAAAGAAGCAATGCATCCGTCAAATTGGGCAGGCATAATCTTAATAATTATCGGAGGAAGCTTGGCAACAAAAAAATAAAATGCTGGCAACAATAATTTTAATGGTCATAAGCTCAATCCTTGGGGCACTGGGAGTGCTTTTTTTCAAATTTGCCTCAAAAAAAGTTTCATTTAATATTTTTTCATGGCTCTTCAACCTGAAATTCGTGCTGGGACTGTTGTTTTATGGCCTTTCATTCATTGCAATGATTATTGCCATGAAGTTGACATACCTCTCAATAGTTTATCCACTTTTTGCATTATCATATATTTGGGTTGCACTGTTATCACATTATGTTTTAAAGGAGAAGCTGTATTTTAAAAACTGGATTGGATTTATACTAATAATGATTGGAATAGCATTAACAACAATAAAATGAAAACCTACATTGTAATTCCTGCATATAATGAAGAGAAAACAGTAGTTTCAGTAATCAAAGGGCTGAAAAAGGAAGGATATGATAATATAATTGTTGTTGATGACGGCAGCAAAGATAGGACATACAAGCTTGCTTCAAAAGAAAATGTAATTTTACTTTATCATGTTTTGAACAGGGGGCTTGGAGCTGCATTGGGAACAGGAATAAGGGCAGCGATTGAAGAAGGCGCAGACATAATAGTGACATTTGATGCAGATGGACAGCACAATCCAAAGGATGTTAAAAGAGTTACAGAGCAAATAAAAAAAGGAAATGATGTTGTTATTGGTTCAAGGCTTCTCGACACAAAAGGCATGCCTTGGTACAGGGTTGTGCAGAATTTCATAGGCAATGTAGTTACTTACCTGCTTTTTGGAGTTTGGACAACTGATTCGCAGTCTGGCCTGAGAGCATTTTCAAGAGAAGCTGCCCAGAAAATAAGAATAAAGACAAACAAAATGGAGGTTTCTTCTGAAATAATCGGAGAGATTGGCAGGAATAAATTAAAATTCAAGGAAGTGCCGATAAAGCCGATCTATACAAAATATTCTCTTTCAAAAGGCCAAAGTTTGCTCGTGGGAATAAAAACATTTTTAAAGCTTGTATTAAGAAGAATAATGGGGTGAGAAGATGATAAGCATTTTGCAGATAGTAGTCGTGCTTTTTGCGCTTTTTGCATTGAGCAGGGCTTTTTTGAGGTTCAAGGACAGCAAAATAACAAAAAAAGAACTGGCATTGTGGGCAATAGTCTGGATTGCAGCGATAATAGTAATATTGATTCCGGGCACAACATCAACTGTGGCGAAAATATTCGGCGTTACAAGAGGGGCAGATATTGTGGTTTATTTTAGCATAATCCTGCTCTTCTATCTTGTATTCAGGATTTATGTCAAGCTTGAATCAATTGAGCAGGAAATAACAAAGGTTGTCAGGGAAGTCGCAATTAAGAAAAAGAAAAAATGATTGAGCTGCAGAGGGGAATTGACAAATATATCGGGGGTTTGCTGTGCATCCTGTTCGGGATAATCAGCAAACTGTTCTTTTTTATCAAGCATAAAAAATCAAATAAAATTCTTGTGATAAGATTATGGGCAGTTGGCGAAGCTATTCTGACGCTGCCGATGATCCATGTATTGAGGAAGAAATTTCCAAAAGCAGAAATAACTGTGCTTTGCAGAGAGAGAGTGAAGGACGTTTTTTATGGAAACAAGGATATTGATGATTTGCTGATTTTTGAGCCGGGAAATTTCCTGGCGTTGCTCAAGAACATCAGGCATTTTGATGTTTCATTTGACACAGAGCCATTTTTTAGGCTGTCTGCGCTGCTCAGCTTGTTTTTTTCAGCAAGAAGAATAGGATTTTCAGGATCTATTAGGTCTTTGCTTTACACAGACAAAGTAAAGTTCAATGATAGGCAGCATGAAGTGCTTACATTCCTTGACCTTTCAAAAGAACTAGGAGCTTATTACAAGCCAAAAGAACTGATACCATTAAATTATTCTGAAGATGACAGGAAAATTGTTGAAAAAGTTCTTAAAGAGAATAAAATATCAAAAAATGACTTTGTTATCGGGATAACACCCGGAGCAGCTGAATCAGCAAGATTCAGGATGTGGGCAAAAGAAAGGTTTGCAGAGCTGGCTGATATTTTGGTTGAAAAATACAACGCAAAAATAGTTTTTGTTGGCGCAAAGTCAGATGAAAGTGTCATTAAAGGCGTTCAGGGGCTGATGAAAAAACATTCAATAAGCATTGCAGGAAAAACTAACCTCAGGCAGACATTTTATTTGGTCAAAAAATGCAGAATATTTATAAGCAACGATACAGGGCCGATGCATATAGCAGCTGCCCAAGGCGTAAAGACAATAGGGCTTTTCGGGCCTAATCTGCCTGACAGGTTTGCGCCCTACGGACCCAAAAATATTTCGGTTTACAAGAAGGTTGAATGCAGCCCCTGCATAAATGTGCATCTGGGGCAGGTGCCGAAGGAGTGCAAAAGGAAAAAGAATAAATATCTCTGTATGAACCTGATACAGGTAAAGGATGTTTTAGAGGCAGTTGAAAGGCTAAAATGAATGAAAAAATAGACAAACCTTGGGGATACGAAATAATCCTTCACCAAAACCCTTTTTATGTTATAAAGATGATTCATGTGAATAAGGGGCACAGACTTTCCAAACAATATCATAACAACAAATACGAAACCTGGATTTTTCCAGATGGAAGGATGCAGCACATAAGACCGAAAGAAATACACCGTTTAGAGGCTAAAAACGAGGATATATCTGTAATAGAAATAAGCAGCCCACATCTGGATGATGTAGTTAGATTAGAAGATGATTATGGACGGATAAAATGAATGAAAAAATACTTGAAATGTTTAACGAGTCAATTGCAGTTAAAGAAGAGACTGCAAAGCTCGCAGGTGAAATAGAAAAATCTGCAAATCTCATAATTGACGCATTCAAGAAAGGAAAAAAGCTTCTGATATGCGGAAACGGCGGTTCAGCAGCAGATGCCCAGCATTTTGCAGCTGAAATGGTCGGAAGGTACAAAAAAGACAGAAGAGGGCTTCCGGCAATTGCGCTGACAACAGACACTTCAATCATTACTTCTGTTGGAAATGATTATGGCTTTGATTCGGTTTTTGAAAAGCAGGTTGAGGCGCTTGGGGAAAAAGGCGATGTTTTATTTTCAATATCTACATCTGGCAACTCGCCGAATGTTTTGAAGGCAATAGAAAAGGCAAAAACCAAAGGCATGAAGACAATAGGGCTTAGCGGGAAAAGCGGCGGGAAGATGAAAGGGCTTGGTGACATTGATTTGATTGTTCCATCAGCAAACACGCCGCGCATCCAGGAGTCGCACATAACAATAATTCACATAATTTGTGAATTGGTTGAAGGAGGGATGTTCAAATGAATGAATTGATTGCATTGATTAAGAATTTCAAAAACAAGAAAATTCTTGTTATAGGTGATGTCATGCTTGACAAATACATCTGGGGCTCTGTCACAAGAATAAGCCCTGAGGCGCCTGTCCAGATAGTTGAGGTGAAAAAGGAAAGCTTTGTTCCAGGTGGAGCAGCCAACGCAGCAAACAACATTGCTGCACTGGGTGCACAGACTTTTATTATCGGCATTGTTGGGAATGATCAGGCAAAAGAGCAATTAGTCCATTCTTTAAGGAAAAATAACATTGAAACAGAGTTTGTGACAGATGCAAAAAGGCCTACGATCCAGAAAGTCAGGGTAATGGGGCAGAACCAGCAGCTCATGAGAATAGATTATGAAAATAAGGAATTTGTTGAAGAGGATGTCGAAGCAAAGGTTATGGACAAAATTACAAAGCTTTTGAAAATGATTGATGCAGTTCTTATTTCTGACTACAATAAGGGGTTTATGACGAGAAAAATAACAGAATGGCTGATAAAAAAATGCAATGAAAATAAAAAACCAGTTATTGTAGATACAAAATCATTAAATAAGGAATTTTTTAAGAACGCAACATTAATGACTCCGAACCACGATGAGGCAAGCAGGCTTGCGGAAATAGAGGAGAAAACAGAAAATGATGCGATAAGAATAGGGAATAAGCTAATGAACGAGCTGAACTGCAATGTCATGATAACAAGAGGGGCAAAGGGAATGCTGCTGTTCACAAAGGAAGGAAAAATAACAGATATCCCGACAAAGGCGAGGCAGGTTTTTGATGTTACAGGTGCAGGCGACACTGTTTCAGCTGTAATGACATTAGGACTTGCTTCAGGGATAAGCTTAAAGGATTCAGCGAAAATTGCTAATTATGCGGCAGGGATTGTCGTAGGAAAAGTGGGAACAGCTACTGCTTCAGTTGATGAGCTGAGCGAGGCGATGAGCTCGGATAAAGAATGAGAAAGTTTGTTTGTTTCTTGGGAAATCTGTATTTCAAGCTTGCGCGCAGAAGAAATGTTCTGGGGGATGTTAAAAAAATTGCAGTGATAAAGACAGGCGCAATAGGAGATGTTTTGATGACAACACCTTTTTTGAGAGTTCTCAGGAAAAGATTTCCAAAAGCAAGGATTGTTTATTATGTCGGCTCCTGGGCAAAAGACGTGCTTGTTGGAAACAGGAATTTGGATAAGGTTATTGAATTTGACCAGTCAATGTTCTTCAGGAAAAAAATTTTTAGTGTTTTGAAGCTGGCTAAAGAAATAAGAAAAGAAAAATATGATTTGTGTTTTAGTCTTGACAAGCATTATCTGTTGAATATTTTTGCTTATTTGTGCAAGATACCTCTCCGCGTCGGCTTTGACAGGTATGGTGAGGGGTTTGCAAACACATTGAATGTAAGATACGGCCCTGTGAAGCATGAAATTGACTATTATCTTGAGCTTGCATACAAAGTTGGCGCAAAAATAACAGAAAACAGGAATCTGGAGATGTTTCTCTCAAAAAAAGATACATTATTTGCAGATGAATTTTTTAGGAAAAATAAAATCAAAAATGCAGTTGCAGTAGCTCCAGGCGGTGCAAAGAACCCCGGCGAGCCGGTTCATTTTGTAAGAAGGTGGCCGCAGGAGAAGTTTTTGGAGCTGGTGGAAAAGATAAAAAGCCAAGTAATACTTCTTGGCGGTCCCGGAGATATAGAAGTTGCTGAATTTATACTAAAAAATCTGAAAAAAAATAATGTTTACAGCTTGGTTGGAAAAACATCGCTGAAAGAGGCAGCTGCTGTGATGAAGAAATGCAGATGCGTTGTCTGCTGCGACTCAGGGCTCATGCATATCGCTTCTGTAGTTAACAAAAGAATCATTTCAATCTTCGGGCCTACAAATCCTGCTCGAAAGGCGCCATTGCACAAGGAATCTGTTGCAATCTGGAAAGACCAGGACATCTACGAAGAGGATTATGAGATTTACGGCACAATGAGGATGTCGAAGAAGAAGTTTTTCAGCAAGGTTTCTGTAAATGATATTTTGAGATTTATAATATGATAATTGGTATTATGGCAATAACATAGAAAGCTTTTTAAAGTGTGTAAAATATTATTAAGTGGGGTATTAATTTGACTAGAAAAGAAGATATAACTATTAATTTAACTGATTTTAAGAAGATAAAAAAGTACCTAAATCTTGAATTTATTGTTCTTGCAATATTCTTTGTGATTATGATTAAATTCGTATTTGTTTTTGGTGATGGTTACCTAAATCACGAATCTCCGTATAAATTAGTTGCTGGAGATGCTTTCTGGTTCACACAGACCGCAGACAGCGTCTCTGAAACAGGCGGTACAAAATATTGGCCAGCATACGTTGAAAATGGTATTGAAAATGCAAGTTTTGAGAGACCACCTTTCTTATTTTTGTCAATGGCCCAGTTTTCTGATTTTGTCGGCGCTAAAAATTATGATACATTGATACATTATGCATTATTTTTTATTATTTTAAGCATAATTTCTGTTTATCTGCTATTAAGATTATTTAACAAAAACATTGCTTTGTTGTCTCTGCCATTGCTGCTGTTTGCATTCAGGTTTCCATTTAATACAAATATCACTTGGGGAGCGCATATGTCAAATATGAATTTATTTTTTATAATTATTGGACTAATTATCTTCACATTCATAAAAGAAAAATGGATGTTTATTCTATTTTCAATAATTGCTGTTGCTGGTTTTATGTCGCATGGAAGGGAGAGTGTTTATCTTGGAGGGGTTATAGTTCTTTATTATATTTATGGATTCATCAAAAAAAGATTTGATATGGAATCTTTTAAGCAAATTCTTTTAAGCGTACCTTTAAGTCTAGTTTTGATTGGTGCGTATATACCATATTTGTTATCTGTTGGAAAAGATAACATCCATTTGACTTGGAAAACAATCATTTTTACTGCTCCAAATTATCCTACATCATCAGATTTTGGCATATTTAAATACATTTTAATTCTTGGTGTCGTCATTGGTTTATTGTATTTAATATCAGGTAAATCTAAAAATAAATTAGAAATTCCTATTTTGTTTAGTTTTGTACTAATTTTTGTATCTTTTAGCAATTATGTATTGGGATATACCCAAGCCTTGCAAATAAAGGTATTTTCTCCTTTCTTTTATGCACCTTTATTTGCAGTTGCAATTTATTATTTAATAAGTTTAATAAGTAAGAAAGAAGAAACAAACAAAGTATTATTTCCCGTAATTGTTGTTATATTAATTTTAATTATGCTAGCATTTTATCTCCCACAGGAAGTTCCTGAATATGCAATGTCAAATCCTTATACATGGGATAGCTTTAATTGGATAAAAGAAAATACACCCGAAAATTCAACTTTGGTATTTCTTTATGGAGATAATTTCTATCAAGATACGTTATTTCTTTTAGCGAAAAGGAAAGGAAATTATGTTATACCTGAAAAATATGTAGATAACGTACAAAAAGGTTTGTTAACTTCTAATTTCGAAATGAAGTTGGAAACCATGACATGGGAATATTATATTAGGAAAGGATTGTTTTATAAATCAATCAAATATAATCAACTATTCAATGGCAGTTTATGTGATTTTGATTATATATATTTTAATAAATTAAGCACATACCCCATACTACAGCAATATACTCTTTTAGTAAGGGATACATTGATTAAAGAAGATAATTTTACATTAGTTTATGAAAATGAGCTTGTAAACATACTTAAAAACAACAAAGTTGGAAGCAAATGCTTTGAGAATAAGGTACTAACTTATGCAAAAACTTAACGAGATAATCAAATCAGAGGCAAAAAATATTTTAATATTTTTAGTGCTGTTCTTCATATTTTGGAAAATAATCTACTATAAAGAATCTGTTTTTGTGATATTGAAATTAACACTTGCGCATTTTTATTTATTCATAATGCCGGGATATTTACTTATGTTATATTTTTATGAGAAGTTAAATTTTGTTTATCGACTTATATTAGGTATATGCTTAGGATACGCAATACAGAACTTTTTAGTTTATTACATAAATATATTATTTGATATAAAATTTCAATTGTTTTATAAATATACCCCGATAATTATAATTGTGTTAAGCTTTGTAATAATATATTTTAAATTCAAAAAATAATAAATTTTTTATAAATCAAATTTTTAATTTCATCATTGGTGGCTATTTTATTTTTTTGAATCACTTTTCTCGTTTTCAGCATTTTAGGCAAACCTGCAATAGCGCTGAACTTTGATTTTAATATCAAAAGCGGCTTGCCTTTTATGAAATACACCAAAACTAATATTAGCTGCGCTGAAACAATCCAGAATAAATGCCTCAAAAGAAGTCTGATTGGGTAGTTCTTTAAAATTGTCCAAATGTTGTTCCTATGACCATAATAAACTGCAAAATCTGAAATTCCGCCTGTTGAGCCTCCATGGATGTGATGAACAACTGATTTTGGGGCAGAGGCGCATTTCCAGCCATTAAGCCTTGCCCTGAAGCCCAAGTCCAAATCCTCTGAATAGCAGAAAAAGTCTTTGTCAAAGTATTCACCATCCAGTTTGATGTCTTCAAGCATTTCCTTTTTATAAAGTGCAGAAACTCCGCTCGGGCAGAAAAGCCATTTCAAATCTTTCTTGTCTTTTATGTCCCAGGCAAGCCCTGATTTCAGGATCATCAGCCCTAAAGTGTCTATTTTTCCATTCATGTAAAGCGTTTTTGGAGCGATCATACCTATTCTTTTGTTAGAATCTGCAATTTTGACAAGCTCTTCAAGCCAGTTCCTGTCAACAATAGTGTCGTTGTTCAGCAAAACAATATACTTTCCTTTTGCCTTTCTGATTCCAATATTATTTCCTTCTGCAAAACCATAATTCTTATTATTTTGTATCACTTTGACATTTGGAAAATTCTTTTTGACAAATTCCACAGAATCATTTTTGCTTGCGTTGTCAACCATCAATACTTCAAAATTCTTATAGGTTTGCTTGAAGACAGAGCTAAGGCAGTTTTTTAAAAATTTTTTCCCATTCCAGTTTACAATTATTACTGAAACTTTCATTTGTATAGTATTGCCTTTATTTCAAGAGCAGGAAAAACTCTTAAAAAACTGTCTTCATAGACAGCAGGAAAAAGATTGAACAAAGGCTCTAGAATCCAGTTCCATATTGAAAATCTTTTTCCAAAAATTAGCTTTTTCTTTATTCTTTCAAAATGAAAATCAAAGTAATACGACATCTCTGAATCTTCAAGGAAGTAATCAAATGTCCTAAATCCGAAAAAATGTCTGTGAGTTGGGTCTGCAAATGCTCCCGAATTAGTGAAATGAGGAACACGGATAATTAAACAACCTCCTTTCTTAATAATTCTGTGCAATTCTTTCATCACTTTGCTAAGGTCTTCCAGATGCTCCAGTACATGCGATGCATATATTTCGTCAAAAGTTCCGCTGCTGAAAGGATACGGAGTTTTATTCAAGTCATGCACAACATCAATTCCCTTCAGCTTTTTGTTGTCAAGATTGATATATCCTTCTTTTACATCATTTCCGCAACCAATATTAAGCTTTTTCATGCTTGTTTTTAAAATGTTTTTCTTGCTTCTTCCAGCCTTTCTGGAGTATCTGGCGCAGCCCACTTGACATTTTTAATTGGATAAGCCTGCAATTCACCTTCTTCAGCTAATTTTGGAAATACTTCCTTTTCTAATGATATATATCCTTCTTTTTTGATATTGTCAAATATTTCTGGTGAGAACATGTAAAATCCTGAATTAATAAAACCTTTTTTATGTTCTCCAGTTTTTTCTTTAAATTCTTTTATTTTTCCATTTTCGATCACAACACTTCCAGAATCAGATATGTCATTTATTTCTATCACAGCAATTGTTGCAACTGGTTGTTTTTTTTCGTGGCACATAAGAAAATCTAAAATATCAAAATCCATCATATTATCTCCATTAAATACTAAAAAATTTTCATTTATATTTGGGATTATGTTTAACCATCCTCCTGTTCCTAATGGTTCATTTTCAATTAAATACTCACAATTGTATTTTTTTTCTTTAATATGCTCAACAACCTTATTTGCACCATGTCCTAAACTAAGTATAACAGAATTCACTTTATTTTTTGCAAGAAATTTCATTTGGCGGTCTAATATTGTATAATTTTCTTTTAAGGGAGCAAGTATTTTTGGCAAATAATTTATTGAATCTTTAAGTCTTGTACCTTTTCCACCAGCTATTATTACTGCTTTCATTGCTTAAATCTAAATGTATTAGTTTAAATAGTTTTCTCTTAGTAAACAATAATTTAATAATAACTGTAGCTTAAATAATAAAAAGGTTTATAAACTAAATTCTACGAAAAAGTAAAAATGAAAATAGGAATAATAATAGATATACTTGAAATGAAAATAATATTTATTTACTCTACACTACAGCCAAAGATCAGAAATTTTAAATAGGAAGCATCTGTTTATTGCTGGGAGGATGCCCTACATACTTGCCATTGATTTTTATTCCATATTTAGGGGGTCTATAAATCTTTTCAATATTCTTAACGCTAAAATTATTCTTAACCAAATCGCATCTTACAAAAAATGCATTAACGCCTGCATCATCACATGCTATAAGAGTGTATCCTTTTGAAGCCCCTAGCTTTTTTAATGCCAATAAACTCGCTCCAAAGTAATTAGTGCCGTCTGGATGAAAATAAGGTTTATATTCTATGGTTTTGCTTTCATTAGGAGGAATGCTTGAATTATACTCTATAACTACAACCCTGGGAGAGTAGTGCTTAATTGCTTTCCAAATCCAATAATCGTTTGAATCTATATCAATGGAAAGCAAATCAAATTCCATTGGTACATTATATTTATGAAATAGCTTATTGATATTCTCTGCAGTCATAAATTCTTTTTTTACAATCTTCCCATCACCTTTTCCATCCATCCATAAACAATTCCACTTATTTTTTTTAAGATAGACAGAATTACCTTCATTTGGATCTATTCCAAACTCTACACAGAAGTTATTGGTTGTTTTTATTTTATCAAATATTATTTTTATTATGCCATCTTCTCCATTTTGAGAATAAAATGTTTGTTCGAACAAATTAATATTTTCAATTTTTTTATTTTTCATTAAAAATCTAAGAAATTCTGCGATAATATTTTTGTAAGAAAAACGAAATAATTTATAAAAGTGGACCGCTTTTATTTTGTTTTTTTTTGATAATTTTGAATAAATCATCCTCAAGTATTTTTTAATCATAAACGCAACAAACAATATTGAGTTTATTAATCTTTCTTAAAACAATGCTTAGATATCAATTAATGAGAAGAGTTTATATATCTGAGAAACCATCAAATATATAAACCTGAATGTGTCCATAAAGTATAAGAATGATAAAATGAAAACAATAATTATGACAACAACAATAAATTGTATAGAAGATATTGATTTAAATAAATTTAAAGATAAAGGACTTGATGGTTGGGCTGTAAGAACTGCGAAACAAATACTTAAGCAAACAAAAAAATATAAAATAGAATGTTGGGCAATAACGACTAAAATAAAAAAACTAATTGAAACTGAGGTGGATGGGGTCAAATACAAATTGTATCCTTCAATTGGTTTGCCATCAGCTTTTGGAAATAGACAAATCTCAATACCCTTTTTAAAAGATCTTATTGTTAAAATAAAAGAAAAAGATACTTTACTCCACTTTCATTCATATCATTGTAATTATTTAAATTATTCAATCCTTTTGTTTTCTAAAAATACTCCCATAATTGCACAACATCACGGATCTACACATCCACTAAGCTTAATAAAAAGAAGACCAATATTTACTTTTGCATTTCCTTTATTATTAATCGAAGAATTGATAGAATTTTTTTTATTCAGAAAAATAAAGCATTTTTTTGTATTGACAGAAAATGAAAAAAAAGACTTATTACGTTACATCTCTCCAAATAAAATAGAAATACAAACAATGGGGGTTGATTTTAATTCATTTAAGCCAATAAAGAAAAATATTGCTAAAAAAATATTGAATTTGCCATTAGATAAAAAAATAATATTATATGTTGGCAGATATTTTGAATCAAAGGGAGTAGATAAAATTCTAGACGCATTTAAAAAAATAAAGAAAGAAGAAAAAGGTGTTTCATTTATTGTAATAGGGGGTTATAAAAACGATCCTTTATATGGCCGAGTAAAAAAAGAAGCTACAGCTGAGTTGGGAAAAATAGATATTAAAGAGCTAAAGCAATATTTTAGTGCTGCAGATTGCTATGTTATCTATTGCAATGAAAAATGGAGAAAATATGATGGAATGGGTGTAGCGCCAATGGAAGCGCTTGCTTCAGGAACACCAATTGTAAGTACGAACCTAATTCATTGCCCAAAGGAAAGAAATTTATTAGGAAAATGTCCAACAAATGAAAAAGAATTAGAAGAAGACATAGTTTATGTTTTGAATTATCCAAACAAATATCTACACTGTAGAGCTATCGCCAAAAAATATTTTGATTGGAGACCTATAATAAAAAACACCATAAAAGTCTATGATCAATTTTTATGAATTAATTGAGGAAATAAATAAAAATAATGAGGTATATAAAGCTTACCAAAATTAATACGTGTTAGTGAAAATTATACAAAAATGAACATTGCATTTTAACTAAGAATTAAACCATTTAGACATGCCCAATGCGAGGTTTACAACAATTCTAAATCTGACTAAAGCGTTGAAGAGCAGATTAGTAAGATTTAAATACTAATATTAAAGCTAACTAAATATGGTTATGAAGTTTAAGGAATTTAAGAAGCTTGTTATTAAGCCAAGGGAGAAGGAAGTATTCCTGGCCTACTATTTTTTTAGAAAGATATCTGTTTTAATCTCCTATTTTATTATAAGATTTCTTCCTTTTTTAACAAGCAACGACATAACAACCATCTCACTTATTATTTCAATTATTGGTTTATTTTTCTTCTCATTACAATCTAGTTTATTCTGGATCATTGGCTCTCTAATGTTTATTCTGTTTCATGTTTTGGATTGTGTTGACGGCGAAGTGGCAAGGGGGAAGAATGAATCTTCTTTTGGTGGACTATTGTATGATGGCTTAATTCATAATTATGTTAATGGATTTTTGTTCTTTTGGATGTCTATTGGTTTATACAAACTTACAAATAATTTATTATTTTTATATCTGGGCGGTATCGCAACGATTTCCGCTTTGATGATAACAATAATGGAATTGTTCTTAAATAAGTTAAGTGAAGAACGATCTTTCAAAATAATAGATTTTAAACTCATGAAAAAAGCAGGTGCAAGCATTAAAACATTCATACTGTCTTTTTTTGGGATTCTGGGATTTTCAGTTGTTTTATTGGTTGTGTCTTTAGCTGATTACTCACTAGGAATTTATTATGGAAAGGAGTTTTATTTGGTAAGATTAGTAACATTTATATTGGCTGGATTATTCACAACATTTGTTCATTTGAATTTCCTTTGGAAATTCATAAGGAGAATATACAAAGGTGAAAAGAAATGAAAGGAGTAATATTGGCAGCTGGAATGGGAACAAGGCTGAATGCCCTAATCCCCAAGCCATTGGTTTCATTGGAAAATGAAAAAACGATTCTGGATTTTCAAGTTGAAAAACTTGCAAAAAAAATTGGAATGAATAATATAATTGTTGTTGTTGGGTACAAAAAAGAGCTTATTATGGAGAAATTTCCAGATTTAATATATATTTATAATAATGAGTTTGCAACAACAAATACAGCAAAAAGCTTGTACAGGGCATTATTAAAAGTGGAGGATGATACCATCTGGATGAATGGCGATGTTTTTTTTGACATTGAGGCCTTAGATCTGTTAATAAATTCAAAGCATTCGGGATGCCTGGTTGATAATGAGAAATGCGGAGAAGAGGAGATAAAGTATAACTTAAACAAAGAAGGAAGTATCCACGAACTCTCAAAGCAGGTTAAGGATGGACATGGAGAAGCATTGGGGATCAACATAATTAAAAAACATGATTTGGATGAATTTAGAAAAGAGCTAAATAACGTCGGGCAGAAGGATTATTTTGAAAAAGCCTTGGAAAATCTAACTATAAAGAACAAATTGGTCCTAAAGCCAATAAACAAGAAGCAATTGTTCTGCAAAGAAATAGATTTCGAAGAAGATCTTATTCAAGTAAGAGAACATATGAAATTATGTAAAAAATAATTACTTAGCTAGGTTTAAATATCTTTTAATTTCTTCAACATCTATTAATTTCAATAAATAGATCAAGACTAAGTAAACTAATAAAGCAACTAAGACAGCAATAATGGATTCTATCCAGATATTTAATTTTAATATGTCTTTAATGCAAAATATCACAAAAACAAAGACAATGCTTGCGAATAATGTTTTTATCCAGGACATAACAGGCACTTCAACCTCAATGCATTTCTTAACACTAATAGTTGATAAGATCAAAATTATAAGATAGCTCAGCATTGTTGAAAATGCGGCGCCTTCCATTCCGAATCTCGGAATCAAAAATAGGTTCGCTAAAAAGTTTATAACAGCTGAAAATAAAACTATCTTCGTTACTGTTTTAGGCTTGCCTACACCTATTAAAGTAACACAATTTAATCTTGCTATTGCAAAGAATATAACCCCAATCAGCAGTATCTGCAGGGCGACAGCTCCGGAAACATAGGCTTTTCCAAATAAAATTTTAATAAACAGCTCTGAAAGGGAAAAGACAGTTAGTATAAAAGGAACGATAATAATAAATGAATACTTGTACACTGCTTTTAGCCAGTCTGCTAATTTATGGACCTCTTTCTTTGCCCATATTTCAGAGACCATGGGCAAAGCCACTGCTGCAATAGATTCCGTGAAAAACATGAACAATAATGCGGTTGGAAGAACTACATTGTATATTCCAACTTTGTCAAGCGTTACAAAATAAGTCAGCATTAAAGTATCCATTTTTCCTATTAAACCTGAACTTACTGATGTTAGAATTATTGGAAGGCCAAAAATAAACATCTCCTTGGATGTTTTTAAAAAATTTATTATTTTATAAAAAGAAATTTTAGAATAAATTTTTATGAAAAATGGCATAAACACTAAAAATGCCACAATCCATGACATTAAATAAGCATAAACAGGAATAAAGACATGCAAACCAATGATAGATAGTATTATAACAGAAATCAATATAACTATATTTGTTAACGGGTCAAGTATTGAAAATAATTTTATTCTTTGATGGCCTTGGAATACTCCCTGCATAAAAAGAACCATAGCACTAATTATCATATAAGGAATAAATATCTTTAATATTGTTGATGCCAAGGCATCTTTAAAATAATATTTGGCCAGAAAAGGGGCAAAGAAGAAAATTAAAAAACTGAATATCACCAAAGAAATTATTTGCCAGCTAAATGCCGCGACAACCATTGTTTTTAATTTATTAAACTTTTTCTTGACATTCAGTTCTGGAATAAATTTAACCAACGCCTGATTCAACCCCAAATCTCTGAAAAAGATAAAAGGACCAAAAAATGCAAAAATAGCGAAGAATAAGCCATATTCAGCAGGCGTAAGGCTTCTTGCCAGAATTATCCTTGTGAAATAAGCAATGCCTGCCGCCAGAATAGACATCAAAAATACAAAAGAACTGCCTCTGACTAGCTTTCTTGTATATGTCATAAACACTTCAAATTTATCCCTTTTTAATAAACTAATTATTTATAATATTGAAAATAATTTAAAACAAAGTATATAAAGTAGATAATTTTCTAAAAACTGAAATGAAGACTTTGATAACTGGGGGTGCAGGATTCATAGGATCTCACATAGCTGATGAATTGATAAAAATGAAAAAAGATGTAATAGTTCTTGATGATTTAAGCGGAGGTTTTAGGGAAAACGTAAACAAAAAAGCAGAGTTTATTGAAGGCAGCATAAATGATGTCAAACTTGTACAAAATATATTTGATGAAAACAAAATAGAGCATATCTTTCATTTAGCAGCTTATGCAGCAGAAGGATTAAGCCATTTTATAAGACATTTTAATTATGAAAATAATTTGATTGGCAGCATAAATTTGATAAATTCTGCAGTGAATCATAATGTAAAATGTTTTGTTTTTACATCTTCAATTGCAGTTTATGGAGCAAATCAATTACCAATGAAAGAAGAAACACTTCCTTCGCCAGAAGATCCTTATGGAATTTCAAAATTGGCGGTTGAAAAAGATCTTGAAGCAGCTCGCAGATTATTTGGTCTTAATTATGTTATATTCAGGCCTCATAATGTATATGGTGAAAGGCAGAATATTGGAGACAAATACAGAAATGTTATTGGAATTTTTATGAATCAGATAATGCAGAACAAACCCTTAAGCATATTTGGGGATGGCAGCCAAACACGGGCTTTTTCTTACATTGGTGACGTTGCCCCAATAATCGCTAAATCTATATCAATAAAAGAAGCATATAATCAGGTGTTTAACATCGGTGCAGATGAGGTGTATACTGTAAAACAACTGGCTGATGTTGTTAAAAAAGAAATGAATTCCGACCACCCAATTATTCATCTTCAGGAAAGAAAAGAAGTCAAACATGCTTATTCATCCCACGAAAAAGTCAAAAAAATACTTGATTATAAAACAACATTCTTATTGGAGGATGGAATTAGAAGAATGGCTAATTGGGCAAAACAAGCAGGGGCAAAAAAAAGCAAAGAATTTAATGACATTGAAATAAGAAAAAATCTGCCTCAGGGATGGTAATCTTTTAGCACTTATAAATCCAACCAAGCTCCATTCCTTTATCTTTAGACGTATAAACTTTTTCGCATTTATTAATTTCCTTCCAAAATTCTCCGGATTTATCAAGTGTAGGGAAATCAATAATAATTAGTGTTGAATTTCTGAAATTTAATTTGTTTAATTCCCCAACTTTTGCCTTTGTTACATTTGCATCTTTCAAATAAATCCCTATGCTTGATAAATAATCAGTGATGAAGACGTTACGATTTAAATTATTTGAATTATAAAAATCAATAACATCATAAGCAACTTTATTTATATTTGGATTGGCAAGGCTTAAGGTGTGTTCCTGTATAAGGAATACATTAAAAGATAATGAAGAACTTATAAAAAGAATGAAAAATATTGAAGACAATTTCTTATTTTTCGCAAGAATCATATAAAATAGCAAAAAGATACAAGCTAGTCCAACAATCAGAATCATTGAATTAAATGATATCCAAAATGAAGGTCCGCTGCTTCCTACATATGGGTACATAAAATTAAATTTTAAGTTTTTTATTGCATAGATATAATTAGATACAGAATGCGGCATAAATATTCTTGTTCTTAAATTCAAGTATAAAAGAGTGATATAAAATACCAAGAGTGATATTACTCCAATTGCAGTCTGTTTTGCCTTAAAATTAAATTTTGAGAGATAATTCCCTCCAAGTATACAAAGCGGAGGTATCATTGTCATAAGATAGCGTTCGTATGGAAGCCTGCTTGCACCAACAATAAAAAAATACAATAAAAATACAGCAGCTGTCCAGATTACAAAATAGATTTTTTTCTTCTCGAACTTTAACAAAGACAGCAAAAATAATCCACCCAGCATCGGCGTTGCCCAAAATATGAGATAAATAAATGGGCGCAGTGTGAGTCCCTTGTGCGCCAAAGAAGTATTTTCTAATGTTGAGATAAACTGTGGCCAGTAGCCAAGCAGGTAGGATAGCAATGGAAATAAAGAATAGATAATAATCCCAATTAAAACAATCGCCGCTCCGAATTTTATTGATTTTTTAATATCTTTTTTTTCATAAAGATGGATTAGGCCAAGAATTGCAATTAAAATTAATGTATCCATATATTTTGTAATTGAACTTAGCCCAATCAACATGCCAGTTAAAATTAAGAACTTGTTTTTGTTAGTCTTCAAATAATTTATGAATACGATAAAAGTTAGCAAATATTCAAACATAATCAAAGAGCCGTTTATATCAACCATTGAAGATGCGAGAACAGGCCAAAAACTGAAAGTCATCAGCAGACTTGAAAAAATCGCGGTTTTTTTGTCAAATATTTTTATTGAAAGAATATAAACCAAAATAATATTCATAATGCCAAAAATCAAAGGAACCAGTCGGGCAGTCCAAAAAACATTTGGTACAATAAATAATTTTTGCAATAAAAAATATATGGGAGGATGCAAACTGAATAATTTATTAAATATGGTGGAATAAAAAAAAGATTCGTCCGCAACAAATATATTTTTCAAAGATAAAATTCTTATAAATAATGCGAAACAAATGATAATAATTAGAGCGCTATTATCTTTGATTATTCTTATTATTTTTTTCATTTCCTTCCTTTATATCCTAATTTATATCCAATTATCAGATTAATCATCACAACGCCAAGCTTGAATGATTTCCAAAAATTGCTGGTTATTTTTGATTCACCAACTCTTTGCGCGTAGTTGACAGGGATTTCAACTGTTTTCAATTTATTCTTCAAGCATAAAATCATGAATTCTGGAGAGAAGCTTGAGCCGTTTATTGTAAATTTTTCAATTATTTTTTTCAATGCATCTCTTTTAATAAGCTTCATTGTACAGCCTACATCGGTTAAACAAGGCCCGTTATGCAAATATTCTAATAATTTTGCAACAGCCACATTTCCAATCCTCAAGAACCAGTTCATTTTCGCATTTTCCCAAATAAGAGATTTTGAAGTTCTTGTGCCAAGCACAACATCAAAATCATCACAGTAATACAGCAGTTTAAAAACGTCTTTTCCTAAAAATGTGCCGTCTGGCTCAGCCATTATTATTATGCTGCCAGTAGCTTCTTTTAATCCTCTCTGAAGCGCTGCACCATACCCTTGCGTTTTTTCCAGGACATAAACTGCTTTTGTTTTCTTTATCTCTCTTGCAGTATTATCTTTTGATTTGTTGTCGACAGCAATTATCTCATCAATAACGCCTGTTGAAAAGAAGTCTTCTATTGCAGTTTTAATGTTTTTTTCTTCGTTATATGTAGGAAAAACAACACTAACCTTTTTTTTGTTCCACATTTTTAACTAAAATATGATATGTCTTTTAAATATTTATTTTTTAATAATTACTTTTAATATTGTAAATAATCATTCAAAACCTTTATAAATAACCTCAAATTTTTAACATACAGGACGGTCATAGCGGCCTGGCAACACCCGATCTCATTCCGAACTCGGAAGTTAAGCAGGCCCACGTTTCCCTAAGTACTGCATTACGTGGGAACAGGGATTCGCTGTCCGCTTCTAAATCTTTTTTATCTTTGCAATAAAGAACCCTTGTGTTCCTGTCTTATGCGGCCAGAGTCTTCTGCATTTCTTAATCTGCTTGTCCAATTCTTTTTTGAAGAAAGTAACCCCAGGGTCTCCAATTGTGTTAGCATCTTCTAGTTTTATCTTGAAGCTTTTCAAAGCCCAGTCAATCACAAACTCATTCTCCTCAGGTTCCAGTGAGCAGGTTGAATAAACCAGAATTCCATCTTTTTTTAGGACAGACAATGCACTTGTAAGCAATGCCTTCTGCATTATACTTCTTTCTTCTATTCCTTTCAATGTTCTTTTGTCAAACCACTTGCTATCTGTGATAAAATTTCCAGAGCAGGGCGCATCCAAAAGAATTTTGTCAAACTTCAATCCAAAATCAGATATATACCTTCCATCTTTGTTGTAAACCAGGCAGTTGCTCACACCGCATCTCTCTATATTATTTTTCAAAGCACCTAACCTTTTATCATCAACATCAATTGCAACAATCTTTCCTTTATTCTTCATCCACTGTGCCAACTGAGTTGTCTTCCCGCCTGGCGCAGCACCTATTTCAAGCACAAGCTCGTTTCCAGGATCTAAAACCTGCACAGGCAGCTGCGCAGCAGCCTCCTGAATATAATAAAAGCCCTGCAGATATTCAGGTGTTGAGCCGATTGAGAAATTTGATTCAACTTTATAGCCAAAGTCAGCGAATTTTATCTTTTCAAGCTTTGCCTTCCTGCCAAATCTCTCGACGAAATCCTTCTCAGAAATCCTTAGCGTATTGACCCTGATTGTTTCAGGAAGCATTATCTCTTTCAATCTTCTCACATCTCCCAAAATCTCACTGTATCTTTTCAAGAACTGGTTCATATAATCCATTATCTTTTACATGTTTAAAAATATATTGTTTAAAACAATATTTAATTTAGATTTTTTAATAAAATCTTTTATATATTAGGCAAACCTTTATAAATGAGTTTTTGATTTCTGGAGTATGGAGTTATATGAAAATACTTTTAATTGATGTTATAGATGAGCAAGAAAAATCTCAGGCACAATATTACTCTTTAGGATTAGGTTACATTTCCTCTTATCTTAAAAAATATATTCGAAAAGGAATAGACATTAAGATTATAAACTCTAATATTGAAGAAGAGATTTTATCTTTTAAGCCAGATATTGTTGGACTATCTTCTGTTTCACAAAACTTTAACAGAACTAAGAAAATAGCTAAATTCTGTAAAGAAAAAGGAATAACTATTATTGTAGGGAAATCTCATATTTCTTCAATCCCATCTTGTCTTGATGAAAATATGGACGTAGGAGTTATTGGTGAAGGTGAGGAAACTTTTAAAGAACTTGTTGAATTATTTATTAAAAAAAAGTTTACAAAAGAGAGATTAAGGGAAGTTAAAGGAATAATATTTCATGATGGCAAAAAGATCATACAGACAGAAAAACGTCCTTTTATAAAAAATCTTGATTCTCTTCCTCTGCCTGATAGAGAAATTCTTAATATAAAAAGAGGTGACGAAATTTATCTTTTTAGTTCTAGGGGCTGTCCTTATAGGTGTAAATTTTGTTTTTCATCAAGATTTTGGGATACAACTAGATTTTTTTCAGCACAATATGTCCTTAAAGAAGTCAAATACCTTATTGATAAGTATAAACCAACTAGGATAAATTTTTATGATGATCTATTTATTGCAGATAAAAATAGGCTAAGAGAGATAGTTATGTTAATTAAGAAAGAGAAGTTCTATAAAAAAGTAAGATTTACAGTCTCAGTTCGTGCCAATCTGGTAAATGATGAATCAGCAAGATTGCTTAGAGAGTTAGGAGTAGATATTGTTAATATGGGACTTGAGTCTGGCAATGAAAGAATACTTAATTATCTCAAAGGCAATTCAGTAACTATTGAAGATAATCAAAATTCAATAAAATACTTTAAAAAATATGGCATTCAAGTAAGCGCTTCTTTTATTATAGGTTCTCCAGATGAGACAAGAGAAGAAATTTTTGACACTTTAAATTTTATTAAGAATAGTAAATTAGATATGTTTGATGTCTATGTTCTTACACCTTTACCAGGAACGCCTATTTGGGAATATGCATTACAAAAAGGTCTTGTTTTCAATAATATAAAATGGGATAAATTAAACGTTGATTTTTCGAAAAATTATAAAAATTCAATAATTCTTTCTGAAAAATTAACTTGCAAAGAAATAAAGCAACTTTATGATGTTTTTTTAAAAGAACGTAAACGAAGATACTATAAACTTATGGTAAAATCAGTATTTACCAGAACAAAAGAGATGATACCTTTTATAAAGAGGAAGTTATTTAATTAATAAAATTTTAATTATGTTATTTTGGTGCAGAGCATGGTAAAAATAGGCATAATTGGAGGGTCTGGTTTGGATGACCCTAAGATTTTAGAGAATGCAAAAGACATAGAAGTCAGCACGCCCTATGGAAAACCTTCTTCTTCCTTGAAAATTGGAAAAATCAAAGGCATTGATGTGATTTTGCTGTCAAGGCACGGAAGAGAGCATACCATCCCTCCAACGCAGGTTAATTTCAGGGCGAATATTCATGCACTAAAACAGCAGGGCTGCACGCATATACTTGCGACAACAGCTGTAGGGAGCTTAAGAGAGGAGATTAATCGAGGGCACATCGTTATTCTGGAACAGTTTATCGACTTCACAAGGCACAGAATAATAACATTTCACGATGAATTCAAGCCCCACAAGCCCCAGCACACGCCAATGGCAGAGCCATTTTCAAAATACTTAAGAGATTTGCTGATTAAAACATGCAACGAACTTAAAATATTCTGCCATGAAAAAGGAACAGTTGTCACGATCGAAGGCCCAAGATTTTCAACAAAAGCAGAATCAAACATGTTCAGGATTTGGGGCGCAGATGTTATTAACATGAGCATAGCGCCTGAAGCTGCGCTGGCAAATGAAGCAGGAATTCCCTACGCAGCCATCGCAATGAGCACAGACTATGATTGCTGGAAGGATGATGAAGAGCCTGTGACTTGGGAAGCTATTTCAGAAATATTTAATAAAAATGTGGCAAAAGTCACTGATTTGCTTGTTAATGCAATACCTAAAATAAAATAACTTTAAATTTCTATCACAATTTCCCCTGTTTTTTCATTTATCTCTTTTACGACCTTGTGCCCCTTTAACCTCTTTTTTATCTCATCCCAAGAATATTTTTCCCTTGCCTTCTTGATTTCAGTCATTATCTCATTAACTAGCGAATACTGCTGGTAGATTGCATCTGCCTTGTTTTTGTTTTCTTCTACCTCTTTTTCAAGCTCCACAAGCCTTTTTTCCTGCGAATTTATTATTGTTTCAATCTTTTCAGTCTGTTTATCCTGTTTTGTCTTTACTTCTTTCTTCTCAACATTCCTGTCAGTCAGGACCTCGTCAAATGCAAGATTATAATTTTCAAGCTCTTTCTGCTCAAAATCTTTGTATTTCAGCAGTTCAACGGGAACTATATCAACAACAGCATTATCTCTGTAGACAATTCTCGCATTTTTCTTCTTTGATTTTAATTTTTTAACTGCATCTGCTATTTTTTTGATTTCATTTGAACTTAATTCCTTTTTATTCTTGTCAATACCTGAAATTTCACATATCTCCTCTGCATAAACCCCTCCAAGACCCAAGTCAGAAGCCAATGCCTTAACCAATTCCTTTTTTCCAAGTATTTCCTTCAAAACACCTTCGTTAATGTCATTAAATTTTGTCCTGGGCCCCTTATACTCTGTCTTTGGCCTTATCTCCCTTTCTTTCCACAGCTGCACTTCCAAAGGCCTAAGAATCATGTAATTCTCATCGCAAAGAATAACATTGCACTTGTCAAAAAGCTCTGCAATCAAAATATACTTCTTTTCCTTTATTTCAAGGACAATCTCAATAATCCTCTCAAAGCTCCTCTGCCTTATTTCCCTTATCTTTGCGCCTCCAATGTATTTGCGGAGATAAGCGCAGAAATTAGATGGCTTTTCAGGAATTTCAGGCTTTTGCGATGCAAGATAAACCAAATGAGGCATTATTTTTAAAATTTTTTTTCCAATATTTGTAATATGAAGCTGCAAAATAATCTCCTTTGGAAGAATGTGATAGATATTGTCTATTCTTGCACCTATTAACTGCTGAAATTCTTCTGCCAAAAAATTAAGTTCAAATGCGGCTATTTCCTCTTTCATGTAAGAATTAAATTTGTAAAGGTTTAAATCTCTTTCTTTTCTTCCTTCATTGCAAACGGCGCAGAACCGCCGTGCCATGTCAGCCTAGGCCTTATCCTCAGAGGGAACATCCTTTCATTTGTATCATCGAATATTATCGCAGCTCCGCTCATTCTCGGCAGGTCATCCAGCTGCTTCACAAGCCCTTCCCTCATATAACTCTGCATCAGTGCGCCCAATGCCTCAACATCAAGCTTTGCAGTTATCCTGTGCGCAATCATAGTATCTGACTGTGTCATAACGTCGCTGTGTATCTTTCCTGGCTGCTGTGTAGCAAGTATCAATGAAATTCCAGGCTGCCTCCCTTCCCTAAGAATTGTTATCAAGGCGCTTGAAGCAGCTGTCGAGCCTTCAAAAGGCAGGAACTCGTGCGCCTCGTCAACAACAAGCCAGACAAGCGGCATCTCAAGCTTTTCCTTTTGCTCTTCGCTGAAATAATGTGTTGCTTCATTAACCGACTGGTATTCTTCATATTTCCTTGCTATCATCCTTTCTATGAATAATTTTTTTGCAATCAGGCCGAGCGCAAGCGCCTTAATGCCCCAGCCGCCAGGCATTGTCGCGTAAACGCTCAAGTCAAGAACAGCAACCTGGCCGCCTTTTGCAAGGTCGCTCATCTCAGTTCCTTTCTCATCAAAAAGGCCCCAGGTGTCAGCTGCAAGGAAATGGTTCTCGACAATGTCTTTTATCCTCTGTTCTGCCCTTTTGTCAGCCTGCACTTCTTCAATAATGTCATTTATTGAATATGATTTTTTTTCTTTCTGCATATTGTGTATAGTCCTTTCAAGCAGGACTCCTTCATCGCTGTTATTGTTAATATTAAAGCATTTCAGCCAGTCCTCTGAGTCCAGGTCAACCGGCTTTATCGAGAAGGGGAAATCAGTAGGTATTCCTTTTTCCTTGTTTTCCTTAAAATAACCTGTTGGCGTGAATATTGCAACGTTTAATCCTTTTGGCTTTAACCCCGACTCTTCCAGCAATACAGCATCCTTGAGATTTGGATATTTCATTGTCCAGTAAACCCCCATTGTATCAAGAAGTATTATGCTTATATTATCTTTCACTTCAGGAGGAAGGTCAGCAACACCCTCTGCAATGACTCCCATTGTGTAAGACTTGCCGCTGCCTCTCTTGCCGCATATGAAAACAACGTGTGACTTGGCAACATCCATAAATATTTTATTTGAAAGCGAGGTTACAGGACCCATCTTTACAAACTGCCTTCCAAGATAAATCGTTCCCTTGTCTCCAAACTTTTTCTTGTCATCCTCATCCCTGCCTATAATAATCTCGTAAGCCATGACCTTTAAAATCCCCATAGCGTATAAATATGTTTTTCAACACTGTAAAATAGTAATAGCTCATAGAAAGATTTATTTATATGTTCTTTATCTTTTTATTTGGGATGGCAAAAAAACACAAAAAACTGCCTGTTGAAACAATTTTTGTTGTAGTAGCTGTAATTGCCATAGTCCTTGTTCTTTACCTTTCCCAGAAATCAAATACAAATATGCCAAAACCAGTTGTATCTGTCAATGGCCAGGCAATAACAACAGCTGACCTTGACAATATTGCGCTTACAATACCTGCCCAGCAGAGGCAGTCGCTGACAAAGGATAATCTTACTGAAATCGCAATTTCAAACGCATTGATGATGCAGGAGGCTACAAAAAGAGGCATAACTGTTTCCGATGCAGAGGTTAATTCATTGATTGAAAAATTTATTGCGCAAAACAACCTCACTATGCAGGATTACGAGAAACTGCTGCAGCAGCAGGGTGTTGACATAAATTTCATAAAGAATGTTTATACAGAGCAGCTTATGCAGTTCAAGCTGATGAACGAGACAGTTCTTAGCAGCGTAAGCGTCAGCGAGAACGAGACAAAGCAATTCTATGACATGTACAAGACGCAGATAAATAATACCTATGAAAATTCAAAGGATGAACTGGCAAATATAATCAAGTTCCAGAAAGCGCAGCAGGCATTTTCTACATTTGTACAGCAGCTAAGGACAAACGCGCAGATAAAATATTATTAACGCTTCCCTGGCTTTTGCTTTACATCCATTATTAATTCTTCTGTTTCAGATCCCTTTGTCATTGATATTATCGAAGCGATGAACATCGCTATAAACACTATCAAGAAGGCAATGCCGAAATTCTTTGATGCAGGATAAACCCAGACCGCAGAAATCGCAAATCCAAGTATGCTTGCCAGCATAAACGATCCTGACAACGGAGCTATTTTGTATTTTGCCATTTTATACCTCTTTTCTTTTTTTATTTATAAATGTTTTTATTTGAACTCTACAAACTTCAGCTCTTTTACCTTTTTTCTGGCCTTTTCCATATCTTTTTCAAACTTTTCCATGAACTTTGTCATAAGCTCGCAGGCATGCTGCTTGTCCTCGCCGCACATCAGCTTCCCTGCCTTGCAGTCGTCATAAATCTTCTGCAGCTGTTTGTCATCGTCTATCAGATGCTGCTTGTAAAGCTCGAAAATCATGCACCTCTCGGGCTGGCCCCCAAGCTTTTTCTGCTCATCTATTGTGTCTCTTCCGCCTGTCAGCGCACCCCTTAGCTTTCTGCAGGCTTCCTTTGTATTTTCAGGAAGCTCTATGCATGAAGCTGGCTTTGACTTTGACATCTTCAATTCGCCGTCTAAGGAAGGCGTGAATTTGTTGTAGGTGGCTGATGGCGGTATGAAATTGTAGCTTGATTTTGTCCTTTCAACAATATCCCTTGTTAATCTTATGTGCGGATCCTGGTCAATGCCGACAGGTATAACGCCAGGCATCTGTTCCTTCAGCTGCGGATAGAGAATGTCGCCTGCCTGTGTCAATGCGCTCATTATCCTTCCCGGGTCAGCACTCCCGTAAATTGATCTGAACTCGTTCAATGTTATCTTTTTTGAGAAATTATAAGCCATATGCACAACTTCCTTGTTCTCTGACTGCAGGTAGAATGTTGTTTTCTTTGGGTCAAGCCCAAGCGCAATCCAGGCAGGTATGTGGAAGTCAAGTGCTGTCTTCCTTGCTTTTTCCAATGAAACACCTCTCGTTGCAGCTGCCTCCAAATCAGCAACCAGAACATAGGTTTTTGCGCCGTGCTCCTGGAAATAATTCATCATCTCAACAACCATCTTGTTGCCAAAATGAATCTTTTCAGCAGAGGGCATTACCCCTGTCAGCGCATAGAACTTCTCCTTCTTTTTTATCGCGCCAGCCAGAATCCTCAAGTCCCTTCCTGCGAAAACAATGCTCCTTCTCATCAGCCTGTTCGGCTCCGGGAATAATTTTGGGTTGAATGTCTCCAGCCCAAATGCCTTTACGACATCCTCATAATCCTTCACCAAAACAGAGCCCCAGGGGTCTATTAGCACCATATTGCCTTTATTTTTTTCTTTATTTAAAAAGGTTTCTAACAACATCCAATGCCTTTTCCCTTGTTCTCGGGAAGCAGGCAATTACAATTTTGACATGGAAGCAGTTTCCAGAATCAGTCACCCAGTATTTGTTTTCCAATAGTTTTTCCTTGTCAAGCCTCAGGAAGAAGTTGAATTCAGAATCAAGCCTCGACTCTGCCTGCCCTGCCAATAATTCTTTTTGCTCCCTGCTTAATTTTTCAGTTAAATTCAGCAGGAACTTGTTTATCTGGCTGTCCTTTTCCAGCCTAATTTCAAAAATCTTTATTTTTCTTTCATTGAAACCTTCTGCAGAGCTTTGATTTAGCTTTACCCTGTCATCGGGAACAAGCTCCTTCAGTTTTTCAGCTATTTTCTTTTCATCCTCTCTTTCGTAGGAGAAAACCCTCAGCTCAGCAAAATGTGCAAGCTTCATGAGAATTGTTAAGCTTAATTTACTTATTAATTTTTTCCATAACCGCAAGATTTAAAAACAATATATGATTTTTAAGCATCAGTCATGTATAAACCCCCAACAATAGAGAATGTAATAGAGGCAGAGATAAGGAAGGAGATAAAGGATCATAAATGGGTTCTTGGCGAAAGGCAGATGCGTGATCCTGGTTTCAATTACTCACTTGATGATTGGATAAAAAATCATTTCTATAAATGGGCTGAATGGTTTGTTTCTTCCAAATCAGGATTTTCTTATGAAGCAGCTGAAATAGCCAAATATGTGGAATTGACTGGAAATTCTGAGATGGAATGGACTGAAAAATATGCAGCTTCCTGGAGAAAGACAAGGGAAGACTGCACACATCTTGTAAAGTCATGCATTAATGGACATATCACAAACATCAGCGAAATTGTTTATTTTTTTGTTCCAAAGGAAAAAGAGCCTTTTGCACTTCCAGAAACAGCAACACATATAAATGTCCGCCCATCCAGCCTGACCTATGAAGCACACCCTTAAGATAACGCTTTTCCTTGTTGTAATATTTCTCTTCTCGCAGATAATTGGACTTGGAATTGTTAACGAGTACATAGACCATAAGGCAACGGCTGTAACCGGAAATACTGTTTTCAAGCAATTGCCTTATAATATTACAAGGCCGCAGATTGAGGAAAGAACATCATTTATCTGGATTTTCGCGGCAATCCTGCTTGGAACTGGATTGATTTTCCTGATAATGAAATTTGGAGGCGGTGGCATCTGGAAAACTTGGTTTTTCCTGAGTGTCTTCATCTGCCTGACATTTGCATTCGGTGCTTTTGTCAACCAATACCTTGCTCTTGCACTGGCATTAATCTTTTCTTTCTGGAAAGTCTTCAAGCCAAACATCTATGTGCACAATCTTTCAGAGCTTTTTATTTATGGCGGTCTGGCTGCAATCTTTGTGCCGATTATGAATGTATTTGCAGTGACTGTTCTGCTTATATTAATTTCAGGCTATGACGCCTATGCTGTCTGGAAAAGCAAGCATATGATTAAGCTTGCGAAGTGGCAGTCAAAGGAAAAGATTTTTGCAGGATTGCTTCTACCATATAAAATGCCTAAAAGAGTTCCAAAAGAAGCCCCGAAGAAATTAGTCAAAGTAAAGACAGCTATTCTTGGTGGAGGAGACATCGGCTTCCCATTGATATTTGCAGGCGTTGTGATGAAAAGCTTGATGCTCAATCATTCTGTTTTAGTCGGCTTCCTGCAGTCATTGATTGTTGTTGCATTCTCAACACTAGCCTTGCTTATTCTTCTGGTGAAGGCGAAGAAAGACCAGTTCTACCCAGCGATGCCATTTATTTCAGCTGGCTGCTTTGTCGGCGCGCTTGTTGTGTGGCTGATTAATATTTAATCAAAACCTTTTTAAATACCCTTTCTATAGAGCTTTATGGCGGGCTATGCTGGGGTGCTAGCCGTACCCTGTCACCTTAAATCGGCTTCACGAAGGGGCTATACGCAGGACGAGAGGCAAGCAGTGCTTGCTGGTCTTGGGTCGTACCATGAGATTCTGTCCTGTAGGATCTTCGTTATGGGAAATGGGTCAGGCTGGGAACAGAGCAGCCCTAACCTTAATGCTTGATGCTTATGGGGTAGCGGAATTGAGGAAAACTCGAGGCAAACCAGCAGGTGTTGTTTGTTCCGAATTCTGCGGGCTCGCCGCTTTATAATTCTTAGAATTAATACTTATTAAATCCTCAATTTTATGTGAAAATCAAAACAATAATAACAGTATTTTTATTGCTAAAAAATAGATTGGCATCATATTATTTAAGTTTTAAGTTCATTATATAATCCAGATAAAAATTTTTTAGAATATCCATTATTAATTAATCTCATCAGTTGTTTTTTTTCTATTTTTCTTTTGGATACTAATTTAATTAAATCGTCAAATTCTTCAAAATGAGTTATTGTTTTTTCAATATATTGATGGAAAGACGTATCTCCGCTTGTATCTTGATTGTTAAATTCTTTTTCATTATCAAGTTTTTTAATCTGATTTTGGGTGATAGTATCCAATGAGGCTTCATTCCCAAGAAAATTATCTTTATCTTCTTTTACTCTTATGCCCCCTATAGAATTATAGAAAGCTACATCTAATTTTGATCTCGACCAACCATAATCCTTCGAACATTCGCTGAAATATTTTACAATCTTAATCTCTTCTGTCATTTTTTATCACATAACAATAGCAAACTAGCTAATAGTTAAATATTATCATTATATTTTAATACGAAAACGTAATATTTATAAATATAAACAGCTTATTGTATAAAATGCTTGATGAGTTAGATAAGAAAATTTTGTACGAGCTGGGTAAAAATGCCAGATTGAGTTACAGCCAGATTTCCAAAGAGATTAAGTCAAAAAAACCAATAGTCGCTTACCATGTTCAGAATTTGGAAAAGAAGGGAATTATTTGGAAATATGTCCCCATAATCTCGTTAAGCAGATTAGGGATTTATGCTCACAAGATTTACTTCAGATTTCGTGGATTGAATAAAGAGAAAAAGAAAGAGCTGATCGAAGAATTTGTTAAGAATAAATACATTAATTGGGTTGCAGAATCTGTAGGAGTCTGGGATCTGATGCTTTCCATATACGCCAAAAATATTATGGAATTTATGATAAGAAAAAATGAGATTTTTGAAAAATATGGAGAATTTGTTCAAGATTATTCCATTACATTATTAGAAGATGCTTTGGTTTTTAATAGAGATTATCTTATTAAAAAAAATATAAATTATCGTAAAGAATTTATTTTTGGTGGAAAAATAGAAATAGAAGAAATAGATGAAAAACAGAAGAAAATTTTAAGATTAATTAGAAATGATGGGAAATTTTCTATTTTAAATATTGCGAAAAGAATAAATCTTAATGTTGGTACTATTCAAAGCAAGATAAAAGATTTAGAGAAAAGAGGAATCATTCAGGGTTATACTACTTTCGTTAACCTCAATAAAACCAATTTAAAATTTTTCAAGTTATGCGTTCATCTTCAAAGATATAGTCGAAAAGAATTTACAGAATTGTTAAGTTATTGTAAAGCGAATAAAAATGTTATTCATTTGATTAAATCTATAGGCAACTGGGAATTAGAAATAGAGTTAGAATCTGACAATTTAGATTATATTTATGAATTCGTTGATGACCTTAAAACCAAGTTTCCTAATACTATCAAAAAGATTGATTTAATTATCATTAAAAATGAGAGAAAATTAGACTTCTTCCCAGAATGGTATTAATATGATGCCAACTTAAAGATCACTATGTTTGGCGTTAAATTACAAGAATCGCAGGCTTGCCAGGCAGCGCCTGCCTCGCCTTCTGCTCCTTTGAATCCTGCGCATTGATTATTTCAATTTTTAAACCCAGTTCTTTTTCAAGAAATTCTTTCGATTCCTTTAAAAAACCAAGTTCATTTTTCTGTGAAGAAACAAATTCAGGTATTTTGTCAATTATCTTCGGCAGCATCTTTGATATATCCTGCCCATGCTTCTTCAAATCAGTCTGCATGACTGCTTTCAGAACCTTTCCCGTGTTTCTTTCTTCTGCATTCTCCTTCATAAACTTATAAAAATCATATTTCCATTGCTCTGAAATAATCACGTTTGCCTTGTTTGGCTTATCTATCTTTGAAAGTTTTATAATCTCTCTTACGTCAGAAACGAGCTGTTCCACCATCTCTTCGTTCCTGTTTAATTCTTCCTTTATCTTGCCTGCCTGCGGCCAGGATGCGACTGAAACAAATCCTTTTTTCCCTATTTTCTCCCATATTTCCTCACAAACAAATGGCGCGAACGGCGAAAGCATCAGCAATTGGGTTTCAATAAACTTATTCATCATGCTTTTATTCGGCACAGCTGTTCTTTTAAGATACCATTTAAGGATTCTCTGCATGTCAAAAAATCCCTTTAGCAGCGCAGTTCTGAACATGGTTTCTTCCATCGCTTCGGATGTCTCTTTTATTAATTTGTTTATGTTTGATTCGAACCAATCGTCTATTTGTTTTTTATCATTTCTTCCCTTATTGTAATTTGATACGCAGAAATCATAAAACTGCTCAATTCTTGGCATGAATGATTTAACAAATGCAGTGTCAAAATTCACGTCGTCAAGGCCTTCACCGCCATAAAGCACAGCAACTCTTGAAGCGTCTGCTCCAAACTCAGAGACAAGATTCCTAATAAGCAAAAAATTTCCTTTTGACTTTGACATTTTCTCGCCATCAACTGTAATCCAGCCATTTGCGCCAATTCCTTTTGGCCAGTATTTTTCAGGGAATATTGCAGTATGGTTGAAAATGCAGAATGTAAGGTGGTTTTGGATTAAATCCTTGCCAGAGTTCCTGAAATCCAGCGGATACCAGTATTCAAACTCTTTTTTTAACTCATCAATTATTTTGATATCCGGCTTGCTGCCTTTTCCAAGGAAAACATAATCAAATAATTTGTCATCAATTTTTTCAATTGGAATTTCTTTTATCCTGTGCGAGATTGTATAAAATGACATGTATATCGTCGAATCAGACAGACTTTCAATAACCCATTTTTCATCCCAAGGAAGTTTTGTGCCAAGCCCGAATTCCCTTGTGCACGGCCAGTCATTCAGCCAGTCAATCACATAATCAAACTGGTTTCTTGCCTTTTCAGGATAAAGCTTAATCTTGTCAAGGCATTTGTGGGTAATTTTTTTCCATTCAGGATTTGAATAATTCAGGAACCACTGGTCTGAAACAATTTTTACAATCGAAGGAGTCAGGCACCTGCATACAACTCTGCCTGTCAGTTCATAAAACTTGTCTGCTTTTTTATTCTCAATCAGCTCTTTCTTCACAAGCTCCTTTGCTTTCTCAACAGGCATCCCCGAGTATTTGCCGCAATTTTTGTTCATTACTCCAGCATAAAATCCTGCCTTGTATACAATCTTTTTTGCTTTCTCAAGTTTTTCGCGTTCATGCTGGTTGTTTACTTTCATTTCATCGCATATTTTAACAGCAGGCATATCCCCCATTTCCCTGGTGAAAATGATTGGAATTGGCTTAATTTTATTTATTTTTTCAAAATCAAGTCCGTATTTTTTGCACAGTTTCTCATCTGACTGCAGATCTTTTAGTCCAATGTAATCATCAGGGGCGTCTGAAGGAACAGATGTCACTATGCCCGTGCCTTTATCAGGATCGCAAAAAAATGAAGGCAGAATTATTATTTCCCTGTCTATACCTGGGGCAATACAGATTTTTCCAATTAAATCTTTTCCTGCTATTTTTCCGGTCTCTTTGACATTCTTGTCCTGCTCTTTTAATTTAGAGAAAAATTGCTCAGAACCAATCCAGATTTCCCCATCAACTTTGGCTTTTTTGTACTCTGTCTCAGGATCAACCCAGAGATTTGTCTGCCCATAAACTGTTTCCGGCCTCAATGTTGCCGCAATAATATAATCTGTTCCAAACTTAAATTTTAATAATGTAAATTCCTGAGGAGTCTCACCCTCTCCTTCTACCCTTGAATGATCTCCGACAGGTGAGTTGTCTTTTTTGCACCACACAACAGGGTGCTTTCCCTTTACGACATAGTTTTTTTCTTTTAATTTTCTGAACTGCCATTGAATAAATTTGTCATAATAAGGATTAAGGGAGGTTGTTACGAATTCTCTCCTAAAATCTATTGAAATGCCTGCGTTTTTGTAGTCCTTCTTGTATTCTTTTGGAAAAAATTCAACCCAATACTCTGTATTGCCGAATTTTTTAATGTCTTTGTCAGAAAATCCCATTTCTTTCATAATTTTGATTTGTTTTGGCTCGTTTTCTCTTATTCTTTCAGCAGCATTTTCAATAGGAGAGCCAGTGCAATGCCAGCCCTGAGGGAATAGAACATTAAACCCATTCATGCGCTTGTATCTAGAAAATGCCTCAATTCTCATCAACGTGTAAAAGTGTCCCAGATGAGAATATCCATTCATGTAAGGATATGGAAACGTTCCGAAGAATTTTTTTCTTTTATCTGGATTCGCCTCAAACAGCTTAGCAACTTCCCACTTCTTCTGCCACTTTTCCTGGATCTTTATGAAGTCCATAATCAGAATTTTTTGAACTGGGCAATTGTGTCTATCAAATCAACGTGGCCTAGGAACATCGCCCTGCAGCAGTATCTCTCAAGCCCAAGGCTGTCTAATACCTTCTTCTTGTCCTCGCCTTTTGCAACTCTCTCCTCATATTCTTCCCACAAGTGCGCGATTGGCTTTCCGCAGCTCCAGCATCTTATTGGTATTATCATTTTTACCTCTTGCTCAATTGCTTTTTCTGCCTGGCTTTGCCCCTATTGTTTGGCTTTCTCGGTTCTCTCTGCCTAACATCCGCAATCAGCAGATTTCTGTCATAAGCCAGGAATGTCTGCTTTAATTTTTCTGATTTTGAAAAGTTAACAAGCGCCTTTGCAATCGCAAGCCTTCCAGCCTCTGCGCCTGCAATCTGGCCTCCGCCGTTTATATCAACATCAATGTCAACCTTATCTATTAAATCACCTGCAAGAACTAAAGGCTCTTTTAGCTTCAGCAGAGCCATTTTCGGCTTGACAAGTTCAATTGGAATCTTGTTAATTCTTACTTTACCGTTTCCTTCCCTAATTACAGCCCTTGCTATTGCCTTTTTTCTCTTTCCAGATGTGTTTAATATCTTCATTTTGCACCAATCTCTTTTGAAATTTCTCCAATTGTTACGTATTTGAGATTAGGAAGCTTTGATACATTTGCCTCTTTTATCGTTGCAATCATTTTTTCATTTTCAAATTCACTTGGAACTCCTATGTGGCATTTTATCCTTTTTAACGCCTTACTGCCTCTCTCTTTCTTGTATGGAAGCATACCTCTGATAACTCTTTTTACAAATCTATCTGCGCTCCTTGTAAAATAAGGTCCTTTGAAAGGGCTGTGGCCAAGATCTCTTTTTCTCTTGTACTTCTCAATTACGTTTCTTCTGCTTCCTGTTATGACTGCCTTTTCGCAGTTGACAATATCAATTTTCTCGCCAAGCAAAGCAAGCTTTGCAGCCCTTGTAGCCATTCTTCCAACAATCAGGTTTGTTGCGTCTATTATCATCCCAGCACCCTCATCTGCGACGGCTTAATGTTCTTTTTCATCAGCTCGGGGATTGTCATGCATGTTCCCTTTGCCTTTGTTATCTTTTCTTTTGCCTGCTCTGAAAACTGCCATGCAGTCACCACAAGCTTCTTGTCTATCTCGCCTGCTGCAAGAACCTTGCCAGGCACGATTATTATCTCGTTTTCCTTTCCGTACTTGTTTATTCTTGAAAGATTGACAGCTCTTCTGTTTCTTGAAGGCGCTTCCAGGTCAAGCGCAATCCTTTTCCAGATGCCTGCGTTGCTTGTGCTTGACAGTATCTTAAGCTCTGTAATGAGATTTTTCAAGTTTTGATTTGTTGGTCCTGTTCTCATTTTGAATTATGATTTTGTTTTGTTCGTCGTTGACCGTGGGTTTGAGCGCGCCAGCGCGAAAACCCACACCTTTACTCAATTTTTGGTAAAAATTGCGGGGGACGGGAATCGAACCCGCGCAGGCACTAAGCCATACGGCCCTCAACCGTACTCTTTTGGCCACTCAGACACCCCCGCATATATTTAAGCGGGTTTGTTGAGGAGATTGCCGAACTCATCAAGCTGCTTTTCAATTGTCTCTACAGCAACCTTCATTATTTCTGAACAGTCAAGCTGTCCGAATGATTCAATATAAAATATGAAATCAGTGTCCTTCTCATTCAGCTTTATCTCGCCGTTTGTTATGTCGACACACGCGCCGCAAAGATGGCACTCATCAAGGTTCTTGATTGCAAGCTTCTTGTTCTTGATTTCAAAAACATCCTTTGGGCATATCTTTACAACCTCTTCTGCGTTCTCGGGATTTTTTACAATCTCAATGTAAGGCTTGTACTTGTACCAGACGTGTCCTGGGCTCCATTTTGAATGCTCCTTGCCTTTTCCAAGCACAGCAGTAACCTCAACCTCAAGCTCCTGCCCCTTAAGCAGTTTTGCTATAGGCATTTTTGGATAAACTGGCTTTATTGCAGGGTCCTTAAATTTCAGCTCAGAAGCGTAAACAATTCCAGGGCCTTTTGCCTTTAAACTGCCTGTTACCTGGCATTTAGCACAGCCTTCTCCCTTGCATGTGCATTCTTCCGGCAGGGTGTAGGTTTCCAAATCTGTCTTGAGAGGAACAAGCCCCAGCCTGTGCGCAATTATCTCATCATAAAGTATCGAGCTGTTTTTTCTGAACTCGACATCCTCTATGGCCATTGCAGGAACTTCATCCTTGATGACCCTTCTCAGCGTGTTTGCAAAAGCCGGCGTAACGCCCGTAAGCAAAAAACTCATTCTGTCCTTTTTCTTGTCTAGGATTTCAAGCTTCATACTCTTCTACCTCTCTTTCCTCCTTTCTTTCTGCAGCTGTCATGAGGTATTGGCGTGACATCCTCAATAATTCCAATTCTCAAGCCTGCCCTTGAAAGCGCTCTCACAGCTGCCTGTGCGCCTGGTCCAGGTGAGGTTGGTCCGTTCTGTCCGCCAGGTCCCCTTACTTTAACATGAACTCCATTAATTCCTTTTTCCCTTGTGACCTCTGCAACCCTTTTGGAGGCAATCATTGCTGCAGTTGGCGAGCTTTCAAGCCTGTGCGCCTTGACAACCAGTCCGCCTGAGCCGACTGCAATTGTTTCTGTTCCTGTTATGTCAGTCACGTGGATAATTGTATCATTGTAAGAAGCATAGATATGAGCTATTCCCCATCTTATATTTTCTCCCCTGCCGTTCATGCTTTCTTTACCTCTCTCTCAGGATGCGCCTGGTCAGCCAGAGCTGAATTTTCTGAAAAGCCTATCTGCGGCTCCTCTTCAATTGAAACGATATGCGAAGGTGATGTGACAATCTTGCTTCCGATTTTTATGTGCCTGTGGACTATGAACTGCCTTGCCTGCTTTGTGGATTTTGCAAGATTTTTCCTGTAAATCAGCGTCTGAAGCCTTCTTTCAAGAATATCCTTCAGCGATATTCCAAGGCTGTCCTCGATTGTCGCGTCCGGCTTCAGCAGTCCGAGCCTTTTCAGCTTCTGCAGTAAAAGTGATTTTTCCTTTTCAGCCTGCTCGCTCTGCTCCGCAATCAGCTTCTTTGCCTGCATCGCGGCTTTTTTTATGAACGAGCCCATCTTCCATATCTCGTTTTTGTTGCTCAGTGCATATTCTTTTTTGAGCGGCCTTTCCTCGTCTAGCCTGACCTTCTGCCACATGTGGCTTGGCCCGTGATATTTTTTTCTTTGTTTTTTTGGTGAACCCATTTTAAAATCACTTCTTTGATGGTGATGCTGCCGGCGCTATCTTTTTCTTCGATACGCCCATTACTTTTCCTTTGTTCTTTCTGAAGTGTGATTTTGTGCTCTGGCCCCTTACAGGCTGTCCAAGGCCGTGCCTTACTCCCTTGTAGCATTTTATCTTTTTCATCATCTTGATGTCATTATCAATTGTAAATTTCAAATCGCTGCTCAAAAGATGCTTGTCACTGCCGTCTTCCGGATCGCTTCTTCTGTTTACCATCCACAGCGGAGCGCCCGAGGCAATTGGATTGTAAACTATGCTTTCTATTTTTTTGACTTCCTCATTTGTAAGGTCGCCTGCCTTTTTGCTGTTTTCAATGCCAGAAATAGTGCAGACAGCGTTTGCAAACATAAAGCCGACCCCGTTGATTTTTCTTAGAGCCCTGATTATCTTTTTGTTGCCGTCCAAATCAGTATTGGCAATTCTTACTATGTGCTTGAAGCCTTTTTCGTCCATTTTGAATATGCCCAAGAATAAGTCTTAAAACAAGTTTTAAGACCCTATAAACGCTCAAAAGCTGAACTCGGGCCGATTTATATGAAGATTTGGGGGTTGTTTATAAAGATTTTGGTTTCCTTTCATATTTTATATATGACAATATTCTTGTAACCCCATAGGGCAGTATAAATGCAATTACATATAGCAGGCTTACAAGCACAGGATTCTGATGTATCGGGCTCTGGAAAACAATACTCAGCCTGTTTGCAACATTAACCATCACAAAAACAGTTATGACTGCAATTGCAGGAATGAACACACCAGCAATAACATGATGCGTTGGCTCCATGTGCTCTATGGCATTTATCAGGAAATTAAATACTGTTCCAAATGTAACTGCAAGCACAACAATCACGAAATAAAGCTGGTAGCTTGAAAGCACAATAAGGAATGGAATCAGGATGACTGAAATGAAGAAGTTGCCGACAATCGCTATTATCAGGGAAAGCCAGTAAATGACAGGATTCATGTTTCTCGTGTAGATAATTTTGCCCTTTTTGTCTTCAGAATACATTATCTCCATCGCGTGCTTTATCTCTTCATCACTCCACCCCTTTTCCTTCATCTTTTCTTCAAAACTCTTTGGCATTTTTTATTGGTCGCGAATGGTTTATTTAAACTTTTTCATTAGCCTGCTCAAAACGCTTTCCTTCTGCAGCGTCTCCCTGAATTCCTCGCCAAGCAGTGTTGCAGCCAGTTTCTTGTAGGAGTATGATGCGGCGCTTTCCGGATGTGAATAGACAACAGGAAACTTGCATTTCAGCGATTTCCCGACATTATCATCATAAGGCACGACGCCAATGACTGGCTTTTCAAGAATTGTTTCTATGTTCTGCGTTGTCAGCTCGTCATCGCCCGACTTGTTGACAATCACGCCAAAGACCCTCACTCCGATTTCCTCAGCGAGCTTGATTGTTTTCAGCGCGTCTGTCACAGAAGGCATGTCCGGCGTCACAACAACAAGCAGGTTGTCGCATGCCTTCATTGCATCCGTGACTTCATCATTCAGCCCGGCAGCGATGTCAAGCAGCGCGATATCAACCTTTCCATGCAAATCCAGCATTGTGTCGCTCAAAGACTTGTGCGCCTTTGTCTTAGAATCCTCAAATGAGATGCTTGCAGGAATTATCCTCAGCCCGGAAATGTGCTTGTAGGCTGCGTCAGCTATGTGCGCATTTCCCTTTACTGCGTCATGCAGCGTGATGGGCATTCTTGATATGCCCAGATGAAGACCAACATTGGGTGTTTTCAGGTTGGCGTCGACAATGACAACATCCCTTCCAAAATTTGTAAGAACCATTCCCAGATTTATTGCGGTTGTTGTTTTTCCAACACCTCCTTTTCCAGACACAATCCCGACGAATCTACTCATTTTTTACCAGCTCCCTCACATACTCTACAAAGTTTTTTGTCTTGTCAAAATACTCGTGTATAACATCTATGTTTATTTCCATTTTCTTGTCTTTGAATTCAACAGTCATTGTGACGTGCCTTCTGTATTCTCTCGCCCTCTCGTATTTTGCCTTGCTTATCTGCCTCAGCAAAAGATAAAATTCAATGTTTTCCGCAATCTTTGGGTCGTTGCTGTAGTAATTCTTAACAGCATCGCACTTTGCAACAATGCTTGGAGGCGTTTCAGTTATCTTGCCTTCTTCTTCAAGCTTTTTTAGAATGGCGGCGATTGCAAAATCATAGGCATTTATCAGCCTTTCAATTATATTTTTTATTACATCGACTGTTCTTGTGTATTTCAGGCTGACATAAATCAAGTGGTCCGCCCTTTTCAACTCCTCGTTTGCCTCAAACAAAGCTTCTTTCATCTAGATTCCTCACTGTCTCTTCCATGTGTGAATAAAATCTTTTTGTTTTTTCAACATAGTCGCGCAGCATCTCTATCGTTATTGTCCTCATCCTGTAATCATCGTCGCAGATTACAAACGCGTCCTTCCTTGAAAATTCAACGGGGCTGTGTTTGTGCCTGCTGACAAGCTCGTTTATTTCGTGAATAAATCCAACCATTTCAGTCAGCTTGTTCATCGGCGCCGACTTCATCTTGAAAATATTGAACTTCGACTCAAAATTGTCATAAAATGGCGGTATTCTCCTGTAAATCCTGTCATAGTAGAGAACCGCGGACATTATGTGCTCAAGCGAAATGCTCAGGTTGTTCAGGACCGCAAGCAGCAGCTTGGGATCCTTGACCAAAGGATAGGTCTGTGTGAGCATATAGTCTGCAGACTTTAAAAATTTTAGCGCGTCTTCTTTTGCTTTTTGGAATCTTTCTGTCATGTTAGAGCTAGCTTTGCAACTCCAGTATTGCTTCTGCCAAATCGCCTTTGTGCTTTTTTATGGCATTCAAAGCTGTTTTTTTGTCAACATCCGCCTGCTCCATCACTGTTTTTATGTCATCTTCTGAGATTTCAGGATCAGTTGACAGCCCCTTTTCCACCCCTTCTCCGATTATCTGGTAAGTTTCCTGGCCCATCATGTTGACCTTTGCAACCTGAGGGCTTTTGAATATTATTTCCTTGTCTTTTGTCCTGATTATAACTTCTGTTGCATCTACATCAACTTGCTGGATGCCTAATTTCTTCATCATTCCAGCCATCTGCCTAGGATTCATTCCTGGTATCATTTTATATTCCTAGCAGACTATTGCCATACATATGCAGAAGAATCACTATCACCATTACAATTATGCATAAAACAATCACAACGCCTGGCTTGAACTCTATTTTAGAAGTATATTCATCAAAATAGCGAACCAGGCCTCCCATGCTGGAAGGCATATGTATTCTGTCCTGTGCCATGTATATATAAGATTAAAGCTTGTATTTAAATGTTTTGAAGAAAATGTGTAGGGCAGAATAAGCCGCCTTTTGTAAGCCTTCGTTGCCGAACAGGCTTTGCTGGCATTCTACTAAGCGCCCGAATGGGCTTGCACAAGCCAGGACTCGCCGTTTCATCGTTCCCTATGGCAATGTCAAAGGGTTAGCTCTCAGCCTTCGCAGGCTGATTCGCCATTATCATCCTAACCATAGGCCGTGCCGTTTCTGAGCCGTTGCCATCCATTTCTGGATCTTCCTTGCGGAAGTGGCCTTTTGCTGTGGGCGGACTTTCCTCAGTTCTTGCGAACCGATAGCCAACTACTGCCCCTACACAGTATCTTCGTTCAAAGAAGTCATATTTAAGTTTATCGCTTCTTCTTTATCTCTTCTCTCAGAAGCCTTAATTCAGTCAGCTGATTTTCTATAACCGTTCTCAGCTCTTCTTTCATGTTTTCTGCAACAGCAACAAGAATTATTATGCAGATTAGGACAAGCCAGAGAAATATTGCGAACAGGCCCTCCCAGGTCAACACCCCCGTTGTGCTGAACACTCTATAGATAAGGCCGTAACCAATCATGACAATCAAAATTCCTATGACAAGAAGTATTTTTTCAAAGACATTCGGTGTCCTTATTGTTGGCATATTTAGGTTTAAATATTAGGAATTTATAAATCTTATGCCTTGTACTTCAGCACAAATAGCTTTTGCTTCCCGCTCATAATCTCTGCCTCTTCAGCTAATTTCAAATCACTTGCCTTCTTCACAATTTCGGGCTTCTTGCACAGCAGAACAGCAATCCCATTCTTTTTCAGCACATATTTTAGCTGGTAAAACAATTCCTTGTAATTTTTCTCAGCTATTTTCTCTTCCTTGAAGTCAGGCAGAACACTGACAATGCAGTCTACGCTCTTCTCCTTTACTTTCACGTCAAGCCAGTCTGTATCAATCCTGCTGAAATTTATTTTTTTGTTGACGCCGGCAATTTTCGCGTTCTTTTCAGCTGCCTTCAGGTTTGCGCCAATCGTGTCAAAGCAGAAAATCTCGGCTTTTTCATCCAGGTTTGCATTCTTGTCCTCTTTTTCAAAGTCAAACTTTGCAAATTTAAGAAAAGCGAACTTTTTTTTATTGTAAAAGTTCTGCGAAAGACCGCAGGCAGACAATGCAGCCTCTATGCACACCTCTCCTGACTTGCAGAAAGGGTCCAGAAGAACTTTTTTCCTGCCGTAGTCAGCAATTCTGAGAAGCGAATAAGCAATATTTCCTTTAACAGATGCAGGATGCGAGAATATCTTGTATTCTCTTTTGCTCAAATCAATTCCTGCGTAATCGATTCCAATATGGCATTTATTATCAAAAATATAAACAAAAACAATCTTTTCAGGGTTTTCAAGCTCAACTTTAATCTTATTATTTTTCAAAATAACTTCACCAACCTCTTCATCTATCTCCTGACTTGTGAAATCATGGCTTCCTTCCCTCTGGCATCTCACGACAAATGTTTTCGCATTAATTTTTATGCCTGAATTTTTTAGAATATCCTCTTTTGTCGTGAATTCAAATTCATTCAGAAGCTCAATTACCTTTATGAAAGACCTTCCAAGATAGCAAAGCCTGCAAATTTCATTCTCGTTTGCTTCAAAAGAAACAACTGTCTCGCCAATTTTGCATTTTTTGCCAATCAATTCATTGATTTCAAGCGCAGAAATACTTTCAAGCCCCTTGTTTGTTATTGCAAGCGCTTTCATTCTTTTGCAATCTTTGCAGCCGCAGCCAGCCTGTCCCCCTCTTCAAGCTTCATCAACCTCACACCCTGCGTGTTCCTGCTTATGACAGAAATTTCCTTGACAGGCACCCTTATCATTATTCCCTTTTGGCTTACAAGCATTATTTCATCATCATCAGTCACTGTCTTGATTACAACAACATTGCCGTTTCTTTCAGAGCACTGTATGTTTATGACGCCTACTCCGCCCCTTCCAATCAGCCTGTATTCAGAAACAGCTGTCCTCTTTCCATAGCCGTTTTCCGTGACAGTCAATATCGCCTTGTCATTTTCACCTATGACCATTCCGACAACCTCATCACCTTCCCTAAGCTTTATGCCCCTTACTCCCATTGCAGACCTTCCGCAGGGCCTTACATCCTCTTCCATAAACCTTGCAGCCATGCCTTTCTTTGTTGCAAGCACTATTTGGTTGGTTCCAGAAGTCAGCACAACATCTATCAGCTGATCGCCTTCATCAATCGTGATTCCAATTATTCCGCCTTTTCTTGGATTTGAGTAAAGCTCAAGGTTTGTTTTTTTGACTGTCCCGTTCTTTGTTGCCATTATCAGGAAATGCTTACCATCAAATTCCTTCACAGGCACAAACGCGCTTACTTTTTCATCATCTTTAAGCTGAAGCAGGTTGATTATTGCTTTTCCCCTTGCCTGCCTTGAGGCAACAGGAAGCTCGTGCACCTTCAGCCAGTGCACCCTGCCTTTGCTTGTGAAAAATAAAATATATGAGTGTGTGTTTGCAATGAAAAGATCTTCAACAAAGTCCTCTTCTTTTGTATCTGCCGCGACAATTCCTCTTCCGCCCCTGCCCTGGCTCTTGTAGACGTCAAGAGGCATTCGCTTTATGTAGCCCGCATGCGTCACAGTTACAACAACATCTTCCGGCTTTATCAGGTCCTCTGCAGACATCTCTTCTTCCTCGCCTTCAAGAATCTCTGTCTTTCTTCTGTCGCCGTATTTCTCCTTCATTTCCTGAAGCTCTTTTTTGATAATCTCCAGTATTTTTTGCTCAGAAGCGAGAATGTCCTTTAGTTCTTTTATCAGCTTGATAAGCTCCTCATGCTCTTTTCTTATTTTTTCCTGCTCCAAAGAAGCAAGTCTCTGGAGTTTCATATCAAGAATTGCCTTAGATTGAATTTCTGTAAGAGAATAATCCTTCATAAGCACAGTTGTTGCAGACTGAACATCCCTCGACGCCTTTATTTTCTTTACAACATTGTCAATGTCTTTCAACGCAATTATCAGCCCTTCAAGGACATGCGCCCTTTCTGCCGCCTTCTTTAATTCAAACTCTGTCCTTCTTCTTACAACCTTCTGCCTGTGGATTATGAACTGATAGATTGTTTCCTTCAGGTTCAGCACCTTTGGCTCGTTTTCAACCAAAGAAAGCATGATTATGCCAAATGTATGCTCCATTTTTGTGTGCGCATGAAGCTGGTTCAGCACAACCTGAGGATTGGAGTCTTTTTTTATTTCAATAACAACCCTTATTCCATCCTTGTCTGACTCATCCCTTATGTCAGAGATTCCTGTTATCTTGCCTTCCTTTACAAGCGAAGCCATTTCTTCGATCATTAATGCTTTGTTTACCTGGTATGGTATCTCGCTGATTATGATTTTCTGCCTTCCCTTTTCCTCAATAATCTCTGACTTCGCCCTCAGTGTTACTTTTCCCCTTCCTGTTGTGTACGCCAGCTTAATTCCTTCTTTTCCAATAATTGTCGCGCCTGTTGGGAAATCAGGCCCCTTGACGTACTTCAGCATGTCATAAACAGGCATTTCAGGATTTTCAATCAATGCAGTTGTTGCATCAATTATCTCTGCCATGTTGTGCGGCGGTATGTTTGTCGCCATTCCAACTGCAATTCCAGAACTGCCATTAATCAATAAATTTGGGATTTTTGAAGGTAGAACTACTGGCTCCTTTAATGAGCCGTCAAAGTTTGGAGTGAAATCAACTGTTTCCTTGTCAATGTCAGCGAGCATTTCTTCTGCAATTTTGCTTAACTTTGCTTCCGTGTACCTCATTGCCGCAGGGCTGTCTCCGTCAATTGAGTTGTGTACAAAAATTCCTGCACCAAGAGCAAAGTTATGTGTATTATTGATTGTTAAATCATATACATCTTCTTTTTTACTTAAGAAAACGATTGCTTTAACCTTGTGATTTAGCTTAATAATTTCTATTCCCAATGTTTCATATAATTTATCTAAATTTCCATTGAAAAATTTATTCAAACCAGTACTAAACTTAATAATCCCGGCTCCTCTTCTTGAATTATATATCTTTCTAACTTTTTCATAATTCTCATCGTTAAGGTTGTCACGTGATTCAATTACTTTCTTGCATACTTTTAAGAAGCGATAATAATTTGCATTTTTTCCATTTTCAGAAAGAATTTTTAAAAAATATTTTTTGAATTCAGGGTCTGTTTTCCATTTTTGTTTGTATGCATCAGTTATTTTTTCTTTGTAACCTGCTTGCTTCCAATTCTGTTTGAATATCTCGGAAATATATTTTTTATGATTAGGATTAGCCCAAATTTTAATAGATATTTTCCTCATTCGCTCAGATTGATTTTCGCGGTATTCTGGATTTTTCCATTTTTCTTTAAGAGACTCTGATTTCATTTTCCTGTAGTCTGGGTCGTTCCAGAGTCTTTTGAAAGTTTTTGTAGCTCTTCTGCTAAATTCTTCCCTTTTTTCAGGATGTTTTCTTAGATACTCTTTGTTAACAACACTCAATGTTTTTATCATTCTTTGCCGGTAATTCTTATCTTGCCAGTTCTCCTTATTTCTTTTAGAAAGCCTTTCCGAACATTTTTTTCGGTTTGTTTGTTCTGACCAGAATTTTTTTCTTCCTTTTGCCAAGTTTTCGACAAAAATAGGGTCATTTAAGTGCCTCTCTTTTATGAAATCAGAATGAAGCTTCCAATGATCTTTCCAGTTAATTCTTATAATGTTTGCAGGGTCATTATTTTTTTTGTTAAAATCTTTGTGATGCCTAACTCTGCCCGCATTTGTTGTATAAACTCCTCTTTTAAGATTAAATTCATCTGCAAGACGATGAATTAGCTCCCAATTACCAGTGACCGGCTGGTAGACTAGTTCATAGCCAGAAAGTTCTAGTTTGAAATTGTCTTCTGGAATGGCTGCTCTTGTATAAAGCGGCATTAGCGAATCCCCAATTTTGAGATCCTTTGCCTCTTTATACTCGCCATCCCTAAGCATGAATTTGTGATTTAATGTGCATTTAATCTCCTCATTATTGTCCAACATAACTTTCATTATTTTTTCATTTCTTTTTGTTAAGCGAGGATGTTTTATCTCTGTAATTTCTATTTTTCCAGAAGCATTAATTGTGAACGTAAAATTGATTTTACCTGCATTATGCTCATTTATTAATTCCTCGAAGCTAAGTTTTCTCCCATCTGTCAGCATAACTTTTGTATCTTTTGTGAAACAACCGAAATTACCCTGTCCGTGTATCAATTGGTATCTCATTGAAAAATCCTGCGCCATCCTTACAAGCGAGTCATAAACAGCCATATCACCGTGAGGATGATACTTACCAAGCACGTCTCCCACAATCCTCGCGCATTTCCTGAACGGCTTGTTATGGAGCAGTCCGAGCTCCTGCATTGAGAATAAAATTCTCCTGTGGACAGGTTTCAGCCCGTCCCTTGCGTCTGGCAGAGCCCTTCCAACAATAACTGACATGGCATAATCTATGTAGGACTTTTTCATCTCCTCTTCAATCAAGCGAGGAATGATTTTTTCAGGGCTTTTCTCAGTTGGTTCTGGCATTTTCTTTCGTCGAGAAAATCTAGATTACTAGAAGTAGTTTTTATTTATAAATCTTTTGTTTTTAAAATGCATTTATAGGCGCCATAACACCTTAATTCAGGGGTTTTAGGGGTTTAGGTTGATTATTATTTAGAATATTGAAATTATTTAATAATCCTTCCTCTAACTGAAAACGATTTTCCGCAGTAAACGCATCTCTTCCTCTTGCCTTCAAGGCTTCCAGAAGTGGCATATTTCATCTTATTCCCGCACTTCGGGCATCTGAGAACTAAAATCATTATTTTTCCTCTTCTTCGCTCTCTTCTTTTTCAGCAGGCACTTCTTCACTTTCCTCTTCTGCTGGCTCTTCTGTTTCTTCTTCGCCCTCTTCCTTCACTTCTATCTTTTCCTTTTTGACTTCTTCCTGCGGAACATCAACAACTTCAAGCTCTGGCAGCTTCTCCTTTGGCTTCTGGACATCAATTATATCCATTTTTCCAAGCTTGTGAGGGGTTATCTCCGGCTCATCAACAACTTCAAGCTCGTTCAGCTTCTCATCCTTTAATGTTCCCTCAACATCCTTGAACACTTTCTTGATATCATCATGCCCCGGCAGTTCAAAGTATTCCCTGAACTTTGTGCTCACCTTCAGCTGATAGCTTCTTCCTTTCTTTTCTTTTGTGATAAATCCAAGTTCCTCAAGCTCTTTTATGTGATCATAGGCCTTGTTTGTCCTTATTTTTATGACATCAGCCTGCAGAACAGGATGTTTCCATGCAATAACCGCCAATGTCTCAAGAATTGTCTTGCTAAGTTCTGTCTCAGGCAGGAGCTTCTGAACAGTTGACAGATACTTTTCCCTCACAGTCAGCTTCCAGCCGTCTGTCTCCTCGGTAAGCAGCAATGCAGACTCGCTTCCCTCTAAATCCTCCTTCAGCTCTTTTAATGCAGCCTTTATCTCAGAAATCTGGACATTGCATATTCTAGCCAAATCCTCATAAGTCACCTTTTTTCCAGAAGCAAATAATATCGCCTCAATCTGATTTTTTAGCTCACTCATTTTAAAACTTGTACACCAAAACGTACTTATCCCCTTTTTTCTTTATATATTTTTGTTTTATCAGATCTTCCAAAAAGTTTTTTGTACTCTCCTCAGGAATACCTATTTTCTTTGATAATTCCTTTAAATTTTTGTCGCCTGTCTTCAAAACAAGCAGGATATTGTTTCTTAATATTGCGTTTGCATTTTTTGTAAGAAGCATGTTTTCCGCACGTGTGTTTTTGACAATCATGTCAAGCTTGTGAAGCTTTGCCTGCAGGTCATTCAGTAAATTTGCAATCTCCCTTGCCTTAAATTTCAATTCCTCAGGTTCGATTATCTCAATTGAGGATGGCATGTAGTCAAAGCAGAATTCAATTATTTTTGAAGTGCTCTTGAAAACAAGTTCAAGCTCTGCGAACGCCCCAAAAAACTTGTCTTTTGGCTCCACATCCGAAACAAACTCATCCACAACCTTGAAGTCCTTGCTTTTTCTTATTGTATCCAAATATTCTTTAAGCGTCTTTTCAACATGCTCTTTTGGAGAGCCAAGAATCTCGATTATGGTCTTGCATCTGATTTTTGGGCCTTCATCTTCTTCAACAGGTTTGGACTTAATCTTCTCTTTTTTATCCCCAAACAGCTTTTCAAAAACCATATGCTGCTCTAGAAAACTGAGCTTTAAATAGTTTTCGCTAACGCTTCCCATATCAGTACAGGGATTATAGCCACCAAAATACCAATTATAAATTATTTTACCGTGTTTTTGGCATTAATACCAAACCCCCGGAATAGAATGACTGCACTTCGGGCATTTGCCCCTTCTGATGTTGTTTATTACAATGCCAAAGCCAGACCTTGCAACCAAAAGCTTCTTGCACTTCGGGCAATAGGTGTTCTCGCCTTTTTCAGTCAGGACATTTCCAACATAAACAAAATCCAAATATTTGTCAGCTATCTTCTTTGCCTTTTCCAGAGTTTCAAGCGGCGTGGCAGGAAGATTATTCAGCTGGTATGAAGGAAAGAATCTTGAGAAATGAAGCGGAGTGTCCCTGCCTAAATTATCCCGCAACCAGGCGCACATGTCTTCAATTTTGTCAAAGTCGTCATTCAGCGTTGGAATTACCAAGTTTGTAACTTCAATCCAGACACCAGCTTCTTTGTAACTCTTCAGGCTGTTCAGCACAGGCTTTAATGTTGCAAGACAGATCTTTTTGTAAAATTCCTCTGTAAATCCCTTCAGGTCGATATTCGCAGCATCTATTAAATGAGCAATCTCTCTTAGCGGCTTTTCCTGAATGTAGCCATTTGTTACCATTATGTTATTCAGTTCTTTTTTATGCGCAAGCTTTGAAACAGCCTCAACATACTCAAAAAATATTGTTGGCTCATTGTATGTATATGCAATTGAACTGCATTTCCTCTTGACAGCCTCTTCAACAACATTTTTTGCACTTACTTTTTCAACTTCAAAGTAAGCTGACCTTGCCATTTCAAAATTCTGGCAGAACTTGCAGCCAAGATTGCAGCCGACTGTGCCGAACGATAGCACATCCGTTCCAGGCAGGAAATGAAACAGCGGCTTTTTTTCAACAGGGTCAACAGCCAATGACAATGGCTGCTCATAGGCAAGGCTGTAGAGTTTTCCGCCAATGTTCTTCCTGACTGCGCAAAACCCTGTTTTTTCAGGCAGAATAACGCACTCTTTTGGGCATAACGCACACTGAACATTTTCCTTGCCAAGGCTTTTCCAGAACTTTGCAACCTTCATGGTATCCTCTTGTCCTAACTACTATTTTTAGATTTGTTGTTATTCTGCAATACTAATAAAAATTTTAATACTGATTATAAATATCATTATTAGAAGGGGGTATAAATGGGTTTTTTTGGAAAGAAAAAAGAGGCGAAACCAGTTACTATTCCAGAGGCTCCTGAATTAGCTTTTCCTGAAATACCGGAAATTGAAGCTCAGGAAAATCCTTCAGAGGAAGCGCCAGGGATTTCTGAAAAAGAATTTTCATTGCCAGAACTGCCTGAGATTCCAGAAGCGCCAGGGATAATACCTGACATAGAAGAGTTGGGAGGGGAAAAACTGCAAGAACTTCCAGGACTTTCTGTTTCTATTACAAAATCAAGAAAGCCATTATTCGTGAACATAGACGATTACAGGGAACTGATATCACAGCTAAGCAACGCAAAATCACTTCTCGCAGAAAATGCCGGATTTGCAGCAAGGGTTAACAATCTCAAGGTTTCAAGGGATGAAGCCTATGAAAAATTCAGAGGCGCTCTGGAGACAATCGAAAGAAAGCTTCTGTATATGGATAAAATAATTTTTGAAGGAGGTTAAAAATGGGAGCACCTGTTTTCGTAAAAATAGAGGAGTACAAAGACACTTTGGATATTATAACACTGCTGAAAAATAAAATTAGGGAAGGAAAGGAAATAATAGAGAAGATGAACAAAATGAAGGAAGAAGAGGACAATGAATTGTTAGCCTGGTCCGCTGAGCTCGACGATATAGCCGGCAAAATAGATTTGATAGACAAGTCTTTACCAAAGGTATAATATGACTGATGATTTTTATGTAAACATAGAGAATCCGGTTGAGTTAAGGAGAAAACTGTTGGAAACTTCAAAAGGTGTTATTCTTGCGCTGCAGAAATTTGAGAAATTCAAGATTGAAAGAACCAAGAAAATGGATAGCTATGAAATGCTAAGAAGAAATATTAAGGAAATAAACGAACTGGTCATTAGAATGAAAAAAGAGCTTCCCATGCAATAAAGCTTCCAAAAATCGAAGAGCCAAGAAGGATTGCTGTAAAAGCGCCGAAAACAGCAAGGGTTGCGCCAGTTATGAGCAGGATGGGCGCAGCTGACAAGCTTGAGAAGGAGCTATCTGAAATTGAGTCAAAACTAAAGGCGTTGCAGTAAGGTTTAAATACATTCTGAATTCTTTATTTATGCACGCAAACTATTTGCGGGCAGCGCAAACTGCGGTTTGCTGGTCCGCAATAAATTGCGGGGGTGCCGGAGTGGCCAAACGGGATAGACTCAAGGCACGTTGGAGCGGAGTGCTCGCATGAGTGCGATGATGAACAGTGTAAGTCATCTATTGGCTTAGTGCCTACGCAGGTTCGAATCCTGCTCCCCGCATCATATTTCTTTAAAACAGCAACCTTTATATATGAGAAGCCTTCATTTCCAGTTTAAATGGCTTTAAAAAGCCAAGGGGGATATACAATGGAATCAAGACCTTTGGATGCATTAAACAAGTCAAGGGGAAAAAGAGTAATAGTTGAGCTAAAGAACAACAAGCAGTACATTGGCACTTTGCAGGCATTTGACATACACATAAATGTTGTGCTTGACGATGCAGAGGAAAGGGCAAATGGGGAGCTTGTAACGAAAGATAGGGACAGTCTTTGTAAGAGGAGACACAATAACAGTGCTATTCCCAGCAGCATAAAATGACAAAAGGAACGCCATCAAAAGGTAAGATGTCTTCAGGAAAGACACACATCTATTGCAGAAGATGCGGAAGGAGATCTTACCACGTTTCCAGAAATATATGTGCAAGCTGCGGCTACGGAAAGACAGCAAAACTGAGAAAATACAGCTGGCAGAAAAAGAGAAAATAAAATGGCAATCTCACAAGGAAGGGCAAAAAGAAGCAACACAGGGAAAAGATACAAGTTTTTCAGAGTCTAAAAAAACTGAACGAGCTTGGAAGAAAGCCTTCTTTAACAATCGTAAATGAAAAGCAGCTTCAGATAATAAGAACAAGAGGCGGAAACAGGAAATACAGGCTTCTCATGGCGGACACTGCAAATGTCTATGACAAGAAAACAAAGAAATTTTACAAGACAAAGATAAAAAATGTTGCTGAAAACCCTGCAAACAGGCATTATGTCAGGCGAAACATAATGACAAGAGGCGCGATAATTGAGACAGAAAAAGGCAAAGCAGTTGTCACGTCAAGGCCTGGGCAGGACGGGACAGTGAACGCCGTGCTCATCCTTGAGAAATGAACAAAAGCGAAGATCTTCTGAAATTATACAGGATTTCAAAATATGATTCTCCTTCCAAATGATAGAGCGGAGCAGCGCGCTATTGTCAAGCTGTTCTATGATTACATAAAAGCTCCAAAAGGATCCGTTCCTGTGGAGGACGCAAGCGAGGGAAGAATCTATCATGTCGCAATAAGAATGCTGCAGAAGGCATGGAAAAAGGCAGACGAGTTTTCTGCGCTTGAAAAGGAGATTTTAGATTCAGTTTTGTTTTTCAGAAAAAACAAGGATGATGTCGAGCAGGCTGAAAAGCTCTGCGTAAGGCTTGAAGGAATCGGCAATGATATAAGCGAAGAATCAGGCTTGCGGCAGAGTCGATATTCAGAGATTAAAGTTCAAATTCTCCAATAAAACCCACTATTAATTTATATTTCTCAAGAAACTTGAATCCCTTGTCAGCAAGCGTCACATACTTTTTGCCGTGCTCATCGACAATTTCCCGGATAAATTCTTTTGAAATTAGTTCTTTGTAATACTCGGAAAAGCTGTTTGAAGACAGGCCAGAACGCCTCAAAAGCGGAGTAGGCCTAATAGAATTATGATGTTCGCTGATTTCCTTGAGTATGTCAAATATAACCTCTAATCGCTCCCTTTTTTTAGTCATTTTATCCACTTTAGAATCTTGTGATAAATTATAACAAACACTATAAGCGAAACAGCCTCGAAGAAGATATCAAGACCAGAAGAAAACGGCTTCCTTCTGTCAATGACAAAAAGATTCAGCAGCCAAAGCCCGGAAACCAGGAGATACAGCAACTTTGTTTTTGACACTTTTTTTCTTCCTATGTGCATAACAAAGCTCAACACAACCGCAACAGCCAGAAGAATGCACTGCAGGTAGATAATCATCATGTGAGACCCGGTGATAAATGAAATTGCAGACAGCAAAACTGCGATGCAGTGCCCGAAAATAAGCATATTTCTGTTGTTGAACTTTTTCCAGATCAGGCTGAATATTAAATAAAATATTCCTATTGTGCTGAAATACCCCAAAAAAAAGATAAAGAACGGAGCGAAAATTTCCCTCGGCGAAATAAAATTGAATATAATTGTTGAAAAGAAAACAAGGCTGAAAAAAAATCTCAGCACATAGGACAGCCCAAAAAAGAGGAATGCGTCACGAAAATACCCAATTCCCTTGTATTTGGTAAGGTCATAGCTTTCTTTTGTTTTAAAATAAATCAAAAAGCAGAAAATTACGACTGCAAGCGTGAAAATAGGCTCTACAATTAAAATATGCGGGTCAAAAAAGTGCGGCGGCATTGTTGTTTCCTTTATATTATTTTATTTGGAAATATTTATATATAATGTGGACTTTAAATACACTTTATTTATAAACACTAGCTAAAATAACAATCATATGGCCAAAAATATACAATCTGATGCCGGAGGGATCACTCGTGATTTCCCAGGATCCGTGCATGTGGATGCTGCAAGGGATCAATGCCTCACAGTTCTTCACCATCGACCACATGGTTCGCGAGGAAATGCGCGAGCTGGCGAATCAATACCCGGGCGGCGTCTATGTCCACTGGGGGCTTCTGGAATAATGCCGAGCCCGGCATCGCTGAGTCCACCGCCCGGCTTCTGGCCGAGACCAAGGCAACCGAGATCGCGCGGTTGCAGTGCCAGGCTTACAAACTCGCGCTCTTTCGCATCGACACGCCCGAGGCATTCGCCCGCTTCGGCGGCAAGACCGCCCGTCAACCAGCGACGCGATACCGACCTGGACAGCCACCTCGCGCGGGCCCGCGCCGGACTCGCGCCGGCCGGGGCCGCGTCCCCACCCGGCCCATGAGCACCCTTTACTCCTGGAGCCGTCTTGCGCTGCGCACCGCCGCCGCCGCCACAGGGATCGAGGGCCGGCCCACCAAGCTCATCTTCATCGTCACCAAGCGCTGCTACTCGCGCTGCGTCTACTGCGACATCTGGAAGATCAAGGACACGCCCGGCGGGCTCGACGGCGAGCTCTCGCTGGACGAGGTGCAGGCCATCGCGGCCGCCAACCCGTATCTTCAGTGGATCGATTTCACGGGCGGGGAGCCGACCGACCGGCCGGATTTTCCGCAGGTGGTGCAGGCCTTCGCCCGCGCCTGCCCCGATCTGCTCCTCGTGCATTTTCCCACCAACGGCATCGCCACCAAACGGATCGAGCAGATGGCGGCGGAAATCCAGCAGACGGTGCGGGCCCGCCTGGTGGTGTCCGTTTCCATTGACGGCCCGCCCGAGCTCAACGACCGCCTCCGCGGCGTCCGCAACGATTTCGAGCATGCCGTGGACACCTTCGCGGCGGTTCGCCGCCTGCTCGGGCCGGACAATGCCTTCATCGGCATGACGCTGCATGGACACCAGGCGTCCTGCGGGCACACCACCTCCGAATTGATCGAGCTTACCTTCGCCGCCATCAACGAGGCGTTGCAGGCGCGATCCGAAGCCGCCCTCAGCTGGAGCGAATTCCACCTCAACATTCCGCACCTTTCCCAGCACTACTACGGCAACACGGGGAGCGAGGCGAAGGACGGCTTCGGCGGCGCGGCCCACCGCGCCGAGATGATGGCGGCCTTGAAACTGGCGGCGGCGAAAACCGGAAGCCGCGCCTGGTCGGCGATGGGCGCCATCGAGCGCATTTACCGCGCCGAGGCCGGCCGATATCTCGCCGACGGGCCGGACTTCCATCACCTGCGCGGCCCTGCTCTCGACCGTCTACCTTTCGGAAAAAGGCGAGGTCTACCCCTGCACGATCTGGAATCGTCCGCTCGGGAACGTGCGCACCACCGCCTTCGCGCTGATGCCGATCATCGAAGCCGCCCGCCGCGACGGCGTGCGCCGGGCCGTCGCCGAGCAGAAATGCCCGAATTGCTGGACGCCCTGCGAAGCCTATCCCGCCATTGGCGCCTCGCCGGTGCGCTCGCTGCTGGCGTTGTCCCGCGGCTGATGATTTGCAACCACCCACCTGCTTATGACCACCTCCAATCGCTTCCACCCGCTGATGATCCGGGCCCTCCCCAACCTGATCATCACCGCCGTGCCGCTGGCCGCCTTCCTCGCCTTTGCCATCCAGCCGCTGATGGGCAAGCAGCTCCTGCCGATTTATGGCGGCACCTCCGCCACCTGGCTGGGGACCATGCTTTATTTCCAGCTGGCGCTCCTGCTCGGCTACGCCTGGGCCGCCTGGCTGGTGCGCAAGCGAGCCCAGGTCCAGGTCAGCGCGACCGTGGTGCTGGCGCTCCTGGCGGTGCTGACGTTTCATCTGCCCTCCGGACAGACCGACACCACGCCCAGCATCGTGCACCGTCGTCTGGCGCCTCGCCGTCAGCACCCTGCCGGCCATGGTGTTATTGTTCAGCACTGTCGCCCCTCCTGCATGGCTGGCTGCGGCGACGCGGACAGGAAGTGCCGTACTACCTCTACGCCATTTCCAATGCCGGCAGCCTGGCGGCCGTCCTGCTCTATCCGTTTGTGATCGAGCCCAGCCTGCGGGTCCCGGAGCAGACGTTCTACTGGCACGGCCTGCTGGCCATTGTCGCCGGCCTGCTCGCCGCTGGCCGGCTATATCATCCTGCGCACTTCCACCGACGCGGACGACCGACTGGCCCCCGATGGTCCCGCCGAATCCCTGGCACCCGGCCTCGTCGCCATCTGGCTTGGTCTCAGCGCGCTGACTTGCATCGGCATGCTGGGCGCCACCTACCATCTCGCCTCGGAAATCGGCTCGAACCCGATCGCCTGGGTGGGACCTTTCGGCGCTTATCTGCTCAGCTTCACCTTCACGTTTTCCGAGCGCTGGCGCCACTGGATGACGAAGACAACCATCGTCTGGCTGGCGATCAGCCTCGCCGGCTATATGGTGACCAAGGGGTTTACGGCCGCCACGGTCAACGCCCGGACCGCTTGGTGGCTGATCTCGCTGACTGCCAGCGGCAGCTTTCTGGGCAACGCCTTGCTGCACAGCTTCCGACCCGCCCGGCGTTTTGAAATCTATTACCTCGATCCTGGCGGCCGGCGGCGTGCTCGGCGGCCTGCTCTCCGTCATGGTCATCCCCCACCTGTTCGCCCGACCCGTCGAGTTTATCTTCGCTTCCGTGGCGCTGCTGACGGTCGGTATGCTTTGGCTCACTGGCCGCCGCGAACCCAGCATCGCGTTCATCATGGCCTCTGTCCTGCTCGCTCCCGTGATCGGCTTCGGCATCCAGCAGGCCAGACTCGAGACTGCCGATGGCGCGCGCGTCCACCACATCCGCGATCTCTACGGGCATATCATGATCACGCTGAATTCCAAGAATCCGCAGAGCGTCGTCCTCTCCAGCGATACGACCACCCACGGCTCGCAGCTGACCGCCGATGCGGCAGCCCGGCGTCGACCCACGCTCTATTATCACGGAAAGCACCGGCGTCGGTCGCGTCCTCGAGCGCCTGCAGGCTGAGCGGCCGGCCATGCGCGTCGGCGTGATCGGTCTCGGGGCCGGCATCCTTTCCGCCTACGCCCGCAAGGGCGATACCTACGATTTTTGGGACATCGATCCGAAGGTCATTCGCGTCGCCCGTGAATACTTCACCTTTGTCGCCGAGTCGGCCGGCCAGATCAACCTCATCCAGCGCGACGGCCGCAAGGCGCTCGAAGAGTCCCGCTCCGAGTATGACGTCCTGGTCTTGGACGCGTTCACCGGTGACGGCATCCCCTCCCACCTGCTCACGCGCGAGGCCATCGCCCTTTACCAGCGCCGGCTCGCCGCGCGCGACGGTCTGCTGGTCGTCCACGCGTCGACCCGTTATTCCAGGTTATTCCCCGTCGTGGAAGCCACCGCGCGATCGTTGGGGAGCTCCACCATCGATGTGACCACCGACATCAAGGCATCAACCAATGATCGTGACTGGGATCCCACCCACACGGAGTACCTCATCGTCTGCCCGACCGCGCGCACGAAGGACATTTCCGGCTGGTTCGCCGAAGAGGAGGACAAAGGCCGGGTCAAGCACACGGTCACCACCGTGCAGGCGCCCTTGATCAATACGCAGTTGATCTGGAGCGACGACCGGAATGCGGCGCTCGACACGCTGGACCTGGGCCGGTTTCTTTTTGAACCATGACGGAGACTCCGGTCAGCATTGACGTGTCGCGTCCATTGGAAGGAAGGCCCATCATTGAGGAGCCGGCATTCCAACGCCGAATCGCTCCGCGCCACGAGAAACCGGCCGTCGACTTCCCCGGCTTCGTGCATCTTGCAGCTACAATTGATCGGATCAGTCACGACGTTTGAAAACACCGCCCAAGTCCGATCGAATCGACAGTCCCTCCCGCGGGCGCGTGTCGCCCGGCGTTTTCCGCCGGAAGGCGCGCCGTCTTCTGGCGCTACCTCGCGCTGATCCTCATCGCCAAAGTTCTCCTGGAAGTGTTCTTCTTCATTGGCGTGGCCCGGCAATATGGCGAGGAGGATATTTTTGTGTCGCTGGCGCTGCCATCGAAGGGAGCGCCAGGAGAAACTATTGGCATCACATTGCGGCAATTCAAGGAACCGTTTCCAACTGGGCCGAGTGGAAAGGGAGATCCCTCGGACATGTATCCGTTTCGGATCGCCGCGCTTTACCCGAACATTTTATTCATGCAGGTGTTTGGGGCTTCGGAACGTCGTTGACGCTGTGGACCGCACTCACCGGGATCGGGACCGTTTTGCTGGTGGCGCTCATCGGAAGGTCACTCGTTGATGCACGGACCGGACTCTTCAGCGCCGCCGTGCTGGCGCTCATCCCGGGGCACATTCTCTATTCCGCCCGGGTCGACACCGATATGCCGCAGCTCTTTTTCATGTGCCTCGGCATATTCTGCCTCATCCTGGCGTTGCAGGCGGCCACAAGCCGGCAGCAGCTGACATTCGCCGCGGCCAGTGGATTGTCTTTCGGCTTCCTGTATCTCTCGAAATTGCTGCTGGCTTTTCTGGTGCTGGGCTGGGCCATCCTCGTTCCCTTTTTGCTGGCCGCGCTGCGGCGACAAGGAGACGATCCTGGCGCCCAGAAACAGGCTGCGGCAGGCGATGTTGATTTCGGCGGTGTTGCTGGGCGGCTTCGCCTTGGTTTTTGCGGCGGAAAACTGCGACTACTACTTTTTGTCCGGCCACTGGTTGCTGCATTGGCGAATCATGAAATGCAATGCGGTCAACATGGAGTCATGGCGTTGCGACGAAGTTTGCGATCCTCGGGTTTATCAAGCTCTGGCTGCCACCGGCCGGTTGGGACGACTTATTGGCTCACACCAGGATGTTCCGCGACAGTCTGTTCCCCGTGGGTTGGCAGAGTTCCATTTACAGCATGCCGATCCACGGGTGGAGCGGCGCCGTCTTCCTGCCCGCACTACTGGTTCTGCCTTTCTC
>CAWJRI010000016.1:0-77527 GCA_963845175.1 uncultured archaeon
TTTTTATATATTTTTATCTACTTGGTTCAGACACGTATACTATGTTATTGCGAATCTATTGCCTTCTTTTGTAAAGCCAAAACGTAATTTTTGTCGTTTAACAAACTTTTCAATATTATCAATCATGATTTGTACAAATATTTTCTCAAAATCATTAAATTGTTTATCTCCAATATCCGCGCTCCCCATTACTCTATTTTCAGTTACTTCTAAAGGAACATTTTCCGAAAAAAAAGTCAGGACTACATTAACAGTTACTTCTTTTTTGACACGTTGGATAACTTGCACCACAGGTACATTTACAACTCCTTCTATTCTTCTATATTTTATTAATCTAGAACCCAATCTTTCATATAAGTCATCAATATCTGTCATTTTGTATTGTTTAATGTCTTATTATTTAAAATATTTGCTATGTATAGATAATTCCGACTTCATCGGAATTATCAGACATGTGAAAATCACATGGACCCACCGGGATTTGAACCCGGGTTTCCGCCTTGCGAAGGCGACGATCTGCCGGACTGATCTATAGGCCCGCGAAGCAAAACACGAAGTGGACCCTGCGGGATTCGAACCCGCGGCCTCCGCATAGCCAATGCGGCGCTCTACCAGGCTGGGCTAAGGGCCCGTTTTTACAAAAACTTTTGAAGCTTTACGTATTTAAACCTTTGTTTATAAATCTTAAAAACCTGCTTTCGCAAAATATATAAATTTAGACGCTGTTTGGATTTCTCATGACGAAATGCTCAATGGAAAGAATAGTAAAACCAAATAAAAAAGAAAACATGCTAATTGAAGCTGTTAAAGACCACCATAGTGAAAGAGATGGAAGCGGTTATAAAAGCAAAAAAATTAATCATAAAGCTTTAGAATCACTGGCAGCTTCGATACACGAAATAGATAAAAGAAGAGCAATGTCTCATATGGATTACCTGATTATGCTTGCGAAACAGTGCGGCATAGTCAAGGAAAACTGCAATATGGATGTTTACCAAGTTATCGAAGGAACTGTTCTGGATGCGATTAGACACCTAGACCTGGGCTGCGAACAGGTCGGAGGATACAATTTCAAGAGAAAGGGATATACTTTAAGGCAGGTAAGAGAACCTTCAGCCAATCTTGAAATTAAAATAAAAAACAATTCCCCTGTCAAAACATTGATATTCAATGGCGCATTTCCGCTAATTGAAAAAGGGCAGCACATCCTGGCAGCAATTTATATAATACAGGAGAGCGGAGATTCTGATCTGAGATATGTCAGAGACAATCTGAAAGAAAAAGAATTTGCAGAAATTATAAAAGTTATAGAAAAAGGCGAAGTCGTCGCCACATATCAAAATCTTTAAATACCCACTTTCTTTTTTATATACTATGAAAGACATTGTACTGAAATATGTGTTGCACAACTCCATAAAATATGATGGAAAGCCCAGCGAAAGCGCCATCATAGGTCACATTCTCTCGCAGAATCCGAATCTCAAGCCAAAAATAAAGGAATTGAGAGAAGAAATAAAGAAAACAATCAAGGAAGTTTCAAAGAAATCAGCTGAAGAGCAGCTGGAAATGCTGAAAAAGATTGCGCCGGAGCTTCTTGAGGAAAAGAAAGCAGAGGAAAAGAAGCTCGCTGAATTTAAAAATGCAAAGATGGGCAAGGTTGTTATGAGGTTTGAGCCAAGCCCTTCAGGTCCGCTGCACGTCGGCCACGCTTTTATTCTCGCATTAAATTATGCATACAAAAAGATGTATGATGGAAAGCTAATTGTGAGAATATCTGATACAAACCCTGAAAACATTGACCAACAGTCTTACAATCTTATACAGAAGGATGCAAACTGGCTCACAAATAATGGAGTTTCTGAATTCATGGTTCAGTCAGACAGGATGGATATTTACTACAAGTATGCTGAAAAATTAATTGACATGGAAAAGGCATATGTCTGCACCTGCTCTTCAGAGGCATTCAAGGAATTGGCAGATAAAATGGAGCCATGCCCATGCAGGGATATACCAAAAGAGAAAAACATTGAAAGATGGAAGATGATGTTCAAGGAGTACAAGCCAGGCGAAGCTGTATTGAGAGTGAAGACAGACATAAAGCACAAGAACCCTGCAATGAGAGACTGGCCTGCGATGAGAATTAATGAATTCAAACATCCAAGAAAAGGAGAGGCATACAGAGTCTGGCCGCTGATGAACTTCTCGGTTGTTGTCGACGATATAGACACGAAGATGACACATTTAATCAGGGGAAAGGACCACATGGACAACGCGAAAAAGCAGGAGTATGTTTACAATTATCTTGACAAGCCGATTCCGGAGACATTGTTTTTCGGCAGGATAAATTTCGAAGGCATGGAAGTCAGCTGCTCACAGACAAGACCAAGAATTGAGTCAGGCGAATTCACAGGCTGGGATGACATAAGGATACCATTTTTGCCTGCGCTGAGAAGAAGGGGATACCAGCCAGAAGCATTCCTGAAATTTGCAGAAGACACAGGCGTGTCGCCTGTTGACAAGACAATCAAGGCAGACGAATATTTCAAACTGCTGAACGCCTACAACAGGGACATAATTGACCCTAAGTCAAACAGGTATTTCTTCATCAACGATCCTGTTGAAGTTGAAGTAAAGGACGCGCCTGAGCACAAGGTTGAGATTGATGTACATCCTGATTACACAGATAGGGGAAAAAGGGTTTTCAAGGCGCACAAAAAATTCTTCATCACAAAAGATGATTTCAATTCAATGAAAGACAATTATCTTTACAGGCTCATGGACTGCCTCAACCTGACAAAAATAGGAAAGGAGCTTGTGTTTGATTCCATTGAGTACGACAAATACAAGAAAGGCGGGGAGAAGATAATGCACTGGCTTCCTGTTGAAAAAGAGCTTGTTGAAGTCACTGTTCTTATGCCTGACGCAAAGACAGAAAGAGGATTTGGCGAGGCAGGCATAAAGAAGCTAAAGCCGGGAGACATATGCCAGTTTGAGAGGTTCGGCTTTGTAAGGCTTGACGAGATAAAGGATGGAAAATACCACTTCTGGTTTACCCATAAATAGCTTAAAAGCATGAATTTGGGGTTTTTAGCCTTTATAAAAACCAAAAGCTTTATATATGCTCATATATAATTTTGGCTAGTCGGGTGTAAAAACCCAGATAATGCTAAAAAAATTGAGGTGGTTTTAATGACAGACAGTCTGGTAGTAAAGGCAAAAATTAAGGATGTTGCAAAAGGCTACAATGTAGCAGGCGATCTCGCTGACGCTTTGTCACAAAAAGTTGAGCAGCTGATAAAGGAAGCTTGCAAAAGGGCAGACGCCAACGGAAGAAAAACCGTGATGGCAAAAGATATATAAATTTTTTATTTTTACTTATGAAATACAATTCACTGGCAATTATTGTGGGAGTTTCTATAGTAATTTTATTGCTTGGCTTTGTTCTTTTTAACAAAGGGATTTTTGGATTCGGGACATTTCAGAATGCTAATGTTTCAATAAATCTCACCGTTGAAGTTTCAATTCTTGTTGATTACAACATAAATTTCGGTTCAGGAAGAGTTAATGGCTCTTTAACAAGTGCAGTGCTTGACAGCTCTTTGCCAAGCGCCATAAACGGGACATGGAACTGGGGTGCGCCGCAGTTCATATATTTAGAAAATGACGGCACAGTCGATATCTCAGTTAATATAACTTCAACTGAAAATGCAACTACTTTTGTCGGCGGAACAAGCCCAAGATTCATGATTAAAGGCATAACAACAGAGCCAAACTCCTGTGTTGAGGGATTCAATACAACCTATATCAGCATTGAAAAAACTTCAAAACCAATCTGTAGGCTGCTGAAATACGGAAACAGCGATGACACATTCAACAGTTCGATAAGGCTCATTGTACCGTCTGATGCTATGCCTGGAATAAGAACAGCAACACTGACCTTTACAGGCAGATGCCTGTCTAACTGCGCTTGAGTTTATTAAGAACTTCCTTCTGCTTTTTTATTTTTGAGCCCAGCCTTTCTATTTTTTTCTTGTCCTTCCCGGCTCCCCTGAGCCGTCTGTATTCTTTTTCAAGCAGATTTAATTTCTCCTCTATTCCTTTTAGCTCGCCTTCTGTCAGTCCAAACTTCTCCTCGACCCTGCCCAGCCTTTCCCTCTCCTCTTCCTCCATCTCAACTGTCACATTTCTTATGCGGGAAATGTTTTCCTGCAGAGCCTGCGACATCTTCATGAAATCCTCAATCTTCTTTGGCTCCGGCAGCGGCGTGACGCCTATCTGCTCGACCCTTGACTGGAGCTTTCTCAGCAATGCGTCTTCCTCTTCCTGCCTGGTTGATATCTGCTTTTCTTGGTCGATTATTCCATTTATTCTTAAAGAAAGCGCACTCATCTCATCTTCAACTCTTCTCCTATCAATCCCTTTTTCAGTGTAAAGTGATTTTATTTTTTCCAGATGCCTCGCAACATCCGCCTTCTGCCTTTTCTTGGCTTCAACAGCTTTCGCTGTCTTGCAGATATTAATAAAGAAATTCTTCAGTCTGATTCCGCTTAGCTTTATTTCTTCGCTCATCCGAAAAGCCCTTTCTTAGGAGCTGGCGGTGCAGGCGGGGCTGCTGCTGGTGTAGGCGGCGGAGGCAATGACGGCGGCATCATCTGTGCCGGCCTCGGCTGAAAAGCAGGAGGCCTCTGCGGCAGCGCTGGCTTCTCCTCCTCAACTCCTCCAATCATGTCAGCAACCGCAACTATGCCTCTTGCTATCTTTTTGTTCTGGTCCATTATCATGTCAATCTTTTCAAGCAAAGGCTCGACCTTTGTCGCGATTGTCTGCGATTCCCTTTCCTCAACTTTCAAATCCTCTGCAGCTGTCTTGAACAGTTCTGTCAAAGAATTAATTGCAGCATTCAGATTCTTGATGCTCTCAACAAGCTCGTTTCCACCCAAAGAACCTAATGGATTCTTCTTGATGGAATCTATATCATCTCTTAGTCTTCTGACCTCTTTTTCAGGAACAAGTGCGTATTCATCTGCCATTTGGCCACCTCTTTTTTAATGATTTATAGCTAATAAATATCTGTTTTTTAAAAATCTTATGCTTTTGACTATATAAAATTGTTTTACTATTAAGAAAAAGTGAAAGAATTACATCTCAGGCATAGGTCCGGGAGGCATTCCGCCTGATTTCCCGCTTCCTGCAATCACATCATCAATTCGCAGAATCATGACAGCTGCTTCTGATGCAGACGAGATTGCCTGAGTCTTTATTTTTAATGGCTCTATGACTCCTGCCTTCCAGGCATCCATTGGCTTTCCCTTGAACACATCAATTCCAGCCCACTTCTCTCCCTTGTCATGCGCACTTTTTAGCGCAGTTAGCATGTCAATCGGGTCATAGCCGCCGTTCTCTGCCAATGTTCTCGGGATTATCTCCATTGAATCAGCAAATGCCAGCACAGCCAGCTGCTCGCGCCCGATCAGCGTGTTTGAGAACTTTCTTAGCTCTCTTGCAAGCTCAATTTCAGGTGCGCCTGCTCCGCCGACAACTTTTCCCACTTTTAATGCGGCAATCACGTCGCCCACAGCATCTGTTATAGCTCGCTTGACTTCATCTGCAACGTGCTCTGTCCCGCCTCTTAATAGGATTGTGACTGTCTTTGCCTGCCTGCATTCAGAGACAAATGTCATGTCCTCGTCCCCGACTTTCTTCTCCTCAATCAGTCCCGCTGTTCCAAGGTTAGAGACTGACAAATCATCAAGGTTTGTGACAATCTTCGCGCCTGTTGCCTTCGCAAGCCCCTCCATGTCTGACTTTTTCACGCGCCTGCAGGCGTAGATTCCTTTCTTTGAAAGATAATACTGCGCCATGTCGTCAATTCCCTTCTGGCAGAAGAGTACATTTGCGCCTGACTTTTCAACTTTGTCAACCATTCCCTTCAGCATTTTTTCTTCCATATCAAGGAAGGCCTGCATCTGGTTTGGGTCTGTAATCTGGATTTTCGCGTCTATCTCTGTGTTTTTTATTTCCAATGCAGAGTCAATCAGCGCGATTTTTGCGTTTCTTACAATCTTCGGCATTGCTGAATGCACTCTCTCCTTGTCAATGGCAATCCCCTCAATCAATTCAGAATCCTCAACGCTTGCGCCGACTTTTTTCTCGATTTTAATGTCATTTGTGTTTATTTCAATCTTGTCGCCGATTTTGCTAAGGACATGCTTCACAGCCCTGACTGTTATGTCCGCAAGCTTTTCCTTTGAAGCCTCTGCGCCCTTGCCAGTCATTGCAGTCATTGCAATCTTCCTCAAAGTCACGTCGTCCTTTTCGTTTATGTCCTCTGCGATCTTCCTGAGGATTTCCTGCGCCTTGGCTTCAGCCATCCTGTAGCCCCTTGCAATTAGTGTCGGATGGATATCCTGCTCAAGCAGCCTTTCTGCATTTTTCAATAATTCGCCTGCGATAACAACAGCGGTTGTTGTTCCGTCGCCGACCTCGTCCTCCTGCGTCTTTGCGACCTCAACAATCATTTTTGCAGCAGGATGCTCAATCTGCATTTCCTGAAGAATTGTAACTCCGTCATTTGTTATTGTTATGTCGCCCAAAGAATCAACAATCATCTTGTCCATCCCTTTTGGGCCGAGGGTTGTCCTCACTGTTTCAGCAACTAATTTTGCTGCCATTATGTTGTTTCTCTGCGCTTCCCTTCCAAATGTCCTCTGGCTCCCTTCTGGTAGAATAAATATTGGTTGCATATTTCCTTTTGACATGTTTCACCCCTGAAGTCAGTTATTAGTAAGGAGGTTGTTTATAAACATTTTGTTATACGCTTTCAGTATGGAAAATAACAATTTTTATATATACTTGAACTTTCATTTTAAAAATGATAATAACAATCTCAGGCACATCAGGCGCAGGCAAGTCAACTGTTGCAAAGTTTCTGGCTGAAAAGCTCAATTACAACCATTATTCCACCGGCGACATTCTTAGAAAGCTTGCAGTGGAAAGGGGAATGACAATAAATGAGCTGATGATTGCAGCGAAGACAGACAAATCAATTGACAGCGACATTGACAATTATTCAAGGAAGCTTGGCGAGAATGAAGACAATTTTGTGATTGACAGCAGGCTGGCATGGCATTTCATTCCCAAATCAGTGAAGGTGTTTCTTGACGCTGATTTGAAAGTTAGGGCAGAAAGAATCTTCAGGCAGAGAAGAGAAGAGGAGAAGTTCGAGACATTCGAAGAGGCAATGGAGCTGATGGAGGAAAGGGAGAAGATCAATCTCGGCAGATACAGAAAAGTTTATGGCATAACTTATCTGGACAAGAAAAATTATGACCTGGCTATTGACACGACAAAGACAACTGCTGAAGAAGCTGGTGAGAAGATACTGAAATTCATACGAAAGAAATAACTTTCAATATTCTAAATAAATCACCACAAGCTTTTTAAATAACCCCCTTATTCTTCTTAGTATTCTTCTAATACAGCAAACGCGAATTAGAGGGCACTAAAATGAAAGCAAAGAAAGGAGATTTTGTTGAAATTGAGTACACAGGCATCCTGAAGGAATCAGGTGTAGTCTTTGACACAACTTCAGAGCAGACTGCAAAGGAGAACGAGCTTCACAGCGAGAAGCAAAAATACGGCCCAGTTATAATCTGCATTGGGCAGAGCAATCTTGTCAAGGGACTTGACGATGACATTGAAGGGAAGGATGTCGGCGTCGAATACCAGGTTGCACTTCCGCCGGAAAACGCCTTCGGGAAGAAGTCAGCCAAACTAATCAAGCTTGTGCCGACAAAGGCATTCACAAAGCAGAACATCAGGCCGTTTCCCGGATTGCCGATAAACATTGATGACATGTACGGCATAATCAAGACAGTCACAGGCGGGAGGACAATTGTTGATTTCAACCACCCATTGTCAGGAAAGGACATAATCTACAAATACAAGATACTGAGGATTGTCACAGATGACAATGAGAAGCTTGAGACATTCATGACAACCCAGCTGGGCATAAAGAAAGACGCGTTCAAGATAGAAAATGGCGAAAACGCAGTAAAGCTAAGCATAAAAGCAAAGCTTCCAAAAGAGGTTCAAGATATTATAACCAAAAAAGCGCTCGAGCTTATACCGACGATTAAGAAGCTTGAGATAGCTGCAGAAGAAAATAAATAAGTTTATATATAAGTTTAGCAATAAAAAACAAAAAGAGGCCGATATAAAACGAGGGGATGAGGTATCAAAATGGAACAACATTTTAATGTAAGGCCTATTGAAAAACACGAATTAAGCTTGAAGCAGACAATGCCTGAAAAGCACGTGCCGGAAGACGATGAACTAGAGGGATTTCTCACAAAGCAGAAGGCACAGATAAAAGTTCTCGGAATCGGCGGCGGCGGAAACAACACAATAAACAGAATCACAGAGGTCGGCGTCAAGGGCGCTGAAACAGTGGCAATCAACACAGACGCGCAGGACCTTCTTTACACTTCAGCTGACAAGAAAATCCTTATCGGAAAAGAGATCACAAAGGGACTTGGCGCAGGCTCAATACCGAAAATCGGCGAAGATGCTGCAAGGGAGAATGAGTCAGAGATAAAGCATGCCATACAGGGCGCTGACATGGTTTTCATAACCTGCGGACTCGGCGGCGGAACAGGAACAGGAGCTGCTCCTGTTGTTGCAGAGATCAGCAAAAAGATGGGATGCCTTACTGTGGGCGTCGTTACAATGCCATTTGCAATGGAAGGCCAGCGAAGATACGAGAATGCAGTTGTCGGGCTGGAAAAAATGGAGCAGATTGTGGACACTTTGATTGTCATACCAAACGACAAGCTGCTTGAACTCGCGCCAGACCTTCCGCTTCACACAGCATTCAAGGTTGCTGACGAGATTCTGACAAACGCCGTAAAGGGAATTGCAGAGCTTGTCACAAAAGCAGGATTGGTCAATGTTGATTTTGCAGACATAAGGACAGTTATGGCAAACGGCGGAGTTGCCCTGATAGGGGTCGGCGAGTCTGACTCGGAGAACAGGGCAATAGAGGCAGTTGAAAAGGCAATTGGAAATCCATTGCTTGATGTTGACATCTCAGGCGCAACCGGCGCATTGATTAACGTTGTCGGCGGGCCTGACATGACGCTTAATGAAGCAAGAAAAGTCGTTGAGACAGTCGGCGACAGAATTTCAGAGGACGCAAAGATAATCTGGGGCGCATTAATCTCAGAGGACCTGCAGGGCGTTATCAGGGCGATGCTGATAATAACAGGAGTACAGTCTTCGCAGATATTCGGCGGAAGGCCGAGAAAGAAGACAGCTGCGAAGAAGAAGGAGATTGAGAACGAACTGGGAATTGACTTTGTTGATTAGACATGGAAGAAGGAAAAGTTACACTGAAAGAGAAGCTGAAGCGGTTTATCTACCAATGCAGAATTGTGCTTAGGGTCACAAAAAAACCCACAAAAGAAGAATTCAAGACAATTGTCAAGGTATCAGGCATTGGAATAATGATAATCGGCTTTTTCGGGTTTGTTCTGCAGATGATAAAGCAGCTTTTATTTCCTTAAAATGGACGAAGTGGAAAACATAGGCGGAGAAGTGAAGGAGGAGAAGGAAAAGTCAGATACACTTATCTTCGCAGTCAGGGTCACGGCAAACAGGGAGGACCAGGTAATGGGATTCCTGACAAGCAATGCCGAGAAAAAGAAGCTTGCTGTTTATTCTGTCATAAGGCCGCACGGCATGAGAGGCTACATTTTCATCGAGTCAGCCACAAAGATGGATGCTGAGCAGGCTGCTTTCGGAATTCCCTATGCGAGAGGCATACTTCCGCAGCCGATTGAGTTCAGGGAAATAGAGCACATGCTTGAGCAGGTCAAGAAGGAGATGAACATAAAGAAGAGCGACATTGTCGAGATAATCGCAGGGCCGTTCAAGAGGGAGAACGCAAAGGTAACTAGGATAGACAAGACAAAAGAGGAAGTTGTTGTTGAGCTGCTTGAGTCAGCTGTCCCGATCCCAATTACTTTGAAGATGGATGCTGTCAAGGTTATAAGAAGAGATTCTGACGAAGGAGAAGCAGAGGCGGGAGAAGAATAAGTTGCGCAACGAGCTTTCAGACAGGGTAAAAGGCCTTCTAAAAAATTTTAAAAGGGCAGAGTCCCAGGAATTTGGGAATTATGCAGAATCAAATAGATTTCTTTTGGAGTATTGCGGCTATTGCCAGAAAGGGAAAAAATGCGTAATCAATTATGAATTAAGAAGTGCGATGGGCAAGGGCAGTTCTTATTGGGCAAATGCTTTTATAAAATTTGAAAGGAACTTGAATGTTGAAGTGCCAGAAGGCGCTCAGACAACAAGGGTCCATTGCAAAGACTATCAAGAAGCGTAAAGAAAGGTTTAAATATCTCAATTTAATTCTTGCAGATATGCAAAAAAGAGACAATGAGATAAACATCAGTCTTGACAGCTACAATGACATCTTTTCTGACTTTGACCCGAGGCCATATAAATTAAAGGCGCTGTCTGTTGATTTTCTTGATGAGGCAAGGCGCGCAAGCAGATATAATACACCTCTTAACCTCAAATTCTTCCTTCCGGCAGACAAGAGAAACATGCAGGAGGAAAAAATAATCAAAAAAAGATTGAGTGAGCATTTCAGGAAGCACTATGACCGGCTTGAAAAGGAAAGAAGGCAGCTGATAAAGCAGGGGCTTGGCTTCGTATTTCTTGGAATAATTTTTATGCTTCTTTCAACAGTAATTCTTATGAGCACGGGAAGAACGTTCCTGGCAGATTTTCTGGCTGTTCTTTTCCAGCCAGCCGGCTGGTTCCTGTTCTGGGAGGGAGCGCATCTGGCAGTATTTGATTCAAGGATGAAGAAGACTGATTATGACTTTTACAGGAAGATGTCAAAGTGCAGTGTTACGTTTCTGCATTATAAATGAAAATTCAAAATGATACTATTCTGCGCACAAAAATAAAATGAAGGAAAAAACATTGGTCATTATCAAGCCAGACGGCGTGAAAAAGAGGCTTGCCGGCGAATGCCTGAAAAGATTTGAGAGAGCAGGGCTGGGTATCGCCGGGCTGAAGGTTGCAAAACTCCGCAAGCCGTTCATGGGGAAATTCTACGCGCATCTGAAGCCAAAATTAAGAAAAAAGCTTTTCAACGCAGTCATTGATTTCATGTGCTCAGGCAAAGTTGTCATGGCTGTGATTGAAGGAGAAAATGCAGTTGCCAGGGTGAGAAAGATATGCGGACCGACAAACCCGAAGGAAGCGCCAAAGGGCACAATCCGCGGCGACTTTTCAACAGATGATTTGGCTGCAAGGGCAAGGCAGAACAAGGCAACGCGGAACATAATTCATGCTTCGGGAAGCGAGGAGGATGCAAGGAGCGAGCTGAAGCTGATTAGGCTGTAATTTTCAATATTCTAAATAATAACAGAAACCTTTTTAAATATACTCTAAAAACATATGAAATATGTCTAAATTAATTGTTGAAGCGATGATTGAAGGAGGCAAGGCATCTGCAGCGCCTCCTCTAGGGCCAGCGCTAGGTCCGACTGGATTGAATGTAGCGCAGGTAATTTTAGAGATAAACAAGAAAACAGAGAGCTTCAAGGGCATGCAGGTTCCTATCAAAGTCATAGTTGAAACAGACACAAAAACATTTGAGGTTGAAATCGGGACTCCCCCTACTTCAAGCCTAATCAAGAAAGAGGCGGGAATCGAGAAAGGCTCCGGGATGCCTCACGCAGACAAAGTTGCTGATCTTAGGATAGAGCAGATAATAAAAGTTGCAAAGATGAAATCAGATTCCCTGAGCGGAAAGACGCTGAAGGAGAAAGTAAAGTGCATAATCGGCACATGCAATTCAATGGGAGTTCTTGTGGGCGGAAAGCCGGCTGTTGCCGCTATTCAGGATGTTAATTCCGGCAAATACGACAATGAGATAAAGGCGGAAAAGACAGAGCTGACTGCAGATGACATGAAGAAGCTGGAAGAGGAGAAGAAGAAGCTGGCAGAAGATGTTGCAAGAAGGCACGCAGAAGAGGAGAAGAAGGCAAACGACATAATGGCTGCGCTGGCAGGCAAGGAGAAGAGCGTCATAAAATCAAGATTAAAGGAAAACGGAATCTCAGAGTCATTGATTACAAAATTACTGGCAACAATCGTCGGAACCGGCGGGCCTGTTGGTGCTGCGAAACCCGAAGAGAAAAAGCAAGAGAAGAAGCCAGCTGCTTAAGTACTATTTACTATTCTGCTGTTTTAAAGTGCTATTTTTTTGTTTTATGATGCAGAAGTAATTGTAAAGTTCTTTCTGGTGCCCGAGACTCCCCTCAAGGTCTATGTAAAAATTCTTTGTGTTTGTCAGCCATTCATCGGAAATGTTCAGCTGGCTGAACTCATTTGGGTATTTTTCCTTTAGCTCATTTATGTTTTGGAGTGCATTCCTTCCAAACTCGATTGACATATTCTTATTTTGAAACGATTCCAAAATGCTTTCATTATTGGAACATATTATTCCATATTTTTCAATGTCCCCCTTGTAAGTCTTGTATGCAAGCATGTAATGCTTTTCTGACAGAAGAAGGTTTTTTCTGAATGAAGCATAAAGATTGGTTGTTTCTGCACCAACTACTTTGCTGTATTCTTTTGTTATCGGGTCAATCTCGTTAATATTTAACGGGTCAGGATACCTTGGGTGCATCCTCAAATATTCAAGCCCATTGCTGTAATCAGAGAACGAGATATTGTTTGCAGCGTCAATTTTATTTATTTTAGCGACCGCATAATTGAAATTGTTGCCTGTAAAAAATTCAGCCATCGAGCAGGCAGTGCACAGCAACAGTACGAGTATTGCAAGTCTTTTCATATCCCAGGTTAGCAAAGAACTAGTATTTAAAGTTTCTGAACCAATAAACCCGTTCAAAATTTATCTGTCCTTGTATAATCTATGTCCTGCTTCTTCAGCATATCAACTATTTTCTGCTTGTTCTCCTTCAAGCCTTTCCAATCAAGGATTACAATGTTTGCTGAGCTTGTGCTTTTTGTCAGTGCCTGCTCAAGCATCTCTTCATCTAAATTTTCCAGATTGTATTTCGGGCAGGCATGGCCCAGCGCAATGTCTGTTTTCAGGACAATTTTCTTGAAATTCGTTGTTGTGTGCTGTCCGCCGATGCCGAATGCTGTTTTGTAATCAGGGATTTCAGCTGTGACAAGATGATAGATTACTTCTGCGATTATTTTTCCAGCTTCCTTGTTGCTCCACTGCTCCTCCGACGAGCCGATTTCAATGAACATCACCGGCTTTTCAAGGTAAGGTCCGTGATGCGTGCATTCCTGGACAACTTCAAAGCCAAGATTATTCAGTTCCTCTAATTTTATGATTGCTTCCTTCAAATAATTTGCAGGCGCAATGCACAATTGCCTGTCTTTTCCGCCGAACTCCGCCTTTCCCCAGTTGCCTGGCGCATGTGCGCTTAAAGAAGGAATTTTTGCCTGCGACTGGTGCTTTGTAGCAAATATGAACAAGTCAGCTTCTATTTTTTTGTCAATGTTTTCGCAGTGGATTGAGTCTGTTTCTGTGATGTAGAGTTTTGTTTCTGTTGATTCTAATTCGTAGATTGGCTCTTTTTCGAATTTATAATTTGTTGCCTTGAACAGATAGAGAAGGCGAAGGGAATTTGCTATGTTCATCCCCGCCGGATCCTTCTTTGAAGAGATTACTGCGATTTTCATATTTCTATGATTTTTCTGGCTTATTATAAATGTTTCCGAAAGATTTAAATATAAGTATATTTATATACATTAAAAATTGTAATTAATTGAATAAATAAAAAAGTAAAAAAATAAGTATATAATATGAAAAAACTGCTTGTTTTCGTCGTATTTCTGATTTCTGTAGCAGTCGCTTTTGCAGAGCAGAATCCCGGGCATCCCGCCAGCCAGATTGATCCCGGGGCATTTCCCGCAGGCAATTACTCCTTGCAGCCAGGATATGGTTTGTACTGGGGGAATCCTACTAATTCAAACCAACATGTAAATGTTGACACCAGCGGAAATCTCTGGATTGGCAAAACCGGCGGAGCATTTTTGAAGTTTGACACTAATGGAAACATTGGTGTTGGGACAGCAAATCCAGCTTCAAAACTTGACATTAATGGGGTTTTGACTGTCGAACCTGTTGTGGATGTTTCAACCATACAGACCAATAGTGCTAATTCATTGATGAACTTTTCAACAGCCAGGTCTTCAGATAATTGGAAAAGTTTTATATTCACATCCAATAACAAAAATTTATTGACAATTCTGCAGTCAGGCAACGTCGGCATCGACACGACGAACCCATTGTACGCTCTTCATGTTGCAGGTACAGTTCAATCAGACAGATATAGAGTAGGGCCTACTGGAATTTCAGTTGCATACCAGAGCGGGTCTGATTTACAGATTGGAAGTGGCGCATCAGGCAATCCTTTAGTATTTATGGCTGGCGCAGAAAGAATGAGAATAACAGATACTGGCTACGTCGGCATCGGCACGACAAGCCCGGGCTCTAAATTAGATGTGAATGGAGACATTAATTTAAATGGACTTTTGAAAATAAGTGGAGCAAGCGGAGCAACAGGCAATGTTCTTACCAGAACAGCAACAGGCATGGCTTGGCAAACTCCTGCAGCAGGAGGCACTGGAGTTTTACCCTCAGGCACATCTGGCCAGACACTGCGCAACGACGGAACAAACTGGGTAGCGAACAGCGTATTGTTCAATAATGGAGCAAGCGTCGGCATCGGCACGACAATCCCAAATTCAAATACTTGGTTGCAACTTGGTGCTCCAAGCGGCGCAGTTTATGGCACTCTTAGTTTAAAATCAAAAAATTATGTCGGAGGAGGTTATGGAGGCATTTGGCTAGAAGCAAAAGATAACACTAATGCAATTGCCATATTTCATACTGGTTCGTTAGGAGTGATACGTACAGATTGGACAGGAACTGGCGGTTATACTGCTCCACTTGCTATTATTGGCAGCAGCGTCGGCATCGGGATGACGCCAAGTTCTGGAGAAATGCTTGATGTTGCTGGGAATATACATATGGCTGGTCACGACCCGAAGATATATATGGTGGATACAACTGGCGGTGGCGGCCAAAAATCATTTAGTCTAAGAAGCGGTTATTCTGCAGATGGCATGTTTCAGATTTGGGATGATACAGCGAATGTAAATAGGCTTGCGATAGACACAAACGGCAACGTCGGCATCGGCACGACGAATCCTAGCAGTTATAAACTAAACGTAGCAGGAGGCAGTTACGGAACACTTTCAACTGGAAGCACTTATGGACTTTATGGTGCATCTTCTAATTATGTAGGAGTAAGAGGTGATGGCTCTTCTGCAGGAGGTTTTTTTTATAATACAGGCACAGGCAGTTCCGCTTACCTTGGTGATGGTAGCTATGGACTTTACACAAATAATCCTATATCTGTAGACACAACCACAACAGGAAGCATTGAGTTGATTAAAGGAGATGGAACTAGTTGGGTCAGTTCCACTCTTCAACATTTAAATGGTGCAAACCCTGATATGACTTGGTATAGAGTTCTTTATCCAGGTAATCCTGGTTATGCATGGGACGAAATCTATAATGTAGATAGGTATTCCATTTATATTGGCGGTGCAGGAGAAGCATTAACTGTTAAAAGCACAGGCAACGTCGGCATCGGCACTACGAGTCCAAGCTATAAATTAGATGTCAGTGGCGATGCAAGAGTAAGCACACTTTCGATTGGTTTTACTCCTAGTTCAGGTTGGGGGATAAAATCTTATGGTAGTTCTGTGGGGGTTTACGGAGAAACTAATACTGGAAATGCTGTTCAAGGATACGCATATGGTAACGGTAATGGAATTCATGGCTATTCAACTAGTGGTTATGCAGGTTACTTTAATGGGAATGTGAAGATTGCAAGCGGAGGAACACTATCAGGTGTTCACATTGCAATTGATAAAAGTAGCTGCTTCACTAGTGTGCATGAAGGTTCTTTGGCATATGGAATTTCAGGTGGTTTCACTGGTAGCACTGATAATGCAGATTGTTTTGTAGATTCGACTGGAACTACAACTGTTGACACTTATGTTGCAGTGGGTTATAGAAATGATGGCTCTGACGATAGGGTGCTTTGCTGCAAACTTATAATTGCGGCGGGCTAATTGAAAATGACAACCATCAAACGCAAATTGTACAAAAGAGGCTCGAGCTTCGAGACAACCATTCCCATGCCTCTTCTATTTGCTTTAGACAAGTCAAAGAAGCACAATGTTCTCTTCAGTTACGACAGCAGGATAAACAAATGGTATATTGATTTTGAGGTGATGAAGAAATGAAATTCGTAATGCACGGAGCTGCACAGGAAGTCGGAAGAAGCTGCATTGAAGTAAACACAAAAGGAACAAGATTCCTTCTTGATGCAGGCGTCAAAATCTCGCCTGACATTGATTATCCAACGCCAATAGAAAATCTCAAGGGCATTGACGTTGTTTTCATCTCGCATGCACACCTGGATCATTCGGGAATGCTTCCGATGTTCGACTATCAGGGTCTGAACTGCCCAATCATAGGCACAGCTGCGACAAGGGCAATAACATATGAGCTGTTAATAGATTCATACGAAATAGATAGGCTGAAGAAAAATCGTGTTGTCTACCAGAAGGCAGATGTGAGAAGGATTGCGCAGAGCATAAGAATCCATGGATTGAATGAATGGTACAAGTTCAAGAACATCAGATTCAAATTGTATGATGCAGGGCACATTCCCGGCTCAACATCTGTGATGGTTAACGCAGATAACAAGAACATTCTCTACACAGGCGACATAAACACAGACCCGACTCTGCTTCTGAATCAGGCAGATACAAACTATGAGGAAGATGTTGACGTTCTAATTATTGACTCAACCTACGGCGACAGGGACCATCCTGACAGAAAGAGCACAGAAGACGATTTTATCGCAACAGTCAGAGAAAAATTTGAGAAAGGCTCTGTGCTCGTGCCTGCATTCGCAGTCGGAAGGGCGCAGGAGCTGATGATTTTATTAAACAAAAAGAAGTTTGGGCTCCCTATTTATCTTGACGGCATGGCAAGAAGGGTTACAAAGGACCTGTTCAACTATCCAGATGATGTCAGGGACATTGGGGCGCTGAAAAATTCATTCCATAATTTGAAAGAAGTTCACGGGATGAGGGAAAGGGCAAACATAGTGAAGGAAAGGGCAGTCTTCATGACAACATCTGGAATGCTTGACGGCGGGCCTGTGATAGAATATCTGAAGCATTTCCATTTTGACCCTGACACATCAATTTTGCTTACAGGCTATCAGGCAGAGGGCTCAAATGGAAGGAACCTGCTGACCAGCAGGCACGTTAAATTAGACAACCAGAGAGTCACAGTGAAGAGTTTTGTGAAGCAGTTTGACTTTTCAGCTCACGCAGGAATGACAGGATTGAGGAATCTCATAAAGAAAACAAATCCAAAGGCGCTTATTTTGAATCACGGCGATCCGCCGGCAATAGCTGCGCTGAAGGAATATGCAGAAAGCATCGGGATAAAGGCATATGCCCCGAAGCTTAATGATAAAATTGATGTAAGATGAAAAAAATAATTTATGCACTGCTGATGCTGTTGACATTAGCTACGGCATTGGCAGACGTGCCGAATCCAGGGCATTCAGCCAACCAAGTCGGTCCAGGAACATTTCCCGCAGGCAATTATTCCATGCAGTCAGGTTACGGCTTGTACTGGGGTAATTCTGTAAATACAAACCAGCACATAAATGAATACAGCGGCGACCTCTGGATTGGAAGAGCATCTCCAGGAGCCTGGCTGAAGCTTGACAAGAATGGAAACATCGGCATAGGGACACCGAATCCAGCTCAAACTCTTGACATATCAAGCACTGGAGGAGAAACGGGGATACAGATTACAAACAAAGGAACAACAGGAACAAGAACTCCTTTGATTCGTTTTGCAAAGGGCACAGCAGATAAATGGGGTTTGCTTACAGGCGACTCGGGTGACGGATTAGATGATAAATTCTACATCTGGAACTACATAAATTCTCCAGCAGGTGTTGCACAGATGACATTTGACACGAATGGCGACGTTGAAGTTGCCGGCAAAGTAATGGCAAATGCATTCTGCATCGCAGGAGCATCCCCTGAGTGTACAACCAGTTGGACAACCGGCGGAGGCTTCTGGACAAGGTCAGGAGCTACTCTTAGTCCAGCCACTGCGGACGACAGCGTCGCAGTTGTCAGAAACAATGGCAATCAAATAAGCTTGAGAACCACTTCACAGATGTGGGACTTGGATGTAAATGCAAATGATAATTATTTTAAAATTCGTGACATGAGCATTTCAGGCGGACCAGCTCGGCTGGTTATTGATAAGTCAGGCAACGTCGGGATTGGAACAACGCCGGGAGCGACATTGGACATTGCTGGTTCAAATGTTGCAACAGAAACAACCCCACACCTGAAATGGGGTTATGGCGGTTATTTCAAATCCTGGGCAGAGACCGGTGCCCTAAATCTTATAGGTTTTGTTTCTGATAGTTCAAATTGGAATATGTACATTGGCTTAAAAGGCGGGCAATCAAGTTACGGCTACGGCAAATTAATTTTTAGGACAGGCACAAGTTCGTCCTATGCTGACAGAATGACAATTGACCAGAACGGCAACGTCGGCATCGGCACAACGAATCCGCAGGCAAAGCTTGATGTGCGTGATACAGCGCGTGCGATGGCATCAGCACTTGATTTATACAAAGATGGCACTCAAATAAGAGAATTTGACAGTTTAGGTGTTCAGCACTTTTACTGGTGGCTGGATGTGGCAAATAATCAACTGCTGCTAAAAGGCGCGCCATCATCGAATGTTATTGCAAGCTTTAACAACAACGGCAACGTCGGCATCGGCACGGCATCTTCGTATAAAGATGCAGATGTCCAAATAGGCAGCGTCAGAAAAATTGTATTGGGAAATACTGGTGGAAATCATGTTCCTTTTTATGGCGAATATATAGGATTTCATACGGCCATAAATTTGGATGATGCGCACTTTATAAAACTTGCAGGGGGCACTGCAACAGGTGGCGACCAATACGGCGGCGGACTTATCGGGACGGATTATGTTGGAAACATGTATTTTTACGCATTTAATACCGCCGACAACGTTAATCAAGTAGATGTTGGAGCAATTTCACCTCGTGTTACAATCACAAATACAGGCAACGTCGGCATCGGCACATTGAGTCCTGGAGAAAAACTAGATGTAAATGGTAATATTAGAGCAACAGGCACTATTACTCCTTCGGATGAAAGGCTAAAAACAGACATCAAACCGATATCTAATGTCTTGGATAAATTGTTGCAGCTTAACGGGGTATCTTTTGTATGGAAGAATGACGAGACAAAAAAACAAAACATAGGACTGATTGCCCAGGATGTAGAAAAAGAATTCCCTGAAGTAGTTTCCACAAGTGAAGACGGCTACAAAGGAATTGATTATAGCAAACTAACACCTATTCTGATTGAAGCAGTCAAAGAACTCAAAGCAGAAAACGACGCCCTAAAGCAAAGAGTGGAAGCACTGGAAGCAAAATGAAAGACAAACTAAGAGACGCAATCAAGAACTGGAATTATGACGAATTGAGAAGGTTCGAGAAAGAGATAGGGATGGGAGGCAGGGAAATTAAGAAAATAATCTGGGAGAAGATGCAGGAGCTGGACAACAGCACGAAGTTCTGCACAACCTGCTTCGCAGAGCTGGAGCCCCGCGAAACAGCCTATACATTGATATTTGGACCGGAAGATTTTAAAAAGAAAGCGTCTTTCTGCGCTGTTGATTGCCTTCAATACTTCCTGAGCCACATAAGGGAGCTGGAGAAGATCAAGAGGAAGACAAGGTCAAAAAATGATGCAAATCGCTGATTTGCGCATTTTAACTCATGAGGTTCGTTAAAATGAAAAGGATTAGCCTGCTGCTGTTGCTGCTGCTTACCGGATGCAGCTCATTCATAACAGCAGGAACAGTTCTTGATGTCCCGAATGCAGAGGCAAAACTTGCCTGCACAAACGACGTTAAGATAGCTCTGATTGAAAATACAAATTCCTGCTATGACTCAAATTCAATCAGAATTGCAGTTGAAAACAACGGAATCGATGTTGCCGGGCTGATTGTGAACAACATAACAATAGAAAAGCCAATCAAGAAAGGCGGAATTCTTATTGAAAAAATCAACTACAGTAATTTTGATGGAAACCTTGAGATAAAGCCAATACTTAAGCTGGACAACAGGGAGTTTGCCTGCAGCAATTCTTTGGATAAAACAATTGAAAAGTGCTAGTTTTATAAATTTTTCTGTCTAATAAACTGCATGAAAGACGATTTTTTCAGCGAATTGATTGGAAAGATAAAATCAGGGAATCCTGACAAGCAGCAGCTCCACTATTTGAAGACAGAGCTCTGCAAGAAGCACAAAATAAATGAAATACCAACTGACATAGAAATCCTGACGCATGCTGAAAACAAGGACCTTCCGCTTCTTCAAAAAAAAATACTGACAAAGCCAACGCGGACAATATCAGGCGTAGCTGTTGTGGCTGTGATGACAAAGCCGTTCAAATGCCCGCACGGGAAATGCATATACTGCCCCGGCGGAATCAACTCCGAGTTCGGCACAGTTCCCCAGAGCTACACAGGAAATGAGCCAGCTACAATGAGGGCAATCAGGGCAGATTATGACCCTTACATGCAGGTGTTCAACAGATTAGAACAGTATATTGTTATGGGGCACAATCCTGAAAAGGTTGAACTGATTGTGATGGGCGGGACATTCCCAAGCTTTCCAAAAACCTACAAGAACGACTTCATAAAATACTTGTTCAAGGCAATGAATGATTTCTCTAAACAGTTCTACAAAAATGAAAATTTTGATTTCATGAAGTTCAAGAAATTCTTTGAACTGCCTGGCAAAGTCGGAGACAAGGAAAGGACAAGAAAGATACAAGCCAGATTAAAGAAATTAAAAGGCAAGTGCAGCTTGGAATCCGAGCAAAAAACAAATGAAAAATCAAAAATAAGATGCGTCGGGCTGACAATAGAGACAAGGCCCGATTACGCAAATCTTGAGCTGGCAAATGAGATGCTTTCATTTGGCTGCACAAGGGTAGAGCTTGGCGTACAGTCTGTTTTTGATGATGTCCTGAAAAAAGTTGAAAGAGGGCATGATGTTAAAACCACGATTGAAGCGACAAAAACATTGAAGGATTTAGGATTCAAGATAAACTACCACTACATGCTTGGGCTTCCCGGCTCAAGCGAGAAGCGGGATTTGGAGGGATTTAAGAAGCTTTTCTCAGACGAGAACTTCAAGCCGGACATGCTTAAAATCTATCCGTGCATGGTGATGAAGGGCACAAAGCTTTATGATTTGTGGAAAGACGGAAAATACACGGCATTAACGACAGAAAGGGCTGCAAAGATAATAACTGAATTCAAGAAAATTGTGCCTGAGTACTGCAGAATCATGCGAGTGCAGAGGGATATTCCGACAAAAATTTCAGCAGCAGGTGTTGGGATGAATAATTTGAGGCAGTTGATCAAGAGCAGGGGAGTTAAGTGCAGGTGCATAAGATGCAGGGAAATAAGGAACGAAAAGATTGACAATTATGCAATCAACGTCTACAGGTACAAGGCGTCTGGAGGAGAGGAATTATTCATAGCAGCTGAAAACAATGTCCTGCTTGGCTTTTGCCGCCTAAGATTCCCGTCTCAAACATTAAGAAAGGAAATAACAAAAGACTCTGCAATCATCCGGGAACTGCATGTCTACGGCTCAGCAGCAGGCATCGGAGAAGAGGGAGCTGTCCAGCACAAGGGAATCGGAAAAAGATTATTGGAAATGGCAGAGAGAATGGCTTATCTCAACAGCAGGAATAAAATTGTTGTCATCTCTGGCATCGGCGTGAGGGAATATTACAATAAACTCGGCTACAAGAAAGAAGGGGTTTATATGGTTAAATCTAATTGATAAAAATATTGTGCTTCTCTTCGCCAGCCAGTTCGTCAAGAATTCGCTTCACCACAATCTTTTTGGGGTCAGGCATTAATCTTACTCTTTTCTTGATGTCTTCGAATGACTCAAACAGCTTTTCCTTTCTTGCCTCAAGTATCTCCCACATGTGCTTCTTGCCCAGTCCAGGCAGTAATTCCAGCTGGTGCATCCTTGTTGTCAGTGGCTGCGCCTTGTTGAAGAATTCAACGAACCTTTTCTCATCCTTTTCAACAGCGTCCTTCACAAATGCCTCAAGCTCTGACTTTGCTGTCTGCGTCAGCTTTGTTGAGGGAATTTTTCCGACAATATGATGTATTTTATCCCGCTTGCCCTCACCAATGTAAACCTCCTCGCGCGGCTGAAGAAAAATATCCTTTTTCGGCACAAGTTCGAGCAATGAGAAGAATTTTTTTCCTATGGCTTGGGCTATGGGAGTCTTCCTGAACATCGGCCTTGTGTCAAAGGCGTAGCCGTTTGGCAGGAAATCCAATACAACTGCGTATTCTTCTTTGTCTTCCATATTAGCTCAAGCTTCATTCTTTCACTATATTCACTATTTTGCTTAAATTTTCATTGCTCACTGTCAGTGTATAGCCCTGAAGTATGATTTTCAACTCATCAACTGTCTTTGGCATTAGGTCAACAATCTTTATGATTTGCTCAGGTTTCATTCTTGGGATATTTAGCTCCTCAATCTTCTTGGCAAGCTCACTGCTGTTCTTGCTTAGCGGAAGCGTCTGAAGAAAATCATGCGTTCTTCCGCTCCTGAATGTCAGCTCTGTGTTCTTCTCTTTTATCTTGTCAAGCTTTTCCTTCACTTCAGCCAGTGATAGCGGCGTTTCTGAAATTATTTCCAGTTTTGTCATGCTAGCACCTTCTTAGATGGACAGGATGAACAATCAGCTTTTTAAGCTTCCCGCCATCTTTTATCATAACCTCATAGCACTTCCCTTTTTTTCCGCTCACAACACCGACTTTGTTGTGAAACCTAAGATTATAAAGGCCCTTTTGGTATGCTGGCTCAGCCTTCAATGAGACACTGTCGCCTTTCTTGAATTCCTGGAAGTATTTTGTAAGGCTAATCTTGCCTCTGGTCCTGAAACTTTTCTTCATCTTCTTCCTGGACCTTTTCCTACTTCCTGCTAGTCTTGTTACCATATTAAACCACCTTTCAAATCAAGATTAAGCGTTATTTAAAAAGCTTTCTATATAAAAATCATATATGAGCAGTTATTGACACCACTCGGGAGAAATATATCTTTTGTTAAAAACGAAATATTTATATATTTGTAAGGATTATTTTTTAGTAAAGCTTCTAGGAGGGCTGAAAATGGGAGTGTTCAAGAAAATTAAGAATTCACTAAAGCGCGGTTTTGGTTCTGATGATTATGATGTACCAATAGAAAGCGAGGACTATGTCCACGTAACACCCGAGCAGGATGATGGCAGGGCAAAAATTGTTGTAAGGCCATTTATGCTTGAGGATTTTGAGGATATAAAGCCAGTTATTGATTCTTTGAGAGAAGGTTATACAATCGCTTTAATCAATATAAGGCCTCTGAGAGACAGGGATTTAATAGAACTTAAGAGGGCAATCAACAAACTGAAGAAGACATGCGACGCTGTTGAAGGCGACATCGCAGGCTTCGGAGAGGACTGGGTTGCTGTCGTCCCTTCGTTCGCGTCAATCTATAGGGAAGCGAAGATAAGCAACGACAATATTTGATTTTTTAATTAGAATTTCTGGTTTTTAACTGAAACTATAGATAAGGTTATTCGATTTTTAAGTGAAATCACAGGCAACACTGTTTGTTTTTAAAATTTTCTAAAAACAACAAGATTTATAAATTTCATTTTACTATATCCTTCCCGACGTGAAAGAAAAATACGAAGAAGAAAAAAAAGCAGAGGAGTTTGAGTCGAAGAACATTACCGTTCTTGCCGGACAGGAGTGCCCTGTCTGCCACAAGAAGACATGCACACTTACTGAGCTGGAAAAATACATCCCTTTCGGCGAAAAGGATGTTCTAACCTATATTTTCTCAATGAGCTGCGAAGAATGCGGCTACCATAAGGCAGATGTTGAGTTTGCACAGGAAAACGAGCCTGTGAAATACACGCTAGATATAGAATCTGAAGAGGACATGAAGATAAGGATTGTGAAGTCAGCAGAAGCAACTGTAAAAATCCCGCACATATCCACAATCGAATCAGGACCTGCCTCAAACGGCTATGTGACAAATGTTGAGGGAGTCCTGAACAGGGTCAAGCATGCAGTGGAGATTGCAAGGGACAGCGCAGAGGAAGAGTCAGACAGGAAAAAGGCAAAGAATATGCTGAAGAAAATCCAGAAAATCATGTGGGGCCAGGAAAAGGCAAAATTAATCATAGAAGACCCGACAGGAAACAGCGCGATTATTTCTGACAAGGCTGTGAAAAGCAAGCTTTAAAATGCCAGATGTTATTATCTGCAACTCATTCGACGGCCCGCTTCTTTATTTGAATGGCAGGGGCTACATAAATCTGGGCGATTTCAGCCAGTGCGCTGATGAACTTCAAAAAAGGATTTCAGCTGAATTATACCAGCAGGAAAACAGCGGATTGTTCCACACCATGCCCGTCAGCGACAGCCTGCTTGAAAACATCATCTCGCTTTCCGAAGTTTCGCATATTAAAAATAAATCAATACAGACACAGATTGAAAAATTAAAAATCGAGCTAAAGGACTATTTTAAAAAATACAGGATAGAAACAGTTCACATCAGTAACCGGGGCAGATGGATTTGCAAATAATAATTATTTGTTCTTTATTATTCTTGGAACGAAAAACAGATTGTAGCAGACCATCATTATAAGAAACACCAAAATTTTGCTCGGTCCGTGGTATTCTATATCAAAAGACGAAAAGTATTTTGCGACCTGGTAATAGAATTCAGGCACGCTGTACCCAAAAATAAGATAAAGCAGAAAAAAGAAAATATTTGCCGGAAACAAAAACTCCTTTCTGAAGTTTGGAACAGTTTTTATCAAATCGATTCCAGCCTCAAGAACAATCCAGCCAGTTATTATTGCAATTCCGCCTGCGAATATGTAGTAAAAGAACTTATTCTCTTCTCCAAGCCAGAGAAGTATCGACGCGGGAATGAATGTGAATATATGAATCAGAAAAACCGCAGTCAGCGCAGCCCTCCTTTTTGCGAAATACTTCAAAAATTCTATCATTAAAAATAGTTATATTTTTATTATTTATAAATCTAATCCTGGACCTTAATCGCTCCCTTTGGGCACTGCACCTCGCACGCCCTGCAGCCGATGCACTCATTCTCGTCAACTGCCTCGACTTTGCCCTTAACCTTTCCGAATACTTCCTTGGGGCAGATTTTCACGCATTCCCCGCAGCAGTTGCACTTCTTGGAATCAATCACTGGTTTCGGCATTTTTAGAAATAGCTTTCTTTTTTGGCTTTTCAGCTTCGCCAACAGCAGCTTCTTCCTCAGCTTTTGGCTTCGCTTCACGCTTCTTCTTTTCCTTTTTTACTTCATCTGCAGGCTGCTCAATCTTTATTTCCTCTTTCTTCTCCTCAATTTTTTCCTCAACCTTCACAACAGCAGCCTCAGGCGCCCCTTTCTTATCCTCAATTATCTCCATGACTCTTATTTCAGATGTCCTAAGAGGCACAACCTTTCTAAGGGTGGCAGCTATGTTTTTCTGCAGCCTGTTTGAAATAATTTCCTCTATTAATATATCATAAGTCATCTTGCTTACGGCATCCCTCAATGTTGCCCTTGCAAGCTTTCCAAGCAGCGTCTCCCTTGAGCCATTGACTTTGTGCGCAGTCATCAAAAACGGCTTTATTTTCACAGAAATCCCGTCTGATGTTTTGCAGATAAAGGAATCATCAATCCTTGTCCTGTCTTTCCTGACGCATCTTCTTATGAACGAAGGCACTATCTCATATTTTATCAGCCTTGTCATAAGCTTGTTGTCCTGAACCCCGATTATCTTGAATGTCACATTCACGTTCTGCTTCTTGACATCGCCGATTACAGCAGCAAGGCTTATGTTGACTGTCCTGTTGACTGCTTCTTCAATTGTAAGCGCAGGCGTCTCACCTATAAATGCACCCCTTAATGCAGCCGGAGCTATTATTTGCCACCATTTCTTCATTCTCCAGACATCAATTGTTTTTGTTGCTGCTACAGCCATTTTTATTTCTCGTTCACTTGGGGCCTTTTTATAGTTATCGGAATTATGCCCTTTTCAAACTCCTTTTTTGCTATTTCTATTGGATTGTATCTTAGATCCTCAAGGTCCTTTTCAGATAATTTCATCAGAAAAGGGGCTCCCATTGATATCTGCAGCGCCCTTGTCCCGATTATTCTGGCTTTCTCATATTTTGTAAGCTCACTCATTCCAGCACCTTCCTTAAATCGTCTGCTGTCTTCATCCCTATCTCAACCATCTTGTCAATGTCTTCAATAGAGATTGGCACATTCCCGCCCTTCTGAAGCGAACAAAGTTTTTTGTCGGTTGATGCAATGGTAAGCCTCGCGTCAATTATTTTTTCTTCTGTTGTAAGCGGGTCAACTATGAAGTTGCTGCCTATCTTGCACACAGTGACTGAAATCGGCTCGTTTGTCAAAGGCAGTTTCTTGGTTGTCTTTGACTTGTAATCAATGTTTTCGCCGTCCAGTTTTGGGAAGACAGCGTTCTTCAGCGCAGCGAGCGCTGCAAGCGAAGAAGCATCTATGAGATTGCCTTCGTCGTTGATTGTAACGATGTCAATGCACACCATCCAGCATTTTTCTCCTTCCTTTATGCAGAGCTTCTTCACGTCAATCGCCTTTGACTTCCCTTATGCCCCTGTCGACAACCCTTGCAAGCTCGACAGCCTGTATGTCGGGCGGTCCTGCCTCGAATTCAGGGTTTGACATTGGCGAAAGCTCAGCCTCAACCATCATCGAGCCCTCGTTAGGCCTGTCAGCGTAAGGTGTGCCCACTGCAAGCTTCACTCCGGCAAGAACCTCTGTCCCGCCGAATTTCACTCTTGCAGAGCCCTCTGCATTCTTTGAAATGCCGTATTCAACTTCTATCTTTCTTGTTTCAAGAAGTTTTCTTCCATCGATCCTTAAGTTTTCACTCAGTGATTTTAAAATATCTTCTCTGTCCATTTTATTCACCGTTCTCCTCTTCAATAACCTTGTACTTATTCTTCAAGGCTTTCTTCTGCTCTTCGAATATTTTCTTTACGCCTTCCTGCGCCATCTTGAGCGCAGTGTTGAGCTGTTCTTTGGTAATCAATCCGTCCATCTGAAGCAGCGCTATCTGCCCGGTTCGCTGGACTATTGCGACAGGTATGTCAACGCCGTCCTCGTGCGAATCCTCCTCGTAGTTCAGGTCCATAATAATTTTGTCCTCGACCCTTCCCACCGACAATGCCGCAATCATGTCCTTCATCGGTATGCCTGCATCCGCAAGCGCGATTGAAGCTGCGCAGATTCCCGCGCATCTTGTTCCCGCATCTGTCTGCGGAAGCGCTATGAAAACATCGACAACTGAGTTCGGGAATTCCTCGAGATTCACAACAGACGTCAATGCCTTTTCAATAACCATTGAAATCTCCTTTGACCTCCTGCTTGGACCCGGCCTGACCCTCTCTCCTGCGCTCGAAAACGGCATCATTGAGTAATAGACTCTTATGATACCCACCTTCGGGTTCTGCATGAATTTTGGGTAAAGGCTTCTTGGCCCGTGAACAGCAGCGTATGCTGAAGTGTTGCCCATCCTGAAAAAAGCTGAGCCGTCGGCGCGCGGGATAACCCCCGCCTTTGCCTCCATTGGCCTCAGCTCGTCAAATTTTCTTCCGTCAAATCTTTTTGAGTATGTCATTTTTATCTCTCCCTGCGCATTTCATCGTTTCTGCCCGCAAAAGTGCGCACTTCCTCATTCCTGACTTCTTCTCTTGCCTCTATCTTTTTTCCTGTTTTTTTCTCAAGGAAATTCTTTATCTTTTCTGTCAGTCCGCTCATGTGAGCCTCATCCTCTATCTTCTTTATAGTCTCAACTGCGAGCAATTCCATCTTCGGCTCGCCAGCCAGCCACAGCAGTCCGTTCTGCCCGACAATTATCTTGCAGCCGGTTGCGTCCTTGACCATGCTTATCATCGAGCCCTGCTTGCCTATGATTCTTGGAACCTTGTTAGTGTTTATCTGGATTATTCTTCCGCCGACAAGCTTCCTCAGGCCCGGGCCTTTCATTGTGATGTCAATAAGCTTCTGTGATGTAACATTGAATATGCTTGTAACAATGTAGTCATCAATGTCAAAGAACTGAATCAGGTCAGCGCCTCTATTTACAAACTCTGATGTTGCGTCCTTTATTGACAGCATTGCAGGGTAGGCTGAGTTTGTGTCAACTCTCCATCCTGAATATGAGACATCAACAATCTTTCCGATTATCATGTCCCCTTTCCTTGGGCTGTATCTTCCTGACAAGGGAGTTATCCTTATTATTTTGCCGTCGACGTTCACCATTCCGAGCCTCGACGCCACGATTTTGTCCTTGTCCCTGTATGTCCCGAACGAAGGCAGAAAGTCCATTCCGCTTGCCAGCTCCTCGCCGGGCACAACTATGCTTTTGTTTTTTGTTAAAAGCTCACTCATTTTTCCTCCTATTTGCTTCTTATAACTTTAATCTCTGCCTCTCCATGCGTCAGCGAGTTAATCTTTTCGAAAAACTCGTCCTGCATGCCCGCGGGCAAATCAGCTGTGCAGCTCAAAGAGCCGTCGGCGTTCCATTTTTCGCCTGTCACTTTAGCAAGCTGTTTTATCACTCCATGCGCCCTTGATGCATGTTTGAGAGGCACGTTTATTTCAAATTCTTTTATTTCGAATTTTATCGGCAGGATAGCCCGCAACTCTTTTATTATTTCCTGCAGCTGGTCCTCAGCCGCCTTGTTGTCGTCTATCCTCACCTTAGCTTCCCTCATCGCGTTTTCAATCCTTGTTGCCGGATGCGGGAGCTCTGTCTTTGAATCCACGCAATTTTGATGTATTAAATCAACTATTCTCTTTCTTTTTACTTCCCTCTGCTCCTCTCTGAATTTTTCAGAGACCTGTATAAGCCCTTCCTTGATTATTTTTTCTGCGATTTTCAGGTGGTCAGCTGTGCCGAATGCTTCCTTCATCTCAGTTTCTGTCGGCCTCAGCCCCTTTTTCGCGTCTCTGAAAACGCCCTCGTTCTTCAGGACATCCCGTACATCGGAAATCTGCCCGTTCCTGAATTTCATTGCAAGGTCAGGGTCTATGACAACTTCAAAATGATTTGACTTGCCCTTGCTGTACCTTGCCACATTTATGTGCGGCTGGTCTCCGTACAGGTTTTTTGCAAATCCCTTTGTCATGTTATCACTTCTTCTTTATCTGCGCAAAAATGCCTTCTACTTCTTTTCTTGTCAGCCTTGTGAACTTCGGCTTGTCTAACTTTATGTACGCAGCGTCAATCCTGTCAATGTCAAAGTTATTGTCAAGTATCTTTACAAGCGCCCTGACTCCGAGCTTCAAAGCCTCGTCGACAGTTATGCTTTCCTTGTATTCCTTTGTAAGTATCTCCTCAACCTCTGTCTCTCCTTCGCCGATTGCAGCTGCCCTGTACCTGAAATAGATTCCGATTGGATCTGTCTCATATAGGATAGGTCCTGTTTCGTCAATGCCTGCAACCAGCAGCGAAACTCCGAAAGGCCTAAGCCCGCCGGACTGCGTGCATATCTGCTTCAAATCGCAGATGTTCTTCACGATCTCTGAAACATCAATCGCATTGTCGTATGTAACGCGGTGCTGCTGCGCTTCCAGCTGCGCCCTTTCAACAAGGACGCGCGCGTCTGACAATATTCCCGAAGCAGTCGCGCCGACATGCTCGTCAATCTGCCAGATTTTCTCAACAGCTTCTGTGACTATTAATTTGTCAGCAATTCTTTTGTCTGCAATCAAAACAACTCCGTCTTTGCAGACAATCCCCAAAGCGGTGTTTCCTAATTTTACTGTTTTCTTGGCGTATTCGACCTGGAGCAATCTGCCATCTGGCGAGAACATTGTTATTGCCCTGTCATACCCCATCATCTGATGCTGTACTGGTTGCATTTTACACCTCACCTATTTTTTTCTCGATCTTGTTTAGCATGCCTGAAACAGCTACACTTCTTATCTGAATGCTGGACAATGCCAATGATGCCTTTAAATGGTCAAGATATTTATTATTTACCTTTATTATGCCTGTCTTGCCGTTGAATTTTTCAGGGAATATATGAATCTGGGCATTTGCAAGGCTTAAATCTCCTATTAATTTTGACGCATTTCGCATTATTTCAGCTGAAATAGCATTAAAATCGCTTTTTATGCCTTTTTGCATTATTTCAAAGCCCAAATATCGCTTTTTTTCCCGCAAACTCGGTAAAATCGGCTTTATTTTCTTAATTTTCATCTTTTTGCTGTAAAACGGTTTTCATTAACCGAGAAAATAAGATTTTGTCTTTTTTCTCCCTTTTCCCGTGCAATGTGTGAAAAGTTGGAGAGGTTTATAAGTATTGCGGTTTATATACTGGGGGTAAGGAGCATATATAAAAATAAGCTCATTATCTTAATGATGGGGAAGAATAATGAAAACCAATCCAATACAAAGGGCGCTGGAATTAAGAGAAACTTTAATTGAAGATGACCGAGTCTTAGTTGCAGATTTCAGCGGGACATTGCAGGGCAAGGACACTTCAAAAGTTATCGACCTTATGCCAATTGTAGGAACTGAATATTTTCCTTTTAGAACAAAAGTCAATGTCAAGGAGTTAGACCCATTGGCTTCAGAAACATACGGCACCGAATTCTTCAATGCATCTAAAAAAATAGACGAGGAAATTGAATCTTTTGTCAGAAGGCAGGAGTTTGACTTTCCGCTGTGGTTCAAAAATGAAAAGCAGTTCAGGATGAACCAGGTGCAATTTTATAACTCGCCTTTCATCCTTCAAATAGCCGGATGCAATTTTCATGACGGCAGCTCCTCTGGAGGCTGCTGGTATTGCTTTGTGGATGACAAAAGCAACGATGGAAAGTCAGGCGCTGGAAAAGTCCAGCTGAGCATTGATGAAACAATTGACAGCATGCTAAGCGCCAGGGAAAAAATCAGGGAACAGTACTGCGCAGCCGGGCATGAAATGGATTTGAGAGTTCTTAGGGTATCTGGTGGCGAACCCACCATAGCATTGGATTGGATATTGAACCTTTGGCGGGAAATTGAGAGGAGAGGGCTTGATTTTGTCGGGCAGTTGGACAGCAACCTTTCCACAGCAAGTGTTGTTGAATATTTTGAGAAAAAGGGGATTTTCGAGGCAAATACACTGGAGAAACTTGCGCAGTATCCTGTAAAAGTCCTTACTGCATTGAAGGGAGTGGATGAAGAGAATCTGCAGAGCAATGTGCAGTCTGAGACAACCTTGGCAGACCAGGAGCAGTCTCTGAAAAAATTTGTTAACGCAGGCTTTGAAATATTCCCGCAGTTGTACAATCCCAATCCAGCAACATTAGAGGCATATTTGGAAAGGATTGACTCCGTTATTGAAAATCTCGCGTTAAGAATCCACGTCGGCCCACTGAAAGTTTATGGGCCAACATCATACAGACTGTCGCTGGAAGCCCGAAGGCGTGGCGTTGAAGAAGAAGGATTCATCAAAAAGCAAAAGGAATTGTGGGATTCAAATTATCGCAGGAGCTGCGAGGTTTTGGACAAATACCTGAGAGAGAAATATGGCGTCGGCTACAAAGAGGTAACGCGCGCAGATGTCAGGGTTAAAGTAAACAAATTGCTCTAAACATGTACAGCGCAACACAGATTGTCGGGGATTTTTTCGAGAGAAAAGTAATGAGGATATTTGAATTGGAAAGGACAGACCCTGGTGCATTGGGGGTTGCGCCTGACTTGATTTCCAGAGATAGTTCTTTTTATGTTGAAGTAAAGGCATCTGCGTACAACAACGGCGGCGTAATCAACAGGGGGCAACTATACAGGTTTGACGAGGACATAGGTGTGAGGCGATTTTACGCCTTTGCTTACCATTCGATTGCAAGAGACATGCAGAGAAATTACCTGACAGAAAAAATGCTGAGGAATGCCCTGAAGCTAAGGTCATTGTTTTTGTTTCCATTCAGTGTAACAAAGGCACACTTTGAAAATTCCAAAATAAGGAAAAATCCAAAGCACGACGATTTCGTGCAGCTGAGGGAGAGCCTGGCGCAGAGAATTTTTGAATTAGACGAAGAGGCATGGGAGCATTTGGGTCTCAAAAAGAAGGATTATAAAATGATAAGACCGCACGAAAAAATCTACATAGTGACCAGAAACGGGCATTTGGAGCAGCAAATTTTAGATTCATTTTACCCCGAATTGATTTAGGCAATCCAAAAATTTAACTGTTTATAAGAATCAAAGGAACAAACATTTCATCTTTGCTGACTCCGCCGTGTTTTGCTTTATGGAAGTGATTTGTTTTGTAATTTGCGAGTTTTTCTTTTAAAATATAATTTTTCTTCATTATCAGCACATAATCGCCCACCCTGTCAAATAATCTTTTGTTTGGTTTTCCAATTCCGTAGAAGTTGTCCTTAATCAACTGCTCTCCTTTGAAGCACCAGCAGTATTTTGACATCTTGGTTTTTACAATTTTTTCAAAATCCTTTGTTTTGCTGGGCCTGACGTAGCAATTTCTCACCCTTGACTCTCCTGTAAGGGGGATTGTCAGGCACTCTTTTAATCCTTTTATATCTTCAATCCACATTGTTGTTTTTGGAGCAACATCAATAAGACCATGGTCTGCAGTAACAATTATCTCTGTATTGGTTCCCCTGACTGATTTAGCCAAATTCTTCATCTGTTTATCCAAATCCCGGAAAAGAGCATTGACTTTTCTGCTGCCAGCCCCCTCATCATGTGTTAATGAATCTAAGTCATAAATGTAGGCGTGAATTAATCTTTTTTTTGCTGATTTCTTTTTGATTAATGTCTTTATTTTTGTAAAAGTATTCTTGTAATCTTTTGTCGGCATGATTTCGGTATATTTTGAAACATATTCGGTAAATTGGCTGTGGGCGATTTTTTTGTCAATTAATGTAAAGCATTTCCCGTTAAATCCTTTATGGAACGATTCAATGTCCATGATTTTGTCCATCTCAAACCCTGATTTGGACAAGGACTCATTGCCATACATTGGTACAAAAGGCAGAATTGTGGTTATCGCCCCGACTTCCTTAAGATTAATGTCCCAGCCAGTGAGGGCATGCTGCTGTGTCGGATAGCCAACTGAAAAAGAAGTATTCGCACATGCAGTAGTAGATAAAAAAGTGGAAGTCATTTTTGAACTAAGGTTTTCTAACAAAAAAGAATTTTTTTGTTTTTTTAAGTAATTGTATCCTAATCCGTCAATTATAATCAAAACTATGTTCTTGAATTTCTTTAACTCTTTTGATTTTAACGAAACAAGCTCAGGATACGAATGTTTTTTTCCAAAGCTGTTTGAAATAGAACTCATTAAATTAACAATGCTATTTCCCTTGTAATCCGGCAGGGTAAATTCATACATGATAATAGAATAGAGAAATTATTTCTTTTATAATGTTTTCTGAAAATACCTAAGTCCTGTCCTAGGCGCTGAAGTATATATCGACAGCAAGGCATGCTCCCGAAACCTTTAAATACCACCTCTAATTTAACACCTCAATAGATATTCTAAGATGAATATGGGGCCATAATGAAAGAAATAAAAACCGGCACAACAACAATGGTTATTATGTGCAAGGATGGAATAGTGGTAGCTGCAGACAGGAGAGCGACTGCAGGAAACATCATTGCCAATAAGGACTGCCCGAAAATCTACGAACTGTCGGACAAGATGCTGCTGACTGTTGCAGGGACTGTCTCAGACATCCAGCTTCTTATAAAAATTGCAAGGGCGCAGATAAAGTTGATGAAAGTGAGGACAGGCAGGGACGTGACAAACAAGGAGGCAGCAAATCTTCTTGCAGGCATGGTTTACTCAAACATAAGAAAGTTCAGCCTTATACCGGGAATTTCGCAGTTCCTGCTGGGCGGAATTGACAACGAAGGCTTCCACATCTACGAGATAAACTTTGACGGCTCTGTGATGCCTATCGAAGATTATGTCGCATCTGGTTCAGGAAGCGACATGGTCTACGGAGTATTGGAGACACTTTACAAAAAAGACATGAGCGTGAACGACGTGATTCAGCTTGCAGCGAAAGGATTGAATGCAGCAATCCAGAGGGATTCGGCATCAGGCTCTGGCTTTGATATAATGACTGTGACAAAAGAAGGGCTAAAAAAGGTAGCAGCAAAAAAACTTCAATTGAAAGTAGAGTTATAAACAACCTATTCTGAAGTGATTTAGAAGCAGGGGTTCTTGAATGGGAGACATCATAAAAGAAATTTTAAGCAGAATTCCAGAAAACGAGATAGCTGACGCTGTATTCGAGGGCGCAAACATAGTTCTGTACACAAAGGATAAGGATTTTTTCCTTGAGCCCGGCACGAAAATCAGGGAGATTGTGGATGAATTAAAAAAGAGGATAGAGCTTAGGCCGGACCCGTCGATAACACTAAACCAGGAAAAGGCAGAAGCTGAAATTAAAAAAGTAATCCCGGAAGAAGCAGGCGTCTCAAATATAATCTTTGACCCGCAGAGGTCCAGGGTAATAATCGAAGTCGAGAAGCCGGGGCTTGCAATCGGAAAGCAGGGCGAGCTTCTGAGGGAGATAAAGCAGAAAACATTGTGGGTTCCGCTTGTAAGAAGGACGCCTGCAATAAGGTCTGTCCTGATTGAAAACATAAGAAATGTTCTTTACCAGAATTCTGATTACAGGAGAAAATTCCTTAACAAGATCGGGCACAGGATTTATGACGGCTGGCTGAGAGGAAAAAAGAATGAGTGGATAAGGGTTTCATATCTTGGCGGGGCAAGGCAGGTCGGAAGAAGCTGCATACTTCTACAGACACCTGAGTCAAGGGTGATGCTTGACTGCGGAATAAACGTCGCAGCAGAAAGCGAGCACGCCTATCCGAAGCTCGAGGCGCCTGAATTCAAGATCGACGAGCTGGACGCGATAGTCATAACGCACGCGCATCTCGACCATTCTGGTTTTGTTCCTTACCTTTACAAGTTCGGCTACAAGGGGCCGACTTACTGCACAGCGCCCACAAGAGACATCATGGCATTACTTCAGCTTGATTTCGTAAAAATCCAGCAGAGTGAGGGCAAAGACCCGATTTACACCAGCGACGACATAAAGGAGATGGTCAAGCACACAATCTGCCTTGACTTTGAAGAAGTTTCTGACATAACACCCGATGTGCGCATGACTTTGTACAACGCAGGGCACATAATCGGAAGTTCGATGATACATCTGCACGTCGGAAACGGGCTGCATAACATACTTTACACAGGCGACCTTAAATATGGAAGAACAGAATTGCTTGAGTCAGCTGCGACGCAGTTCCCAAGGCTTGAATCACTGATGATTGAAAGCACTTACGGCGGAAAGGACAATATCCTGCCTCCACTCAAAGAAGAAGAAGACGAGTTTAGAGATGTTGTAAAAGAAACTGTCAAAAGAAAAGGCAAGATACTTATTCCTGTGCTCGGAACAGGAAGAGGACAGGACATGATGATTATTGTTGAGGACATGATAAGGAGAGGTGAGCTTGAAAAGATTCCTGTTTACATTGACGGCATGGTCTGGGATGTTACAGCAATCCACACTGCTTATCCTGAATTCCTTAATAGCAACATAAGAAAGCAGATCTTCCACAAGGATGAAAATCCATTCCTTTCAGAAATATTCAAAAGAGTCGGCTCGAAAAAGGAAAGGGACCAGATACTTGAGGAGGAGGGAAGCTGCATAATACTCGCAACATCTGGAATGCTTGTAGGAGGCCCTTCTGTCGAGTACCTGAAGGCACTGGCAAACAGCTCCAGGAACACGCTGATTTTTTCATGCTACCAGCCAGAGGGCTCGCTCGGCTGGAGAATAAGGAACGGCGAAACAGAATTCACATTCACCGAGGGGACAAAGCAGGAAGTTATGAAAGTGAACATGGAAGTGACGAGGTTTGAGATAACAGACCACTCAGACAGGAAGCAGCTGATGAACTTTGTCTACAAATGCGAACCGAGACCGAAGAAAATAATTGTCAATCACGGCGAAAGCTCAAGATGCCTTGATTTGGCAAGCTCAATGCACAGGCAGTACAGGGTTGAGACAAACTGCCCGAGAAATCTTGAAGCAGTAAGGCTGAGATGAAAAAGGCATTAAAGATTGTTTTGATTGTTGTTGCAGTTCTGATAATTTTGGCAGTTGTAGGATTTGTTTCTGTCATGGGAACAAGCACAAGGACAGCTTATCTGAAAATAGACAATGGCACAGTTGAAGTTGACAAGGGCAGCGGCTGGACAGCTGCAGCAGACAACATGGATCTTTCGCTGAATGACAAAGTAAGGACAGCTGACGGCGAAGCATCAGTCATTCTCTATGAAAGCATCATAGTGCAGCTTGAAAAGAACACAGAAGTTTTGATAAAGGATTTGGCAAAGAACAATGTTGTTGTTAAGCAGGCTAGCGGAACAACCTGGAATAAGTTCACGGGGCTGAGTGGCGTCAAGGGCTATGAGGTGGAAACGCCGACGACAGTGGCAACTGTCAGGGGAACAGAGTTTGGAATAAATCTTTCTCAGGTGATGGTCGGCGAAGGCGAGGTTGATGTTTCAGCAGATGGCCAGAATCTTACAGTATTTGAAGGAGAGAAGTCAGATCTTCTGTTTGACAAGCTTACAAAACTTAATCTAACACCTGAAGAAAAGCAGTTTGTTTTGAAGAGACTTGCAAAAAGCCTCGAAAGACTCAAGGAGATGAGAATGGCTCAGCTGAATAAGCATAGCTTTTTGCTTAATCAAATCAAAAAAATGCGCAATTTAACTGACGCAGACATCCAGAGGGGATTTGCAAAGCTTGACAGCGGCAATTTGACAGAGGAAGAAATAATGAAAAAGATGCCGATTCCGCTGCAGAAGCTGCCTGTTTCAAAGAATTCTATTGATAAGATAATTGAACTGAACCAAAAAATTAGGAAACAGCAGCAGTTCATGAAGAAGTTAAAGGGAGGACAATAGTTAATGGAAAATGCACAGGGCTAAAACAGGCGTTTGCCTGGCGATTTCACTGGCTTGTGCACTTGTTTTTTCTCTGCTTTTTTATTTTGGATTTTATTCAAACATACAGCTGAAGCTGAGCGACAATCTCTACGGCGGGAGGAATGCGCTCGACAGCATAGTCATCGTGGCGATTGATGACAAGAGCCTGCAGGAGATTGGAAGATGGCCCTGGGACCGCGAATGGTTTGCCAAGGCAATAGATTTTCTGAATGAAAGCAAGACAGTTGGGATTGATGTTGCTTTTTTTGAGGAGTCCAGCAAAGAAACTGATGCAAGGCTCGCAGAAGCGATGAAAAATTCGCACAATGTCGTGATTCCTGTTGAATACACTTCTTTTGAAAGTGTAAATGGAAGAGTTGTAGGCAAGGATATGCTTTATCCAGTCGGTGAGCTCGGGAAATCCGCCAGAGGTTTGGGCTATGTCAATGTTGTCACAGACAGCGACGGTGTTACAAGGGCAGTCAATCTTGATGTCAGCGACAAATATTCGAATTTCGCAGAAACAGTCTACAGGCTTTACTGGAAAAATGAGACAGTAAAGAGAACAAGCAGGTTTCTTGTGAATTTTGTCGGGAAGCCGAAAAGCTTCAATTACTATTCATTCACAGACATTGTCCACGGGCGCGTGAACAAAAGCGTCTTCAGGGGAAAGCTTGTCTTTATCGGCTCAACTTCGCCTGACATGCACGATGATTATTTTGTGCCGACATCTCAAGGCAAGGCGATGCCTGGCGTAGAGGTGCACGCAAACACTGTGCAGACAATGATTACAAAGAGATTCCTGGGCAACGAGCCGAAATGGCTTGTAATCCTTTCTCTTTTTATTTTTGCCGCGATTGTCGCGCTCCTTGTGGACAGGCTTAATATCTGGCTTTCGGGTGCAATTGCCTTTGCATTATTTTTAGTCTACACGCTGGTTTCAATTAAGATTTTTGACTTCGGCACCATAATGAATTTTATCTATATCCCTGCAGTGATTTTATTTTCCTATGTTTCTGTTCTTGCCTACTCATACCTGACAGAGCAGAAGTCCAAGAAAAATATAATGGGCGCGTTTGGCAAATATGTCTCGCCAGTTATTGTTGAGCAGATAGTGAAGCATCCCGAGAAGCTTAAGCTCGGCGGTGAGAAAAGAAATGTTACAATCCTGTTTTCCGACATAAGGGGATTTACTTCGATTTCAGAAAAGCTCACGCCTGAAAAACTTGTAACTCTGCTTAACGAATATCTTTCAGCAATGACCAATATCGTGCTCGAGCACAGCGGGCTGGTTGACAAATACATCGGCGACGCAATCATGGCATTCTGGAATGCCCCGCTGGACCAGCCGAAGCATCCGAAGCTTGCCTGCTCAACAGCGCTTGGGATGATAAATAAACTTGGCGAGCTCCAGCTGAAATGGAAAAAAGAGGGGCTGCCGCATATTGACATAGGCATTGGATTGAATACAGGCGACGCAGTAATAGGAAACATGGGCTCCTACGATAGGTTTGATTACACTGCAATGGGAGACAATATCAACCTGGGCTCGAGGCTGGAAGGGCTGACAAAACAGTATGGCGTGAAAATAATAATAAGCGAGTCAACCTATGAAAAGGTTAAGGATGAATTTGTTGCAAGGAAGCTTGACTTGGTTAGCGTCAAGGGAAAGACAAAGCCTGTCTTCATTTATGAATTGGTCTGCAGGAAAAATGAGCTGACAAAGAAAAATACGGAATCAATAAAGCATTACGAAGCTGGGCTGAATCTTTACTTTGCAAGGAAATGGGACAGTGCGCTGAATGAATTCAGCAGGCTGAAGGATGACAGGCCAGCAGAGGAATTCATCCAGCGCTGCAGGAATTTCAAGAAGAGCCCGCCTCCAAAAGGCTGGAACGGTACCTGGATAATGAAGACGAAGTAATCATGTCAGAGACGAGCGCGTTTCTGAGCACAAAGAAATGCCTCGCATTTCTTGTGCAAGAAATCATTTTAGGATTTCTTTGCATCCTAAAAATCCTTTGGCGGATTTTTATGATTTCTTATATGCAACATAAATATCTGCTTCCAGCATCTTGTCGTTCTTGTAATAATGATGCACGAAATAGACATTTCCTTCATTGTCTATTGAAGCCTCTCCTGCAAGTGGCGAAATAATTAATTCAGGGGTCTGCCATTCGCCATCAACTTTCTTTGACCTCCACAAGCCATAATTTCTTGAAATCCATAATTCGTTTCCATCAGGGCTCAAAGCAGGCCAGCCTTCGCTGTCTGCTGTGTTGACTGCTTCGACATTTTCAGGCTCTAACCACTCTCCATTTACTTTTTTTGAAACCCAGATGTCAAGCCCGCCTTTTCCTCCTGGCCTGTCAGAATGGAAGTAGAGCTCATTTCCATCATCTGTTATGTGGAGCTCGCCAACTTTGTAATCAGGATTAAAATCCGCATTTTTCCAGTTCTGCCATCTGCCATCATTGTATTCTGCAGTGAACCAGTGCACCCCAGTATAACCTTCCCTGACAGAGCAGAACCATATAATATTATCCTGGACAAATTCGCAGCCATCCATTGCGAGCTTTCCTGGGTCCTGCAGAAATATTCTTTCAGGCTTTTCCCATTCATTGTTTGATTTTTTTGAAACATATATGCCTGTTACTCCATCTATTACCTGCTTCTCAACAGGAACTCTTACATCTGGGGTGAAAAAGAAATACAATGTATTGCCGTCAGGCATTATAAATGCCGAATCTTCTGCTCCCGCTGTGTTAACTAGTCCTGGGATAGGAACTGGCTTTTCATATTCATCAGAATAAGTCTGTGGCGGAGACAGGTCTGTTTCCGGAGTGATTTTTACTGCGTCTGCAGGAATCTTGCTCTCCCTGTCAATAATAATCTGCTGCTTTTGGGCGCAGCCGCTTGCAAGCAGAATTACAATTAACAATACAGGCAGATATTTCATTTGCTATGATATTTAATGCAGATTTATAAATTTTTACCAGCAAATCACCAAAACATATTTAAATCCTGATTAACTTGATTACTTGGTTAGATGGAAGAAAACTGGCATTCACTGGGAATAAAAAAGGCAGGCGAGCTGCTGGAGACAGACTTGTCTAAAGGGCTTGATTCTGAAGAAGCTGAAATACGCCAAAAAAGATACGGGCAGAACAAGCTGGTTGAAGAGAAAAAACTCAGTTTCCTTTCTGTCGCTTTAAATGAGATAAGGGAGCCGATGATTCTGCTCCTTCTTGTTGTCGGCGTCATTTACAGCATCTGGGGCGAGCTGAGGGATGCAATTACAATATTTTCAGTTATTTTGGTTCTTGTATTTCTTGAGGTTTACACTGAGTTCAGGGCAATAAAATCAATTGCTGCGCTGAAAAAACTTACAGAGCCGAATGTTACAGTTGTAAGGGATTCAAAATACAAGGAGATAGCTGTTGCAGACCTTGTGCCAGGAGACATCATCATGCTTAAAATGGGGCAGAGAGTTCCAGCTGATGCCAGGCTGGTTGAATCCTATGGATTGAAGGCAAACGAATCTTCGCTCACAGGCGAGTCTGTCCTTGTTGAAAAAGATGCTAGTGTTGTGGCTGATGCAAAAGCGCAGGTTGCCGAAAGAAAAAATATGATTTTTGCAGGAAGCGTAATCAGCCAGGGAAGGGGGAAAGCTGTTGTTGTAAGCACAGGAATGAGGACAGAGCTTGGCAAAATCACAAAAATGGTGCAGGAGGCAAAAGTGGAAAGGACCCCGCTGCAGAAATTGATGAAGGAATTGACAAAATGGATGGTTTGGGTTGCATTGTTCTTCAGCATAATAATTCCTCTACTCGGCTTCCTCAGGGGCCAGCCATTAAAGCAGATGGTGCTGACTGGGCTGGCTTTGTCTTTCTCGACAATTCCGGAAGAGCTGCCGATTGTCATAACAATGGTCCTGGCGCTGGGCTCGTTTGCGCTTTCAAAAAGCAATGCATTGGTCAAGAATCTTGGCGCAGCTGAGACACTTGGCTCTGTCACAGTCATCTGCGCAGACAAGACAGGCACACTGACAGAGAACAAGATGAGCGTGTCAAAGGTTTTCAGCGACGGAAAACTGAATGATTTCAGCAGGCATGACAAGGGCGCAAGGTCGCTGCTCGAGGCATCTGTGCTTTGCAATGATGTTCTTGTCAAGGACAACAATGTTTTTGTCGGGGATCCAACCCAGATTGCAGGACTGAATGCAGCAGTTGAATCAGGCATCGGAATAAATCAAGTCAGGAAAAAATACGGGAAACTGCTGGATGAATTCAGCTTTGACAGCAGTAGAAAGCTGATGTCAGTTGTCTATGCAGGCAGCAGGGCAAACTATGTATTTGCAACAGGCGCTCCTGAAATTCTGATTTCAAAATGCAATAAGATAATTGTGCAGGGCAGGGAAAAGAAGCTCACTCCCTATGACAAAAAAGTAATACGCAATGCAATTGATGAGATGAGCAGGAACTCACTAAGGGTTGTCGCATTCGCATGCAAGAAGACAAAGGCCAGCAGGCTAAGCCAGAACAGCGCTGAATCAGGCCTTGCGTTCATTGGGATGTTCGGCATCATTGACCCGCCGAGAAAAGGCGTTGAAAAGGCAGTTGAAGAGTGCCGTGACGCAGGCATAAGGGTAATAATGATTACAGGTGACCATGCTGACACCGCAAGGGAGATTGCAAAGAGAGTTGGCATAGACGGCGCAAAGGTTGTGACTGGTGAGGAGCTCGACAGGATGAGCGAGAAGAAATTGCTGGAAACAGTAAGGACCGTCTCTGTCTACGCAAGAATTTCTCCGGAGCACAAGCTTAAGATTGTTAATGCGCTGAAGAAAAACAGGGAGATTGTAGCTGTCACAGGCGACGGCATCAATGACGCGCCTGCACTGAGCAACGCCCACATCGGCATTGCAATGGGCGAGACAGGCACAGATGTCGCGAGGGAAGCATCAAGCATGGTGCTTGCCGATGACAATTTCATGACAATTGCAAAGGCGGTGAGGGAGGGGAGGAAAATATTTGATAACTTGAAGAAAGGGATAAGATATTACCTTTCATGCAAGATTGCCCTTGTGATAATATTCCTAATGCCTGTGCTTTTTGGCCTGGCTCTTCCTCTTGCGCCGATACAGATAATAATCCTTGAACTGTTCATGGATGCTGCTGCCTCAACAGGATTTTCCATTGAGCCGGCCGAATCAGATATAATGATGCGCAAGCCGAGGGACACGCAGGAGAAATTTCTGAACAGGAAAATGGTAAGCTCTATTTTTATTTCCGCCCTCTGCCTTATTGCAGCTGTCTTGTTCTCCTACTTCTGGAGCATCCACAGCGGAGCAGGCGTGCTGAAGGCGCAGACAATTGCGTTTGCAACCTGGATTGTCGGGCACATCTTTCTGGCAATCAACATGCGCTCTGAAAGGGAGCCAATTTACAAGCTTGGAATTTTCTCGAACAAGATCATAATTGTCTGGGCAGTTGCTGCAGTCGGGCTGCTCCTGCTTGCTGCCAATGTTCCTTATTTGGAGGCTGTGCTGAAAACCGCTTCGCTCAGCGCAGGCGAATGGGGATGGATACTACTAGTTTCATTTGTAGCCACATTCTGGATGGAAGCAAAGAAAATAGTCAAGAGAATGTATTAATTACTTGTTCTGCTGCTCTTCGCTGCCCTGGATGCAGAAGTAGAAATGCTTGAATCCCATCTTATTCTTTACAGGGCAGGCGCCGCACATGCATCCCTTCCTTTCCTTGATGCACTTGCTCTTCCCGACTTGCGGGAAGCAGAAACCCTTTTCCCCTTTTCCGCAGTCAATATAGGACGGGCAATTCCCGCATATACATATTACATTATCTTTTTTTGCTTTAGTTGGCGGCATAGTCATATTTCCAGTCAGTGCACTTTATTTTCCTTGTTAATTTTACAGCATTTATAATATTTTCTGCCAGAAGCCTTACCTCTCCCCTGTAGCAGTCGTTAACCACAATTTTTTTATCCTTATAAGTTGAATCGCACACAGATGACATTGCATAAATGCTTGCAAATGGGGGGAAAAGCATGCCGAAGAAATTTAAGGTGAGGAATAGGTTGGAGATTACCATTGAAGCGCCTTCTTCGTGGCCTGTCACAATTATTCCAGCTGTCTTTCCCATGAATCTTCTGAGCAGGCCTGAGCCTGGCACGCCGTTGTCAGCCGTCTGCTCTATGAATTTCATGTGCTTTATATTAAGCTCCCTGTCTTTTGGAACTTTTGGGTTTGCCGGCTTCAGGCTGCCGTCAAGGCTTATGCACCTGTCAATGAACGCCTTCATCAAAGTTGAAACATTAAAGTTGTTGACAGGAGTTGCAAATATTATTGCATCTGCCCCAAGGATTTTGTCATAGAGTATGTTTGTCATGTCATCACCCTGCTTTCCTTTCGGGTAGCAGGTGCAGTAGAAATGGCACTGCGTGTTTGCTGTTGAATAGCAGGCTTTGCAGTGCTCTATTTTGTATTCCCTCAGTTTCACCAGCTCTGTATCTGCCCCCAATTTCCTGCAGTAGTCAAGGCAGGTTTTAAGGAGCGATTCAGAATTTGAATCTTCCTGGGCAGTGTCAAATTTGTCCCTTGCAGAGCCTGAGATGCCCAGAACTTTGATTTTTCTGTTTTTGGCTTTCCCCATTGATTCTGCTTCTTTGACTGCTTCCTGCCGGATTGCCCTGAATCTTTTCAGCGTCTTTTGGTCTATATTAAGCAGCTTCATTAATTCCCTGTCAGATTTCTTGTTTTTCATTTTACAGCACTATCCCGAAAAACCAGAGTAAAATTGCTAAAACAACATGCACGAGCGCAAGCAAACCTGTCAGCAATGCAAAAAATTTGTGGTACTTGAAGACATTTTTCTGGAATTTAAACACCGCAACACCCAGTGAGATAGTGATTGTCAGTGATATAAAAACTAGAAAGCCAATCCACATTGCCAAAGGTATGTTTAGCAGCATTTTATTGGACGATTATTGTTCCTTTCATTGAAGGGTGTATCAAACAGCTATAATTATAGGTGCCTGTCTGGTTGAATGTGTATGAATAGCTGTCGCCTGGGTACAGTGTTTGTTCAAAAAAATTACTTTTTAGCACGTGATTTACATCGTCAAGATTTGTCCAAGTCACTTTTGTGCCAGCCTTGACTGTTACAGACTGCGGATTAAAGGCAAAGTCCTTGATGAGAATTTTGCTGGTTTCTACTGGTGCTGTTGTCTGCGGTGCGCTCTGCTGGCATCCGCTTAGCAGAACAGCCAAAATCATTAAAGCCAAAATTCCAAACACCAGTCTTTTTGCCATATGCTTAGTTTATATTTAGCTGTTTAAAAACATTTTGTTTTCCAAAACCTTTATAAAATACCTTTTCTAGTAATACTCCAAATGGCGGTAATCGTACAATGGTAGTATACGGGTCTGTGGAACCCGTGACCCGGGTCCGATTCCCGGTTACCGCCCTTCTTTAAAATGAAGCGCAAAAACATAATCAAGGCAGTTGGATTGGTTGCAGTAGCTGCACTGGTGTTAAACCTGATTTTATTCTCATTCCTGCACTACAAGCCGCTTGCATTCTGGCTGATAATCCTGCTTATCGCAGTCATCGCGTTTCCGCTGTTAAAATGGCTCAAATCAAAATAAAGGACTTCAACTTGAAGGAGACAGTCGAATGCGGGCAATTGTTCAGGTGGCAGCTGGTCGACGGCTGGTACTACATTATTATAAGAGATAAATTGTTCAGGGTAAGGCAGGAAGGAAGCAAGTTAAAATTCAACGGCGCTTCAGGCAATTTCATAAAACATTTCTTCAGATTAGATGATGATTACAGCAAAATAATAAGGACAATAAGCAAAGATGCATACATAAAAAAGGCAGTTGAGCATTCAAGGGGGCTGAGGATAATCAGATACGATCCCTGGGAAGCGCTGATTTCATTTGTCTGCTCTGCAAGGTCAAACATTCCGCAGATAAGGCGCAATCTTAATAATCTTTCAAAGACATTTGGCAGAAAAATCTCATTGGGAAGCTACAAAACATACACATTTCCAAAGCCAGGCAGCCTTAATAATATAAAAAAGATAAGAAAGTGCGGAGTGGGCTTCAGAGACAGATACCTTTTCAAAATAAACAAGATGGCTGATGAAAAAAAGCTGAAATCCCTGAAAAAGCTTTCCTATGAAGATGCAAAAGAGGAGCTGATTAAATTCCCGGGCGTTGGACACAAGGTTGCTGACTGCATCCTGCTTTACTCGCTCGAATTCCTGAATGCGTTCCCTGTTGATGTCTGGCTTGAAAGGCTGATGAAGCAGCGCTACAAAAAGGAAAACATCCCCCAGATGAGGGATTTCTCCCAGAAATACTTTGGAAAATATGCAGGTTATGCCCAGCAGTACCTGTTCCACTATACTAGGTGTATATGCCGAAAAATTTAAATAATTCACCTTCTCAACTTCAAATATGCCTATACTGAATGACAAAAATTTTGAAAGAGACGTTGCCGCAGGCATATCTATTGTCAAGTTCTATTCGCTGTGGAGCTCTGATAGCAGGGCATTGGAAGAGCCCTACAAGCAGCTTTCTGATGAGTTTAGGGGAAAGGCGAAGTTTATTGAATCAGAGATTAATTCAAACCCTGAAATTGCAAAGAAATTCGGAGTGGCTTCCATCCCTTCAATAATGATATTTACAAACGGCAGGCCGACCGCAAGGATTGAAAAACTATGCACAAAAAGAGAACTAAGAAACCAGTTAGAAAAGTTCATAAAAATTTAAAGAGCGCTAAACCAGTTAAAAAGATTCATAAGAATGTGAGGTCTTTTAAGGTTCTGGTTGTAATACTAATAGTACTCTCATCTTTGCTTATTCTGCTGGATAATTTCAAATTTCTTGCAAACAACAATAATTTTTACCAGCACGAATTTTCAAAATATGATGTTTACAGCAAATATCCTGATGCAGACAAGATAAACAATAACCTGCTGGCTTATCTCAATTCAAAAGGGGCGCTGAATGAAAATATTTTTTTAGAGATTGAATTGGCTCATCTGAGGGATGTCAGGTATCTTATGCATTATTTCACACTTTCACTTGAAGTTATGGCAGGGCTGTTCCTGCTGCTGGCAATCCTGCTGCTTATTCTGTCAGGAAGGCAGTTCCTTGGGAAATTCCTGAAAGTCCTTTTTTTCGGCTCAATATTCTCAGTTGTTATTGTGGCTGTGATTGCGCTGCTGCCATTTGACATTTCATTTATATGGTTCCACAAGCTTCTTTTCCACAACAACTACTGGATGCTTCCGCCCGGCGCGCTGACCACAATCTATTCAGAAGATTTTTTCTATGATTTCAGCGTTAGATGGTTCCTGACTGCCATAGCAACTTCGCTGGCAGCGTTTGCTGTTGCAGTCATCGGGCTTGCAATTAAAAAAGAAAAGTTTTTTAAACTATAAAACAAAAGTTCTTATTATGAAACCATTGGTGGTTGTCAACTTCAAGACATACAAAGAGGCGACAGGCAAAAATGCCTTAAAGCTTGCAAAAATCTGCAGCAGATTCAAGAATGCAATAATCTGCGTGCAGGCAGCTGACCTTTGTCTTGCAAAAAAAATCAAGATTCCTGTTTTCGCCCAGCACGTTGATTTGGTTGACTACGGGCAATTCACCGGCTTCATTCTTCCTGAAGATGTGAAGGCAGAGGGCGCAAAAGGAACTTTGCTGAATCATTCTGAGCATCGGCTGAGGTTTGATGTTCTGAAGAAGCTTGTGCAGAGATGCAAGAAAATAAAGCTGAAAACAATTGTCTGCGTGAAAACAGCAGATGAAGCGGGCAGGCTTTCAAGATTAAAGCCAGATTTCATTGCAATTGAGCCGCCTGAGCTGATTGGCGGAAAGATTTCTGTATCAACCGCAAGGCCAAGCCTGATTTCCGATGCAGTCAAGAAATCAGTTGTTCATGTTCTTTGCGGTGCAGGTGTGCATACAGGAGAGGATGTGAAGATTGCGTTGAAGCTCGGTGCAAAAGGAGTACTAGTTGCTTCTGGCGTTGTAAAAGCAAGAAATCCTGCAAAAGTTTTGAGAGATTTAGCCAGGATAAATTAAAAATAGAGAAAAATAAAACCTATTTCTTCTTAAGCGTCACTTCAATCGTGGAAACCCTGACATCTCTTCCTTCCTTGTTCTTGAAGCCTTCCGAGTCAATCACTATGTCCTTCACATCAACCTGATCAGCCATGAATCTCTTCCTTACAACCTCTGCAACATCCACTGCCCTGTTGATGAATTTTCCTCTGGCCTTTATAATCACTTCACTTGCTCCTTTTGTCGTGAACTGCATCACAACTCCCGTGACATAGTTCATGAAGGGCTTTCCACCAATAAACATAGAATTGTCGTTGTCCGCCATTTAAATCCCCCCGTTCCTAAATCTTCTCTTTTGTTTTCGCTAGTCTAGTCAAGTAACCTGCGACAATGTTTCGGATTTTCTTTGACTGAAACCCAGCCATTTGCTTTAGTTTTTCCTTGTTTTCACTAAAGTCAGTGCTAACTTCATCCCTGTGCTTCCCAAAAATCTCTTGTGTCGCACGCTTTATCTTTGTGGTTTTTACGCGTCCCATATACTTGCTTTTAGTTGCCTTGTTTATAAATTTTTGCCATCAGAATTATTTTCAATATTGAAATAAATTAGAATAATTCATTCACAATCTTAGCAGCCAATTTTACAGTAAGATTATCCCTGTCTTTTTTTGGATTGACTTCAACAATATCAACAACCTTCAGATTCTTCAGAAGCTTCAGCCTCTGCACAAGATAAATCAATTCCCTTGAGCTCAACCCGCCTGCAACTGTATACCCCGTGCCTGGCGCAAATGCAGGATCAGCAACATCAATGTCAATCGAGACATACAACGACTTGAACTGCCTGCAGTTTTCCATTACAGCATCACAGAATTCCTTTACGCCAAGCTCAAAAATATCTTTCATAGTAAAATGCAGTATTTTTTTCTCTTGGATAAAATCAAGCTCCTGTTTGTGCAAATCACGAATGCCCGCAAGAATAACTTTTGCGCCTTCATCAGCGAGCTTCCTGACAAAATCCTCATGAGTCACTGCATCTGTTCCTTCCATGCAGTCAGCGTGCGCATCTAAACTTAATAATCCATCGCAGCCAGAGCCCCTGAAAGCGGAGTATGTTATTGAATGATCTCCGCCAAGCACAATTCCTTCTTTCACAGCCTTTCTTATTTTTTCCTGTGAAATGCTTACGTTTGAATTGTCGACTTCAACATTCTCAGCTTCAACAAACCTGCTTCTTTTGCTTTCATTCGCAAACAGATTGTTCAGCTCTGCAAGAATCGCGTCAGGCGCCTTCTCTGTGCCAATATTTTTTCCCAGACAGCCTGCTGAATATGGAATTTTAAGAATTTTCATTTCACATCTCATCCAGACATTCAATTCCAAGCAGCCCAAGCCCGTTCTTCAAGACCTGCCTGACACAATTAATCAGAAGAATCCTTGCCTTCTTCAGTTCCTCGTCCTCAGCAAGCACCTGGCACGCCTGATAAAACTCATTGAACGCATGGCTCAGGTCAAGAAGGTATCTTGCAACAACCTCTGGCCTCTGGTTCCTTGCGCTTTCCTCAACCGCCTCTGGAAAATCAGCAATCAGTTTCACTAGTTTTTTCTCTTCCTCCGCCTTCAGCAGGGAAAAATCCGCCTTGTCAATTATTTTTCCGAATTTATTTATCATTGATGTGATTCTCGCGTAGGCATACTGCACATAAGGACCTGTTTCGCCCTCAAATGATATCGATTCCTTTGGGTTGTAATTCATGTCTTTCAGATGGTCGTGCTTCAGCATGAAAAATTTCAATGCGCCAAGCCCGATTGTCTTTGCCCTTTTTTCAATTTCAGCGTCGCTCAGCCCCTCATATCTTTTTTTCAAATCCTCTCTTGAAAGCCCGATAACCTCATTCATCAAATCATCTGCATCAACAACATTCCCCTCCCTTGATTTCATCTCACCTTCAGGAAGATAAACCATGCCATAACTCATGTGGAAGCATTTGTTTGCAAACTCGTAGCCAAGCAGGTCAAAAATCTTGAAAAGTTGCTGGAAATACGCATTCTGCTCTGAGCCGACAATATAGAAAAGTTTGTCCATTTTGTATTCGTCAAATCTTATTTTTGCAAGCTCAATGTCAGAAACAATGTAAAGCGATGTCCCGTCTGACCTCATCAGTATCTTGTCAGGCAGGTTAAAGTCCTGAAGCGGAGCATAGATTGCGCCGTCATCTGTTTTCTTGAAAATTCCTTTCTCAAGGCCATCTATAACCCTTTTCTTGCCTTTTTCATAAACCTCAGATTCATAATATGTATTGTCAAATCTTATTCCCAGTTTTTCATAAGTGTCATTAAATCCCTTGTAGACCCAGTTGTTCATCTTTCTCCACAAAGCAAGCGTCTCCTTGTCGCCTTCCTCCCATTTTTTGAGCATCTCCTTTGCTTCGTTTTCAAGTTTAGGGTCATTCTGCTCTTTTGTGTTATACAAAACATAGAAGTATCCTACAAAATGGTCAGGCTTTATATCAGGCTCCTTGTCATTACCCCATTTCTTGTATGCGAGCATAGACTTGCAGATATGAATGCCCCTGTCATTCACCCAATTAACTCTTGTAACTTTATGCCCAGCAAATTCAAGAATGTTTGAGAAGCTCATCCCAATTAGGTTGTTCCTTATGTGCCCGAGATGCTGCGGCTTGTTTGTGTTTGGGCCGGAAAATTCAACCATAATTGTCTTGTCCTTGCCTATCAGCGATTTGCCGTAGTCGTTCTTCAGCTTGACAACATTTGGCAGGACAAGCTCAGAAAGCTTTTCTTTTTTCACGAAAAAATTTACATAAGGGCCAACTGCCTTCACTTCCTTAATCAGCTCAGACTCTTTCACTTCTTCTGCAATTTCTTCAGCAATCTTTTTTGGGTCTTTTTTTGCCTCTTTTGCAAGCCCAAAGCAGGGCAGCGCAAAGTCGCCAAGCTTTTGGTCAGGAGGTATCTCCAGCATGGAATCTGATATAGAATATTTCTTGCTGACAAGCCTGACTATCTCTTTTTTAAACTCATCCATATATTATTTCTAGGAGCCACTATTTATTAAGCTTTTGCCCTCTTCAGCGTCTTGATTTCCTCTTCAAGCCGCCTTACTTGCTTCTCAAGCTTCTGCGCATATTCCTTCCATTCGTTTACATAATTTGATTGCTTCAGCGCAGTTTTTAGCAGAAGCTCATTCTTTTTCATCAAGTCAGCAATCTCCCTGTCTCTTTTTCGCAGTTCATTGGCGTACACGCCTTCTATCTTGCTCTTTTTTCTGAAAAACAAATTTTCACCTCACGATTTTTTTTCAAGCACCCATTTTATTTCATCAAACTCATTATTCAGGTTTCATGTTTTATTTATAAATGTTTCAGGATTTTTCTGAATTTGTGGCAATATATTTTTAAGAACCTAAAAGAAAGGCAAAAGTTTGTGGAGGACATTAATTGTTTCGGAGCAGACGCAAAAGAATATTTTATAGCAGAAGAAGTAAAAAGGGAAGACTTTATTCCTCAGCTTCCTTCCACTTGTTTATGAAATCTGTCTCTTCGCCAGAAAGCAGTTCTTCATCTGTATAATGATTCTCGATTACTTCTTTCTGGAATATGCGCACAATTCTCATTTTAACCACCTCTTTTTCGGAAATTATTCGTGTTCTATTATATAAATATAGAAAGATTTATATAATAAGTTATTCTATATATTGTATATACATTGGGGGTTAAATTGGAATCAAGGAAGCTTATTAGTTTTGGAAGTTCATCTTATGTTATTTCTATTCCCAAAGCATGGGTCAAAAAAAACAAGCTTGAAAAAGGCTCTCCAATATATCTGAGTGAAAAGTCAGATGGCCTTATCATTTCTCCAAGCACAGAAAACAAAAAGCAGACAAAGGAGACTCAGATAGATGTCTCAAACAAATCAATTGACAGAATAAAGGCAGAGATAGTGGCAAGCTACCTCAATAATTATGATATAATAGAGATAAGGAACGCAAAAGATGAGGATATGCAGCAGATAAAGGGGATTCTGAGGGATTTGGCAGGCCTAGAGATAATGGAGCAGACCCAGACAAAAATAGTTGTCAAGGACCTCATAAACATAAAAGAGGTTTCAATCAAAACCCTCATAAGAAGGATAGACATCATCATAAGATCCATGTTTGACGATCTGATTGCAGGCACACACAGCAAAATGGGCAATCTTCTTAAAAGTTTTTATCAGAGAGACATGGACATAAACAGGCTTTACTATCTTGTAAGAAGGGTCATGACAGCTGCGCTCGAAGACCCAACCATAAGAAGGATGCTTGAAACCAACTCGATTGAGCTTGTTTTTGACTGGGAAATCGCATTAAGACTTGAAAAAATAGGCGACCAGCTGAAAAGGATGGCAAAAAGGCTGAATGAGGTGAAGCTTGAAAACAGGCCAAATAAATACATTGACTGCATTCTTGGAGAGCTTTGCGCAACTTATCTTAACATAATGAAAGCTTACTACTCCAAAGACAAGAATATCGCTTTTGATGTGGAATTGAATAATACTTCCAGAGTACAGAAATGCAATGACCTGCTTGAGCACCTTGAGAAGCACAGAGAGATGGACATGCATGAGGCAGACAACCTTGTCATCCTCACAGAAAAATTCAAGGACATGTCAGCGTCGATAAAAAACATCGCAAGGGTTGTGATTGACAACGGAATGACTGGTTCACAAGCCTTAAAAAGAGAAAATTTATAAACTCCTTTTCCTTTATCTTTAATTTGTGATGATTTACGAACCCCCACAGATGAATTCTTACCATCTATTTGAAAAAATCTACGAGGTGAATTTTTAATGGCAAAGAAGAAGAAGAAATAAGGTGATTACATGGCTAAGAAGAAAAAAACAATAAAGAAAAAATCGAGTTGTTCTTGCTGTCGTTGAAACGGCAGCAATTTTTTATTTTTGTTTTAAACTTTTGATTCTGATTTCATTCCCAAATAATGTGCATATTTATTTCTGATCGGCTCAACTAATTTCAGGAAGTCGTCCACTTGTTCAACTGACCTTCCGATGAATTCATCTGAATTCTTAAGAACCGTTTCAACTTCTTTTGCATTTAGGGGGATCTCTTTGTCATCCTCGATTTTTTGAAGCAGATTATTTGATTTTCCTTGCTTGATAGCGTCCCCTGCTTCCATTGCATATTGCTTAAGCCTGCCGTGCAGGTAATTCCTATCCCCTCCTTTCTTAACAGCTTCCATTAAAATAGTATTAATTGCCATAAATGGAAGCTCCCGCATTAAGTTCTGCTCTATAATCTTATGGTTTACAACAAGACCGTCCATTACTCTTAAATAAACTTCAAGAATAGCATCAGCACTCAAAAAAGCATCAGGTATTATCAGTCTTTCAATCGCGGAATTGTCTAAACTGCGTTCAAGCCATTGAACTGCAGCTGTCTCTGCTGATGAAGCGATCAGCCCCCTTGAATAACGCCCAAGCGAGCAAATCCTTTCAGATGTCATCGGGTTTCTTTTATAAGGCATTGCAGAAGAGCCCACCTGGTCTTTGCCAAACGGCTCTTCAACTTCCTTGTCGTGCTGCATCAGCCTGATGTCTATGGCTGCTTTTTCAGCTGAAATGGCTATTTGAGCAAGCGTCGATACCATTTGGTAAACAAAAAGCTTTGGATATGTCTGGCCGGTTATTGGAAACGTCTCCTTAAATCCAAGCTCCTTAGCAACTAATTTGTCCAATTCAACAGCCTTTTCCTTGCTTCCAAGCAGAGTTATTGTGTCTGCCATAGTTCCAGTGGCCCCTTTAACCCCTCTTCCCTTAAAATTTTCTCTTCTATATTCCAAATCCTGAAGAGCCATCAAAAACTGATAACCCCACATTGAAATTCTTTTTCCCAGTGTCGGTGGCTGTGCAGGCTGGTAATGAGTGTAGCCAAGAAGCATCAGATCCTTGTGTATTTCTGCGTCTTTTGCAGTCAAATCAATTGCATTGGCAACCTTTGGTATAATCAAATCAAGGGCATCTCTTATCTGCATTAATTCAGCATTGTCTGTAACATCACAACTTGTCAGTCCTGCATGAATTATTCCTTTTGCTGATTCTGCCTGCTCCCCGTAGGCGCGTATGTGCGACATAACATCATGCCTTGTCTTTTTTTCTATTTCATTTGCTCGCTCTAAATTCAAGTTGTAAATATATTTTTCAAGGTCAGCTATTTGTTCGTCAGAATAATTCATTCCAAGGTTTTTTTGTATTTTTGCAACAGCAAACCAGACCTTTCTCCAATTAGAAAATTTTGTCTCTTCACTCCAAATCTTTAGCATATCCTTGCTTGGGTATCTTGTCCAGAGCGGGTCCATTTCTTTCACCTCACATAAGCTTCCAGTGACTTTCTTACTTTATCAATCGGCGGGGCGTCGAAAATATTCCTTCCAATGACTGCGTTTGCCATTGACGTGTAAATGTCGCTTATTATCGCCAGAAATTCTGCAGGCAGATGCTTCGGCTTGTTTACCATCTTCCCTTTCCAGCCTTCTGCTCCTTTTTTCTCCTCAACTTCCTTTACCCATTCTGGCTGATTGTTCCTGTACCACTGCCTTGCCACTTCCTTGCTCATCTGCACACCATCCATGGTAAACCTGCATTCGTCAGGCGTTCCGAGAACGTCAACAAACATAAACTCCCTTCTGTATGTTCTATAGGGTGATATTCCGAACTCAAACTTTCCGTCATCATTGTTTATGCCCAGCGGAGCCATTGTTTCTGTAATTAGCTTGTTGCCCTTGTTAAGCAGCGCTTTTATCCTTTCCAATTCCTCATTATCGAGCCCCGAAAGCCTTTGCGCCTCATTCCATTTCATGTAGCGGTCGCCGTCTTCAATCTTCGTGCTAACATCAAAATACGGCTGAGGAAGCTTTTCACCTTCGACAGGCATGTGGTCGAGGCCCAAATCCTGATATGTCAGAGTTCCTTTATTTAGCCTATCAAATACAGAGCTTCCCTTTGGAAGCGTGTTCCTGTACATAACTTCCAATGGAATAAGGATATTTCTTGGGCTTTGCTGGTAAACAGAATAGTCATATAGAACATATTCCTCAATTTTTTCATCATTTTTTATTGGTGCAATTCCAATATACTCTTTCTTATCCATTTCAGTTATTTCTTTCACCCTTCTTGCAGGCAGCTCCGGCTTCATCACAAATTTTACCCACATTTCATTCGACGGGTTTAAAAATTGCTTATTCACAAAATACCTTTTTTCATCATCACCTATTTTCAGTCCTGCATATGAACTTTCAATGCCCATCTTTTTAAGCTCTTCAAAGAAATAAGCTGACATCATGCAGAGTGCAGCTCCCTTGTTTTTTATGTGGTCTGGCATCTCGCCCCAGTCAAAAACAGAATACCTATCTGAGAAACCGAAAAGTCCCCACCCCATTTTTCTAAGTTCAACTGGTTTTAAAATCTTAATGTCTTTTGTACTTCCCATCTTATTTCACCTCTATTAGTTTTTTCAAGTCATTTAAATCCTTCAGCATGTGAAGTTGTTTGTGACCTTCATATTTCTGTCTTCCTTTAACCAATTCATTCTTAATGTTTTCCAAAATCTCCAGATTTTTTCTTCCGATTATCTTTGCGGCGTAAATCGCCACATTTGTCGGGTTTAAGATTCCAACGTTTAATGTGTTGTGATCTCTATTATCCTGTATTGCCTCCACATATGCTAATACCTCTGTTTTTGAATGCGCGGAAATGCTGTGCGGATAACCAGAAATAACAAGCTCTTCATCTAATATAATAGGACCCATCGCGGAAATGATTAACTGATTTGGCTTGTCAAGCTTGCTTCCATGTTTCACAGCTTCATTATTTACTCCTAACTTTTTAAGCTCGCTTGAAATTTTTTCACCAAAAGTGGTTGAGTCCAGGCTGTAGCAGACAATTGCGCCATCATATTTTTTCTTAGCAGCAATATAACCAAGCATTAAAGCATCTTCAATGCAGTTAATCCTGACGCATCCGACAGGGTAGCCTGGCGGAAGCTCGCTTGAGGATAATAACGAAGATAACCCGTCTGTTGCCTTGTCAGAAATTGGAAGCCCAATTACAATTGTTCCCAAATCTGCCATTCTGACGTAATCACTTACCAGCGCATTAGTCAGCCCAGCACCTGCGATAATTACATCCCAAGGAAGACCTCCTAACTTGGTTCGTGCAAACTCCTCAACCTTTTCCGGAGTCCTATGCGCAGAAGCAATTCCAACATAAATATCAGCATCAGTAGGTTTGGTTGCCATAAGTGCGTCCAACCTTTCCGACAGCTTCAAATCAGACGGGCTTCCCAAACCAATAAGTATGTTTACCATTTTTCACCTCGCTTCTAACGCCTTGCTGCCAATATCAGTTCTGTAATGGACACCATCCCAGCTGATTTTCTTGACAGCTTCGTATGCTCTGGCTTGGGCATCATTTATTGTGCCGCCCAAAGCAGTAACTCCCAGCACCCTTCCGCCAGAAGTTATAATTTTATCATTATCTATTTTTGTTCCCGCGTGAAACACAACAACACCTGACATTTTCTCGACATCATTCAGCCCAAAAATTTCCTTACCTTTTGCATAATTATCTGGATAGCCTTTGGATGCCATAACAACACAGACAGCTGCTCTTTCATCCCATTTGACTGGGTTTTCCTTGACAATCTCTGCTAAATTGCCTTCAACAACAGCCTTTAAGTAAGGCACAATGTCTGATTTCATCCTCATGACTATTGGCTGTGTTTCAGGGTCGCCCATCCTGCAGTTGAATTCCAGAACATAAGGTCTTTTGCCATCAACCATTATTCCTGCATAAAGCACTCCCTTGTAAGGCATTCCTTCAGAGCGCATACCATTGATTGCCGGGTACATTATTGTATCAATAATCTCCTGCTCCAAATCCTTGATGACTGGCGCAGGCGAGTAAGCACCCATTCCGCCTGTGTTCTTCCCCTGGTCATTGTCAAAGACGCGCTTGTGGTCTTGCGATGACGCCAGTGGCAGGATATACCTCCCGTCACTGAGCGCGATAAAAGAAGCTTCTTCGCCATAAAGCCTTTGCTCAATAATAACATGATTTCCTGCGTCGCCAAAAATCTTTTTAACCATGATATCATCAACAGCAGTTATTGCCTCTTCCAGCGTTGAACAGACAACAACACCTTTTCCAGCAGCAAGCCCGTCCGCCTTTACAACAACGCCTTTGTCAAAATGCTCGCTGCAAAACCTCCTGGCATCCTCTGGGTTGTCTGTGGCATTAAAATTTGCAGTTGGAATGCTGTATCTTTTCAAAAATCCCTTTGTGAAAACCTTGCTTCCTTCAAGAACAGCTGCATCTTTTTTCGGCCCCACGATTGCAAGGTTGCGTTTTTCAAAGTAATCAACTAAGCCGTCAACCAACGGCGCCTCTGGCCCAACAACAGTAAGGCCAACTTTGTTTTGTTCAACAAAATCAGCAATGGAGCCAAAATCACTTATGTTTAATACATGAATATTTTCAGCAATCTTTGCAGTGCCCGCATTTCCAGGCGCGCAGTAAACCTCTTCAACCTCAGTGCTTTGCCCGATTTTCCAGGCAAGCGCATGCTCCCTCCCCTGAACCTAATATTAAGACTTTCATTTTTTCATCACCTCAAAATTTTAATTTTGACGGGGCTGAAAATCTCCTGATTTTCACCGCCTCATTTGAAACAGTCAACAGCATTCCTGAATATCTGCAGGCCGTCTCCTTCCTTGGCTGTTTTCTTTCCTTGCCTGTTGCGTTCATCTTTAATAGACGTCCATTGCGGATGGTTTTCAATAAACAAAAATGCCTCCGGATGGGGCATCAGCCCGAAAATCCTTCCTGTTTCGTCGCAAATGGCTGCAATTGCTTCGTAAGAGCCATTAGGGTTGTCAGGATATTTCATCGTTGGCATATTTTCTTTATCAATATACTGGCAGGCCACAAGATTCTTGTCAAAAAGTTTTTTAATGATATCTTCAGAAGCGACAAACTTTCCCTCGCCGTGCCTGACAGGCAAAGAAATATACTCTATATTCTTTGTCCAAATGCAGTTTTCATGAACTTTTAAATCCACCCACCTGTCCTCGAACTTTCCTGAGTCATTGAATGTCAGGCTTGCCTGCTGTTCAAAATATTTATTGCCAATTGCAGGCAGAAGCCCAAGCTTCACCAGCGCCTGTAAGCCGTTGCATATCCCTATAATTAGATTGCCATCATCTATGAATTTTTTTATCTGATTTTCCAACCCTTCACCATTAACCCTTGCATTTTTGATTTTATTAGCCAAAACCATTCCAGAGCCCAAATCATCCCCGTATGAGAATCCGCCTGGAAACGCGATTATTTTGTAGTCTGAAATCTTTTCTTCGCCGGCGATTATGTCATTTATGTGGACCCTTTTCGCCTCTGCGCCTGCCAACTCAAACGCCAGCTTTGTCTCGTAATCGCAGTTTATTCCATACCCTGTCAATACAAGTGCTTTTACCATTTTAAAGTGCTTTGCCACGCTTCCTTTAGTTTGCGAATATCAGTTTCAATCACATTCCTGCCGTTCAGACCTTTTACGACAAAATTGTCTGAATATGTGACTTCTCCAATGCATGCAAAATCAGTTCCCTGCATCAGCTTTTCAAACTCTTTCTTATTCTTAGGGTCGATTGTCACCACAAACCTGCTTTGGGATTCTGAGAACAGTATGTAATCATCGCGTGCAGCATTTGTTGGAACCTTGCTCAAATCAATATCCATTCCTAAACTGCCTGCAAAAGCGCTTTCAGCAAGCGCAACAGCAAGTCCGCCATCGCTGCAGTCGTGGCACGAAGCAATAAGCTCTTTTTCAACTGCCTTTGGCAGTGATTCGTAAATCCCTTTTGCCTTTACAACATCAACCCTTGGAACAGAATTTCCCACGGCATTATTTATTTTGAAATAAACAGAGCCGCCAAGCTCTTTTTTTGTTTTTCCTACAACATAAACCAAGTCGTCTGGGCGCTTAACGTCCATTGTGATTGCTTTTCTGTAGTCATCCATGATTCCGATTGCTGAAATCAGGATTGTCGGTATAATTGAATATTTTTTCCCTTCAACTGTTTTGTCAGATGACATGCTGTCTTTTCCTGAAATGAACGGAGTCATAAATGATAGAGAATAGTTGTGGCAGGCTTCTGCTGCCCTTACAAGCTGCGCAAGCTTGAATTTTCCATCAGGATTCTTTTTCTCATCATGAATCGGGCTTGGCCAGCAGAAGTTATCAAGCAGGGCAATCTTATCAAGAGAGCCCCCTACTGAAATTATCTGCCTTATTGCCTCATCAATTGCGCAGGCTGTCCCGCGATAGGTGTCAATCTTCATGTATCTCGGATTTATTCCGTTGCTCACTGCCAGCCCTTTTTTTGACAATGGAACAGGCTTGATAACAGCAGCGTCACTTGGCCCGCAATTGCCTGACCCAACAAGCGGCTTTATTATTGTGTTCCCCTGCACCTCATGGTCATACTGCCTTACAACCCATTCCTTGCTGCAGATATTCAAGTCAGCCAGAATTTTCATCAGGGTTCCTGTATAGTCGTCAGCAGCAGGAAGCTCCGGCTCATCAAAAACAGGCCTTTTCCACTCTGCCTCCAGCTCCATCTGCGGAACTTCGTCGTGCAAAAAGTCCATGTTAACATACGCAACTGTCCTTTCGCCGTATTTTACATGGAATTTTCCAGAATCATTAAAACTTCCCAAGACAGTTGATTCAACGCCGTGCCTTTCAGAAAGTTTCATGAATATATCAATCTTGTCTTTGGGAACTGCAATTGTCATCCTTTCCTGCGCCTCGCTGACCAAAATCTCCCAAGGGTCAAGCCCATCATATTTCAGAGGCGCTTTTAAAATATCCATCTCAAAGCCGTTGGAAAGCTGTGCGATTTCACCGACAGAAGAGCTTAACCCACCTGCGCCGTTGTCTGTTATTGCTGTGTAAAGCCCCAAATCGCGGGCAACCAGAAGCATGTCCAGCATCTTTTTCTGCACAATCGGCGCGCCTATCTGGACGTGCTGCGCACTTATAGTGTCCATGTGGCTTATTGATGACTGTGTTGCGCCATGAATGCCGTCCTTGCCGATTCTTCCGCCGACCATTACAATGTAATCGCCGGGGTCTATCCTCTTTTCTTCAGAAGGCTCGCCATTTATTTCTTTTGGCATTATACCAAGTGTTCCGCAGTAAACAAGCGGTCTTGCAATATAGCAGTCGTCAAAAACAACTGTGCCGTTCACGGTCGGAATCCCGCTCTTGTTCCCGCCATGCTCAATGCCTTTCTCAACTCCCTTGAAAATCCTTTTCGGGCGGAGCACTCCTTTTGGCACATTTTCTTCAGGCGTTTCAGGCGGTCCGAAGCACAGGACATTTGTGTTTGCTATCAGCTTCGCGCCGCGCCCTGTCCCACCCGGATCCCTGTTGACGCCGACAATTCCTGTGATTGACCCTCCGTAAGGATCTGCAGCTGACGGCGAATTATGAGTCTCGACCTTGAAAACAAGATTGTTGTCTTTATCAAATCCGATGACGCCTGCGTTGTCTGTGAATACAGACACACAGAAATCATTTTTGCCAAGCTTTTGCCTTATTTCGTTTGTTGCAGCGAATATTCTTGTTTTCAGCAGGCTGTCAATTGTCTTTCCTTCATAATTTATTTTTGCATTAAAAATCTTATGCTTGCAGTGCTCGCTCCATGTCTGCGCAATTGACTCAAGCTCAACATCTGTCGGGTTTGCTGAGAGGCCAAACTTTTTCCTTTCTTCAACAACCTTAGGCTTTGAGAAATATGCTTTTATTGCTTTCATCTCCTGAAGATTCAATGCAAGAGTCCTGCTATTGCTTATTTTTGCCAGCTCTTCGTCAGGCACATCAAGGTTGATTTCATCCACATCCCCTCCTGTAAGCCTTGCAATAGGAAGATCAAGCGGTTGATTTACCAGCCATCTTTCTATTATTGAGTTGCTTAAATAATCCCCTATTTTACAAATTTCATTGCAATTCAAACGCCCGGAAATCAATAATTTTTTTGAAGTGAAAAACTTTTCCTCTTCCGAAAGCTTTTTCCCAAGCAAATCCTCAACAGCCTCCTTTGCAGTTGCGCCGACATTGTCTGTCACGCCGGGCTTGTAGCCGATTTCAAGGATAAGGTCTGCAGGAAATTCTTTGTCAATCAGGCATTTTTGGACTATCTTGTCTGTCAAAGGCCCCTGCGCAATCCTTTCCAATTCCTCTCCAGAGAACTCTGCGTTTGTCGAGTAAACATCAACAACCCTGACTCTCCCAACATCTATCCCCAAATCTTCCTTTACATCTTTTTTTATGCTATCTCCTCTGGCGTCATTGAATTCTTTCTTTATGATGACTTCAATCCTGTGCATTTTATTTGAACTCCAGCATCTTACCTTCACTGAAATATCCTTTGCTATTGATTCTTATGCCTGGCTTTTCTGTCACATGACCAACTATCTGCGCATAAGTTCCCATACTGTGAAGCTTATTAAGAGTTTTTTCAGCTTCTTTTTTTGAAACAACAATCAACATTCCATTGCCCATGTTCCATGTTTTGTATACCTCTTCGTCAGAAGTGCCTCCCAATTCTTGTATTTGTTTCATTATTTCAGTAGGTTCTATCAAATCAGTCAACTCTGCTCCCAAGTTTTTAGGCCCAAGCACCCTTCCAAGCTTTTCTGGGATTCCGCCTCCTGTTATGTGCGCTACACCATTCAGCCTGACATAAGGCTCTTCGCCAAATCCTCCATGTAGTTGAAGAATTTTTTTAGCATAAATTGTCGAATGCGCCAATATTTGAGACACCAAAACTGGTTCTTTTTTATGCCACTCATCTCCAAACTTTTTTTCTAATGCATCCCTTATTAACGAATAACCATTTGACCTAAAACTGTATTCTGCTAACGCGATTATGTGATCCTGTGGCTTGATGTATTTTCCAGTAATTTCTTTCCCCTCTCCGAGAATAGAAAGCACTGTTCCTTCCCAATTGTATGCGTTTTCAGTATACCCGCCAATTCTTCGGCCAAGCTGGGCAATTTCTCCGCTAACAATGGCTATGCCAGCTTCTTTTGCAGCTTCGACCATTCCTATGGCAAGCTGTTCAATAACTTCCTTGCTTAGTTTTTTAAATCCTAATGTATCTGCCCCAGCAATTGGTTCTGCACCAAACCTGACAGAATCATCTGCAAGCATCGCAAAAAGGTCAAAACCCATTGTTCTATGATTTTCTGCCCTTTCAGCAATTTCAATTTTTGTGCCAATGCCGTCTGAATTCAGCATTAACCTGTATGGACCAAGGCTTATTGTGACAATCCTGTGCAACCCCTCTTCTTCCAGAACTACAATCTCTCCAATCCTGCCTTTTCTGTTTTTGTATGTTTGCTGGCACGCCTTTGCCATTATTGCACTGCAAATATTAGCTAAAGTGTCGTCAACCCCTGCTTTCTTGTATGTTAGTTCAGTCATTTTTTCACTTCTCCAGCCCGTGCCTGTTAATTATGTGATGCACTATCTCCTTGCCGTTGATAAAGGCGCAGGCAACAGCAACCCTGAAATCAGGGTTTAGCGCGCCGTAAACTGCTTCTGCAATGTCCTTTGGAGTATTTCCTTCTAATTTGACATCAAGCGGTTCGCCTTCGAATGAAGGAAGCGGATTCTGGTTTTTGCCTGAATACGTTGAAATCAGCTTTCCTTTTCCAGGAGCAAGCTCAAATTCAAAAAATTGTCTTTGACTGATTGCACCTCCATTCAAAATTTCTTCTCTTTTTATTATTCCAATTGCATCTTTTTTGCTATCAAGCCCGACATAGGCAGCTATCCTTGGAGTGAAATGCGGCGGATCAGCTTCGTAAGACCATGCAGAAAGGGAGCCTTCAAGAATTTGTAATGGAGTAAACTCGTGCCAAGGGTGCATGTCAATTGTGTCAGTTTGTTTCCCATTACTGAGTATTATAGAATCTTTATTTAAAATCATTGCAGGATAAAAAAGCAGATCAGCATCTCCTTTCTTCAGCTCCTCTTCATTTGTCGGCATCACTAGTATTCTTCCGTATCGCAGCTCAAATTTTCTTGCCTGGTTAGGAGGAGACCTTACCGTTATTGCGTAAACAGCAAACTTGCTTTCTCCTGAAACATCCTTTCCGATAATTAGCAATCTTCCAGGATACTCCATGTTTGCAAGCGCTTCTAAGTCATTCATTTTTCATCACCTTAAATCATATTATTCATAATCATGTATTCAGCATTCAGAATCGATGCTCCTGCGGCTCCCCTTATTGTATTGTGCGACACCAGCCTGTATTTTATCTCTTTTTCGTCCTTTCCGTGCTTGAGTGTTCCGACAGTCACAGACATACCGTTTCCTGCCATCAAGTCATATCTTATCTGCGGCCTGTCTATCTTTGGCGTATAAATTATTGGTTTTTCAGGTGATGAAGGCAGTTCAAGCTTTTTCAGCGGATTGAAGCTTTCAAACGCATGAATCACGTCTTCCAGCTTTATTTTGTTATCGAACCTCACTGTCACACATTCAAGATGCCCATCTTTGTGCGCGACCCTGTTGCATTGTGCGCCTATTTTTATTTCTGCGCGCTCAAATTTGTCGCATATGTACCTTCCTAAAATCTTCAGTGGCTCGTTTTCAACCTTCCATTCTTCGTCTTTAATGTAAGGGATAACATTGTCGATTATGTCCAATGCCGAAACTCCCGGGTAGCCTGCGCCTGACAATGCTTGGAATGTCACAACATCAACGGATTTCATTCCGAAATCAAGCAGTGGCTTGAGCGTCAGCGCCAGCCCAATTGTCGTGCAGTTGGGATTTGTGACTATTGCCCCTTCTCTCAAATCCCACTTTATCCTTTGATGAGACAGAACACTTGTATGATAGCCATTTATTTCAGGGATAACAAGCGGGACGCAGTCGCCAAATTCTTTGACATCTTTCTCTGTTCCACCCCACCTGAATGTCTTTGTGTTTGAACAAACAACTGCTCCGCTTCTTGCACAAACTAATTCATAGTCTCTTGCAATATCTGCGTCAAGCGCAGAAAAAATAATTTTACAATCATAACTATCAGTCATAACTTTCTTGACTTTTTTGCTTCTGAATTTTTCAGGAATGTCGCCAGAAACAATCCAACCGCCTTTGGCAGCAACTGCTTCTTCATATGTCTTGCCAGCAGATCTTTCAGAAGCAGCTAGTTCAGCCAATTCAAACAAAGGATGGTCTTTAAGCAAATCAACAAATCTCTGTCCGACAGCCCCTGTTGCCCCCAGCACGCCAACTTTTATTTTTTTCAAATTAACCACCTAGATTTATTAGTTTACAAGCTGTTTTATATAGTTTTCCAGAAGATTTTCGTACCAAGTTTGTGACGAATATGCCTCAATAAAGCTTAAATATTAACTCACTTTAGCAATCTCCATGGACAAGAGACAAAAGATTCTGGACTTTATGACAAGGGATGCAAGGATTTCAGCTGCGCAGATAGCTGCAATGCTTGACATGGATGAAAGCGAAGTCAGGAGAGCAATCAAGGGTTTTGAAGATGACAATGTAATTGTCAAGTATAAGGCAATGGTCAATCCGCAGAAAGTTGAAAACGGCAATGTAACTGCGCTGATTGAAATAAAAGTTATTCCCGAGCGGGGCACCGGCTTTGACTCTGTTTCCGAAAGAATCGCGAAATTCCCAGAGGTCAAGAGCCTGTTTTTATTGTCAGGCACATATGATTTGCTCGCAATTGCCGAAGGAAAGAATCTTCAGGAAGTCTCTGCATTTGTCTCGCAGAAGCTCGCGACAATCGAAAGGGTGCAGAGTACAACAACTCACTTTCTCCTTAAGAAATACAAGGAAGACGGGATAGAATTCTTTGAGCAGGACAGGACAAGAAGGCTGCAGATAACACCATGAACGAGAAAGTTAAGGCAATTCCGCCGTCAGGGATAAGGAAATTCTTTGACATGGTCAGCGAAATGGACGATGTCATCTCACTCGGCGTAGGCGAGCCTGATTTTATAACACCCTGGCACATAAGGGAAGGCTCAATCTATGCATTGGAGAAAGGGCATACTTCATACACATCAAATAAGGGAATGAAGGAGCTGAGGGAAGAAATAGCAAAGTATGCTGCAGAAACTTTCAATGCACCTTATGATTCGAACAACATTCTTGTGACTGTCGGAGTCAGCGAGGCATTTGATTTAGCATTAAGAACTTTGCTTAATCCAAACGATGAAGTAATAATTCCGGAGCCCTGCTATGTCAGCTACAAGCCGTTGAGCTATTTGTGCAATGCAAAGCCAGTTGTAATAGACACAAAAGAGGAGGATGAGTTCGAGCTTAGGGCAGAGGACATTGAAGAGGCAATAACAAGGAAAACAAAGGCAATTATATTGAATTATCCGAACAACCCAACAGGCGCAACACTGTCAAAAAAGCGCATGAATGAGATTGCAAACACAATTCTCCAGAACAAAATCTGGCTTATTTCAGACGAGATTTACTCTGAACTGACTTATGACGGCAGCCATACTTCATTTGCAAGCTCTGAGGAGATGAGGAAAAGAATGATTTTCCTACATGGCTTTTCAAAGGCATATGCAATGACAGGCTTCAGGATTGGATATGCAGCCGGGCCAGAGGAAACAATAAGCCTGATGACAAAAATCCACCAGTACTCAATGCTCTGCGCGCCAATTATAGGGCAGATGGCTGCGATTGAAGCGCTGAGAAATGGAAATGAGGAAATGCTGAAGATGAAGGAGGAATATGATCAGAGGAGAAAGCTGATTGTGAAGGGATTAAACAAAATCGGATTGAACTGCTTCACGCCAAAAGGAGCTTTCTATGCGTTCCCTTCAATCAAGTCAACAGGGCTTTCATCTGAGATGTTCTGCGAGGAGCTTTTAAAAAAAGAGAAAGTTGCGACTGTGCCTGGCAACGCATTCGGAAGAAGCGGGGAGGGATTTATAAGGTGCTCCTATGCAGCCTCCATAGACGAAATAAACATAGCATTGGAGCGGATTGAGAGATTTTTAAGTTCTTAGAACACGCGCGGTTACGCGCTTAACTATTATGACACTTGTCTAATAGCTTTTTCCCGCCCTAACACCTTTTTCTCTGAAAAAGGGGTTTGTTTGAGAAGTTTATAAATAATAGATAAATCAATTTATATTTTATATTACAGATATGCTTATTAACTAATTTTTATTTTAAAATTTGTAGGTGTTTATGGATGAGGCAAAAGAGAGTTGCGGAATTGTTGCAGCAAGGCTGAAAAAGCCGCTTGCTGAATATTCGCTTGGAGGGGTTGTTGAGCCTATTTATAGGATGCTTCTCGTGCTGCAGAACAGGGGGCAGCTCAGCGCTGGCTTTACAACACTCAATCCAAATGGCTCAGGGCTTTTCAAATTCCCCCATACAGGCGTGGGGCTTGTTAATACAGTTTTTAAGGTTACAAACAAGGAAGAAAAGTTGGATTTACTCAGGAAATATGCAAGCACTGTGGGCATAGGTCATAACAGGTACGCAACAGTAAATGTTGGAGATGATTATTCTAAAATTCTGGAAGAAGCGCAGCCATTTTACCGTGCTCATGGAAAATTATGGAAAGAGTTTGCGCTGGCATTCAATGGAAATCTTGCAAATTATAGTGCATTACGAAAACAGCTGGAGGAAGAAAGAAGCTACACATTCAAGACAAATACAGATACAGAAATTCTTCAGCATTTGTTTGCAATAATGATTGCAGAGGAAGAAGATAAGCTTGAAAGAAAGCCCAACGAGAAGAAATGCAAACCTAATTTCCTGCAGGTGTTAAAACAGGTTTACCCCGAATTTGACGGCGCGTATAACATAGTTTTTTTGAACGGGAATGGCGATTTGGCAGTCATAAGAGACCCATTAGGATTCAAGCCGTTGTGCTATGGAGAAAATGACGACCTTTTCGCTGCAGCATCTGAAAGCGTGGCGCTGACTAAGATTGGAATAAAAGAAATAAACTTTGTGGAACCGGGGCAGGTAGTTATGTTCCAAGACAACAAATTTTCAGTTGAAAGGTATGCAAAAGCGGAGAAAACCGCAGAATGTATGTTCGAAAGGGTTTATTTCTCTGATGTGTCATCGGTTTTCAGTGAAGGCTCAATATATGGAATGAGAACAAATCTTGGCACAGCGCTTGCAAAAATTGAGCCATTGAAAGAAAACTTCAAAAAAGATAAAGAATTCATTGTCGTGCCTGTTCCCCAGACTTCAAAGACATCTGCTGAAGCATATGCAAATGAACTTGAACTGCCATATAGAGAAGGGGCAATAATTAAAAATGAATATGTAGGAAGAATTTTTATAGAAAAGGATAGAAAAAAGATAAAAGATAAGTTCAGACTTGTGAAAGATATTTTGCATAACAAAAAAGTAATGTTAGTTGATGATAGTCTTGTCAGAGGTGACACAAGCAGAGAGTTAGTGGAGTATTTAAAAAATGAAGGAGGCGCAAAAGAGGTTCATATGAGATTGACCTGCCCTCCAATAATAGCCCCCTGCTTTTATGGAATAGATTTTCCGACAATAAAAGAACTCGCAGCTGCCAAATACAAGTCAGTAGATGATGCTGAATTCTATCTGGCGCAGGACATAGGCGCGACAACATTGAAGTACCAGACAATTGAAGGGCTTACTAATTCGCTGATTCTTACGAGAGAAAGATTATGCCTTGCCTGCCTTAATAGGGAATACCCAACAAAATGTGGCGAAGAAAATTATAAAAAACAACTTTAGATCTTATCTATCTTCATAATCTCTTCCTTGCCTGACTCCATGTTCTTGATTTTTACATTGCCTTTCTTCAGCTCGTCAGGCCCGACAATAATTACCTTCTTTGCATTTATAGAATTGGCATAATTAAGTTGTTTTGAAAGCGGCCTCCTCATCAAATCAATGTCAACAGAATATCTTTTTCTCAGTTCGCTGCAGATTTTTAATGCTTTTTCCCTCACTTCATCATTGATTACTGCGATGAAGAAATCAACGCCTTTGTCAGGCTTGGGCATCTTTTTCCTCTCCTGTAGAAGCAAGCTTAATGTTGCATAGCCTATTGCAAATCCTGTTGCAGGTGTTTTCTCACCGCCATACTGCTCAACAAGATTGTCATATCTTCCTCCGCCTGCAATTGACCTGAACTTTCCTTCCCTGTCAAATGCCTCAAAAACATTTCCAGTGTAATACGACAACCCTCTTGCTGTTGAAAGGTCGAGCTTCACGAATTCCTTTGGAACAAGATTGAAAACAGCCTTCAATTCATCTAACCCTTCCTTTGCAAGCTTGTTCATCCTCAGTTTCTCAAGCTCTTCTAATTTTTCAATCATTATAATCTCATTTATTTTTCTGAAATTGATGTCCATCATTGTGAATTCCTTTTCCAGCTCCTCAACCGAAAGCTTGTCACTCTTGTCAATTGCCCTAAAAACAGTTTCCAATTTGTCTGCGGGAATGAAGTCGAGCAGCCCCTGCAGTAATTTCCTGTTGTTGATTTTTATAACAAAATCCTTCTCAGTCAGTCCGACTGATTTTAATGCATCAATCATAAGATTAACGATTTCAGCGTCTGCCTCTGGCTTGTCTGTGCCAAATAGCTCAACACCAAACTGATAGAATTCCCTCAGCCTTCCTTTCTGCGGAGCTTCATACCGCCAGAGCTTATCAGCATAATACCATTTGACTGGCTTTGCCAGCTCCCGCTGCTTCTGCACAAACAGCCTTGTTGCAGGCACAGTCAGGTCAGGCCTCAGCCCAAGCTGTTCATTGCCCTTTTTCTCAAGGACAAAAATCTGGCTTCTTATTTCTTCACCCTGCTTTGTTTCAAGCAGCTCCAATGTCTCGAACGCAGGAGTTTCAATCTCCTTGTAGCCATAGCTCTCTGCAACAGCCTTTAATCTATTGAAAATCATCTGCTGGATCTGCTTGTCATCAGGATACCAGTCTGCTGCTCCCTTTACCGGCTGCATGATATATTATTGGTTTTGGCTCTTTATAAATCTTGTTGATTTTCTTACAGATAAATTTATTAAAATGCGCGGGCTACTTTTTCATATGGCTAATTTTGATGATTTCAAACCATATTCTTACAAGACCCATGGCAATTTGGAAGATTATTTAAAAACAAATTATGGAAGCAGCGCAGATAATCGTTTTTTAGGGCCTAATTGTTTTTTTATTATCAAGTGCAAAGAGCTTATGATTCCTGGCTTTACTTACGTAAGAGTGGATCGAAGCCCAGTGCCTGATATCAGTTATTTTGTAAATTCTGATTATTTATTAGAAAGCAGCGGCATTGGCGAATGGAACATGAGTTGCATTGGCGCAGAAAAAGGAGTCTATAAACCAAGAGAGGTATTAAAAAATCAAATATGGTCGATTTCTGGCTTGGACCTCTCAAAAATTATATTGTTAAAAAAATAAAAAAATAAAAATCAGACTGCTTTGACTATTTTGCCGATTATCATCAAGACAAGGCCAAGCACAATCAGCCAGAAGCCTGGGAATAACGGATTGTACAGCGAATTAAGCAGTGCAGCAACTCCAAGCACAAGCGCAATTCCGCCAACAAGGCAGAGCTTCATTGCCCAGATTTTTCTTCTTATTGCCTTCCTTATTCTTGGCAGGTCCTTCAGCTTGAAAGCAAGGTCCTTTAATTCAGCCTCTGCAAAGTTTGCAAGAAGACCAAGTACCTCTTCCTTATGCCTGCCCCAAAGCGCTTCAGCACTTTTCTTTATTTTAGATAATACATTTACTTTTTTTGCCATCATATCACCTCTTTAACATTTAATAAACAGAATGAGTTTTTAAATGTTATTATTTCTTCTTATTCCTTCCCCTGCTTTCGACAATCTCCAGTCTCTTAAGAATTCTTTGCGCATCTGGATAGGATTCTTTGTATCCTTCAATCGCCTCATTAAAGCACTCCTCAAAAATCTTATAGTGCTTTGATTCCAATGCTTGTTTCAGAAGATGCAAATCAACTGCCTTGTCTTCTTCCTTTTCAGAGAAAAAGCTCAGCCCGAAATCTATGAAATGAATTTCATTGCCAAGAATAATGTTTGATGTTGTCAAGTCGCCGTGAATAATGTTGTTAGCATGCAGTTTTGCAACCTTTCTTCCGATTTCCCTGCTTAGTTTCCTGTGGTTTGTATGCAGAACTTCCTTCACCAGACTTCCTTTGACATGGCTCATTGAAATCTTCATATTTTTGTCATCCATGCTTATCAGCTTCGGTCCAGGAAATCCAATTTCAGAAAGCTTTTCAATCACCTTTGCCTCGCGCCTTGTCCTGCACTTCCTCAGCTCCGCATCTATCTCAGGATGCCTGTATGTTTTCTCGAAGCGGTGCTTAACTACAGTCATTCCGTCTGAATAGATTACTGCTTCTGCGCCTTGGGCAATTATCTCCTGCATACTCCCTCCATAATTGAATCATAAGCAGTTGCTAAAAGCAGTTCAAAATAACCAAAAGGATGGCCTTCGAAATTCTTTGGCGCTTTTAAATTAAATGTCTCCCTGCTGACTACATCGTTAATTCCATTTATTTTTCCAAGCTCAGCAAGCTTGTCTTTGTAGCCATCACTTACAAATATGGCTGCTCTCATTTTTGATTTTGCTGCGAGTCTTAAAACTAGTTTGTCTGTAAGCGCCTGCGTGGTGTCAAATTCGCTGAATGTGGTCAGCATTCCGTTTTCCAGCGCAAAATACTCATCAGGCACATAGCCCAGCATATTCTTGACTTTGCTTCTTTTCCACAATTCTCCCATATCTCCCAAAATTGTATAGTATGTCAAACTCATTTTAACTCCCTCCCAGAACACCCCTGAAACCTTGCTATATATGGTTATATTTAAATATTAGTATTTTAAGCGTACTTAATATACAGCCCCGTAGTGTAGCGGCAATCATGTCAGGCTCTGGACCTGGAGACGGCGGTTCGAGTCCGCCCGGGGCTATTTATTTGTTAATCTTATGAGGGCAATCAATTGCATTCTTATGCGGGTACTGTTTGCATAATTCAGGTCTGTTTTGATTATAAATCCCGCAATAATATCCTTGTTTATTTGTCTTTAAGTGCTTGCAATTGATTTTGAATTCTACCCAGAAACCTTTTGCATCTTCATGCACTTGAATCAAATCTGTATCGAGAAGTTTGAATCGTTCAACTTCCGACAATAACGCTTCATCTGACTTTTTAGAATAACCTATCTGAAACGATTTGCAGCATAGGCCGCAACTTGCACAATTTTTTGGATCAATATATTGTGATTTGTTCATAAGTTTATCTTCTTGAATGAGGCTTATGCCCAGATTTGGATTTGAAATTTCTATAAAATTGTTTTTTTGGTGCAGGGCTAGCAGCTGCGCCGACAGCATTTTTTGCATATTCTGAATGATATGCATGCGGCATAACCTCAATCTTTTGTCTAATCAACTTTTCAATGGCATGAAGAAAATTTCTTTCATCCGCCGCACAAAAAGAATATGCCGTGCCTTCTGCTCCCGCCCGCGCAGTCCTGCCTATTCTGTGGATGTAACTTTCAGGCTCATTTGGGAGTTCAAAATTTATGACATGAGAAATACAGTCTATATCAATCCCGCGTGCAGCAATGTCTGTAGCAACCAGCACTTTTATTCTTCCTGATTTAAAATCACGAAGCGCCTGTGTTCGCGCATTTTGTGATTTATTGCCATGAATTGCATCCACACAGATACCATTGTGGCTTAGATATGATGCAACCTTATTTGCACGATGTTTTGTGCGGGTAAACACTAAAACACGGGTAAGATGCTCTTGCCTAAGAAGGTCCAATAACAGTTTTTCCTTGGCATCGGAATCTACAAAAAACACGCATTGTTTTACACTTTCAACAGGGGTTGCTTGCACTGCAGCCTCAACATGAACTGGATTTTTAAGAAGTTTTCCAGCAAGATCATTTATCTGATTAGACATTGTTGCTGAGAAAAAAAGTGATTGACGTCTTTGGGGCAATTTTGATATTATTTTTCTAATATCATTGATAAATCCCATGTCAAGCATTTTATCAGCTTCGTCTAAAACAAAAAATTCAATATCTTTTAAACTTATTATGCATTGATTCATCAAATCAAGCAATCTGCCGGGCGTTGCAACAACAATATCAACACCCTTGGATAGAGCATTAACCTGCGGTCCTTGGCCAACGCCCCCAAAAATAACCGCGTGCTTAAAATTAAGAAACTTGCCATATGCAGAAAAACTTTCACCAATTTGTGCTGCAAGTTCTCGGGTTGGCGCAAGTATGAGCGTGCGAACAATTCGAGGATATTTTTCAGTCATCCTTTGAAGTATAGGCAATACAAATGCAGCGGTTTTGCCTGTTCCTGTCTGGGCTATACCTATTAAGTCTCTCCCTTTCAAGAGCTCAGGAATCGCTTTTGACTGTATTGGCGTTGGCTCAATATATCCTTGTTTGGCAACTGCCCTTTCAAGCGGTTCTATCAGGTTTAAATTTTTAAATGACATTTTAGTTTCTTTATTAAGGAATAAACATCCGTTTTATTAAGGTATGTAATTAAATCATCACTTATTGCAATAATTCATATACTTCTTCTTGGCTCACATTTATAAACAGGCCTTAATTCTTAATTTTATAAAAAATAGTTAAAGCGAGTGAAACATGAGACAATTCAATAAACCAAAAAGTTTTGGCAAAAGAGACTTCGGCAGATCAAATAGCCCAGGCAGGCCAGAAAGAAGGTCTGACAGAGGAGATTTTAGCAGACCAAGAAGAAATTCTGAACTTGAAATGACTAGTGCAATCTGCGCCAAATGCGGTAAGAGCTGCGAGATTCCATTTAAGCCAACAGGCAACAGGCCAGTCTATTGCAGGAGCTGCTTTGCACAAACAGGTCCTTCTGAGTCAGGCAATGAATCCAGGAACTTTGCATCCAGGGACAGATATAATAATCGTTCAGAGCCTAAATCAGGATCATCTTCTGATGAGCTGGATAAGATAAATAGAAAACTTGACAAGATAATGCGGGCGTTAGACATAGACTAAACTTTCTGAAGATATTTGCCACTTTAAAAGAAATAATTTCAAAATATTTATATATGAGTTGATAATCAAAAATTGAATAGGACAAATTGGGGGTTATGATGGGCATAAGCTTTGGCAAGAAAATTCTGGTTATCGGCTACGGCTCTGTATCACAGTGCACTCTGCCAATACTTCTGAAGCACATAGATGTTGACCCGCGGAATGTTACTGTCATTGACTTTGAAGATAAACATCAGGCAATGAAGGAGCTCACAGATAGTGGAGTCAAATTCTACCAGCAGAAAGTTACCCAGGAAAGTCTTGACAGCATCCTGTCACAGCACCTTGACGAAGGCAGTGTTCTCATAGACCTTGCGTGGAACATCGGCGCAAATGACATCATCGGCTGGTGCCATAACCACAATGTTTTGTATGTCAACACATCTGTGGAGCAGTGGGATTCTGCCGGAGAAATCTTCACAAAAACTCCCTATGAAAAATCGCTTTATTTCAGGCAGATGGAGCTTCGCGACATGACAAAAGAATGGGAAGATGCGCCTACTGCAGTAGTTGACCACGGCGCAAATCCCGGGCTTATCTCGCATTTCACAAAACAGGGGCTTCTGGACATTAGCCATAAATCACTTGATGAAAAAATTTATTCTTCTGAGATTAATGAAAAAATAAGTCATTACGCAAAGATAAATGATTTTGCAAGGCTTGCAATGACTCTTGGAGTAAAAGTAATACACTGCAGCGAGCGCGACACCCAGATTTCCAGCAAGCCAAAAGAAGTTGATGAGTTTGTAGGAACCTGGAGCATTGAAGGGCTGAGGGAAGAAGGCACAGCTCCTGCTGAGATGGGCTGGGGAACGCATGAGAGAGAGCTTCCGCCAAATGCAATTGTGCCCCAGTACGGGCCGAAAAACCAGATTTTCCTTCCGCAGATGGGAATAAATATGTTGGTAAGGTCGTGGGTGCCTGACTATGACATTGTTGGCATGGTAATAAGGCACGGCGAGGCATTTGGAATCTCAGACAAACTCACTGTTAATGATAAAGGAGGCAATACACTCTACAGGCCGACTGTTCATTATGCATACATGCCCTGCGACGATACAATAGCTTCATTGCACGAGCTAAGGGCAAGAAACTATGAACTGCAGCCAAAATTAAGGATAATGAATGATGAGATAGTAAGTGGGGAAGATATTCTCGGAGCGCTTCTAATGGGTCATGTTTATAATTCTTGGTGGACAGGCAGCATCCTTGACATCAACGAAGCAAGAAGACTCGTGCGTGGGCAGAATGCAACCACAATCCAGGTTGCGCTTGGTGTGGTGTCAGCTGTCAAGTGGATGATTGAAAATCCAAGAAAGGGGCTCTGCCTTCCGGACGATCTTCCACATGATTATGTCTTGGAGATTTCAAAGCCGTATCTTGGAAAATTTGTATCGCAGGCATCTGACTGGACTCCGCTGAAGAACAGGAGAGTTCATTTCAAGGAGAATCCTAACAACCGCGACGACCCGACAGATATCTGTCAGTTCAGGAACTTTTTAGTGCCGATGTGACTAAAATGAACAAGAAAGAAAAGAAAAAGCTTGAACAAATCGCAGTGGAGCACGGAATACTTAAGCCTGATTCAAGGCCTGTCTTTATTGTGGACCACGAGAAGCTAAGGCAGAATTTCAGGACATTCAGGGAAAGCCTTCCAAGGGTTCAGCCTTATTTTGCTGTAAAGGCAAATTCAGACCCGGAGATTGTAAAATCATTTTATGAAATGGGGTCAAGCTTTGATGTTGCATCGTACCCTGAATTCATGCGGGTTTACAGGCTGATCAAGGACATGCCAGACAAGGAGAGGCAGGATTTCATCTGGGATAAGATAATCTACGCAAACACTATAAAACCCGAAGGCACATTAAGGAAGCTTAACAAGTACAAGCCGCTGGTCACGTTTGACAATCCAGAAGAGCTGAAAAAAATCAAGAGATATGCGCCTAACGCAGGACTTATGCTGAGGATAAGTGTGTCAAACACCGGCTCCCAGGTTGATCTGTCATCCAAATTCGGAGCAGCCCCTTCTGAAGCAGTCAATCTTGTAGCAAGCGCGCTTGAGCAGAAGCTTAATGTTGAGGGACTGAGCTTTCACGTCGGTAGCCAGTGCAATAATTTTGAAAACTATGTGCAGGCGCTGGAGATTTCTAAAAAGATTTTTGAAGAGGCTGACTCAAGGGGATATAAGATAGGGGCTGAAAAATCTGGCCAAAAAAGGAAACAGCTGGACATAGGAGGCGGTTTTCCAGTCAGGTATAACAAAGACTCAAAAAGATTTAGCGTGCTTGCGCGTTTGCTGAACAAAGAGCTGAAGAGGCAGTTCGGCGATGACGTTGATATTCTTGCAGAGCCCGGTAGGTTCATGGTTGCAACAGCTGCAATCCTTGTTGCAAAGGTAATAGGAAAAGCAGTAAGGAACGGAAAACCCTGCTATTACCTGAATGATGGTGTCTATCACACTTTTTCAGGTGTGCTTTTTGACCATTGCGTGTATCCGCTTAATGCGTTCATAAAAGGTAAAAAGGAGCTGTGCGCAACATTTGGTCCGACATGCGACGCGCTTGACAAAATTTCTGACATGGACAGGCTGCCTCCCCTTGAGATAGGGGATTTGGTGTATGCAGAAAATATCGGCGCATATACAATTGCATCATCAACGCAATTCAACGGATTCCCGCCTGCAAAGGTTGTGCACATAAACAGATAAAATTATTTTTGTTCTATTTTAATCTTGCGCTCAGAAAAATTTAAATAGTAGCTATAACATTATAATTATCACAATGTTAATCTTAAATTTTTCCGAAAGATTTCCGGATTGCAAGTCTACATGCACAACTAAGAAGCAGTAATGCTTCAAACCCTTCTTCTCTGCTTGATAACAGGGATGAGATAGGGCTATAAAATTCACAGAGGTAAAAATGGATGTCATAAAATCAGGCGGAACAAGTTTGGGAAACGCAGATGCGATAAGGCAGAGCTGCAAAATTGGAATAAGCCACCTGGGAAAATCAAGGCCGGGGCTGATTCATGTTGTTTCTGCTGTTGGGAAGGATAAGCATAATAATACAAAGGTTACAGATGCGCTGGAAAATCTTGCAAATCTGGCATACAATAATGAAGGCTGCAACTCCCAATACGAATGGCTTTTCAAAAGGCATGATAAGATAATGTCTGACTTGAAGCTTAGTGAAAGAATTTTGCACTCTTATCTGAAAGAGATTGAAAGAAGGATTGAGAAGCCTCTCAGGAACAAGGAACAGCATCTTGCGCTGATGAAGTCATTTGGTGAAAGAATGTCAAAGGAGATGGTTGCAGCCCAGTACAGGGCAATGGGGATTGACGCTATTGCACTTGACACCTGGGATATTGGGATGGTGACTGACTCTGATTTCAACAACGCGAAAATCCTGCCAGGCACCTATGATAAAATAAAAGCCCATCTGGGAAATCTGAAGCAGCAGGTGATTGTTGTTGCCGGATACGCACACAAGGATAAGAACGGAAGGATGACTGTTTTCAGCAGGGGCGGAACAGACCTTGACGCAGCGATAATTGGCGCAGCGATAAACGCAGATGCTGTGTATAATTACACAGACGTTGACGGGATACTGACAGCAAACATCCCCAAGGGAAAGACAATCAAGCTGCTGTCCTACAGGGAAGCTGAAGAGTTGGCTTACAACAAAGTCAAGCTCCATCCCGACTCAATAGCTCCGCTGAAAGAAAGGGGGATTCCGCTGGTTGTGAGAAACACTTTCAATCCGAACTGCAAAGGGACAAGAATAGAGGAAAAATCAGACGACTCGATAAAGGGCATATCATTTGTTGAAGATAGTACTGTTCTGAAGATATACAATTCTACAATGGTCGGCAAGGCAGGCTTTGCAGCAGAAGTCTTTGGTGTATTTGCACAATATAAAATTTCAATCGGCTGCATCGCAGACTCGATGGCTTCGATTACAGTAATACCTGAAAACAACGGGAAGCTTGAAGAGGCAATCGGAGCGCTTAGGCGGAAAAAGTACCAGGTGCAGGCGAAGGAAAACAGGACGTGGCTCAGCATTGTCGGCGAGGGGATGCAGCACTACATAGGCACTTCTGCAATGGCGACAAGGGCGCTTGCAGATACAAGCGTCAACATAGAAGTGCAGTCCCAGCCGCTGGAGGAGATATGCATGAACTATGTTGTTGACGGCAAGGACGGGAAGAACGCATTGATTGCGCTGCATGAGGAGTTTTTTGAGTAGATTTTATTTAATTTTTTCATTATTGTAATTAATGCCCTAAAAATAAAGTTTATATATCTCTCTTCATTTCTTTTTTTTATGAACACAAAAGCTTACAGAGACATAGTTGTTATCCATAACCCTAATTCTAAGCAGAACCTTGCAGACAAGAACAAAGACAAGAAGCTTGAGCGCATTGTCAGGGGATACGCAACAATCAAAAAAACATCAGACCATGAAGAGGTAGATATTATTGCCGAAGAGTGCAGGAAATCAAACACACGCTACCTTTGCATCGATGGCGGCGATGGCACAAGCCAGAAAGCGCTGACAAGTTTTGATAAGATTTATGGCAAAGAAGAACTGCCCTGCATTGTGCCGCTGAGAGGGGGCACCATAAATGTGATTGCAAATTCTGTAGGTATGAAAGGAAACTATAAGTCAATTCTTGAATCACTCATTGACCACCACTCAACTAATAGGAGAATAGGCAGGGTGAAAAAACAGATTCTTGAAATTAGCACAAATGATGCAAAGAACTGCGGCTTCCTGTTCGCAAACGGCATCGTCAGCAATTTTTATCACTCCGATGGGCTCGGATATAATAACCGCTCAACAGGCATGCCGAGTGCA
>CAWJRI010000017.1:0-36144 GCA_963845175.1 uncultured archaeon
GTGCACCCTTATTTCTATCTTCTGTTTCACTAATATTAAGCGCCCAGGCAGATGAAGTTCCACATGCACCTGTAGTTGCTTGTCCACTGCACGCAGCTGTAGGTCTGTACACCACAATAACTTTCTGCGCCTGTGTCAGCTGTGCAATCTGAGTGACAATCAGCGTTGCGCCTGCTGGGTTTGATGTTACGCTCATCTCTCCTGACGAAGCAGCGCTTGGCTGCGACACGTTGGTAAGAAGAGACAGCGTGTAGTCAGTCGCAATGTTGTCGCCGCTCACAGGCTTCCAGCTCCAGCCGTCTACTCCTTTGCTCACAGCCTGTCCCTTGTCATTGACAACCCTGCCATAGAAGCACTTGTCTCCGCCAGAGTTCCAGATTCTTGCAGTTGCTGTTATTGGGTCGCCAGGGTAAAATGCAGTATTTGGTTGCGGCGTGAACGACTCGATTTCAGCAGCTCCTCTGCTTCCCCACCAGCTGTTGCTTACGCCGCAATTAAACTCGCCCGTTGACTGGTCAAACCTGCAGTCGGCAATGTCCTGCGTTGTCCTGTCTTTTATTGGTGAATAAAATACAGCTACGTTGCCCTGCCTGTTTGCTTCAGGGAAACATTTCGCTGCCTGCTGCTGGTCTTTTATAACCAGCGTAATTTTGACGTGGTCAAACCTATATTTGCTTTCGAAGTTTGCGTTCTTGTTGTCTGTCACGAACTGGTTCGCCGCAAGCTGTCCGCCCTGGGCAAGATTGACTGTCTGCTCAGTAAGTATATTCGGCCTATCAAGGCAGTCACATCCTTTCGGATTCTTACTGTCACTTGCCAGCTGGCACTGTATTCCGTTGTTCAGGCTGAATGACTGGCTTGCACCGCCTGGACCGAGCATTTCCTTTCTTGTTATGCATGACAAATCAATCCTGTAGCTTTGAATGTCGCAGCCAGGCGCAAGCATCCACGCAACATTGTAATTGTAAACGCTATTGAATGTCTGGGGATTGTAAGTCAGGAATGTCCTGTCAGCTGGGAATGCTCCTGCTGATGTTTTCAGAGGAACATTGTAGCCGGCGTCGATTACGTCCTGGAAGCTTATGCCCCAGTCGCCTGTCAGCGCGCCAAGGCAGACTTTTTTTGCAACAGCGCCTTCCCCGCCCTGCAGGAAGTTATTTACAGCTGTGTTGCTGTACTCTGAGCCGAAAGAAGACATCTCCTGGAAAGCTCCTGAAATACCAACCTTCAATGTGCCTGTGATATACTGAAGTGCAACATTATCACCGAGTGTGCCAGACAGCGGGCTGCAGTTGTTGACGAAGCTGGAAATAATGTCAGAAAAGAAATTGCACAGGTACTGGCTGAAAAGCTCCCTGCACACGCCTGCGTTTCCCTTGCCTGTTACTTTTATCTGTGCAAAGCATTTCGACATGCCCTCAAAAACACTTTTTATGAGCCTCATCCTGTTGTAGATTCCTGTTATGTATAGGCACTGGAATGAATCAACAAAATATGTCGGATCCAATGTTATTTTGTCAGATATCCAAGGATTCTGCCCAAAGCAAGCCCACTGATCTCTGCCTGCATAATACCTTAATTTATTATAAGTGAAATAGCCTGTTTGTGAATAGCGGTAGTCCCATCCTTTGCATTGATCAGGAACTTCACTGCAGTCTTTTCCAATGTCTTTATTATTAAGCTCAGCATTTGTCAAAGATCTTTGCTCACTGCTTGAACATTTGCACAATTTTTCAGGAGTTGTGGGCTTGAATCCGCCAGGAGCGGACTGATAAATATACCAGTTATTATTTTTATCATTGATGTCATTGATTTGTACATTTGTTGTTTGATTAACATTTCCAGTTTGAGGTGCATAAATTGTTGGATCAACTTCCACTCCTTTTTCCCATCCCTTGTTTTTGCAGAATGCTGAGCAACCAACTCCAGTAATCAAAAGATTGTTTCCGTTTGCAAGGAACGCTCTTTCGCTTGAGTCAAGCGTTACATAAAGTTCACTGTCCTTGGCTGTTGCGATTAAACCACTTGCACACTTCACAAGCCTATAAAGACCTTTGTTAGGTCCGGAATCTTGTGGCGGCTGGTTGTCTGACTTGTAATAATTATCTTTGTATTTGTAGCAGTGCTCTATGCTATTACCACAGTCATGACAATCAGTGCCAGATGCTCTTTGAACAGCAATCCCTGTTGTCTGCGCATTGTTGCACACCAATGATTTCTGTTCAAGGGTTGTCAGCACATCAGTTGTTTTGTCGGCTGTTGACCCTGCTGGTGAAGAATGCCCAAGGAATCTGTCGCACACAGTTCTATATGCTGTGTATGTTTTTGCTTCCCAATTCCACGCACTGTAGCAGTTGGGGCATCTTTGGTCAAGTCCTGTACCGTCACTTGCTGTGTTTGGCAGGAAATCCTGGTCATGCAGTGAAGGGCATTTCTGGCTATTATTCTTTGTTGAAGCTTTGTCACTCATGTAACCCCAGAAGCAGATTATTCTTCTTGCAACAGCAGATACAACTTTCGCTCCCCACGCAATCATGCAGAGTGCTCCGCTGATGGTGACAATATTCTTGAATGTCGGCTCTATCGTATTGATGAATTCGATTGTCTTGTTCATTCCGCTTATGGATAAATCAAGTAGCGCTTCAGGAAGTATGGTTTTTCTCGGGTCGAGCTTTGATTCATCAATCTGGTAGGCAATAGGCATGCACTTCACCTGCTGCTTTGAAATTTTTGTTATGTTATACTGCCCATTCTCTGTGTATGTCACAGTAACCTTCAGCGGCAGTTCAAGATCCTTGCCGAATGATTTCCACCATTTGGCTGAAAATGTTTCAGATGTCTGGTTAGCCGCTGTCATTCTCAGGTTGTCAAGCCTAATATACCACATTGTATAGTCTGGATTAGGTATTGCTGTCAGGCTCGCCATGCTGAGTATTTTGCACGAGACATTGTATTTCGGGTCATTTTTTACGCCTTGTGAATTGCACAGGCTTGTTTTGTCGATGCTGATTGTTGAGACAGCTGCGTTTTTTCCAAGCCCCTGATAGCTGAGTTTCAGGACAAATGATGCAAGCTCTGTTCCTGACTCGAGCCTGTCTACGCTGAGAAGCGCAGGGCTCTGGTATTCAGGCATATCCAGTATGTTCCAGTCTCCGCCGTAGTAGCATGTTATTAATCTGTAATTGATAGAGAGCTCGCCTTTCAGGCCAGCCCTGTCAGTCGCAACCAGTTTTAGCGGCACAGTTCTTTCAGGAGTTGGCGCGTTTCCCGCCAGCTCCCTCTGAAGCTCTTCTGGTGTTGCAGAAGGCATCCCAATCCAAGTCCCTGCCTTGAAGTATTCGCTCAGGTCAACGCCCTTGAACTCGAATGTGCCGTTTGCATCAGACTTTGTTGTCTTGACAGCTTCCGGCGCGCTTCCATAGTAAATCTTTACAGTTATCAATGGCTTCGTCTTTCCGGTTATTGTCAGCGTCTCCCTTCCTTCATAATATTCAGAGCCTGTAGCCGGGCTTATGTCTGTTATTGTCGGAGGCAGCGTGTCCAGATAAACAACCGCGGGAGCGGAATCTGTGTTGTTTGCCTTGTCTCTTGCGACAAACTCCAAATCATTAAGCCCTTCTGTGAGCTTGACAGATGTCGTGAATGAGCCGGAAACAGTGCTTGTCGAGATTAGTGAATTATTATTATAAACTTCAAGCGTGACCTGCTTGCTGACATTTCCTTTTATCTGCGCAGGATTTTTGTCATAGGAGTCCGATACATTTATGTTGAGCACAGGCCTCACAACATCGACGCTGATGTTGAAATCCTTCTCATTCTTGTTCCCTGCGTGGTCTGTTGCAACCAGCTTTATCTCGTTTGCCTTCCCCTTTTCAAGAGGAACATCAGGGAAAATGAAATAGCCTGAATCAGTCACTTCCCTTCTGTTTAGCTCGCCGTTGAGATAGGCGATAACTTCCGAGTCAGGCTCGACATTGCCGTAAACATCAATCCGCAGCTGGTTCCACCATTTCGGCAGGCTTACATTGATGTAAGGCGGAATGGTGTCAGCTGCAAGTGTTTTGAATGAATAGTATTTTCCTGAGTTGTTCGCTGTAGCAGATTTCCCAGCTGTCTTAACATCTATTGAAGCATAGTAAGTTGTTAAATTTTTCAAATCAGTGAAATCAATGGAGTAATTCTTGCTCAGCTCTGAAGTTGTTTTTACATTATTCAGATGGGACACATTTGTTCCCCACCAGATGTCCGCCAGTGTTGATTCGTTTGTGTTGAATTTCAGTTTCGCAGACCTTTCTGTCACATCTGTGAATGCAACACCTGATATTTCAAGCGCATCTGCCAGAGGAAGAAGTACCATCAGCGCGCAAAGGATTAGCGCAATCTTGTCTCTCATGGCAGCGCCTCCTTCAGCTTCGGCTTCGGAACCTGCACAGAAAGGTTCTCAATATTCATGTAGCTTGTCGCGATTTCCTCGTCTGTCGCTGTTCTCAGGAATTCGACGAGGCTGAACTCTATTGAATCAGCGTACTTGAGGTCATCCCAGGCAACTGTCCAGTTCCCCTTGTATCCGCCGACTAATTTATCCTGGTCTGTCATGAATATGCTCACATCATAGGTCACATCCTTGTCAGCAAGCAGCTGGAAAGGCGGAAGCTCGCTAGTTTCATTGGCAGTTTCAGGATAAATAAACATGCTTGTGAAATTTGATTTCGGGTCAGTCACCTGCACCATTGCTGTCTCCCTTGTTATCGGCCTTGCCGTAGGCGACGGAGGGACATACTTAACAACAGTTACGTTCTTTATCAACTTCACCGGCGTAAGCCTTAGTGTGTCAAATGCTTCAGGGACATTTGTGGAGACGAATTGCTCCGCGTCCAGGAAGCCGCTGCCCTTTCCCCTCAAAATTCCGTTGATGCAGTAGGGGAACTGCTCGTAAATTCCTGCGATTGCACCGCCGCTCTTCCATTCAGATTTGCCCATGTCGCACATAAATCTCAGGCAGGTGAATGTCAGATTTATGTCAGGCACATCATCGCCTGTAACATCATTTATGGTTTGGACTGTCATGTAATTTACTTTTCTTTCGTCGCAGAACTGCTTCGCAAGCGGCGCCTCAGGAAGCAAAAGCGATGAGGTTGAGGTTATTGTCCTGCTCGCCTGGTTGTGGTCAATAGAGACCTGCAGCGGATACGCGAATGTGAATCCCTTGTGGCCGCCGGTTGCGTCATCCCTTATTGCGACAATCACAGGATAGTTTATGTCATAGGTGAAATGCCAGATATGCATGCAGATCCAGTTAAGCACTCCCTGCCCTTTAATCGGATTTGATGTCAGGTAAGCGCCGTTGCTCGGCCTGGCGTGAAGCTCCATGCCAAGATTGTCGTCGTAGGTGAAGCTAACCTTCATGTCATATTTCGTGTCTGTCACAGGCCAGATATAATGGGCTTTCTGGTATGTGTAGATATCTTCAATAGGAATGTAATCTGTCTTGTCAACCTTGATTCTCGGGAGGTTATTCCTCACAAGTTCCTTTATTCTCGCAGTCACGTTCGCGAGAGGCCATATCTTTGGCACGCAGCTGAATTCCATTTCAGTTGTCGGCACAGCAACGCCCACAGGCCACTGCGGCGACATCATGATTAGGTCCAGTGTCTTTTCCTCGAGGAACGCGTCTGAATTTTCCTTGTTCATTATCTGCACCGCAAGGTCATACGCCATCTTGAGCCTGATTGGAACATCTGTTATAAAATCATTGAGCTTGTACGTCGAAACCCCGCTTTTCATCTTTATATCCAGCGGAAGCGTAACCTTCACAAGAACATCCTGCTCAGCAGCTGTTGTCACCACGCTTAATTCGCCCTGCTTGATTACGAACTGGTTTTCAAAGTCAGTGAAGTTTCTGAGACAGGCAGGCATCCCATTTTTTACATGGTCAGAAATCTGCGACTCAATGAATTCAATAGATGGAATATTCAAAACACCGTCGTAATACCAGTACGGCATCTTTACATTTGCAATCGGCGAAATCGAGACATAACTCGCAGGGTTGTATTTTATTTCTGCAGGAATATCAACATATCCGCCCGTAACCCCTACTTTTTGGATAGCCTCTGTCGCCAGCTGGTCTGCGCAGCTTGTCACAAAATGGTAAATCGGCTCGACTTCAGGAGAAATTGTCAGCGGCTGCTGGCCAGCAAGCCTTGACCTTGCAATGAGAAACACAGCCATTGCCAGCAAGATAACTATGCCTATTATTATGAAAGTTGTTATCTGCGCCCTTTTTCCCATCTAAATCATATTTGAATAATATTGCCAGCTTTTTAAAGGTTGCGGGTTTTTGTATATAAATAAGGCAAAATAAAAAGATTTATATAGTTGTTATAGTCATTATATAGATGTGAGCACGACAATACAGCTGAAAGACAACACGCTTGACAGGCTGAAATACTTTAAGGAATACTCAAAAGAAAGCTATGATGAAATTGTCAATAAATTGATGAATATGCTTGAAGAAGGGGAACTTACTGAAATGGCTGCTAAAAAAATAATGCGCGGAATGGAAGACATCAAGGAAGGCAGAGTAATAAGCCTGGAAGACTACGCCAAAAAAAGGGGAATCGCGCTTAAATGAAATTCTCTGTCGACATTTCCGAAACAGCAGAAAAAGACCTAGATTCTTTTGACAAGAAAACCTGCAGCCTAATGCTCAAAAAACTTCTAAAGGTTGCTGAAAATCCGCAGCATTTTCTTGAAAGGCTGTCTGGCTACACCTTGTACAAATTAAGATGCGGCGATTACAGGGCAGTTATAAGAGTTGACACATCCAAAAATATTTTGCAGGTTGTTATGGTTGACCACAGGGAGAATATCTACAAAAGGCTTCAGAAATTAATAGGAAAATCATAAAAAAATCCGCCAAAGGATTTTTAGGATGCAAAGAAATCCTAAAATGATTTCTTGCACAAGAAATGCGAGGCATTTCTTTGTGCTCAGAAACGCGCTCGTCTCTGACATAATCTATTTCTTCTCAACCAGGCTTTTCAGGTAAAAGCGCATCCAGGCAAAGAAAATAACAAGTAGTATTATGTATATTATTGTGTGCGCCATGCCGCTGAATAAGAATGAAACTAACAGCAACAGCAAAAGCACCACTGACATAAGCACATGAGGTATGTAATGCCTGAGCTTAAGCTGGCTGAACATATTTGATATTGCTTTCATTATTTTTCTTTCAATTGACAGATTATAATAGATGAGATTCAGTGAATTTATGGCTAACAATACAATCGGGCTTATGATGAGCAGCGCGAAAATAGTAATCAGCACAGATGAGATTGCATAAATACTGAACGAAAGCTTTGATGCAATTACGCTGAACGCAGCAGCCAATACATTTGTTAGGAAGGATAGTACAATTGTGATTATTCCGTAGGGAATCATTACAATAAGGTTTGTCAGGAGCGCCTTTTTGAAATATTTTAAATCAGAATTTTTTTTGTTTATTATGCTCCATATTTCTGCCTGCGCAACTGTCCAGGCAAGAAATACGAGAAATATGTATGCAATGACTCCGATTACGAAAATAACTATAAACCACTGCATCTGGCTTGCATAGGCCTGCATCTGCTCAGTCGGGATATTTGTGTTAAGCTGCGCCAGCGGCGTTATCAGGTTTGCTTTTTTATCTATATATCCTCCTAGAAAGCTTGTGATTGATGTTATAAAAATAATCATTAGTAAATCAATAAGGACAACCCAGAGGAATCTTTTGTCAAGCCTGAAGCTTCTTGCAAATCTTTTTAGGTGCTCTTTTAGCTTTTTCATTCTTGTATTGTCCTTGGCGTCTGCGTCTGCGTAGCAGCTATTGGATCAACTGTTGTTTTTGTTGCAGCAGCTGTCTGCGTCAGCTGGTCGCCTTCATCTTCCCATGGGAATCTTTCAGGCACTATTGTTGAGACAGCGCCCATATCAGTTGGCTCGATGAAGTTTGTGCATACTGAGTTATCCGGACCGCTGACGCCTTTCGGCTTGTTTGATTCAGAGAAATAAAGGCATAGCTTTTCGTAATTTTTCTTTAATTTCATTACAACCATTCTGTCGCCCCTGTAATTTGCCGTTGTCCTGTTTCCGCCGACCATTATTGATTTGTTGAAAAGAGGCTCCTGATGCCCGTCAGCTGCTATAATCCTTGGCATAAACGTGACGACTTTGTCCTTGTTGTTGTTCTTGACATAGAACTCCATCTTGTAGATATATTCTGTCATAATACTGCCTGTCTCGTTCCTGACATTTTCAATCGGAATCCTCATTCCCTGCACAGATATTACTGCTTCTGCCTCTCCTGTCGGTCCAGTGGTGTATACAACATGGGTGCCTTCCTGCTCTCCTTTAAGGTGCCCGTGCCAATCCATGCAGATGTAGCTTACGTACTTGTCAGTGCCCAAATAATCCGCCCATTTTTGTGCCAAATCAAATTTAAACCATGACAGCCAGCTTACTTTAGCCAGCCAGCTTGAAAGCTGGTTTCCAAGCGCAGCGTATCTTGTTGCTGCAAAAAGTATTGTGCCAGCTGATGCACCAGCGTTGCCAAGAAATGAACTGCCCGGATAAGCACTTGCACCTGCTGCCGCGCCTACGCATTGATTATAACCTGCAAAACCTTGCGTACAATCTTTTACAGTGCTTGGATTATTATTATTATCTAAAACAGTGTTGCATTCATCCGGCTTACCATTGCAATATTTTGCTGTAGCTGTTACCTTACCATTTTTATCTACTGTGCTTGTTTCTCGGATGCACCCACCTTCATTGCATTCAGTTGATATTGTTGTTGTTGTTTTTGTTTTATCATCTATTGTGGTCTGGGTGCCTGATATGCCAGTGACCATTCTCTGGTCATTGTAACTTATTGCTTTTTTTCCAGTTTCTTCACCGTTATAATCTTTTGTTGTGGTAGTTTCTTTGATATTAGATTGATCACTATTATATTCTTTCACAGTTGTTGTTGTGCTTTCATCATTTTCTAGTTTTGTAATTGTTTCTTTTGTTACTTTGTTGTCTGAAGATTCTGTTACTGTTGAGCCAGTTGGGGTCACAGTTATTTTTTCTGTTTGGATTACTGATTGTGAGACTGGGTTCTCCTCGGTTTGGGTATTTATTGTTGTTGGTGCCGAAGTTCCAACAAAGTTTCCATTCTCGTTTTTAAATATTACTCCGCCTGCATTTATTGCTGCAGTTGCAGGCAACAAGCCAGCAGATGAAAGGTCAAAAGCAGAAAATTTTCCTGAGCCAGTATCCACATCCAATTCGCCGTTATTTAACGTTCCTGAAAGTTGGTTTATTGGGAAAACACTACTTTTTGCGGGCGTTAATTTACCATAAAAATCAGTTAACTCTTTTGGAATTGTCGATGTTCCAGTATAAATCAACTCATTACTTGCTGTATCAACGCTAACGACAGCTACATTATTATTTTCTAAATCAACAGAATAAATCTGGTTATTGATTTTAAATAGCTTAACGTTTCCTTCTGTATCCTCACCCACAAGCTCTTTTCCCAGAGTCACACTGTCTTGTGTTGAAAACGTTGCTTGAGCAGGCGCAGGTTTTGCTGCAGGTGCCGCTGCTGCTGGAACCGGAGCCGCAGGTTTAGGAGATATTAGCGCACCTATTTTCGCATCAGACGGCATTTTCGGTAATGTTGTTTCGACCCATACTCCATTTGTATTTTCTTTCCATACTTTATTTTGAGCATCCACAGCGTAATTTTCTCCTCCAAAAGTATAAACTATTGCCTGATATTGGGAACTGGCAAGTTGATAAGGTATTGTACTATACAAAGGTGCTGCCGGAGCAGGTGCAGGTTTTGTTACAGGTGCAGCAGGTGTAGCTAGAACGGGTGCAGGTGCCGGCGTAGACACAGGAACAGGAAAAGCTTTGACAGTAGATGTTATTGTAGCAGGAACGATAGTATTTTGTTCCTCATTAAATACATTCCATCCTCCATTTGGGTTGAATGTGTAATATAAATCTATCCCATTTTCTGTATGTTGAGTATAACATATTGGTCTGCAATTGCTAGGCACGTTACTAGTAGAAGGTGCCACAAGCGTCACTTTTTTTCCAGCAGGTGTAATAACTGTGTTAGAAACAGTTGGGTAGTTAGTCAATACACTATTTCCAATGTCAACAGTCGTGACACCGCTTTGGTATGTTCTATAAGTAGTAGTACTGGCACTTGGATTAGTTTGAGTTTGTTCTAATAACCCTCCTTTATCTTTATCATATAAATATTTAGTATTGGGTTGAGTAGTGGCAGCATTTACCTGATACAAATTAATTAGCATTATTACAGCAATCAAAACTAAATATTTTGTTTTCATTCTTCTGTGTACTCTCCTTCAATTGAATCTTCAGAGTTTGAGTATGCGTCACGGATTGTTATTTTAAATTTGTATTCTCCAGGCACGTCTATTTGTTCTGTTATCATTTTTGTGGTCATCACTTGATTATAAAGCGCTTCTTTGTCAACTTCTGCGCCATAGATATAAAAGTTCTTTGTATTTTCTATTAAATCTCCATTAGGAGAATGCTGTTCAAGATCCCCCAAAAATCCAATTGTTTGTGTTTCGTTTATATTTTTTGATTTTAAATTTTTTACAATAAAATATACATAAAAAACATCCCCTCTTTTGAAAGTTCCAGTTGGATTCTCAACGCAGTTCCAGTTCTCATCAATTGCACTGCACAGCTTCAAGTCGTCTATCTTCAGCTCAGGCGCTGTCACAGCAGGAGTTACTGGCATAACTGGCGCAGTTGGAGTCGCAGGTGCAGTCGGTACAACTGGATTTTGTGGCGTAACTTCTGGTGTTACAGGTGCTGCTGTCTTTTCTCCCGTCATCGCCGGCTTGATTATCAAAAACCAGCTCACAGACACACCTATGATTAACAGAATCAAAATTAAACCGATGAATACAAACTTTCCTTTTCTGGCGCTAACTTCTTGTTCCATCTTCATCATCCTGCTGCCGTTGAATTTGTTCCGCCTGTCTGCTCCTTCAGGAACTTGTCAAATGGAGTTATCTCGTCGCAGAAGTCCTTTGAAGTGAAGAACCTCGCCGGCGCACTTGCAATTCCTTGTACATCCTTTGTTAATTCCGTAATTGTGTTTGCCATGTCAAGTATATCGCAGGCCCAAGCCTTAAAATTGCCTATATCATCCTTTGTGCATGATAATGAGCAGTACAAACCTCCCACAATCATTATTGCAGCACCTGCGTTTGCCAGCGCCTTCTTTACAAGCCCGCTCATCATGTTCAAAAGCTGGAACCATGGAATTATGTTGAATATCTCGCCTGTAATAAACCTGCATTCGTCATAGTGATAGATTTCATCACAGGTCATCATTGGCACGCCTGTCGACGGTATTGTTTCATAGCAGTAATATCTTTTGCATTTTATCTGCCTCGCATTCTCCACATGCTTTATAATCCCCGGAAGGCAGAGCGTTGCAGTTGCCCAGACAACGCTGTTGTCAGCCAGCATCTCAATTACATTAGCGCCGGAATTCTGAGTCTTAAGATCAGTATAAAACGATGACGCCGGCTTCGCGTTGATATCCTGCCCTGTCTGCGTCATAAATGATTTGTAGGCGGTATAACCGCTCAGCGCAGCACCCAAAGGAGTGCTTAGAACCTTATCAATGCTGCCAAGAACAAATGTGTCATATATTTTATCAAAACCAGGTATAGCTTCTATCATTCTGCAGGACGATACTTTGCAGGGCCAATCTAAGATTTTTTGCCATACAGGATATTCAGCTAGCCATGAAGCTGTTCCTGCCACTGTACAGGCAATTTTAGGTGCAGTGTCCCCTGTGGCAAGCCGACATGCTCCGGATGCATAACAAGCTGCTGAAAACATGTGCTCTGCATTTTGAAGAACATTAATTGCTGATACTATCATTGTCCCGATTTTGCAGAGTGCGCTAAGAACCGCAATTATTTGCTTCATCCTATTGACAAAGTCCCAGCCACTACCTGATATTTCATTGTACATGCTGTTCATCTTCTTCAGCGCTTCATCTTCAATTGGCCCGAATGTGCTGTCATAGAACTTTATCTCAAGCGAGACATTCACATCCTCCGGCGGAGTTATTGTGCCTTTCCACTTTGAGATTATGTGCATCCTGCAGTTCATCACAATGCTCGCCCTCGGCATCGGCTGTGATGTTGAAATTGTATATTTTAGGGCAACAGCAGGAACATTTCCCCCTTCTGTTGAAACAGAAGTGCCGGGCACTGTATTCAGCCCGTAGGCGTAATTATTGACCAGCTCAGGGTCCATGCCAGTAACATAATACTTTGCCTGCTCGCCTGTTGAAATATTCGAGACGCAGTTCTTGACGCTGAGCGAAACCATCTTTGCATCAGTGTCTCCGATAAGCGGGACAGAGAAGTAAACAGGATATTCGGGCATGACCAATGCAGTCCTTCTTTCAACATAATTTGAAGATGATATCGTACCGCCTACAGCCAGCCGCCAGAGATGGCTGCTTTCCTTGCCTGTTGCAAGAATCTCAATATCCTTTGCAACTACTTTCGTATTCCCGACGAAATCAGTGAAATTGAAGTTCATTGTTGTCTTCTTGTAGCCGTTTAGTATCGGTCCCACGTTCCATTCGCATACAGCTTTCTGTGTCGTATCATCATAATTGCAGTCACCCTTCTCAGCACTGGCTCCGCCCATTATGTTTGAGAAGTCAGCAACAGCTGTAACAGGCGTGTAGTCAGAGACATTTGCAATAATGTGCAGCATATCACCTGACTGGTGGAAATCAACTTCCCCTAAATCAGTTACTGATTTGATTGTGATATTCTTTGCCTCACTTGAAGGCGCATCCTTGTCCAGGACAAATGCTGCCTTCTCATTTCCCTTTATCAAGTTTCCTGCGTCGTCCTGTGAAGGTATAACTACAGATATTGGCAGGGCAGTTCCTGTCGCTGTCGGTGAGGTGTATGCAGGCCTTAAAAATATAGCAATGGTGGTAAGGAGCACCTTTGAAATCAAATTTGTTGATTCTCTTGCCCTCTTAAGTGCATCCAGGGCAGCTTGCTCTTCAGGTGACATTGATTTTAAATCCTCTTCTATTGCATTTATGTTTTCCTGTCCAACCTGGAACCAGGCATCGCAAGTCCAGCCCGGAGTGCATTCTGTAACTCTCATTTGTTGGCCTTTATACACTTCGCTGAACGCGCCCAAGTCAAGGAAGATATTGTTGAAATCAAGCCCTGATTCTGTTTCCTTGATATTAATGATTGCCTTGTTCCAGCCAGGCCCGACATAGCATACATTTGAGCAGTCGCTGCTGTTTCCGTTGGCGCATCTTTCCCTGCACTTGTCCGATGCAATTGAAATGATTTCAGGCGGCGTTGTGTCATATTTCAGCATGACTGTCTTCGTCTCGTTAAACGTGTTTCCGGCGGCGTCTTTTCCGCTGAACACAACTTTCCTTTCTCCACCTGAGAAAACACTCAACATTAGAGGCCAGACAAAAACTCCATCTTTAGAACTGCTTGATAATGTATCCGCTGGCACGTTCTTTAACGTTTCCTTGTAAGCAGGAACATCAATTAAGTCAGACAAATCCGCCTTAACATTAGGCGATGTTTCCCATTTATGCTCATCAATAACCGCCCTGACCCAGACTTTTTCAGGCTCCGCAGAAACATAATCAAGCTCTGTTTCAGCTGCATCATACTGGCATGTTCCGTCACTGGTATTCAATTCTTCGCCAAGCGGGCAGGCAACCATGCCTTTCGCTGAAACGCATCTGTCTTTTTTGTCATTAAGGCTGTAATCTACCTTGCAAACCTCAGGGCTTCTAACAATCTGAACGTCGCTCACCGTCGGCGGAGTTGTGTCAATGTAAGACATTTGGCAGGCCTCGCCCATGTGCCCGAGCGCATCATAAACATCTACACAAACTGTCTTGTTTCCTGTGTCAGAGTAGGCGAATGTTGCTGGTGTATCAGGGATATTGCAGCCAGCTGGAGACGAAGGAATTTGAAGCTTTGTTGAATTTACAACCTGCTCACTCACTTTGAACTCAGCTTTTGTGATTCCAGGGCAATGACCTGGATGTGAAACTTTGTAATTAACTGTTATGCTCTTGTTTTGGGTTTGGATGAGAGGATCAATAGTCACAATAGGGCTCTGGTTGTCGACATAAAGATTTCCACTGACGCTTCCGCCGTTCTTGAGATTCACAGTGAAACCGCTATCGCTATCAGATATTTCCATGTAAGGCGTTAGGTAATTGCAGGTGTAGCCTTTCATCGGATTCGGGCTGCAAGTATTAAATGGTGCATCGTTGACAAGCACCATATTTGGTGTAACATTATCCACACCAGTGACCCATGCGCTGAGATTTACATAATCATATATCTTGGCATAGTCGTTGACACCGTCCTCGCCGCTGACGCTGATAATCTTCACAGCTCCATCTGCCAATACAGACGAGGAATAAATCGGTATCATTATAATTAAATAAGACATGAACAATGCAATAGTCCACATGTATTTTTTCCAGTTCATCTGAAACGCGGCTCCAGTTCTCTCCTATACCTCATCGAGTACTCATCTGTCTTTGAAAGCTGATTAAGGTCATCAACCTTCAGTATTGGCGTTGTTGTGCTGTCATTATTTAGCGAAAACCCGTCAAGCGTTGAAATAACATAAACATCCATGTTCTGCTTTCCAACAAGGTCCTGGTTGACAATCTTCAAATATGTTTCAGGCGTGTCCCATGTTAGTCCGCCGCGAGCCACCTTTTGCATAGCAATCTCATCCATAGACATACATTTGCAGCTGCTAAATGTATACCAATGTCCGCCAGTGCACTTGTAGCAAGGGTCTTTCGGGATAACCACACGGTGGTTCAGAATAAGGCTTCCGGTAACTGAATAGTCTCCAGGCACAAGCTCTATCTCCATAAAATTGGTTTCGTTGCTGAAGACAACAACCTGATTAAGGTCTTCCTCGCCGTAGCCAGAAATTCTTGAGAATGTTACTATTGCCTGCTCATTTGCTTCAATCGGCGCAGGTTTCGGGTCAAATGAATATGTTCTTTTTGTTTTAGTGGTTAATGGCATTAAAGTTGAATTCACTAAAATTCTTTTCTTCATCACAGTCACGTTTAATTTGACTTTTTTGTAAAGTTCTGCATCGACAAAGTCGTTTCTGCCAACTGATGTGCTGAGCGGATTTGATTTTGCGAAATAGCCGTCCTTGAAATATGACAGGCTGCCTCCGATGCAGAGAGGGAATTTTGTGACAAGTTTCCCGTCAGAATCTGTTGTGCCCATTGAGCATGAATTGTCCCCGCAGTTGAATACAACCTGGACGCCATCAAGCTTCGCATTTGTCAGCATTTCTGTGGCAGTTACTGTAGTGTTTCCTGACAATTCCTGGTTCTCGTCGCAAAGCAGCGGCACTCCGCTCGACGGGATTGAGTAGGGCATATAGTCTGCTTTCAATGCCGCATTCTCCCTTACATTTGACTCAATAGCAATGTTGAACGAGAATCCCTGGTTGTTAAATGCATTCTTGTCCTCAAGCTGGATTACGATTGGGTAGGAGATGTCATAAAGTGCATCATATGTTACCATGTTGAAGAAAAGCACAGGAACGCCAAGGCTTGTCGGCTTCACAGCAGCTGCGCCATTGTTGATGCTGAAATAAATTGGCCAGCCAAGATAGGCGAAACTCGCGCTAATGCCGCTGTAAGTCCCTTTCAGCGGTCCGATTATGTAATTGTCAGAAAGCGACTGAATAAATGAGCCAGGATATGTCTCCCTTTTATAATTTTCAGTCCCCACAATCTGGAATCTTGCAATGTTTGCGCCCAGCGCATTCTTGAAATTCTCTGCTGCAACTGCAACAGGCCACGACGGGACAGTCGGCGCTGCCTTAAATTCTATATCGCTGAATGGAGGCAGTTTGTTTATGTCCAGCCCGGAATATGCAGTTACCATATCCAATGTCGCCCTTTCAAAATAAGTATAGTTCTGCTCCATCTGAATAATCTCGTTCGCTAGGCTGTAAATTCTGTTCAGATTCACAGGAAGCGATGCAACATACTGTGTCATCCGCTGCTTCACAGTGTCTTTTGTTACATCAATTGTGTAGCTGACGCCGACATAGACATTATTGTCACCTATTGTCGTTGTTGTTTTCACATCGCTCACTTCGGCAACATCAAAGCCTTCCTGCTTGAACTTGGCAAAGCCTTCAAGGCAGTCATTTAAATTAGCGTCAACATAGCTGCTTATCTGCGACTCAAAGGAGTCAGGCGAAGTGCCTCTGAGAACAGGAATGTTGAATGCCATTCCACAGCCATCCGGGCATTTGTTAGGTGTCTTCAAATAATACCAGTAGGGCACAACCATGCCTCCGAAAGAAACAGCATCGCCTTCTGTCGGCTCTGCAAGATTTACCTTGAACTTGGAAACATCGGTGTATCCTCCCTGGCTTCCGAGCTTCCTGACAGCCTGCTCGCCAGTCTGCTCGACGCAGGAAGTGACAAAGTCCTGCACAGGCTTTATCTCTAATGGAACCTGTTCAACGGCTGCCTTTATCTCGGTTGGCGTGATTTCCACCTGTTTTTTTATGTATAAAACCAATGCGCTTGAAAATAATAATATTATTCCAAGTATTATGAACACTGTTATCTGCGATTTTTTAGATCGCATTTTATCTGGCCTCTTTTTTCATTCTCATTGTGCTCTTAAACAAGTAAGCCTATAAAAATCTGATGATATTTCGCTGCATAATTCAGGCCTGTCCAGCTTCATTGAAGCTATTATCAGGCATAAATCCTTTTCAGCGCCCGCCTTTGCATTGCATGTGTCCATCTGCTGGTCAGAAGTCTTATTTTGCAGCTCCTTGACCAAGTTATCTGTGTAGTGCTTGTTCTGCGAATAAAAATCATAGCCCACAAACACGCCTATCAAAAGCACCAGCACGATGAATATTATCATGCAGGCTACAAACGCCTTGTCAACAAACATGGGCTTCCTAAGCATGAACATCTTCTCGAAAAAATACTTCTTTTCAGATATCACATACCAGGCAGCAAGAAGATTGATGAAAATCACAGTTATCGTGGAGAGAAGGACCATATTCCTTGTAGCTGCAACCTCTGTGCTGAGCGTGACAAGGGATATCAGCGAATCAAGAACAGCAATTGCGAACCAGGCAAGCGAAAGGTAGTAGGCAAATTTCTTCCTGAAATAAATTCCATTGATTACAAGCCCAAGAACAATGATAGATATTATGACTCCCAGCATCGCAGGAATGCCCTGCACTATCTGCCCTACAAAGAACGCGATGGGCGTCTTCAGCCCCAAAAAGAAATAAATCAGGTTAAAGAAGAAAAGCATAGAAAGGTAGGCAAGAAGCACCTTCATCCCCAGCGGAATAACCCGTTCCGGCCTGTGAATCTCATACACTTTCAGCTTTTTCTGGTAATTGTGCGAGATATGGCTGACTATATGCTTCTTAGAAATGCTGCCCTTACCCCTCTTTTTAGCCATTGTTGGATTATATAAATTATATATTTATTTATAAATATTATGTTTATTTTACAGCTGCGCCGTCCTCTATATTCGCCTTGACTTCTTCGGAACTTGTTTTCAGCACAGAACTGTCCAGCAGAACTTTTTTTCCTTTAATTGTTATTTTCAGTTTTGCGAATTCATCTATTGTGACTTCAGCTGCGGGACTTCCCTCCTTGAAAATTGCCCTGTCATTCAGGTTTGACTTCGGCGCCTCAAGCAGGACAACTTTCCCGTTTTTCTCAGCTGCAAGAAGCATTCCCTGGCTCTCTATTCCCTTTAATTTCGCAGGCTTCAGGTTAGCCACAACAATAACATTTTTCCCGACAATGTCATCTTTATTCATGTAGCCTTTCAGTCCGGCAACCAATTGCCTCTCCCTGTCAAGCCTCACTTTCAGGACATAGAGCTTGTCGGCATTCGGATGGTCTGCAGCTGAAATGACTTTTCCGACGCGGAAGTCAAACTTTGAAACCTCTGATTTTCCCCTGAACCTTTCTTCATAAATCTTCACTTCTTTGTCTTCCAGTTTTTTGAACAGATGCATAGATTCATTTATCTTATGCCCTTTCTTTACTGATTTTTTGCCCAGATCATTCCAGTCGTTGATTTTGACGTTAAGCATTTTTTGTATTTTTTCTGAAACGCCCGGCATGAACGGCCAGGCAAGAATAGACAGGTCCTTGACGAGGTTTACCAGGTTTGCAATAGCCTTCTTTGTTTTTGCATCCTCTGGGTTTTTCCAGGGTTCGTTCTCCTGCAGGTACTGGTTTCCTTTCTTTGCAAGAAGCATTATTTCTTTTAATGCACTTCTCAATTCTATCTCTTCCAGCAGTTTTGTTATTTTTTCTAATTCTTCAGAATAATCAAATTTATCATTTGCTTCCGCGACTGTTGAATCATAGTATTTGTTTACAAAGAACAGCGTCCTGTGAACCAGATTGCCGAAATTTGCCAGCAATTCATTGTTCAGCTTTTCCTGGAAATCCTTCCAGGTGAATTCCGTATCTGATTTTTCAGGCCTGCTGACAAGAATATAATATCTCCATACCCCTGGTTCCATTCCGAGCGACATTGCATCGTCGCCAAATACTCCTGTCCCTTTTGATTTTGAGAACTTTCCTGTTCCATAATTTAGGTACTCATTTACAGAAAGCTTCTTGACCAGCGTGTACGTGTCGTTTGTCCCGATAAGGAAGCTCGGGAAAAGTATTGTGTGGAACGGAATATTGTCCTTTCCCATGAACTGAACTAATTCGGTTTTCTCATCCTTCCACCATTTTTCCCAGTCTTTCCTGCCCTCAGCGGTTATTGAAATGTAAGCGATTGGCGCATCAAACCAGGAATAGAAAACCTTATTTTCAAAGCCTTTTTTAGGCACAGGAATGCCCCATTTCAAGTCCCTTGTGATGCATCTCGGCCTAAGACCATCCTTGAGCCACGACTCTGTCATGTTTATGGCATTCGTTGTCCATGTTTTTTTCACGGTGCTTATCCACTTCCTTAATCTCGGCTCTATTTTTGGAAGGTCGATAAACAAATGCTTTGTTTCCTTGACAATCGGCTTTGTTCCACAAATTTTGCATTTTGGATTTTTTAAGTCAGTTGCATTCAGCAATTTTCCGCAGTTCTCGCACTGGTCCCCTCTTGCGCCCTCGTAACCGCAGTGGGGGCACGTTCCCTCTACAAACCTGTCGGCGAGAAATCTCCCGCACTTGCCGCAGTAGAGCTGTTCAAGGCTCTGCTCTAAAATATAGCCGTTCTTGTCAAGCTTCAGAAAAATATCCTGGGTTATCCTATGATTTTCATCTGAAGAGGATCTTCCGAAGCAGTTAAAGTCGCATTCGAACCATTCGTAAACCTTCTTGTGCATACCAAAATATTTGTCAGAAACTTTCCTTGGAGTAACCCCTTCCTCAATCGCCTTTATCTCTGTTGTTGTTCCGTGCTCATCTGTCCCGCAGACAAAAACAACATTTTCTTTTTTTAGTTTAAGAAATCGTGAATAGGCATCTGCGCTAAGAATGGGTATCATTGTGCCCAGATGAGGAAGATTATTCACATAGGGCAGTGCGCTCGTTACAAGTATCTTTTTTGCCATTGTATAAATCTTTCTAAAACGCTATCGACGAAGCCCCCAGGATGCCGTAGTCCTCTGTGTTTGCCTTGACTATCTGCACCTTGTTCTCGAGAATCTTCACCCTCCTGTTTGCCTCCTTTTCAGCTGCCTCGACAAATCCCTTTATGCTTGTGACGCTTCCGCCGATTGAGATTATTTCAGGGTTGAGAAGCAGAGCCATGTTCGCAAGACCGACGCCGAGCGATACTGCGGCATCTGCCACAATCTTCTTTACCTTGCTGTTTGTCTTCGCGAGCCGCGCAATCTCCTCCATTGTGATTGTTTTCTTGTTAAGCAGCTTCTTAACTTTTCTCTCGATGACTGCGCCCGATGAATACGCCTCAAGGCAGCCGATGTTTCCGCAGCTGCATTTTTCCCGGTTGTCAATTGTCATGTGCCCTATTTCGCCGGATGCTGTCCTGCAGAGCTTTCCGCCGAGCACGATTCCCGAACTGATGCCCGAGTTCACGAGAACGCCGACGACATTCTGCATCCTTTTTGCAAGCCCTATTTTGTATTCTGCGATTGCAAAGCAGTTGGCGTCGTTGTCTATCAGCACAGGAATCTTCAGCTTGTCCTCCAGAATCCTTTTCAGCGGAACCTCTTTCCAGCCGGGAAGATTTGGCGGCGCAAGGGCAACCCCTCTTTTCACATCGACAGCGCCTGCAACACCGATTCCGACTCCAAGAATCTTGTCTTTTTTTAATTTGTTAACTGCAAAAACAATGCTGTCTATTATTTTTGCCTTTGTCGCCTTTGTGTCTATTGGTATTGTCAGCTTCTTCATGACCTTTCCATTAAGATCGACGAGCCCTGCGTTTATCTCAGAGCCGCCCATGTCAATTCCAATCAAATATTCTCTTTCCATCTATGCACCTCTTTTGAATTTCTCTGGCTTTTTCAGGAAAATGTATTTTTCCGGATTTTTGATACAGTCAGCGTAAATCGGGCTTTTGAGATTTTTTGCCTTCAGCTTAACCTTTCTCAGCTTCGGGAGATTTTTGTAGTTCGGGTTAGGCAGGAATTTTATTTTTTTGCCTGCGATGCCGTAGTAGGCTGCGCCGTGCTTTTTGATGTAGTCGCCGTATTTCGAAGAAAATCTTCCGTAGACAATGTTTGCCATGACCAATGTTTCCCTGCTTGCGTTGATTGTGACATGCCCGTAGTTCGGCGGGACAATTACAACTTGACCTTTTTTCGCGACAGCCAGAATAACATCTTTTATTTTCTTTCCTTCTTTCTTCTGAAGAATGTAATTCGCTGCGCCGTACAGAACCTGGTAAACTTCCGGGAAACTCAAATGGCTGTGCCTTGGCTTTGAATGATAGTGCCCTGCTGTCTTTATGTCTTCCTTGCCAATTTTGTGGAACGGAATGACTGTGATGTCGTAGCGGTAGCTGAATTTCCTGAAAACAGGATTTGGTGCTATATTTCTATACATGTAATAGAATTTCTTGAGTTGTGTTTTGCCTTCCAGCACAGGCTTCATCTGGCTCAAAGTTCTTGTATCTGCTTTTGGTATATTAATCTCTTTTGAGACTATTTTATTGTTCTTAATATTAAAGAATATAGGCAAACCTGAGACTTTTTCAAGACTAATCATCTAAAACCCCAATATTTGTTTGGAAAGGGGTTATATATAGTTTTCGCAGGGTGTTTTGTCACTTTTGTATAGATAAATTTTTATATTAGTTGATTTTTCCATCATATATGAGCCATGTTATAAAGAGAATAGCAGAAAACATCTGGGGTAATAAATGGATATATGGGCTGACTACAGTTGGCGCAATTACATTTACATATCTTTTTGTCAAATCACCTGAGCTGCAAAAAAAGTGCTTTAATGAAAGAACAGAAATATATCAGCAGGCGAGAAGCGCAGTGGAAAATGTAAAAGGAAACATACTTTCTGACACAGACATCAGTAAATTGGTGTGCGAGACAGTCGGAAATAAGAACTGCGAAAAACCGCCTGTTCCGACGTGCTTCCAGTTGTCGGAATTAATAACCAAGTATTCCAAACAATAACCTTTATAAATAACCCCTAAATCCTTCTTACAAGAGAAATGTAGGCCAACTGCCTGAATCTCAGACAACTTGTTTGAGATTTCTCTATCGAATATGGGACTTTACAAATATCTGAAACAGAACTGGGGAAAGGACAAGACTCTGCAGAGACAGAGATTAATAGACTGGAGAACAGAACCAGTTACAGTCAAATTAGACCATCCTACCAGGCTGGACAGGGCCCATGCATTGGGGTACAAGGCAAAGCAGGGAGTTTTTGTCGTCCGCCAGAGAATTGAGAGAGGCGGAAGAATGAGGCCGTCTTTCAAGAAAGGAAGAAAGTCGAGGAAGAGGAGACGAAGACTGGTTCTTGACATGAATTACCAGGCAGTTGCAGAGCAGAGGGCTGTGAAGAAATTCGTGAACTGCGAAGTTTTGAATTCATATTTTGTCGGAAAGGACGGAGTAAATTACTGGTTTGAAGTCATCATGCTTGACAGGAGCCATCCTGCTGTCCTCAAGGACAAGCAGCTGAAAGGAGTTGCGCTCCAGAAGAGAAGAGCATTCAGGGGCCTGACCAGCGCATCAAGGAAGTCTCGCGGGCTTAGAAGGAAAGGATTTGGCGCAGAGCAGGCGAGATAATTATTTTTTTGTTATTTCATAAAACAGTTCTTTCAAATTATCAAAAAAATTTCTGTGCTGGTTTTTCATTGTGATTTTAGGGCTTAAAAGCGGATGAGTAGGCTCGTTCTTCAAGAAACAAGCGCAGAGAACTGCTGTTTTTTTAACGGCTGTTATGTAGCCATTACGGGATAAATGTTAATAAGGTTTAATACTGGCTAACGCCGATTATATCCAGTTGGCGGGCTCGCTTTATGTAAGAGAATTAAATGAAATTTAAATATCAATTATAATTATAATCCGATTTTTACAACTTTTTTTGAAAAAATCATACTCTATTATCTTGTATTTCTTTATATTTAATTTTTTGAATAACCTTTTTAAGTCTTCCTTTCTAAAAATTCTTAGAGGGATTTTTAGCTTACCTACATTATAATAAAATATCCCTTTTACTAGTTTGTATTTTTTTGTTTTTCTATTTGAAACATCAATTATTATCCTTTTTTTTGTGACCCTTAGCATTTCCTTTATTACTTTTTCTTGATCCTTCCTGCTAGTAAAATGGCAAAATGTCGACCACATACATATCAAGGTATCAAAAGTTTTGTCCTTAAAGGGCAAATTTCTTGCGTCTGCAACATAAAACTTAATCTTATTATTAGAACTTTTTTTCGCAAGAGTTATGAAATTTCTTGAAATATCTACGCCCACTGGAGAATATCCAATTTTGTAGAGATCTGCAGTTATTGTCCCTGTACCGCACCCAACATCCAAGACTTTTTTGCCAATTATATTATTTTTTAGAAATTTAGTTTCTACACGCCTGCCCCTTTTAATTCTGCTTTTTAGTAGCTTCTCCATTTGTGATTTTGTAATTTTATTAAACACCAAAAATCACCTTGTCTATAATTCTTTTACTACCTATGTTTAACGAGCCATAATTTTTTCTAAAAAATGAAAAAATTCGATCTAGGTATTCAGAGGGAGTTTTAGTCTGGCCTAAAGCAAGCTCCACCATATAATCTCTAACCACATAGGTGGTGCGTATCTCTCTTAAATACTTATTTGATAAAACTATTTCAGGTATTTTTTCACTTATTTCTCCAAAATTTTTAAGTACTCTGTGAAACATCAAGACATCACTTTCAAAAAATTTTTCGTCTGGAGTTTCTATCATTCCTTGGAGTTCTGTAGTGCCTATAGTCTTCGCTGATTTATTATCTAGAAGGGTAATTTCTGGATCTAAAAGCAAAAAGTATGCTATTTTATGCGTAGCTATCAAAAAGTCTTTTTTTGCTAACTCTCCTATTAACCCATCTTGATACATCAATAAAAAATAAAATGGTTCATCCATAAGCAAATTTTGAGTATTTTTTATGTACTCCCTCACAAACCTATTGAGATTTTCATAGTTTAGATAAAAACTTTCAGACTTCATTAACTGTCTGGGGAAATTTTCATCTTTGGGACAGCCAGAGAGGGCAGTTCCAAATTGTTTGACATACGTTGTTTTTCCAGAATCAGGCATACCTATTACTATTCTCTTTGTCATTTTAACAGGTTCGGCAGAAGAATTGACCACCCTCTTCCCTAAATAAGTTTTTCTGTTTTAAGTTTTTAGAACAAAAAGGATCTTCTCCAAGATAATCTCCCTTTTCTCCATATGCTACTGCCCTGCATCCTCCGCAAACTAGATTAAAATTACATTTTTTGCAATTTCCTTTGAGGTTGTTTCTGTTCCTCAGAGTCTTAAGTATTCTAGAATTTTGCCACAAATTATCAATTTTTGTTTCTCTTATATTTCCTAGTTTTAATGGCAACATAGTGCAAGGATAGACATTTCCTATGTTATTAACGAAAAATTCGGCAATTCCTGGCAAACACCCGCTCATAATTGTTTTATCCTTTGCTAGTTTTTGGATTCTTTCATCAAAAACTATTTTTATTGGGTCGCCACACGCAATTCCTATTTTGCTTTTAATTTTATATTTTAGTTTGGTAATTTCCCTAAGTATTAAATTATATGTTTCTGGAGAAATTGTTAGCGTCGAATTTGCCCTTCCAACAGGAATTGTTCTGTAAAATGATACAGCATCAACGCCCAGTTTAATTCCCAAGTCAATAAAATCAGAATACTCAAGATAATTAAGCTTGTTTATTGTCATTCTAACATACAAATTTTTTGCTTTATTTCTAACGAGAAATCTTATCCCTCTTAATGTTTTATCAAATGAGTTTTTAACCCCTCTTATAGATTCATGGGTTGAAGAGCATGCGCCATCCAAACTAACTTGAGTGCCGTCACTAATCTTAGCTATTTTTTTAGCGTTTTTATTATCTATTAAGGTGGCATTTGTATTGAGAGAAGTCTTTATCCCCAATTTTTTACACTCGTCTAGAACCCGAAAAAGAATGTCTTTTTTTAGTAAAGGCTCTCCTCCTCCGATGAGTATGTGATTGAAATTTTTAAATTTGTTTTTACAATAGCGAATGAAAGAGATTATCTCTTCTTCGCTTAATTCATTTTTATCGAATTTGCTTGTTGCTCTACAATGAATACACTTCAAATTACAAGCGCCTGTTAAATCTAGATGAATAAATTTAGGACCATTTCTTATGTTGAGCATAGACTATTTAACCAGACCCACCAGACCCACAGTTCATGCAAATATTTTTTAACGAAATCCTTATTTTTTTCATCTTGGTTAAGTATTAAAGGTGATTAAATTTAAATACTTATTGATTTTAATTATTTCAATATTGTAAATAAGGAAAATAAGCAAGGTTAATAGTCATTCAATAGTAACAAATACCGAAAGGTTTATATACTAGAAGCGCAATTTATATATGAATGAATGGGTTAAAAAAGGCAGTTGTGGCACTTGGATTAGTTGGATTATTGAGTTCTCCTTATCTTTTGAGCAAAGCGAATGCTGAAGAGCCAAAGCAAGTGACTTCTCAATTAGAAGAAAAAGCAAGTTTGTTTGGAACAAAGGAGCCGGATGAGGGGTTGTATAAAATAATCGACAGTATGAATACTAATGAAACCAATGGGTTAGTAAAAAAAAGACAATATGACGAAGCGATTAAAATTTTATCTCTATTAGAACAAATAAATAATTACAATTTATTGAATTTAGATAAAGAAAAAAAGAAAATACTTTCAGATTCATACAATAATTTAGGAGTAGCTTTTGCAGGTTTAGGAAATTATAATTTAAATTTTCAAACTGAAAAAGCGATTATATCATATAAAAAAGCAGTGCAACTTAATCCAAATAATGATGTCGCCCATGATAATTTAGCATTTTTATATCATGAATTAAAAATATACGAAAAAGCACTACAAGAAATTGATATTGCTCTTAAATTGAATCCAAATAATTTTATATATAAAATTGAAAAGAAAAAAATTCTTGAAGAAATGAGTAAATAGATAGAAATATTTAAAAATGCGATATATTTATTTATATTTGAGTATGTTAAATAAAAAAAGAGGATTAATTTTATTTTTAGTTATATTACTTTTTATGCCTGCTGTTTATAGTATATGTGATACAGATCCTATAAGTGGTGATTATCCAGGAGGTGCTGGTTGCAAAGACTTTTTTCAACAAGAAATAACTTCACCTTCACCAAATGGTGTAACCAATGCTCAGATTTCCGAACCAGTTCTTCTTGATGATAAAATTGCATTAATGCCAGATACTCCTATCACAATTAAAGATGGCAAACTTACAGCAACAATCAAAACAAAAGAAGGTGTTGTTAAGCAAGTAACCAACGCAAAAATCAGTGCAGATGGTTCAATTATTGAAGAAGCATCTCAAATCAGCGATAGCGGGATGGATTTAAGCAATGTTCAGAATGCAAGAATCACAAGAGATGAAACAAGCATTGACTCAACAACCTACGCAACCATCACCCCAGCAACTTCAGCAGGCACAACCACTCTCGTCAATGCAAAAGGCGTCAGGAGCACAAGAACAACGCTGAAGGTGGACCACGCTGATTCTGTAAGTGTCGGCGGCACAACCTTCACAAATGTTAATAACTTCACGACCGACTTTGTCACCTTCTCGCTTGATTCGGCAGACACAGCCATTGCAGAAACAATGGTGTTCAACAACAAACCCTTTCTTTAGAAAAGAAAGCGTTAGGGCGGAAAGAAACTATTTTACGAGTGTCATAAATAATTTGCGCGTGACCGCGCATGTTCTAAAATTAAATATAATTATTTCTTTTGTTGTAATTCTTTGAGTTTTTGCTCACAAAGTTCGACGCGTTTTTCTGTTTTTTCAATTTTGTCTAGTTTATTTTCTTTTTGATAAAGATTGATTGCGGTTTTAAAATTCTCCAAAGCCAATTTATAATTGCCTAGCGATTCATACGCATCAGCCAACACAAAGTAAGATTTACCTTCAGAGATTTTAGGGAGTACCTTTTTAGTTAATTCGTCAATTGCAAGATTGTAATATTTTCCAGCTTCATTTATGTTGCCCATTTTTTTTAAATCATGCCCTTGCCAGAGATAGCTGATCGCTAACATTTGACTTACGTCGGGTCTATCTTTTATTTTCAATGTATTTTCGAATAATTTAATTTGTTCTTCCCAAGTTTTATATATATTTGGATCCCAATTGCCAGTTGTGGCTAATTTTTCTGCGTCTTTTATTAACTCAGCATTTATTTCTTCTGCGTAAACTATATTGTCCAAAGAATTGTTAATTATTGGTTGACCAAGTAACGTTGTTAAATAGGTTATGCCAGCCAGCCCAATAGCCTTGTAGTTTGACATTTCATATATAAAAAGTTACTTCTAATATTTAAATCTTTCGGTATTTGTCACCAATAAGTAGTATTATTAAATAAGGAGAATATTTATATACAAATATTGATTTAATTTCAAAAATGATTGATAAAAAGAGGTTAATTCTTATTTTTGAATTATTAATTATAATCCAAATTGTTTATGCAGCTTGTCCGGCGCTTGATGAGTTAGGAACAAAAAATTGGGGCGCATGCAGTCCAGAAGAAACCCAATCAAAAGTTAATGAATTTCTTACAGGCGGAGGTGGAAGCATAGACTCATTGCCTCACGAAGTTGAAATAAATGGAGTTAAACTTCCTTCAGGTCAGTCTATTGAAATCAAAAATGGATTAATCACAGCTGGTCGTGTCGAGACTTCAAACGGGGTTTATGTTTCTGTGACAAACGCGAAGATAGAAAACGGCGAAATAGCCGAGGGCTCTTTTGCAACATTTACAGCAAATGTTCAAAATGCCAAAGGAGCTTCAATAACCGCAGATGAAACAAGCATAGAATCAACTACCTATACAACAATCACACCCACTACCGCTTCTGGAACAACCACTTTAGTCAACGCGCAAAACATAAAACTGACAAGAACAGAGCTTTATGTGGCTCACGCAGACACAATCACTGTGGGCGACACCACTTTTACCAATGTTAATGATTTCAAGACAGATTTCGTAACGTTTGCTGTTGACAATGCTGACGTCGTGATTGCCGAGACTATGACATTTCACAAGATACAAAATTCTTCATTCACTCTCTCAAACAACCAGCTCATCTCAGCCAAGATTCAGTCGCAAATAGACAATAACACCTTCAAATTTCCTAATTTAATTCCTCAATCGTCTAAATTCATTGAAGTAAATGCAGACAAGGATGAATCGTTCTCAATCAATTACAGGAAAACAACAAATAAGGGCGAATGCGTCTACCTTGGGCAGGATTCTGATGCCAATTACAATGAAATGCTCAATCTCGGAAAGAGGGTTGTCTTCAACAATTCGCAGTTCACAATTGTCAATGATCCTCTTTTCACGATAACAAATGCAGCAGAGGACGGCAATTACTCGCTTTTAATCGCTTCAAACAAGGCAGTGCAGAAAACATCCTCTGGCTTTGGAATAACAGACGCCTGCGAACTGAAGACAAACGCAAACAGGAAAACAACAGAGCTGACATTGGACAAGCAAATGTCTGTTTTGCTTGACTCAAACATGTCATTTGCTTCAAAGGAAAACAATGCTTTCTTCTCGATAACAGAGAACCATCCGCCTGTCTACAGGGCAGTCAGGGGGACGTTTAATTATACAACAGCATTCCTTGTAGAGCAATTGGAAAGCACCTGCGGAATTGCTGGGTGTAATTCAGGATTAAATGTCACTATTAAGTAACAAATACCGAAAGGTTTATATAGTAGAAGTGGAATTCATATACGAATGAATGGGCTAAAGAAGGCAGTTGTTGGGCTTGGATTGGTTGGATTATTGAGTTCTCCTTATCTATTAAACAAGGCAAGTGCTGAGAACAATAAATTCACCTGCGAAAACAAGATCTGCAAATTGAATGGTTATTGGACAGTTGACGACTTCAAGCAATATATTGAAAATTTCAAGGGATCAACATTTGTGTATTGGAGACATAAAGATTTAGGAGATAACGAAATGGGAGATAAATTTTGGAACGCAATGATTGAGGTTTATAGTAAGAGAATGGATAGATTTGTTAGAATGGATTTAGATGAATACCCTGAAGGCAAAAAAATTTATAGTTATGTAGAACTAAAAGAATTACCAAATTTTGATTTAATAGTTAGTGGTGAGATAGACTTAAGAATAAGAGGACCACCAAAAAAAGGAGTAGACATATATAAAGATATTAAAGAAAATATTGAACCAAGAATTTCTAAACATATATAAAATTCTAAAAATTTATATACTCTCTCATCTTTATTTTAAAAATGGAGTTTAAAAAAAGAGGATTATTAATAATTCTATTATTTATTTTATTAAATTTAATGAGCATTTATTCTTGTACAGCACTTACTCCCAATGAAGAATATAATTCTGGAGGAGAAACAAAATCTTGGAACGACCAAGACTTCAGCAATGCACTCATTCCTCCAGGAGGAGACTATACTGGAACAACAACGCAGGAGTTCACCTACAACGGCGTAAAATTCCCAATAGGTTCGAAAATCGAAGTTAAAGGGGGGTTAATCAATGCAGAACAAGTCAAACTTCCTGATGACGGAATTGTTGCAGTCAGAGACGCCAAAATTGAAGGCGGCAAAATCGTGAGTGGTTCGTTCAAGACAGCGAATGGTGACTGGCAAAATGTGCAGGGCGCTTCTATATCCACTACAGAAACGACAATGAGTTTCACAACATACGCCACCATCACCCCAGCAACTTCAGCAGGCACCACAACTCTCGTCAATGCAAAAGGCGTAAAAAGTACAAGAACAACGCTGAAGGTAGACCACGCAGACACAATCACTGTCGGTGATACAACCTTCACAAATGTCAATAACTTCACGACTGACTTCGTCACCTTCTCGCTTGCTTCGGCGGACGTGGTTATCGCAGAGACGATGGTGTTCAACAAAATTAAAAACTCTTCTTTTACTTTAAGCAACAACCAGCTCATCTCAGCCAAAATCCAGTCGCAAATCGACAACAACACCTTCAAGTTCCCAAATCTTATCCCTGCTTCATCAAAATTCATTGAAGTAAAGGCAGACAAGGATGAATCGTTCTCAATCAATTACAGGAAAACAACAAATAAGGGCGAATGCGTCTACCTTGGGCAGGATTCTGATGCCAATTACAATGAAATGCTCAATCTCGGAAAGAGGGTTGTCTTCAACAATTCGCAGTTCATAGTCATCCACGACCCTCTTTTCACGATAACAAATGCAGCAGAGGACGGCAATTACTCGCTTTTAATCGCTTCAAACAAGGCAGTGCAGAAAACATCCTCTGGCTTTGGAATAACAGACGCCTGCGAACTGAAGACAAACGCAAACAGGAAAACAACAGAGCTGACATTGGACAAGCAAATGTCTGTTTTGCTTGACTCAAACATGTCATTTGCTTCAAAGGAAAACAATGCTTTCTTCTCGATAACAGAGAACCATCCGCCTGTCTACAGGGCAGTCAGGGGGACGTTTAATTATACAACAGCATTCCTTGTAGAGCAATTGGAAAGCACCTGCGGAATTGCAGAGGTTAATGTGGACATTGCCAAGGGGTTTGTGAAAATGATGCTGAGCCCGCAGTTTAGTGTATTGTGCTCAGGTTCGCGCTACAACCTAATTGACAAAATCGTAAAGGAAAAAAGCTATTCTGTTTATAACATTGGCTTGGACAATTATTACTTCGGATTTGAGAAAGGCACAACATTCATTAATTTCAAGTCATCTGTTTACTCAGACAATTACGGCTTCATTTACAACAACAAAAATATAATGCTGAACAAGAGTAATTGAGTACGACCGGATCCCCAACAAATACCAGTTCCCCGCATTGTCAGACGCGGAATACAGCAATCTTCCGCTTGACTTCAAGAAAGTCATCGCAAGCACACATGGTTCAAACAAAATCAACATAACATCTGAAGATGAAAGAATAAGCCTTTTCATAGAAAACAGGAACATAACAATACCAATAAACACAACCCTCTTTGAGGCAAATTCAGGCTTCTTCAACATAAGAGGAGATAAAAGAAGAAGACAAGGTAACAAGATATCGCAGAATTCAACAAGGAAATGCTTTATCCTGATTACATCGAACGATACGAAGCGTTCTTCGGCTACACAACGCCGCTAATTGCAATTGAAAACAAAACTCTCACCCAATCAGGCATCAGCGAAGAAGGAAAGGAAAAGGTTGTGAAGCTCTACACGCCAAATACAGAGGAAAGCAAGTCATTTCTAGAATGGCTCAAGGGCAGGGCAATCATCAAGGACATAACAGAGTTCATAAGAAGCGTTCTCAGCGGGTGATATATTCCTTATATCAGAAAGGTTTATATATTTGATTATATATAATATAACTCATGGAAATACCATATGCAGAAAGCATGGACCGTGCAACATTAAACTACTTGATGAGCAGGAGCGCCGAAAAATGGCATGGATTTATTCTCGAAATCGAAAACCCTGAAAAAAGAGAGATTGTCAAAAAAGGGCTGGATGAAATACTCCAAAATTATAAGCATACGCCATCGCAAAACGGCTCAAAATTGCTGGCACACATAACTGATTCCAATACCAATTCTATAGTTTATTTTGCAGGCACCTATGGTAAGGAAGCAGTCAGCAAAATTAAAAGTTATCTTGAAGAAAACAAGCTAGATTATAAAACAATCCAGAAGGGTTACGAATTTTTTATTAATGGGTCTAATCCTTACTGGGTTAAAGAAATTCTTAATCTAAAACCTAAAACAATTCATTGATTATCTTTTCTAAATATATCTAAAATCTCTTTTCTTGACATTGAATTATATTTTGATAATAAGATTCGATAGACATTATCGGCAAGCATCGCTTGCGTTCTCGTATCATGAGGGTGAATTTCATGTTTTATAAAATCAAAATAAAACATTATTTTATCAGATATCTCTTTATTTACAATTAATGGTTTTTGTTCAAATGCTTTTAGTTCGGACACATTTTTATAGGCATTTTTAAAGAAAAAATTTCTTATTATGCTCAGGTTTTCCAGTTCTTTTGCTAAATAGGCTTCAAAAATCTCGACTCTATTTTTTCCAAGAAACTTTGCGTAATCTAATGCTAAATTCGCTTCATGCTTTATTCGGTCTGTCGCATTTTTGACAGCAGGTTCCCTCTCTCTGTCCGAAATGTTTTCGTATATTTTTGAAATCTCTACAGAACCTATACCCATGCTTAATGTTATGTATTCTTTCAAAGAAAATTTATTTTTTTCAACATCTAAAAATTCATAATTTTCTACAATTGTCCTTATCTCGTCTGCAACATATTTTGCCTGTTTTGAAGAGTTATAAGGCAAAACCATAAGAAATTCATCTCCTCCATATCTCCCAATTACTCCAATAAATTCTTTTTTTGATTGATATTCTTTTAAAATATCACCCAATTCTTTTAATACAAAACTTCCTTGGTCATGTCCAAATAAATCGTTTATAGCTTTAAAATAATCAACATCAAACATAACAATAGAATAATGCAACCCTTCTTTTCCTTCTATTTCAAATTTTTCAATACATTCCATAAAACTAGAATGAATCTTATATTCCCGTGTTTTTGCATTCACTAATCTTGTTAAATCGTCTAAATTTTGTTCATCCATCAAATATACTATGTCTTTCTAATATATAAATCTTTCTATTTTTACTACTACTTAGTTACAGCATACAAAAACAGATAATCTTTGCCTGAAATAACAGAGTCAAAGTTCTGCTCGGCAAACAAGTCAGAATCACCCACTGAATTAACAGAGATGTTCGCATTCAGCCCGTTCAGGTAAGTCAGGTCATAGCTGTCAGACAAATCACTGACAAAATTATCAATGCCAGAATAAATCTCCTTTATGGCAACATTCATCGGCACAGGAAATTTCTCCAGCTTCGCATTGAAATCTCCTTTTGTGATTGTCAGCGGCAATGTCAGCGTAACCATTGAATTCTTCTCCGCGAAAAGAACATCAACCTTCATCTCGCCTGCCTGTATGTTGAAACCTTCGTTCTCAAATTCCTTGAATCCGTTCAGGCAGTCAGGCATATTCACAAGAATGAATGACCCAAGCTGCTGCTTCATTTCATCAAGCGTCAGGAATGTTTTTTCATTGTTGTAGGCGTAGCCGACTTCAAAAACATCATTCTTCAAATAGTCATTAGGCATCGCCAGGTATCCGCCCTGCATACCCATCATGTACAGGCTGTACTTTGAAGTGCGGTCAACACATTCCTCAACAAACTTCTGTATCGGAATGACTGAATTGGTTGTGGGCATCAGTGTCTTGAAGAATTCACTTCTTATGGCAAGGACAAAGAGCACAGAGGCAAGGATAATTATGCCTATTATAATGAAAACACTGATTTGGCCTCTTTTCGAATGCATTAGGAGAGATATATTCTGGCTGTTTATAAAATTTATCACAATATTTATAAATCACTATATTACTCTAGACAACAGCCCCGCTTAGCTCAATGGCAGAGCATTCGGCTGTAGATGTTGTTTTGAGAGCTCATGACGAGTGCTGTGAGAAACAATCAGCCGTTCCCGAAAGGTTGCTGGTTCGAATCCGGCAGCGGGGATATGGAAAAACTAAGTTTCCCGCCAAAATCTTTATAAAGGCGGGAGGTTTTTCTTACTTCTATGGATATTGTAGATTATAAGCAAAGGGCGGAAGTTGCTGAGAAATTCGTATTCAGCGACCCTCAAATATCTCAACAAAACAAAGACGCTTTGCGCAGATTCCTTAACGCTTATGATGTCAGCCCTGCCAGGAGAGCTGTGTTTCTCAAGCACATTATTTTCTTGCTTAGAGCTACGAAAGATATTACAACAGAAATGCACGACCGAGATTCGATAAACATTATTTTCAAAAAATTCAGAGCAGAGCTTAAAGCAGGCTATCTCGCAACAATTCTAAACGTCAGCCTGCGTTTTGTCAAATGGCTAAATGACGGAGAAAAGCCAAAAGGCTTTAAGGATATTAAGAACATCAGCAAAATAGAACAATGCAGGGACTTATCCTCAGATGATATGATTACATGGGACGAGGGCCTGCTCGTAGCTCAGCAATTCAATAATACTCAGCATAAGGCCATGTTTCTCACACAGCTTGACGCAGGCTTCCGTCCTGGTGATTTCTACGGGCTTAATTATGGCGATGTCTCAGTTAATAGGGATTTAGGCGTTGTTACTTTTGTAATCAAGAACGGAAGCAAGAAAGCAGATAGGATAGTGCCCTGCCAGCGTTGCGTCCCTCATATCCTAAGGTGGCTTGACGAGCACCCTCTAAAAGAAAAGAATAGTCCTCTTTGGATTATCGCTAAAAATAAAGGTTTCATCAGATATAATCACGACCAAATTGTATGGCTCTTTCATCACGCAGCTGAAAAAATAAACTTCAAGAAGCCTGTCGACCTTTACGCCTTGCGCCATTCGAGCTGCACTCTTGACAAAAACGACAATGTTCCCGTTGAGTTGGCTTCAGAGAGACACGGGCACACAGCTGAGTATTACATTCAAACTTACGGCAGGCTTGCAGTAAAAGATAAGATTAACCGCTTCGTCAGGCACTACAATAACATCACTGACGACCAAAAGCTCAATAATAGATCTTGTAGCATTTGCGGCCACATAAACAGCCCTAAAGATGAGTTCTGCGTCAAATGCCAGCGACCTTTAAGTTTGCAGAAGGCTCTCGAGATGCAGAACAACGACAGGGAGGAAAACACCAAAATCAAGCAGGATTTGGAAAACATGAGAAAAAGGCTAAACACTTCCGAAAACTTCGATTCTCAAGTTAAAAACCTTCTTCAAATGCTTGCGACAGAAAAGCACATTTGGAATGAAGACAGCCAAAGAGCTTTTCAGAGAGTCCTTATGCAGCGTTTTCAAAAAGTTAAAGAAGAGCGTATTTGATTTTTGTAATGGTCAACCCAGGCGCAGAAATTTTATTCAACAAGCTTTCTTAATTCATCAATTATCCAAATCAATCCTTCTGTGTCCAGTCCGCAGTAGGCTTCGAGGCCTTTCCTTATTTTTTCCTTTTCTTTTTCAGAAATATCTGAGAACGCCATTTCCACGAATGCAGTGCTTGCTGTGCCGCCTTCCTTTATCTCAAGATCCTCATAGCTTTTGCCTGTTATTGCCGGCAGCACCTCTTTCAATGAAGCGCTTCCCTCCTGCTTCGGGTTATAATAATCAAAATTCCTGAACACAAGCAGAAGATCAATCATTCTTTCTGTTACTTCTTTAACCCATTTCTTGTATTTCGGGAACGCTTCTGCCAGCTCCTTTAATCTGCTCTGCTCAAATACCTGATTGTAAACTACAACGCTTCCCTTGGTTTCCATATTATTCTTTAATTCCTCTACGAATTTCTCTCTTGGGTCTTCCTTCCCTTCTGCTATGAATGAGTAATGTCTTGGCTTTGCGCCTTCTTTTTCCACTATATGCAATGAGAACTGGAACGGGATATGCTGGAAAGGTTTTGTGTCGTCGTACATTGGGATTGCTGTGTTGAATGTCTCGAAGTCAATGAAGCAGAGAGGGTATTTCAGCGTTTGGAGGAATTTTCTTATTCCTTCCCTGTGTATGCGTATTTTTCCTGTCTTTGCGCAGCTGCGCTGGATTCCCTGCCTGCTGGTCAGCACGTAGCTGTCTGGGATATCCTTTATAGACATTATTCCCTTTTCATACAGCTCAAATGATGTTTTTCTGCCTGAGTATAATCTGAATACATTGTTTTCAGGGAGGAAATTCCAGCATTCTTCGATTGGGCACTCGTAAGGGACGTGGCAGCCATGCTTCAGCGCTGATTCAGGGCATTTCTTTGCGTTGATAACTTTAAGCATTTCTTCTGCCTTATTTTTTATGTCTATTAATTTATTTGTAATTTCTTCTCTTACTAAAAGCTTCTTTGGATCTATTTTTCCTTTTTTTATGTATTCCTTATTTATGTGCAGAAGGAAGCATTTTCTTATCTTTAATCCTGCCTGCTCATAGCAGAATTTTTGGAATGAGACGTCCATGATGTGGTCGTCTTTCAGTTCAGTTGACATCTTCACTTCTGTCAAGTCCCAGGCGCCGTCTTTTGGCTCCAGGATATCCGCCCTTGAAGCGAAGTTGTTTGCTGCGAATCCTGCCTCGAAGAGCGGCTTGCCTTTTTTCATATATTCTTTTGTGAGAAGAAGATTTTTCCCAAAGTCGTCTGCGGGGATGTCGATTCCATCTGGGAAGAGTGTTTTGGCCA
>CAWJRI010000018.1:0-10057 GCA_963845175.1 uncultured archaeon
TATTCTATTTCCTGTGATAATTGCGCAAATTAACGCTAGATTTAATAATTTTTCTGCCTTTTACATTCTAATATATGACACTAAATAACATCAGGGTGGACGAGCTTGTCAGCAAAATCCTGGCAGACGAGAGGGATTTCTGCGGGTGCAGGATAGAAGGCAGCATAAGCGGAAATAAGAATTTCGGCGAGCTGCAGGCTTACCTTAAGAAAAACCTGAGCATCGAAACTCCAACACCTTCAATCTACCCTATTCTTTTAAAGAATTCAGAATTGAGGTTTGTCGAGATGAAGGGTATTCACCTTCCGTTTCTCTATGCTGCCAGTGCAGATTTCACAGGAGCGAATCTTGAAGGTGCTTACCTGCACAAGGCATATTTATTTGGCGCAGATTTTACAGATGCTAATCTTAAAGATGCCTGCCTCGAAGGAGTAAGCCTGAATGGCGTGAAAGGCCTGCAGCCTTAACAAAACCGCAACCTTTATAAATGACTGATTTTCTTGTTATATTAAGGGGGTAAATATGGGGTATAGAGCAAAAGCTTTTTAAATAATCCCATTTTACTCAAAATTTCATTTAAAAATTAACCTATGGAGGGAGAATATGGCAAAGGAAAAGGAACACATTAACCTTGTATTTATCGGCCACGTTGACCACGGAAAGTCAACCACAGTAGGCAGATTGCTGTACGATACAAAGAATATCGATGAGCAGACAATGAGAAAGCTCAAGGACAGGGCAAAGGAAGTCGGAAAAGTCGGCTTTGAATTCGCTTTCGTCATGGACACATTGAAAGAGGAGCAGGAAAGAGGAGTCACAATCGATCTTACACACAAGAGGTTTGACACTGCGAAATACTACTTCACAATAATCGACGCGCCCGGACACAGGGATTTCATCAAAAACATGATTACGGGTGCGTCGCAGGCAGACGCTGGCGTTCTAGTTGTTTCAGCTAACCCAGGAGACGGTGTTCAGGCACAGACAAAGGAGCACGTCTATCTGGCAAGAACAATGGGAGTAAACCAGCTGATTATTGCAATCAATAAGATGGACATGGCAAAGTATGAGCAGAAGAGATTCGAGGAAGTCAAGAAAGAAGTTGAGGCTTTGCTGAAATCCATCGGCTACGACCCAAGCAAGGTTCAGTTTATTGCAATTGCATCTTATCCAGGCGAGAATATCGCAAAGAAATCAGACAAGATGCCATGGTACACAGGACCTACACTGCTTGGCGCAATTGATAACCTAGTTCCGCCTGAAAAGCCAACAGCACTTCCGCTAAGGCTTCCAATCCAGGATGTCTACCAGATATCAGGAATCGGGACAGTTCCAGTCGGCAAGGTCATAACAGGCATAATGAAAGTTGCTGACAAAGTCATGGTTGTCCCTGCAAGAGACGGCAAAGGAAGGACAGGAGAAGTAAAATCAATTGAAATGCACCACGAGGCAATGACCCAGGCAGGACCTGGCGACAACATAGGATTTGTAGTCAGAGGCCTTGAAAAGAAGGACATCCAAAGAGGAGACGTGCTTGGTCACACTAACAATGTACCGACTGTTGCAGAGGAATTCACAGCGCAGCTGGTTATATTAAACCACCCAACTGTTTTGACTGTAGGATACACTCCAGTATTCCACCTGCACACAGCTCAGGTTGCATGCAGAATAACAGAAATTGTCAAGAAAATAAATCCTGCGACAGGAGAGACGTTGCAGGCGAATCCGGACTTCGTTAAGAACGGAGATGTAGCAATTGTGAAGATCAAGCCTACGCAGCTGCTTTGCATAGAAACCCAGAAGGATATCCCGCAGATGGCGAGGTTCGCTGTCAGGGATATGGGCGCAACAGTTGCAGTGGGAATGTGCACAGAAATAAAGAAGAAACAAATTTAATTTTGCTTTCATCTCCATAATGAATCGGATTCATTATGACGGTAAACCCAGGTGAATTATGCCAAAAGCAAGGATAAAACTAGCAAGCAGCGACATAAACAAGATAAATGAAGTCTGCAGCTACATTAAGGACATAGTTGACAAGACAGGCGTAGAAATACGGGGACCTGTTCCGCTTCCAACAAAGAAGCTGAAGGTCACCACAAGAAAAGGCCCATGCGGAAACGGCACAGCAACCTGGGAGCGCTATGAGATGAGGATTCACAAGCGGTTGATTGACTTGGGCATTGACGAAAGGGCTTTAAGGCTTGTGATGAGAGTTCATATTCCTGAAGGTCTCAGCATTGAGATACAGATGATTGATTAATTCTACAATAACTTTTATAAACCAGATATACTAATCTTCTTTCCAAGCCGCAGTGGCACAACCTGGTACTGCGCAAATTTCAATAAGCGATTATTGAAAGCGTATGCCTGGAATTAACTTCCATGAGAAGTACCATCAAGCTTGTTCCCGCAAGGGTATCCCAGTTCAAATCTGGGCTGCGGCGCTTTATTTATAATGAGCCATTAATTTAGAAAAAGTGTCTTTTTTGTATGATATTAAATTTGGAATGTCATATTTTTGTAAAATTTTGAAATCATTAAAATTGTATATTCTTAGTGATTTTGAATTGACTTTTGTTCTTTCAGGAAAAGTTTCTTTAATATTTTTAAGCCCCAGAATAACAAGGCTTTTCCTTATTTTATTTAATAAAACCAAATCATTGTTAAAAAAATCTATCAGCCTTCTTCCTGTTTTTTCACAGTAATGAACGCCACCGTCGCCAGCAAAGAAACCTTTCAAAATTAGCGAAAGCTCCTTTTTAAGCTCTTTTTTAATACAAATCTCATAAATTTCATGTATTAAATTCAAAAAGAAATTTCTAAATAGCGTCGAAGCATAATAAACATGCAAGCAGCCACTTTTGCTCACGCCCCTGTCAATCTGCCCTCCAACAGCTCCTGTAAAATAAAGCCATTTTGGCCTGGCTTTTTTAGAAGAAAGATTTAAATTGTTAACCCAGTACGAGAATAACCTTTCTTTAGAGGTTGTTTTTTCAAAGTTTATATTAAGCCCGATTTTCCAGCTTACGTCTTTTCGGAAAATTCCAAATTTTTCTAAAAAGTCTAAAAATATGGCAATGCTTTTTAAATCATTATTTACAAGACAAACCTCCCCATCGTGATGTATTTTATTGCCGAGATTAACGTATTTCGTGCCTTCAGCCAAGTAAAGCCCGATGGCAATAAAATCATTGTCATCTAAATCAACTTTTTTTGGAAGACTGAATTTCCTGTTGTTAAATTTTAGAATATAATATGTTTTTGATTCTGAAACTTCTATTTTTGCAGGCTGGCCAGTTCTAGGGATTACAATGGCAGGTATAAACTTTTTAATATCAATCTTCATAGTACTCATCAAATTTTATTTTACTTAAATACCCTGCGTCAGAATGTCTAGTGGAAAATGCCAGAGGGGGGATTTGAGCCCCCGACCCCGAGATTTCTGAAGTCATAGGCTTGCGCCTCATCACTCATTGCTTTATGAGTCTCGTGCAATAAACCAGGCTATGCTACTCTGGCGTTAAAATAAAAGAGAAAAGGGAGCTTTTTAAAGCTTTTCTATAATATCACTCCTTGCCCCCTTCAAACGTTAATATATTAATAGTAAACTTGCCGACTCTAATCTCCTAAAAAGGTTTTTTACAAATCCCCCCACCGGCAGTTTTTTAAATACCAGTTTTAGAGCACTACATCAATGGACATCTTCAAACCAATTCAGCTTTTTTCAGACTGGCTTGTTTTTAATGTTTTAAACATCAAAAAAGAGAGCGCACTCAGCGGGGCATTAAACTTTTTTATTTACGACTGCATAAAAATACTCATTCTTTTGGCTGTCATCATTTTTGCAGTTTCATTGCTGAGGGCATACTTCCCCCCTCAAAAAATAAGAAAGATATTGACGAGAAAAATTCCGGTCTTGAGCAATCTGTCAGCAGGGTTATTGGGGATAATAACCCCTTTCTGCTCTTGTTCTGCAATTCCTTTGTTTATTGGATTGCTGGAGGCAGGAGTTCCTTTGGGGGTCACATTTTCGTATTTGATATCCGCCCCAATGATAAATGAAGTTGCGGTCATCCTGCTCTTTGCGTTGTTCGGGTTCAAAATCGCAGCAATTTACATAGTTTCAGGCTTAATCATTTCTGTCGTTGCCGGGTTAATTCTTGGGAAGATGAAACTTGGGCATTTGATAAAAAACAATGTATGGAAAACGAAATACGGTGTCAGTGGCGTAAGCATCAAATCATTCAATCAGAAGCTTGCGTATGCTAAAGAGTTCACCTTTAACTTAATAAGAAATATTTATCCCTATATCTTGATTGGAGTCGCCATCGGAGCAGCAATTCACGGCTATGCTCCTGAAAATGTTTTATCAAAAATTGCAGGCAAGGCAAATTGGTTTGCAGTTCCGATAGCTGTTTTGATTGGCGTTCCTCTTTATTCAAATGCTGCTGGAATACTGCCTGTTATTAAGTCCCTATTGGAGAAAGGTTTGCCTTTGGGGACTTCATTGGCATTTATGATGTCAGTAACAGCGTTGTCCCTGCCGGAAATGATTATCCTGAAGAAAGTCATGAAGACCAAGCTTCTTGCAATCTATGTTGCAATAGTGGCTTTAGGGATAGTATTCACAGGATATTTGTTTAATCTGCTGCTATAGCCCCCGCTCAAATCTCCAAACATTATGCTTTTTATGAAGCTCCCCACGAGTATATTACATTCTTGTGATTTCTATGTGGCAAAATTTATATAATCATTGCAATTCAATTATAGAATGGTATTCAGATATAATGAGGGAGAGAATATTTATGTTTCTAGGGGCATATATCAGCTTCTTTGTCGAAAGAATCCCTTAGGTGATTATGATGTTATGCTAATTGAAGGAGATATGCTCCCCCCAATAGATTGCAGGGGCATTTGTCTTAGAGAAGGATTAACAAAGAAAGAGTTAGATGATTTGTTAACTGAAGACTCAGTGAATGATATATTTAATGATGCAGATGAGATTCTTTTAGAAGATGAATTATATCAAAATAGTTCTTGTTAATATTTTGCTCCATTGCAAGCCTATTCGTTCAAATCTCCGAACATCATGCTTTTTATGAAGCTCCCCACGACACATTATAGTTTCGCCATGGCAAAATTTAAATACTAATAAGAATCTAACTCAGATTTATGAACAAAGGACTGGCGTTGAAGATCATACTCGGAATATCTGTTGCAGGAATGCTGTTCTCAGGCTACCTAAGCTACACAGAATTATTTGCAGGTTTTTGCGGCGCTTCTAAGCTGGGAATGGGCACTTGTTCGAAGGTATTTCAAATTCCTGCCTGCGTCTATGGGTTCTTTATGTATCTGATTGTTTTCATTGTTAGTTTGGCAGGATTAATCTCAAAAAAATAAAACTTTAAACAAAGAGGAGGTGCAAAACATGAGTTTTAGAACTTGGACAGATTCAAAAATTAAAAAATTAGGCTGGGCAGACATGGCTTTGGTAAAACTTAGCTGCATTGCAATTGGGGTACTGCTTGCTGCGTTAATTCCGTCGCTCATAGAAATTAATATTTGGTGGATTGTTGCAGTTGCAATACTCTTGGCAATAAAACCTGCATATAAAGTATTTAAGAAATAAGTGCCTTAACTGGTTTTTTCTTTGTCAAACTCCTGAGGCCCACCCATATTCCGTTCGGGTCTTTTACAGATTACCCTTCTACATGAACTTTTACAGAAGTCTCATTTTTTATCTTCAGGAACAGCGCAGCTATCGCGCCTATGAAGACAATTATCGCAGACACCCTGAAGACAGTTATATATGAGAGGACCTGCGCTTTCAGCATTATGAGCGCAGTCACCTGATTATATACCAATGGATTTGTCGAATGTATCACTGTATTCTTTGCCAGGTTCAGCGCATTGCTTTCAGTGCTGTTGTTGAGTATTGTGGCGAAGAGCGCAATCCCGAATGCGCCTGCTATGTTTCTGCCAAGAGCGAGTATGGAAGATGCTATTCCTATCTCATGCGCAGGCGCTGCAGACGCTATCGCACTGGTTCTCTGCGCCATTCCAAAGCCCATGCCCAAAGCAAGTATTGAAAGCGGGATTATTATGTCTATGGCAGTCGCCCTCACATCCATGAAATAGCTGAACAGCAGAAGCCCTATTGCAGCGACGAATGTGCTTGCCGCGATGACATAATTTGATTTTATCCTGCCGACCATCCTGCCTCCGATCTGCGCTGAGATGAGCATGCAGAATGCCATTGGCATGAAGAGATAGCCTGTTGTGGTGGCGTCAAGCCCTAAAAATGTTTGTGCAAAAATAGGTATCAGGAAAACACCGCCCATCATCCCCATGAAAACTATAAAATTGTTTAAGAGTACGCCCGTAAATGTGCTGTTCTTGAAGAACTTGAAATCCACAATAGGTTCCTTGTGCTTCCTCTCCACAAAATAAAATATTGTGCCGAACAGCAATGTCCCGACATAGCATAATACACTGTTCATTGAAAGCCATCCCCAGGTAATTCCCTGGTCAAGCACAAGGACCAGCGAAGAGAGACAGATGCCCAATGTTATTGCGCCGCCAAAGTCAAAAGTTGCATTTTTCTTGCCTGACACAGACTCCTCAATGAAAACAAGAGCCATTATCAGCCCGATGATGCCGACGGGAATGTTGACCAGGAAGACGGACCTCCATCCAAATGAATCAATGAGCGGGCCGCCTATCAGGGGGCCGAATACGACAGCAGCTGCAAATGATGCAGACCATATTCCCAATGCCTGCGCCCTCTCCCTTCCTTCCCTGAATGTGACAGCAATTATTGCCATTGCAGTCGGATAATCTGCAGAACCTGCAATCGCCTGTATTATCCTGAATATTAGCATTGAGTTGAAATTCCACGAGAGGCCCGCAAGTATTGAACCTATTATGAATACTATGAAGCCGAGAATATAGATCTTCTTCCTGCCGACTGTATCTCCAAGCTTACCCCACACCGGCACAAAGATGGCATTCGCAATTATGTAAGCAGTCGCTATCCATCCTGCTGTGGAAACTGTGATGCTGAACGCACCGATTATTTTTGGCAGGGCAAGATTGACTATTGTTTGGTCAAGCCTTCCGAGAAATGTGCCTATTATTACTGTAAGCAGAACCCACCATCTCAGATTTGAGTCTTTCATAGCAAGCGACCCTATGCGCTCATTTGTAGACCCACATCTTTGCTGACATGCCGTTCTTCAGCTCAGGATATGCTGTTGTGTCGAACTTCACGCTCACATCAAACTCCTTCTCCTGCCTTTTGTCAGATATGCTGAATACAATATCAGATTGCACAGATGTTGGGCTTACAGAATCAACTGTCCCTTTGTACTGTTTTGAGCCGAAAGCGTCGACCGTGAAGATAACATTCTGGCCGTTGCGTATGTCCTTCAATCCCTTGTCTTCCTCTATTTTGCCAACCACCTCAAGCTTATTTGGGTCTATCATCTGCACAACAGGAGTCAGCTGGCTGACAATCTGGCCCGGCGTGTCCAGGACATTTATCACGAGACCGCCTATCTCAGACCTTATCTGGCTGCCGCTCACCTGGGCAACAACTGTGTTGGCAGGAATAATATCTCCCTCCTTCACAAGCACCTTTTCAAGTATTCCTGAAGAGGCAGGTGACAGTGAGATTACAGGAGCGCTTATCTCTGATTTCTCTATGTAAACCCTGTCTTGTATTGCTGTAAGGTAAATTAGTGCGCCTAAGAGGACGCCAAAGACAACAATAAGAAGGATTATCTTGAATGTGTGGCTCTTGATGAAGCGTGCAGCTGCTTTCTCATCCTTCTTTATCTCATGGCCTATCTTATTCTCTTCCTCAATGACCTTTTTCTCTATTTTCTGGAAAGCTGATTCTTTTTTCATGTTAGTCAACTCGTTCGCTTCTGCTCCTACTGATGATGCTTTGCAGCGCGCCTCTTCTGCAGAATAAGCATAGTAAGAAGCATTACGAAAACTCCGGTGAGAAGTCCCACTGCGCCGAAGACCCATCTGAGGTAATCCTTGTTAGGCACCTGGGTGCATACATTTTGCAGCATAGAACTGTCGATGGGCACCGTCCTCTCAACTGTGTTCCTAACTCCTGCGATGTCCGTGTAAGATATTTTGACATTTATTGCATTAGCGCCTTGTGTGGGAATTGCTTTCACATGCGCGACTGCAAGATCACCTTGGTTGAGGTCGCCAAGAGATGAAGGCTCTGTCTCCTTGAGAAAATTTACATTGCCTGGCTCTACCTCAAAGACAATAGCTTTTGCAGGCTCGCCCCCGGTGTTTGTGAGAACAAATGATGTTTCCTGAGGGGTTATGTCCCTGAGCTTAACATTGAATTCAGTCTTTGTCTTGGCTATCTCAATTGGTATGTCATAGCCTGCTGCTGCAGTTGTTGATTCTGAATTTGCATTTGTTATGATTTTTAGTTTCGATTCCCCCTCTGGAGCATTGTCCGCCACTTTAACCCTGTATTTAAGGACAACCTGGGTGGAGTCTTTTGTGGCATCCAGCTTGTAAGCGCTGTTTACGCCGTTGATTAATCCATACTCCCTCACAAGCGTGTCGTTCGAAGAGAAAGGGTAATCCAGCTTTAGCTCAAACCTTGCATTCGGTGCATCAGTGAGTCCCATGTTTTGCACTTTTATCCATAGGTCAAACCAATCTCCTGCATTCACCGGGTAAGGTTCATATTTAATCACACTTACCATGAAATATGGATTGGAAGTAGTGGGTATGTTTGTGGAAGAAGAATAATTAATCTCATTCACGTTCTCGCCATGCGCCGGTGTTGACCCTGCAACAGCAAATATCATAAATGCTGCGAGGAGTATTAAACTCTGCACACATCCTCTTGTTTTCATTTTTTAGCCTCCTTGGTTATGTCTTTTTTAGTCTTGACTCCCTTATTTTCTTTGTTGTTGGAGGAATCAATCTTTGACAGTATTTCTTTTAAGCTCTTTAGTGAGCCTGACATCTTTGCCAGATCTTTCTCATCCAGGACAAGAAGTTTCTCCTTGAGATTTTTTTTCAGGATTTCTCTTGAGCCTTTCAGTGCCTCCCTGCCTTTTTCAGTGACGCCTATCTTCACTATTCTCCTGTCCTTTTCATCATCTATTCTCCTGACCTTTTTCTCTGCGATTAGATGGTCGATGATGGCAGTCATATTTGGCTTTGAGATGCCTAGATGCGTCCCGATTTCAGACATTGGCAAAGCGCCCCTGACTGACAATATTCCTAAGACAGGATACTGCGGATTAAGCATGTTTGTGCATCTGTCTTCTTCGCTGAACTTCAGCAATCTCCTAAATAAAGGGAAGAGTGACATAAGGTTCTCTGTTATCCGTTCATAGTCTTTATTTTGCATTTTATTGGTTATCTAGATTAACTGTTCAATTTAATAATAGTTAAAAAATATAACTAATATATAAAGGTTGCGCATCACCGGTCTTTTTATACCCTCCAGAACAAGCTATTTCTTCTTCGCCTTCATTATTCCGGTAACATGCCTGACATAATAGATTACTGCGATGACAATCAGCCCCAAAACAATCAAGTCAATAATGCTTGAATACTTGTGGATTAAAATATAATTCGAGCCGAGGTAAAATCCAAGGTACAAAAGTATCGTGCCCCATATAAATGCGCCCAAAAAAGTATAGGTTGAGAACTTGAACAGGGGCATCTTGCCTATTCCTGCCGGCAAAGAAATCAAATGCCTTACGACAGGGACGAACCTTGAGATAAATATTGTCTTTGCTCCGTGCCTTTTGAACCATTTTTCTGTCCACTTAAGCCTGTCTTCATCCAAAAGAACATAATGCCCCGCTTTCCTGATAAGCGGAATCCCTCCGTAATAGCCGATTGCATAGGAAGCCCAGCTTCCCAGAAGAGAAGCAACAGCTGCAAGCAAAGCAACGGGAATAAAACTTAATTTTCCCTGCGCAACAAGAAATCCCGCAAACGGCATTATTGCTTCAGCAATACAATGTAACTGAAAGGGTCCAGTACGATAACATTA
>CAWJRI010000019.1:0-24773 GCA_963845175.1 uncultured archaeon
TATGCCCTCTACTGGTTCAGTTACGTATTGTTTGGAAATGGTGAAGGAGTTCTACAAGAAACAGTGAGAAAATATAGAATAATATCCACTCCAGAATAGAAACATATATAAACAAAGATTTATTCAAATTTTTCATGGGTGTCGGGAGTGGTTGCTTAGTTTCTCAGGAAATCAGGAGAAAGATAGTTGACGGTTTAATACATACAGGCGCCAATCTTTCTTTGAATGAACAGGGAAGATTTGCAGACAAAAGCCTGGAAGACAGGATACAGCCATCTTCTTTCGAGCCGATACTTGGTGATGAGCTGTTTATTCTTGACACAGAGACAAAAGGCATTTTCAGGCCCAAGCCAAACACAAGCGTCTACAAAACTTTGCTGGAGCTTCCTGCAAGGCAGAGAAAGCTGGTTGACATAGGCGGCGGATTTGAAATCAAGAAGGGCTTCACATACCTTCTGCATCTTCAGGACAAGCTAAGCCTGAACAAAGGCGAGTTTATCAAATCGTCTCCAAAAAGCAGCATAGGCAGGGTTTTCCTGAACACAAGGCTTCTTGCAGACTATAATCCATGCTTTGATGAAATCATATGGAGCTACATGGTTGGCAGGCAGATGGATTTATGGGCATTGCTGCAGCCGCAGGCCTTTAACCTTATAGTGCATCCGGGGATAACAGTCAATCAGCTGAGATTTTTTTCCGGAGAGGACGCACAGCTGACGCCTGCCCAGCTTGCAGAAGAATTCCGGAAAAATCCCCTTCTGGTTCCAAAGGACAAATTTTTTTCCGCAGAGCCAATCATAACAGACGCCCTGCAGATACATCTGGATTTGTCAGGAAAATACACAGAAGGAATTGTCGGCCTTCGCGCAAGGCACAACCCCTACCCGATAGACCTGAGCAAGGCAAGCACCTACGAAGCAGAAGAGTTCTTTGAACCGGTGGTATTGAAGGAAAAATTCCTGCAGCTGAAGCAGGGCGAGTATTTTCTTTTCTCCTCAAAAGAGATTTTGAAAATGCCTCCCCACCTCAATTCAGAGCTTAACAGCCATTCCCATGTCGGTTTTTCAGGCCCGCTTCATTTTGCAGGATTCATAGACAACGGCTTTGACGGGGACATTGTGTTTGAAGTTAGGTCCGATGAGCTTACAAATGTCGCCCTCGAGGACAATATGCCGATAAGCAGGCTTGATGTCTTTAGGACAGCGGTGCCGGACAAGATTTATGGAAATTCAATCGGCTCAAACTACCAGCAGCAGGTCGGCCAGAGGCCATCAAAGCATTTCAAGACATTTGATTTCAAGTTCGCTGCCAAGAATTACAAAAAGCTTGACAGGGAAGTTTTGGTGCAGGATTCAAAGCTTCTGCTCAGCTGCAGAAAAAATCCAGAGGGGTTTGAGCAGATAGCTGAGCAGGACGCTGCGCTTTTGTTTGATTGCATCCAGAAAGGCTTTTTTCATTCCAGATACGACTGCGAATTTGACGAGCAGGTATTGCAGCCGATACCCTATGTCATAATTTTTGGCCCAAACAATACAGTATTTTCCTATGTCAGGACAAGCGACATACAGGATTACGGCGATGCAAGGCTCTTTGGGAAGCACTCGATAGGCGTGGGCGGGCACATAATCAAGGACGACGAGCCGGATTATATCTGTAAATGCATAGACCGCGAGGTAATGAAGGAAGAAGTTGAGATTGCCGGCGCATTCAGTCAGCCAAAGCTTGTCGGGACGCTGATGCAGTATGACAAGCCTGTTGACAGGGTGCATCTCGGGCTGATTTACACGATAAATTCTGCAGGGATTGTAAGGCCAAAAGAGGACGCAATAATCTCAGGCAGAATGGTGCAGATAGAGGAGATAATAAAAGAGCCGCAGGAGAAATATGAAACCTGGAGCAGGGTTTTGATAGACAAAATACAAGTTCTTCAAAAGTTATGACGCCCCCACCGGGATTCGAACCCGGGTCTCAAGCTGTTTGCATTTCTTCCGCAAGCTCGTGTTCTATCCAGGCTATACTATGGGGGCCTAAATGCGCTTTATGCCCCTTCTAATATAAATAACTAGCGAAATTACTGCAATTGTTGCAGTCAGCAGAACAAATGGAATTATGCTCTTATAGCCAATGACCAAAAGAAATATCACAACGCCCTGCATGAATGTTGTCAGCTTGCCTGGCCAGGCAGAGATGTAGTTTATCCTCTTTCTGGCTCTTTTAGAGAACATCACAGGCAGGATTATTAAAAATCCAATCTCCCGGATAAGCAGGAGAGGCAGATACCAAAATGTAATATTGTATCTATAAAAAAGAGTAAAAAGGGCAGAGACTGCAAAGAATTTGTCAGCAATCGGGTCAAGAATCTGTCCCAACTTTGTAACTTCATCCCTTTTCCTTGCAAAATAACCATCTAGTATGTCAGATATAAAAATTAGGAAAATAAGAGAAAGTGTTGAAAAAAGATTTGAATATAAAATTGAAAGTACTAATAAAGGGACCAGCAAAATCCTTAATATTGTTATCTTATTTGACAGGTTCATTTTTCCTCAGCCTGTCCCTCACCATGCCAGGCCAGTATTTTGACTGCTTCCTTATAAATTGTGATGTGAATAGAATCCTTTTTATATTCCTGCTTTCATTCCCAACAACAAAATTTTTCTTCAATTCTATTGATTCCAAAAAATCTTCAACATTGTCAGCAGCTGCGCATGTAACTGCGCTGCCTGCATCAAGCAGGTTGTGGGCATCAGAGCCCGCAGTTATACCTTTGTTTAAATCTTTATTCAATTTAATCGCTTTCAGATTTGTTTTTCTTGACTGTATCCCAGAGATGACTTCAAGAGCATCTGCAGATTTTATTATATTTTTGCATTCAGCATTCTTTTTAATCGCTTTCGGCAGATTTGCCCACAGAAGCCCGCAGGGATGCGCCAGCGAAACAACACAATTATAATTCATTAGCCTGTCAGATAGCTCTGCCAGCCCTAATTTTATCTGGCCATTTGGGTTTTTCAGTTTGTTTTTCTCAATATGTTTTTTATAAAATTCAATCAGTTCGCTCGCATTGTAAAAATAGCAAAGCACATGCGGGCCATCACTAGTGTTAAGCTCTATTCCTGGAACGACAAAAGCTTCCTTTGCATAATATGCATTCAGTGAACCTCTAATATTATTATGGTCAGTGACTGCAATGCCAAAGCCTTTTTTCTTTGCCTTTTTCAGCAGAGTCTGAACTTTATTCATGCCATCAGAGTATTTTGTATGAATATGCATGTCAACTGGAAGGAAACCTTCTCTACGTAATTCCTTCGGTTTCGGCTTTTTAAAAATAATATTATCCATTCCGAAACCTCCATCAAATTCATTTATAAACCTTGTTATTTTTTACAGAAAAATATATAAGCAAGATTTATTTGATTTTTTTAAGGGGTGTTAGCCATGGATGACCTTGCAATCTTTCCAACATTAACCGGCCAGTATCTGGCAAAAAGAATTTGTGATTCTATAAAAAGGCGATTCAATGAGGAAGTAAAAATCAGTCCCAGCATAAGGAAGAAATTTGAAGACGGAACAATTATCACAAAAATTGATGAAAGCGTAAGGAAAAAGGACTGCTATGTTATTGGCTGCATGGATGATTCTGTTTACAAAAATCCACCTGAAGAACTCATAAGAGAAGACATATTTCCTGAATTGAGTCCGCCATCTAAAAAATTTCAGCTTACCAGGAATTACAATGATAATTTCATGGAGCTTCTTTCATATATTAACGCACTTTCAAGCTCAGAAGCGATGAGTGTTACAGCTGTTGTCCCCACATACCCTTTTGCAAGGCAGGAAAGGACAAGAGGAAGGGAGCCAAAGCTCGCCAAAATGGCTGCAGAAGCAATGGAGTCAGCAGGCGCCAACAGGATTATTTCTGTTGATGTGCACTCGCCAATTATAGAAGGCTTTTTCAGCAGATTTGTAAAATTTCAGAACCTTTACTCTTCAAGCACAATAATAGATTACCTGAAAACAAAATACGCAGATGTTTTCAAAGATTTTTCAGTCGTAGCCCCTGATTTTGGCGGCATTGAAAGAGCCAGGTGGTATGCGGACAAATTCGGCGTAGAGCTTATAAAAAGTGATAAGATAAAAGATTATGAAAGCAAAGAAAAGAAAATAGATCATATTGAGATAACAAAAAATCCTAAAAAAGTTTCTTTTACAGTTGACGACATGATAGATACTGCAGGAACAATCACTGAACTGGCTGACGTGATTAAAAAAAGCGGAGGCGAAGATTTTTATGTAGCAACGACTCATCCGCTTTTTAATCGCACTGCAATAAAAAAAATAAGCGATGCATACAGAGAAGGACGTATAAAAAAAGTTTTTGGCACAAATACAGTCAACCATTTCTATGATACTGAAATTTTTGAAAAAGAAGGAAGCACTCTCGGCGGGCTTGAATGGTTTGAATTAATACCAATAGAAGATTTATTGGCGCAGTGCATTTTCAATGTACATAATAGGATGTCGGTAAGCCAGCTTCTGAAATAAGATGCTTGAAGACAAAATTCCTGTATTGATTCTTGCGGGCGGGAAGAAAAAATTCTCTTTAGTTGAAACAGTCAGGCAAGGCATAACAAATCTGGTTTATGGTGAAAGATTCCTGACGTATGATACTTTCAAGATTTACAAGTCATTGATGCTTGTCAACAAGAAGCCAATGATGCAGTATCCGATAAACAACTTCAATTCCTATGAAAAAACCACAGGAGAAATATATGTTGTCGGGCCGGACGAAATCAAAAAAAGCAAAGTTTCAGGCTACAAGAAATTAGTAAGGCAGGGGAACTCGCTTGGTGAGACATTATTTCTCGGAGTTGATTCGATACTTGCGGATTATGGCTACAGGGAGATGAACATTTACATTTCAACCTGTGATATTGTGAGAGGAACACCCAGCGCAATAAGGGATTTTGAAAAATCCTGCGAGAATATAACTGATTACACCCTGATACTTTCATTCATAGACAAAAAATTTATCAAGCAGAAGGGGATTTTTGGCTGGCGCCCAAGTCTTGGTTGCGAGGAAGGAAGTTTCAGAATTTCAAACTTTTCAAAACTTCATATCACTAAAGATTTAGCAGGGATTGTCAGAAATGGCGCAGCCTATTTTAGAAATAAAATAATCGAGATTGAAGACAAAACAGCAACAAGGATGAAAGAGGAGATAGACAGCCTTTATAACACAAGAAGATGGCTTAACCCAATAAACTGGCCGTATCTTATTAATTATTTCAGCAGCGAGGCCCATTTAGTTAAAAAATTTCTGAAGCGTGAGCTGAGCATACATGATTTGGAGGATGCGGCGAACAGGAACATCAGCAAATTTTTGCATGATATTTACGTGAAAATTAGGTTCGCAATGATTACAAGGCCGGAGCTGGCAGAAGACATAGACTCATTGACTGACTGGCGGGCAATGAGGAAGCCAAAGCCATGGGATTACGCAAGGCTTGCGCTTGAGGCAGGTGTGGCAGGCGCTTCGCTTGTTTCTGCATATTACAACTATGATGACTTGCGAATTTTAGCCCCTTCTTTGATGTTTGGATTATATTTCTCAAGGCTTGCAAAAAAAGATGCAGCAATGCTCTACAGGGCAGGCAAGCTCAGTAATCCTTCAGATTAGACTCTAATTTCTGACCGACTTGTTCTTTCACATTCATTGCTGTTTTCTTGCCAATGAGCTGGGATAATGTCAGAAGATCTACTTTTTTAACATCTCCGATGTCTTTTATCTTTGAGTTGAACATCTTCCTTGCCCTGACTCTTCCGATTCCCTTGAGCTTAAGAAGCGCGATAAGCTCCTCCTTGACGCCATGCTCAATCCTTATCCTCATTTTTATTATCTCGCTCACAAGCTTGTGGAATTTCATCAGCCCCGCAAGAACCTCTGCTGAATAAAGAAGCCAGTCAGCGCTGTCAAGCTTTGCCCTTGTTTCGCCGGGCCTTATGCCATATTTTTCAAGCAGATATTCCTCATCGCTTTCATTTACCCAGTCCTCGAAGAACATAGCTGTTTTGACTGAGTTGACAAAGTCATAGTAATCAGGCTGGAATTCAGGCGGCTCTTCGACGAGAAGCTTCGCTTTCAGTAGTTTCTCCTGAACAAATTCATAATCAGAGTTTTTTACCCTGAGCAGCGGTCTTATTTCAAGCTGGTTGCTTATCAGCTGCAATAATGCAAAATCATTCAGCCCAAGGTTTATTGCCCTCGCCATGCCTAAAATGAGATTGTTGGCAGTCAGCGGGTCTATGTAAAGCTCTGCAACCCTTTTTCCTACAAGCGTAGCTTCTATTCTTTCATTGTCAATTTCGTCAGCAGATGCAAATTCCTCATTTTTCATTTTGATGAAGTTGAATTCAAGCAGGAGATTCAGCATCTTCAATATTATTTTATGCAGCTTTTTCCTGTCACCAAACTGGAATGCCCAGAATGTCTTTTCAAAGAAGCTGAATATGTCTTTTTTTGTGTTCACGAATTCTGTTGCAATCAGTGAAAGCAGGTACGTCCTCAGCACAGGCTCCACTGCAAGCTTCGAGTAAATCTCCTCTGGCTCGCCGCAGACATATCTGTCATAAATTGTTTTTTTCTCGCCCTTTGTTGATGCGATGCAGATTGCCTCGCCGTAATTGTCAAAACTAGGCCTGCCTGCTCGTCCGCTCATCTGCATGTACTCAAGCACAGGTATCCAGGATGCGCCGAATTCGCCGTCAAATCTCTTCAAGTCCTTAAGAATCGCCCTGAATGCAGGCAAATCAACGCCCATTGCAAGCGTCGGCGTGCATGCTATGATCTTTATCTTTCCTTTTCTGAAATTCTCTTCAATCAATTCGCGCTGCTTGTGATGCAGGCCTGCGTGATGGAATGCAGTTCCTTTCCTTACACATCTTGCCAGCCTTTCACACTGCTTTGTCGGCTTTGCAAGTACCTCGAGTATTTTTTCAGCCAGCTCAACCAGCTCCCTGCTTTCATCAAGCTTTTTTGCAACTTTCTCAGCAGTCGCCTCTGCGCTTCTCTTGCTTCCTACAAATATAAACGCCTGCTTTCCAATGTTAATTGTATCCAATGCAATGTCTATCGCAGGCTCCTTTGTTATCACCTTAATCTCTTGCTTTTTCATTTTAGAATAAAGCGCCTCCGGACAGACTCGAACTGTCGACCCCGCGGTTAACAGCCGCGTGCTCTACCTGTTGCTCCATATTCATCATATGTCTAAGCTACGGAGGCGTGAATAAAATCCCTTAATTCAGGAAGGGTTGAGATTATATGACTTTCGATTTCTTTATAAAACTTTCTGTATATCTGAGGCACGAAAAAACACACTGAATAACCACTTTGCGTATAATTATTAATTTTTTCTATTAGATGCTTAATCTTATTTTCATCAGGGTGCTTCCATCCAGTAACTTCAATTATTACATTTCTATAAATAAAATCTGGAAAATATGCTTTTCCATTCATATTTAAATATTGTTCATATTTTATTGATCTAAAATTTTTAATTAAAAAATCTCCAACTTCCTTTTCTAAAGCATTTCTTACTTTGATTCCATTTATTAAATCAAAAATATATCCTTTTCCTATTTTTTTAAATCTTTCGTATTGCCATTTATAATATTTTTCAGGTTCATTTTCTTTCATGTTTTTATGCCATTGTTTCATTTTTTCAGAACTTGCTTTTTTTAATTTTCTAATTGTATCTTGTAAAGTATTAGATTCTATTTTTCTTTTAATAAGATTTCTTCCTCCTTTTATCTGCCCCCAGTTTTTTGGCAATTTTTGAATTTCATAAGAGTTTATAAGATTAATTTGCAGATAGTTGCATAATTTTTCTGCGTTATTACTCGATAAATTTCTTTTTTCAAATTTTAAAGCGTAAATAGATCCAGCAGGTATCTTTGTTAGTTTAGCTAATTTTTTTTCTGATCCTGCTTTAACTATTGCTTTTTGAATTAACGCTTTTTGCTCTCCTTTTTTAAATTTGTAAAACATAGTGTAAAGAAAGAGTAACTTATATTTAAATATTACTAAGCTAAAGAGTTATTAAACCAAAGCTTTTTATTTATAAGCCAATTTCATATATGAAAAGGTGATTTGGATGCAGTTTTTCGCTGATTTGATAACAAACAAGATTTTCATTGCAGGCGTTCTTACTTATCTTATAACGCAGTTCCTGAAGTTTGCAATCTATTCAATAAAATCAAGAAGATTCCTGCCAACAACATTGTTAGCATTCGGCGGCATGCCAAGCTCGCACACATCTGTTGCTTTTGCGCTTCTGACATCGATTTACCTGAGCGAAGGAGTTTCATCTCTTTTTGTTGCAATACTTTTCATTACTGTTATCATCATACAGGACATATCAGTTGGAAGACTGCACACCCAGCGAAACACGCAGATAATAAACAGGCTGCTGAATTCCATAAAATTGAAGCAAAGTCCGATAAAGGAATTCGCAGCGCACACTCCGCTTGAAATATTAGTTGGCGCAGTTATTGGAATTTTAGTCGCATTGGCGGTATTCCTATGAGCATTTGCTTGTTAATTGTTCAGTGCCTGTATTTTTTCCTTCCTGCCTATCTTGCAAACGCTTCCCCTGTTCTCGGAAGGCATTTTTTGAAAGAGTTTGCCTATCCGATTGATTTGGGCAAGAAATTCAGGGGAAGGCAGATATTGGGAAGCCACAAGACCTGGAGGGGAGTTATTTTTGCGGTTTTTACAGGCTCTCTTGTCTTTTACGCCCAGCAGCTTCTTTACCAATATTCTTTTTTTCAGGAGATAAGCCTGATTAATTATTCTCAAGCTACTGTCTGGCTCGGCTTCTTCCTCGGCTTCGGCGCCATATTCGGCGATGCTGTTAAAAGCTTCTTCAAGAGAAGGGTTGGCATCAAGGCAGGCGGAAGATGGATACCATTTGACCAGCTTGACTATGTTGTCGGCGCCCTGCTGTTCGGAGCGCTGTTCTATGTTCCGTCGTGGCATGCTATCTTGGTAATTGTTGTTTTCAGCTTTTTCCTGCACATAATCGCGAACCACATTGCATATTATCTTGGAATAAAGAAAGTCAAATGGTGAGGTCTTTCAGAATTTTGCAATACAACACATTCCGCCTTAATTTTTTCAAAGTCCTTTCTTCTATCTGTCTTATTCTCTCTCTTGTTATTCCAAAATGCTTTCCAATCTCCTCCAGAGTGTATTCTCTGTCTTGGTCGATGCCAAATCTCATTTTTATTATTTCTTCTTCCCTTGGACTTAGTTTTTTCAGGATTTGATTTATTTTTTCATTCAGACTCACTTTTACTGTTTCAAGCTCGGCATTTTCAGCGTTTTCATTCTCAATTAAAGCGCCCATTTCAGTTTCGCCGTCACTAAGCTTTTCCTGCAGCGAAGACGTGTTCCTCGTTTTCATGGATAAAAATATCTTCTTAATCTTTTCTTCTGTAAACTCTGCCTTTTTAGATATCTCGCTGATATTAGGCTCTCTTCCCAGTTTCCCTCTTAATCTGTCCATGCTCCGTTCCACCCTCCTTATGTCACCATATGCATGAAGCGGTATTCTGATTTCAGTGCTTTTATCTGAAAGCGCCCTCAGAATCGCCTGCCTTATCCACCAGGTTGCATAGGTGCTGAATTTCCCCTGCCTGTAATTATATCTTTCAGCTGCCCTTCCAGCCCCAATGCTTCCTTCCTGACACAAATCCAAAAACTCCAAAGAAGCTGTGCTTGTTCCGGACTTTTGCGCATATTTTTTGGCAATGCTTATAACAAGCCTCATGTTATTTGTAACAAGATAATTCACTGATTCAATAAACTCTTTTTCAGCTGATTCATACTCTCTTTCTAATGTTAATCCTCTTTTTCCCTTCTCTTTCTTAATTGCATTATTCAAATGCTTCAGTTTATTTCTTGCTTCATGTATTCTTTTTCCGGCTTTAACTTCTTCTTTATGAGTTAGAACTTCATGGTAGTTCTGGTGCAGATAAAGCGGGGTTGAGTCTTTTGGGTTGAAATAGGATTTTTCCTCCTTTTTTGGAAATTCCAGAATTTTTGCATCTGGTCTTTCTTCTGTTTCAGTGATATCATCCAGTGAACCCCCAAGTTCCAGAATTGCCTCATTCAGCTGCGCAATGACTTCAATTCCCAGGTATTGCTTCTGTTTTTCCAGATAATTGCGAAGCCCCGGATCACCAGTTATTATCTCAGCAAGAGAGTATTCTCTGTCTGGGTCTATCTCTATGATTTTTTCCTTCAGCTTTATTATTCGCTCCTCGTTTCTATACCCTTCTAAATCATAAGCTTCCATTGACAGCCTCCAATTTATGCATTCAGAGAAATCAAGAACATTATTATGCTGAAGACAAGAAACCAGTTGTAATGCTTGAAAGCCCTGAATAGTATCTCTGTTTTTTTCTTTTTGATAATATTCTCTGCGAACAATGTCCCTTCAGGAAGCCCATAGACGAATGCCAGCGCAGATTGAATGAAAAATGCCTCGCTGCTCACGTTGCTTGATAGAAGCACGAATCCAAGAACCCAATATTCCTTTTCAAACATGTAAAACGCCGCCAGCATGAAGATATTCAGTACAGCCAGATAAAGATCCACACCAAAATAAACCATCCCTGCAATCATCAAAAGCAGAAGAATTGTCTTGAACCATTTGAAATACTTTCTCCCTGCCCTGAGCTCCTCAGGCGCTATGAATGCCAGCGCAATTCCAATGAATAAACCCAGGAAAACCACAACTAATGTTAATATTATTGCCAGCTCATTCATTTAAGCACCTGCCTTGCCCAGGGAAACTCATTGTGCCCGAACTGTATTAGCAAGTCAGCATCAATTTTTGGAACATCACAGGCGCCGAAGCAGCTTCCCATATAAATCAAAACTTTTGCATCTGTCTTTTCTTCTATGAAATCAGTTATTTTCTTCGCTTCCGGCTTCAGCCCGTCAGCCAGCTGTATGCAGACAGTCTTTGCCTTCTGCTTCTTTATTTCATTTACTGCCTTGCCAAGCTCGAGATTGTATTCCATTGCCAAGAATGAATATCAGCTATTTAAAAACCTTTCTTTATTTTTTCTTATGTTTCTTTTTTAGCTTTTTCTTAACTATATTTTTCTGTTCTTTCTTATTTTCTTTGAATATGTAATAAACATAAACAAAGATTATTGCAAGCAAAATCGCCAGTATCAATAATGGCAGATAGTTCCAGCTTTGAATTATTATTGCAGCAATCTGTATTGTCTTTTTCATAGGCGCCTCCTCTGTTACGTTCCCGGAAATCTCCCTGAGCTCGTAGAATTTATAGCAGGATTTCGAATACTTGGCGTTTTCAAAATTAATCTTCATATCATTTAATCCATTTCCGTCAATGTCTATTTTAATTATCTCACCTAATTTCAAAACATAAATCCTGTCATTAATCTCAACTGTGCTTGAGTTTTGAGTGAAATTCAGCTGTCTTGCAACATATTTCTTATTGTTAATGTAAAAAAAGAAATTCTGGTTAGTTCCTAGACATGTCTCTGCCAACAGCGCCTCATTCAACTCACCTAATTTGACAATTCCGCCCGAAACGTATGACGATTTTTTATTTTCCTCTTCAATAATTTTCTTAACCTCAGCAGCTGTTGTCTTTACAATGCCAAGTCCTGGGTCCCCAGGATGGAAAGTAATGTTTGTTTCTGTACCATTATATGCGCCAACTAGTGTCCAATTGCCATTGCTGCATCTTCTTTCCGTGAAATTCCAGTCAGCGCATTTGTATAATTTTATATTATCTGGATAGAAAAAAGTTAGGACTATGTCTTCATAATTTGTTATCAAAGGATAAAATACATCTATTTTGGAATAATTACCAGTTGCAGGCAGTTCATCAAATCCCATCATATCTGTAACTTGACCCTGATTAGCTATCCAGTGCACCAGTAGCTGCCTTATCTCTATTGGAATACTTGGCTTGATTATGATGTCATATTTTTTGCCGTAATCAAATAATAAGTCATACACTTCGTTAGCTACGGCAATCCGGCTTCCATTGTAATAAACATATATGAGTGATGGCACAGTGCCGTTGAACGGATTTATTATCCGCCCATAAAATCTATAGGGTGATTTGATTCCGACTGTTTTGTTTGCGTAATCCAAATGATGGAGAATCTCTTCACCAATTATTGTGTAGCTTCCATTTGGCGCAGTCACAACATAATCATACACAAAAGAACCAGTTGAATTTACACTCACATTTATTGGGAAACTACTAATTATACTTCCGGAAGAATTTATTATTTTTAATGAAGCCACGCCGTTTGGATAATAATTATTCCCAATAATTGTCATTTTTGTATTATGGGAGTAAATACCAAATTCTGTGTAAATTGAAGCTTTGCAAACTCCTGTACTGTGACAGTATCCACCATAAACACAGTCAGAATCAACAAGGCATCCGCAGGTTCTGTTCAGGAGGCAGTAATTTGATGTGCAATATGTGTTATTTATGCAGTCTCCTCCATAGAACTTTAGTGTGCTGTTAACATAAAGCTGGCTTGATGTATATGCATGGCAGATGCAGGCCAATGCCAGGAATATTGTCAATATTTCAAGTTTTCTTCTCATGCTTCTCTCTTTGTTTCTTAATTAGGCTTTTAATTCTTTCCTTGTTTAGCGCCTTTATGTAATTATTTAACTCCTCTTGCGCCTCTGTCAAATCTTTTACATCTTTTAGTTTTTTTGCTATTAGATCGTCTATTGTCTTTGCCTTTGTTTTGCTGTAGGCAACCATTACCCCGTTCCTCTTCAAAAACTTTTCAAAAATCTCGTCGCATTCCTTTGTCTTGTTAATTATTATCTTGTTTGGGATTTCGTGCTTGAACTGCTCTCTAAGCACGCCCATCAGATTCTCCTTTTCCTCAAAGACATCACAGGACACTATTTTCTCCTTTGTGCAGTTCAAAATTAGATAAACAAAGAACTTTCCTGACTTGAACGCATCTATTTCCCACAAATCCTTTGTGCGCAGCCTGAATTTCCTAAATTCGCTTCCAAGCCAGAAGGCGAGTAGTACCAGGATTAAAACAGCCAAATAGTTCAGCCATTTGTTATTGTCATAGAACCTGCCAAGCGCATCAGCTGCCTTTGTCAGCTTTGCTGTAATTAACCCCTTAACTTTGTTAAACAATGTCGGCTTTTCCCTTACTCTAAGCGCTATCGTCGATGCAACCTGCTGTATGACATCCAAGTCTCCACCCTGCCCCATTGATGACTGCGCAACAATCTCAGTTGAATAGTTGCCCTCTCTCACTTGCCTAATATCAATTGTTATGTTAATTGCCTGACAGCCGTTTTCAGGCATGCATTCGCCGCTTTTCCTTGGCTTAAGTTCAAAATAAGCTGGGCTTAATTTTGTTGCGTTTATCAAGTCTTTTCCCGCGAAGACGCTGAATTTCCTGTCAAAGCTGTCAAAGTTGTAGACACGCACCTCAAAATTTAGGATACTGCCTATTGTGGCGTTTACGGGCTTACAATCCATTGGTATGCAGCCTGGGGAAATGCCGGGTCCTGAAATGGCGAAGGCAGAAGCAGCCAGAATCAAAATAATAAATATAAAAGAAATATTTTTTTTCATTAAAACCTCTCACTAAATAGGCTTAGCTTCGGGACGCCTTGATTGTAACGTTGCCTTTGTACTGCTGCTGAGGTATTCCAGTTGGTACATTTATCCAGAAGTATGTGTTGACTATGCTTTTTGGAGCATTATTTCCGCTGTATAGTGTGTTTACTCCTGTCAAGGCTGTTCCAGGTAGGATGGATGTTAGTTTGTAAGTGACATTGCTTACTCCAATCTTGTAAGCGCTGTTTGTCTGACCCACAAGCTGCAAGCCGCTTATTGTGTAATTATTTTTTGTATTTCCTGTATTATTTACTTTTAATGGGAATCCTGCAACAATTCCTCTGTAGCTTCCTGCAACAGCTGTTCCATTTTCAGCTCTCCTGTTAGTCACTCCAACGCTGGAGTTTCCGAAGTCGATAGGCGTGTTCTGCAATGTCATTGCAATGACACTGTTTACTGTGAATGTTGTTGATTTTGAAACTGTTCCATATGTGTCATTTGCATAAACAGTCACGTTCCATGTTCCTCCTGCCCCATTGGCAGGTATTGAAAATGTGTTATTCTGGTAAAGTTTTGAAGTGGTATTGTACACTAATTTAACTGTGGCAATAAGCCCTCCAGTTGTATTATAATATTTTGCCCATACCTTGTTTAAATCTCCATTAGCATCTGTAACATTTGATTTAACTGTAATGATATCTGAAGGCACAGCAGGATTTGGACTTTCTGTAACAATTTGTATGTTAGGAAGGGTATTGATAACATAAACAGTTGAGTAGGTTATTGACTGGTTTGCAGCGCTTGCTATTGTTGAGAAATTTAAAAAGCATAGAACGCTAACAAGAACAATTGCTGTTGGTATTAAATATTTTTTCATCAATTAAACACCTATCATATTTGAAAATTGCCGGTTTTTATAAACTTTTCGGTATATGAGTATATATTTTAGGATTGGACAGCCAAAAACGTCACATTTCCCCTATAATTCTGCTGGATTACCCCATATGGTGTGTAAAGTTTGTAATAAAACGAGACATTCTTGCCCATCTGAAGATTGCTTTTTGCAACCACATAAGCTCCTGTGAGTATGTTATCTACTGTAAATGTCTTGTTAGTTGCCCAATGCACTCTTGTGACATTTATTTTATAGCTTGGGTTTGTCTGTCCTGTAAGGTTTCTGCCTTTCATTTTTATGCTGATGTTGGTGTTCCCCGTGTTCTTAATCCATACAGGCCAGCCAGATGTTGATGCGTTTACTGTCCGCCCTGCCTGCACAGAGCTGAAATTGATTGGCGCATTTGCCATGCTGATTGAAACAAGCGCGCTGACTGTGAAATTTCCCTTTTTCGGTACTGCATTGTTTTTCATAGTATTATTTGCATAAACCACATAATAATACATCCCTGCTGCCACTGATGTGTTAAATTTGTCATAGTACCACTTGTTTGTTCCGTCAGCAGTCATTGTGCGATTTAATCCGCTTATTTCCACCCAGACCCTGCTTACAGCGCCGACTTTGGTGGTGACATTTGCAGTGATATTATTTCTTTCCCCAAAATTAACAGGGTCAGGCGCATCTGTGAGGGAATTTATTTTCGGCAGCAATATGTTTACAATTGTCGCATTCCCACTAGAAGTATAATAATTTGAAAAAATGTTGGAGCCATTGTCAATTGCCCTGCATCTGAAGTTAACGCCTGACTGGGGTTTCTCTTCAGAGATATCCCAAACAAAAGATCCGCCCTTCTTATGCGTGCCAATTTCCCGCCATTCTTTTAGCGTAGCGGATGTATTAACTTCTGTTATTGTCACATTATCAATCCAACATTCCCCATATTTATTCACGTTGTCAACAGGAGATAAAATGCAACCAGCATCAAATGGACGAGTTGTATTAAATAATGAATAGGCGCGGTAACTGACTGCACCATGAGAATACTCGTCTATAAAGTCTGTTCCCAGCACCCCTTTTAACACTGCTCCAGTTATTACCTTGCCGCTTGTTATATTTCTGTATTTTATTGTTATATTATCCTGCGGGTCTGCCGCATCAGCAATTCTGAGAGCGTAGTTAAATGCAACTTTTACATATTTTGGGCTGTCATTTACATCAAATGTCCTGTTCCATCCCCCTGAAATCGCTGAACCTGTTTTTGAACTGTTAAGGTTAAGCTCAACATTTAGGCAGTAGCCGCCTGTGCAGTTCCCGCTTAATTCCCTCTTCCCGACTGCCTGCGCAGAAGATGCTGTTCCGTACATGTCATCCCTGTAAACAAAGCCGTCTGTGCCTGACTCGAATTGCGCATTAATTACTTTTTCATCGCCAATCAAAGGCGCATAAAGCGCCTCTATGTGGTAAGTAATGCTGTCATTATCCGGGTCAGTGCTTCCGCCGCAAACAAGCGTGATGGTTGTGTTGAATGCCCTGTTGCAGCTTCCGCCATTGCAGGTTAAACTTGTTGGGGTGGTTGGAGGATGGTTTACCGAAGCAAAATAAGATGACATAGAGCTGTTGACATTGCCTGTGGTATCTTTTGCAATTATTCTAAAAACATAAATGCCTAATTTTGAAGTGTTTGTAAAGACGCCCTGATACAGCTTTGTTGTTGTGTTAAACAACAGCTGAATTACCTGCGTGCCGTCGCCAGGAATAGTCATATTTGCCTTTACACTGGAAATGATGCCGTTGTCAGTAACATTTGCGCTTATGAGAACCGGCGACGACTGATTGAAATTTTTTCCCACAGGAAGCAGGTGAGTTACTGCCGGATGGATGCTGTCTATCACAGTTGTGTTTGCAGAGGAATTTATTGCATCAATTAGGCGGTGAGTTAGATCATAGTAAGTACAATTCGCTGTGTTGTTTATTTTTGTCCCGTTGGCAATTGTTTTGTTTATTAGCACGCTAAAGGAAACAAATCCGCTGTTGCCTGCGTATAAAACAGGGAAGTTCCACATGATAATATCACCCTGCTGAGTTCCGCCCTGCCCAATGCTTTTAACTATTGTTCTTTTTGGAATTTTGTCTTTAATTGTTGCATTTATCACATCTTCTGGAGAGAAGACTCTTTGGGCAAATGTTAAATCAAGGTACCCTTTGTTTGCCCGCAACGCAGAAATATAATACAATCCTCCTGAAGATGTCTGGATTATGCCTGGGTAGGCGTCTGAAACCTTGTTGTGTGTTACCTGTCTCACATCCCATGTTTTTCCATTATCATAGGAACTTGCTATGAAAACCTCATTGGAAGTCCTGTTTACATTAGGCAATCCAACTTCTGAGCTGTTTAACAACCCAACCCAGCCGATGTAAATATTGCCTTGAGTATCTCTGTTGAGAGAAGTTTCATAGTTATAAATGTTATTGGCAGTTACCTGTGTTTTATTTTTGTCAAGTATGCCTGGCACAAGCGGAGTTTTTGTCTTGGCAAACCATATCTGCTGATGATCTGGATTTGCCGGCGCCCATGCAAAATAGAAAGTGCCATTCTTGTACATCACGTCATCATCCACATCCATATAAGTATTGTTTGTGATTGCAATCCTATTTGACCAAGTTCCCTTGTAGTTCGAGGCATTTCTTATGTATATCTCAGTGAAGGAGGCATTGACCCCTTCGCTGGCTTCATATGTAGTGTAATAATTTCCTGCAGAATCTTCTGCTATTGTCGGTTCCCATTCGCTTATCGTAGGTGTTGTTGTGACTGCATTTGGCTCGCTCCAGGTTAAGCCGTCATCGCTCGAGTCAACCAACCATATGTCATTGTAACCAGGCGATGTTTCGTGGGAATAAACGATTATAAGCTTGCCTGCAGAATTAACAAAGATGTTGGGCCACATGTCATTCTGAACTTCATCTGTTACCTGGATTGGGCTGGACCAGTTGATTCCATTATTTGTTGATCTTACAACATAAATATCATTATTACTTCCTGGGCTGGCATAATACACAATAATAAGCGTGCCTGCTGGCGATTGTACTAATTGGGGCGAATCTTTTGGAAAAGTGCTGTTTGTTACAAACTTAAAGTCTTGGAAATCTAGCAGAACAATCCCTCCTGTTTTATTGGTTGTGTAATTAATACTATAATTCAGAACGCCGCTAAGCTGCACAGGGTCAGGGTAGTCATATTTTCTGATGTTCATTTTCGGCTCTACGACGGAAAATGAGGTTTTTTCGGTGCCGTTGATATTGCCAGAGGTGTCATTGGCAATTATCCTGACAATATATTTTCCTAAATATTGGGTTTTGTTGAAACTTTTTTCATAGCGCGCAGTTATTGCATTAAAGCTAAGCCGGATTAAACTTGTGCTGTTGTTTGGCTTGGTGATGTTTGCCAGCACAGTGTCGACACCAACATTATCTTTGACTGAAACAAGTATCAGGACACTGGAATTGATGTTATGAATTGTCCCGTTAGTTAAAAGGTTGGTTACGTTTGGCGGAATAGTATCTTTTGCATTTATTGTGAAGTTTCCTTTTTTCGGCGTCGCCTTGTTGTTTGAAGTGTCATTCGCGTAAACAGTGTAGTTGTATTTTCCTGCTGTTGTCGATGTGTTGAATTTGTCATAGTACCACTTGTTTGTTCCGTCAGCAGTCATTGTTCTGTTTAGCCCCCTTATGTCTATCCAGACCCTGCTGACAGCCCTCTTGTCTGTGACATTCGCGGTGAAATTTATTTTTTTGCCGTATCCAACAGGGTTGGGCGCGCTGCTGACTGAATTTATTGTCGGAGGAGTCGTGTCTTTGGTTGTTATGTTTATCTTCGTAGACAAAACATTGTTCTTCGTGTCATTCACATACAGCATAACCCATCTTATGCCGACAGGAAGCAGCGTCTTGTTCTGCAGCACTCCTGTTGTCTTGTTCATCTTGAAATAAGTAGTAGTATCATTTGCCCAGTACTGGCTGATCCCAGAAGGGTCTGTCGCATTCAAATCATAGTAGAACGCTATTCCATACTCAACTGTCTTGTTCTGCGGCGTCTGAATCCACGTCGGAGCTTTCGTGTCCCTGACAGTCACATTTATCCTCGTACTTAATATGTTGTTGTTTAAGTCGTTCACAGAAATATTCAGCCAATAAACCCTGACAGGCAATCCGGTGTTGTTCTGCAGCACGCCCGTCACATTGTTAATTTTGAACCTGGTTGTGTCATTCACCCTGTATTGGCTTATGCCTAATGGGTCTGTCGCATTCACATCATAATAAAGTGGATATGTGAATTCAACCACACGACTTGTCGGCGTCTGAACCCACGTCGGCGGAGTTCTGTCTATTGATATGCTTAATCGCCCTGCTGCTCCTGCCCCGCCAGCATAACTACCGCTAAATGTTCTTCTTGCGCCACCACCTCCACCTCCATAAGTACTGCCTGCATTTCCATTGCCGACACTACTCCTTCCAGCACCTCCATTTCCTCCGAATAAAGTTGTTCCTGTTCCTGCAGTGCCTCCAGTAGCGTTGCCTCCTGCTCCTGTCGAGCCTGCTCCACCAGCACCTCCTCCGCTAATTGCGCCAGTCTGGGTTCCGCCGTTTCCGCCAGCGTACCTTATTGTTCCTTTGGATGCTGCAACTGTTCCTCCTGCTCCTCCTGTTCCTGCACTCAGTCCTCCGCTTCCACCTGAAGCATTAACTGTCAAGCCGTTTCCAAAGTAAGTTGGGTTTCCATTTGCGCCATTTCCTGTTCCTCCTGCAACAGATGCAGCAGCCACAACTGCATAATTAGAACCAGGAGTTACAGTCACATTTGCCCTTGCGTAAGCGCCTCCTCCCCCTCCGCCAGCATAGCCGTTTGTAGTCCTGCCCCCGCCAGCGCCTCCTCCACCCCAGGCCTCAACCAAAATTTTGGTTATGCCTGCAGGCGCGGTCCAGGTGGTAGTCGAGGTGAAATTAAGCACCTGGGTGGGGTCTATTATTTGGTCGAACTTAACATCACCGCCGACAACCTTCAAGTCAAATGTTTTCTGACTTCCATTCAGGCCTGTCAGGAATATTTGGTATTTTTTGTCTTCAGAAATCACTCCAAAGTCAGCGATCTTGACATCGGAGTTCTTTTCATAAACCTCAACCCTCCCTGATTCGTTGCTCTTTGCGTAAATCGTAATATCATTGTCATTGGTAAGAGGCATTTCAAATTTGGCTCTTAGGTAGTCTCCTTTGGGAATTAATGCATATCTGTAGTCCCTATTTTTGACCAGCCAATAAACATCTTCAACAAAATTCCTTTTTTCGTCCAGATGCGACGCTTTTGTTACCCTTATTATCTCTGCAAATGCCGGATCCTCTTTTGTTAAAATAAAATTATAATCCTCCCCCGGCACAATGTCCATCACCTTTTTCCAATCGCCGCTGCATTCCTGCAGCTCAGAATCCCAGTCCTTGCACTTGTAAAGCTCGTCCCCGACAGCAGTTACAGTGACAGTTGCGTTTGTGAAATTTACCCCTGTCGGGTCTATTACATAAACCTGCTCCCATCTGTCTTTTTTGCCAACATCCTCTATTTTCAGGTTCTTGATTGTCTGGACATCCGTATCCTTAAACTCTATTTTTTTAATTGGCGTTTTCTCAGGCGCAAGCTCAAGGTTATAAAATCCTGTAATATTTTTCTCAGCCGTCGTAGGCGTGCTTTTTGTCATTTGGGTAAGAATGCTTTGCCCGGCAGCTGTTTTTTCAGTCAGCTTCATCTGTGCAGGCACAACGCCCCCGCCAATATCCTGTAACTCAACACCCACTTCCTTAGCAATTGGCCCTGTTGATTTCAGCGATACTACAAATCTGAATGCCCAGAAGAACACCAAAAGCAGCACAAAAGTTATAATTAGAGGTAATAGTATCTCATCTTTATTTTTCTTATTCTTGTCCATTAAAAACCCCCTTTAAATTAAAATATACAGATAGTATTTAAAATTTTTGATATTTACCATTTAAAAGTATTAATATATAGAATTAGTTTTTTCGCCTCTCTTTCAGCTTTCTTTCCAGTATATCTTTTAAGAAATCCTTTAGCGTAGTCTGCCTCATTGCGCAGGCCACCTTAATTTTCCTATGCAGCTCGTCCGGTATCTCTATGTTTACCCTTGTCATTGTTTTGTCGCCTCTATTATTTTTTTGCAATTGTCCGGTTTATTTCATCTTTTCTTACATCTTCATTAATGAAAAATCCCCTGATTTTTGGCCACAGCCTTGTATCCTTGTACTGCTCGCCAATCAGGCATCCGGCAAGCTTCTTGTACTCTATAGAAACATTCCTGCCAGGCGCGTGCATCACAGCCGGTTTTGTCAGCGAAAGCGCTTCGAGCACCATCTCGTCCTCAGGTATAATGCTGACAATCGGCACATCAACTGACTGCTCAATATCATCAAGCGTCAGCTCGTATTTTTTTCTTCTGACCCTGTTAAGCACAATGCCTGTTATCGGCGTCTTCTTCATCTTTGCAACCTTCACAGCCCTCATTGTGCAGCTCAGTGTCGGATAGTCTGGGCTGCTCACAACAAGCAGTTCATCAGCAGCAACCATTGTCGCCAGCATCTCTTCATTAAGCGTCGGGCTCGAGTCTATCAGAATCACATCATACTTGTATCTCAGATGATTTATCTTGCGCTTGAGGCTGAACGGATCTATCTTGCACTTCGGCACAAGCGAGCCGGCGATTATGTCGAATCCGAGCTCGTGCTTCTGTATAGCTTTCGGCACATCAACCCTGCTGGCAAGCACGTCGTGAAGCGTGTACTGCGGATTCACAATCCCGAGATGAATCCCGAGGTTTGGCGCTGTGAAATTAGCGTCAACCACCAGAACCTTCTTTCCAAAATCATTTGCAAGCGCTGCTGCAAGATTTGACACTGTTGTAGTCTTCCCTACTCCTCCTTTTATTGCGATAATCCCAATTATTCTTCCGTTCATTTGTACACCTCTTTCAAATTGTTAATCATTTTTTCTTTTATTTCATCTCTGCCTTCAGCAGATTTTTTCAGCATTATTTTTTCTTCTGGCTTCTCTTCCTGCGCTTCAGCCTTTTTTTCATCCTGCTTTTTCCTGTACTCAACATAGTTGTAGACTCTTTCCTTCATTATCTGCCTAAATTGGCTTTCCTCAACTTTGGCATTCATCACCTTTTTGGAAATTAACATTACGTTTTCGAGGATCTGGTCCAGGTTGAGTGATGAACTGATGAGAGCGTTTACTTCGATGAATGTGGACAGCCGTTTAACCTTCTGCTCAAGTCGCGCTTTTTCAGAAAGTTTCTTCATGGGATAAAAATAGCACAAGAAGACAACAACGGTCAATGGGAAAGTGTGAATGATTGAGAAGCAGGAGATGAAACTTAGTTTGTAGGATACGGGGAAAAGCGCCTTCCGATCCTCAGCTGACTGCCTGCGTTCCCCTCTCTCCTGTTTCGCGCAAATGTCGTATCCTTTCCACGACGGGCGGATGAGAGTAGTAGATCTTGGCATAAAGCGGGTGAGGATGAAGGTTGGACAGATTCTCCCGGGAAAGTTTTACGAGTGAGGACGCGAGAAATTCCGGATGATGGGTCAGCTCGGAGGCATAGTGGTCTGCCTCACGTTCATTTCTTCGGGATAAGTAGCTGAAAAAGGGGGTAACCGGGAACATGACAATAGAACCGATGAATCCAATGATGATCACTCGTGCATAAAAGAGCCTGCGGAAGATTGATCAGGCCGGAAAGGCCGTCCAATGAAATGAGATGAAATGCCAGAAATATGCCACAGAATGCCATGATTTCGCTCAGGACGATGCTTTTCAACACATGCCGTTTCTTCCAGTGGCCGACTTCATGAGCCAGGACGGCCAGTATTTCGTCCTGCGACATCTGTTCGATGAGAGTATCGAAGAGGACAATGCGTTTCACCCGGCCGATGCCGGTAAAATAGGCGTTCGAATGGCGGCTCCTGCGCGAAGCGTCAACTTGAAAGACACGGCTGACTTTAAGCCCAGCCTTCTCCATGAGCGTCCGGATCCGCTCTTCCAGACCTTCCACCTTAACAGGCTCGAATTTAAAAAGAGCGGCTCGATGATAGTCGGCGAAATGTACATAACAAAAATGCTGAAGATCAGGAGAAACGCCCATACCCAGAGCCACCACCAGTGAGGGCTCGCCTGAATGATAGCGAGGGCAATAAAGACGACAACAGAGCTCAGAACCGTTGCTATGACAACGGATTTAAGAAGGTCCATGGCCCAGAGACGCATGGTCATGGTATTAAAACCATAGTGGTTTTCGATTTTAAAGTTCCGGTACAAGCTGAACGGGAGGCCAAAGAGCGTCTCGATATAGAAAAGGAACAGCGTAAAAATAATTCCCTGGCCGATAAATGAGCCCGTAAGGGAATTCACCCACCGGCCATAGTACCCCAACAGCCCGCAGAAGAGAAAAACAGTCAGGAAGACGTTGGAAATAACGGATTCGATTGCCGAGAATCTGCTGTTTTCCAACGTATAATTGGTAATTTTTTTGAGGCGGTCCGGATCTATTATTCCCTGGAACTCGGGTGGTACGGTCTGTCCATGCACTTTCAGGTATGCCCTATTCAGCCAGCTGAGCCAGTACCGAATGCAGAGAACGGCAATGTAGACGATGAGCAGTAGTATAAACATGAGTTCATCATACCGGCATTACCAGGATCCGTCAAGGTACAACGATGGAATCCAGATCAGGAGGGTAAAAAAATGGCGTCCCGATGCCATGAGGAAATCTCTCGTGGTTGCATCATCGGGACGCCTTCAGAACTGCGCTGTTCGTCGGATGAGTTGTCTTAGATGTCTCGAGCCTCTCCCTGAAGACCGGGGCATCATGGTGGTAATCTCATGCGACTGAACTGTGTTTCCGGCGAAGAAGGTAAAGTCGCGTTGCATTGCCCCCAAGTCTTACTGGAAGTGACAAACAGCGCAGTACTAACGTTAGCATACCAGCAAGTAAAAGTTTGTCAATCAACCTAAAGTCTTATTTACTGGAATTGCATTTAATTTAGGAATGTGACAAAAGCGCAATAGCCTTGGTCCTGCTTTTGACTTTCAGCTTTCGGTAAACCCGGTAAAGATGTGTCTTTACGGTACGTTCACTTATGCTGCTCCTGTCGGCTATTTCCCTGTTGGAAGCCCCCTGAAGCACCATAGTAAGTACCTCCATCTCCCTGTTCGTCAGTGGAACAAGTCCCGGGACATGGTACTTAGCGTTTCAGGCAAAAGCATTGGATTAGCTATAGCCTTTTCGAGGATTCTCCGTTCAGCCCATATTTCTCCGGTCTGAACCGACTGAATGGCCCTGGCGAGGTTCGCCGAAGAATCGGTAGATTTTACATATCCCCGGATGCCTGTTTTCATATCTGCGATGATTTCATCATCGGACACCGGTTTTCTCAAGAGAGAGATAACTCTTGTGTGGGGAGATTTTGCCTGAATCGCATGGATAAAACGCAAAAGTGTGTGCCCTTTCAGGATCTCAGGATTTAACAGCATAATGTCTGGAGCGGCTGACAACTGCTTTATTGCGTTTTCTCGGGCAGTAACGGTTGAAATTACGTCAAAACCACCCAGCTTTGTCAATTGCGCTGAAACCGCATCAATTTGCGCTTGATCAATATCAGCAATCATTATTTGAATGTTTGGCACGTTTCATACCTCCGTACTAAACTTTCTGCATCTTTATCCTAATACTTATATTCTAGGGGGTACAACGGGCGATGTCAAGGATAGTGCGCTTTTTTTATTTGGATGATATAAAGATGGTCTGTCAAGGCCAGAGTGCATTTCAATCAAAAAAGCTTGATGTTGAAATTCCGAAGCAGTTCTCCGAGGAGTGACAGGGGCAGACCTACGACGTTGAAATAGCAGCCTTCGATCTGCTTAACCAGGAGAGCTCCTTTACCCTGTATCCCATATGCCCCTGCTTTATCAAGCGGCTCGCCGCTCTTCACATATGATGCTATTTCATTCTGTGAAAGGTCCCGAAACCAGACACGGGTAAGCGATGTTCCGGTCACGGTTTTTCCTTCAGCAGCATCAATAATAGCGAGCCCGGTAATGACAACGTGCATTCTGCCTGACAAGAGCGAAAGCATGCGCTCGGCGTCACGCCTGTCTGCTG
>CAWJRI010000020.1:0-15660 GCA_963845175.1 uncultured archaeon
TAAAGCGGTAAAAACCAGCCTGCCGACGAATCTTTCAGGGTCAAAATACTCAAAATCATCAACCTTTTCGCCGACGCCGATGAACTTGATTTTTGCGCCAGTTACAGAGCACGCAACCAGCGCGCCCCCTCCCTTTGCTGTTCCGTCAAGCTTTGTTATAATGACTCCGTTGACATTGCACGCGTCGTGGAAAGCGCTTGCCTGCTTCTCAGCTGCCTGCCCGACATCAGCGCCGATAACCAGCAGCCTTTGCTCTGGCTTTATTTCCTTATTCAAATCATTCAATTCTTTTATCAAATCCTTTGACAGTGCATCCCTTCCAGCTGTGTCAAATATGAGAACATCAAACTTCTTCAGCTCTTTCTCAAATTCTTTGTAGATTTTCAGCGCCTTTTTCTCTTTTGGATTGCCGAATACAGGCACATTAATTTGCTTCCCTATCTGTGCAAGCTGCTCATATGCGGCAGGCCTCCAGACATCAAGTGAAATAAGCGCAACCTTGTGCCCTCGTTTCAGGAAATATTTTCCAAGTTTTCCGCAAGTTGTTGTTTTTCCGTTTCCGAACAATCCGACAAGCATCAGCTTATAGGGCTTTGAAGTCACCTCAACCTTTTCTGTCTTCTCGCCCAGGAACTTCACAAGCTCTTCATAAACAATCTTGATAAGATGCTCTTTTTTTGTTATTCCCGCAGGCGGCTCCTCTTTCAGCGCCCTCTCCTTTATCTGCTTTGTAAGGTCAAAGACCATCTTGACATTGACATCTGACTGGAGCAGCGCCCTCTGGATGTCCTTTATCAGCTCATTTATGAGCTTCTCATCTACAAAAATCGCCTTGGTTATTTTCTCCAAGGTCCCTTTCAGGCTGTCCCCCAGCTTTTCCAAAACCATGCTTCAGATAATTCAACATGAATTTATAAGGTTTATGCTGAAACAAACTTTTAAATACTACCTTTAATAATTCCATGACTCCGTGAGCATTGAATGAATTTCAACATAGACGATTACTTTTCCTCGAAAGCAAGAACAATAGCAGCCATATCAACAATTCTTTTGGCAGTAATTCTTGTTATACTACACTACAAATTTGTTGTATTTCTTGTGCTGACCTTTATTATTGGAGTCGTCAACTACATCCTTTTCAAGTATGACAGCCCCATTGATTTCGCGCCGATATTTTCCATTGCAGTTATATTTTTTATCGCCTTCGGCGCCTGGAAGACAGTTCTTTTCATTCTGATGGCAGAGATAATTCCCTCGATTTTCGGCGGGGGCGACATAGGAATAGACTACATTTTTGATTATGTTTTAATATTTATTGCAGGCACAATTATGGTCGCGCATTTCACAGGGCACATAATTGCTGCAGGCGTTATTTTGTCAGTTATTTATTTTGTTTATTCTCTGATTATTTCAAGGTTTTTCGAAGAATTCAACCCGCTGTCAGTTGCAAATCATTTTATCCAGCTGCTGATAAATATCTTTTGCTTTACAACTATCGCTGCATTGATTATTTAACAAGCCTTAGTTGTCTTATTTAATCAAGACTTCTTCCTTCAGAATTATCTCACTTATCTCAACATTGCCTGTTTCCAGATCGATTGACCTTATTACAATGTTCTGAGGCTTTTGCTGTTCTTTATTTTCAGGTTTAGTTATATTATATAGCAACTTTTGCTGTGCCGCTGCCTTTTCCTGCATCACAAGGCAATTTTGAATTGTTCCAGTTTCCTGAACAGGTTTCCAGCGTACATTCTTATCAAAGCGCGAGTTTCCATAGCAGTCTTCCATCTGCACCCGCTCTGCTCTTGAGTTTGCAAAATATGTTTCACTTACCATATTACTACCTACTAGTGACTACTATTATATAAATCTTTTGTTTTTTGTATCTATATAGTAGTAATATATTGCATAAAAGAAGTATATTTGATTATCCAACAAACGCAGGCCTTTTAGAAATCTGCTTCGGCAGCGACAACGGCCTGAACGGCATTCCTTTTGCCCTTTCTTTTATCCATTTCTTCACTTCATCCTTTGTCATTGTCCTGACAGCGCCTTCGTCTCTCACTCTTACCTGGAGTTTTCCGCTGTCAGCCTCTTTCTGCCCGACAACAATAATTAATGGAACCCATTCCTTCTCAGCGTCCCTGATTTTTCTTCCGATTGACTCTGTCCTGTCATCAACATCTGTTCTTATGTCTTCTTTTGCAAGCTCATCTGCAAGCTTCCCGCATAAATTATTGTATGCGTCGCTCACTGCACAGAACCTAACCTGCGTCGGCGAAAGCCAGACAGGAAGGCTCGGCACTTTGCCGGCTTTCTCCATCCTCGCCGCCTTTTCAAGCAAAGCATAAATAACTCTTTCAATTGCGCCTGAAGGCGAGCAGTGAAGAATTATAGGATTGTAATTTTTTCCGTCTTTGCCAGCAAACTTTATGTCATATCTTTCTCCATTTTCGACATCAATCTGGTCAGTTGACAACGCAGATGCTTTGTCCAGGTTGTCGACGAAATTTAACTCATATTTCAGTATAAAGTAAAATGTTCTTTCCTTCCACATCTCAATCAATGCAGGCTTTCCATAGGATTTCACAAGCCAGGTGACAAATTCCTTGTTCTTGTTGTAGAAATCCTCTGTAACTCTCACAGCCAGCTCAAAATCATCTTTTGTCAGCCCAATCTTTTCCTGCACATCAACGCAGAGCTTGAATCTAGTCTTGTACTCTTCCATTGCCTGTTTTATGTCTGTGCAAAGCGCGTGCACGTCAGGCATTGTAAATGCCCTTAACCTTCTCAATCCAGTTAATTCGCCGCTCTGCTCCCTCCTGAAAGAATATCTTGTCAGCTCATACAGCCTCAGCGGAAGATTTTTGTAAGAAAGCGTTGCATCGTGCGCCATCAAAAACTGTCCGAAGCACGCCGAGAATCTCAGGAAAAACCTTCTTTTGTCAGACTCAATCTGGTACTGCCTTGCTGGGAATTTCTGCAGGTAATTTGCAAGCGCCGGATGAGCCATGTCATACATAATCGGCGTCTCAACCTCGACACCGCCATAATCCACGACACGCTGCGTCACATAGTTCTCAAGCAAAGATTTAATCAGCCTTCCCTTGGGGTAATACCTGAAATGCCCTGAATCAGAGGCAGGCTCATAATCAACCAGTTCCAGTTTTCTCATAAGCTTTACATGGTCAGGCTCCTGCGTCACAGCTCTTACCTTTGCCTTTTCATAAAAAGCAAACTTTTTCAGGTTTTCATGCCCTTTGTAATCAAACTTGTCAACTTCATGCAGTTTTCCGTCGACATCCATTATGTACCAGAATGATTTTAATTCTTTTTCCGCCTTCAGCGCAGCAGAAACATTCTCTTCTTTATCCTCAGCACCGAACTCCCTGCTTAATTCAGAAAGCGGATGGCCCTTGCATTTCAATTCAAAACTTTTGTACCAGCCGAACGGCGCTCTTGTGACCTTGAATTTCTTCTCTAACTCCTTTTCAGCATCCTTCATTATCAGCGCAGCCCTGTCAGGCAGCGCCAGATTTGAACTGAGATGTGCATAAGGATAGAGAACAATGCTGTCTGTCTTCACCTGCCCTGCAATGTCAGAAACTTCCTTGACTAATCTTTTAACAATCGCTTCTGTATTTGCCTCGTCTCTTTTTTCAACAGCAGTCAGAACAACAAGGCATTCCTTTACTGTCTTTGGCTTTGCCTCTATCTCCTCTGCATTCTTCAATGCCTTTTTCTTGGGCTCGAATGTTATATAATCACAGTGCAGTGTTAGTATTTTCATATTACTGCTGGTTTTTTGCTTATTTATAAACTTTATCTCAAATTTCAGAAAATTTATATACCCCACACCAGATATATGCTGGAATGAAGCAGCTGGTTGCATTCTATTCAAGGACAGGAATAACTAAAAAAGTGGCTGAAGCTATTTCTAAAATCTTGAAGTGCGATTCTGAAGAGATTTTTGACACGCAAAATAGGGCAGGAGGCGTTGGCTACTTTAAGTCAGGCAGGGATTCGACAATGAAAAAGCTCACAGAGCTTAAAAAAATCAAAAATAATCCGGCTTCTTACGACACTGTAATAATCGGCACGCCCATCTGGGCCTGGAATGTTTCAACCCCGATAAGGACTTATCTCAGCCAGAACAAATTCAATAAAGTTGCTTTCTTCTGCACAATGGGCGGAAGCGGAGGCAAAAAAGCATTCAGGGAAATGGAAAGATTATGCAAGCAAAAACCAGTTGCTGTGCTTGAGCTAAAGACCGCTGAAGTTGCTGATAACAAGCACCTGCAGAAAGTCAGGGAGTTCGCTAAAAATATTTTATAGCCCGTTTTCTCAATTTTTATCAGCCCCACACCTTAGTTAAAACAAAGCTTTAAAAATAACATTAATTTACCCTGCTGCATGGCAAAATTAAACTTAACCATAATAATTGTTGCTTTAATTGTTATAATTGGAGCAATAGCAGGGATTTTTCTGTTCAAGAGCGGAAGCGTTTCAGGGCAGACTGTTTCAGCGTCAGGCGACTACCAGAAGGCGGTCCCGCCAGACCAGGTTGTTGTCTATGTGCTTGTGCAGACCAAAGACAATGTTTCAGCTGACACAGCAAAGAGCGAGAATGCAAGGATATCTGACAATGTCATGACTGCTTTGATTAAGGCAGGGCTTGAGAAAAAGGACATTGAGACAGAAAGCTACAGCATCAATCCTGAATATGACTGGAGCAGCGGAAGCCAGAAACTGATTGACTATGTTGCATCAAACACGTTGAAAGTTACGACAAAGGACTTCACAAACGCAGGAAAGATTGTTGACGGCGCAGTCAATGCAGGCGCGCTTATCAACAACATCAATTTCGAGCTTTCAAATGAGAAAAGCAACGAGTACAAGGTAACTGCGCTTTCAGAGGCTTCAAAGGACGCAAAGGTAAAGGCAGAAGCGATTGCAGCTGGCCTCGGGAAAACGCTTGGAAAGCTTGTCTCGGTGTCTGCTTCGGACTACAACTACCAGCCTTATCCAATCTACGCAAGGTCAGATATGGCAAGCGGTGCTGAAGCGGTGAAGGTTGCAACAGACATAAACCCGCAGAATGTCAACATACAGGCATCTGCCACAGTTGTGTATGAGATAAAGTAAATTTTTTTATTTTTTCTTTTTATGAAACCAATTGAATTATCTGCCTGCGCATTTATCAAGGCAGGCAAACTTCTGTTAATCTGGAAAAGAAACCACTCTCATTACGAATTTCCCGGCGGAAAAGTCGAGCCAGGCGAGAGCATTGAAGAAGCAGCAGTGAGGGAGGCAAAAGAAGAGATTGGTTGCAGTTCGAAGATAATAAAATACTTCGGATACAATGATTTTGATTTTGAAAGAAGAAAGTTTAGGAGCCATAAATTTATTGCTCAGATTCCCAAGGGGCAGAAGCCAAGGATAATGGAGCCCGAAAGCTTTAGAGATATCCTGTGGTTGCCGATTAAAGAGTACAAGAAATATTCAGTTGCGCTTAATGTTGCAGACTTCTGCAATAAGTATATAACAACCTCCAAGTAGTCAAAACCGATAGCTTTATATACTACCTCCCAAGTCTATGATATTGTAGAGCATAATCAGTGACGAGAGAGCGCTTGCTCAGTAATGAACATTTGGCTTTTTCTAGAGAAGTGCTACTAACATAAAACAATATATAGAAATGAGGTAAAAACAAATGAATATATTTGAAAATTTTGGCTTAAGCCAACAGCTGTTGACAGCAATAAGCGAGCAGGGAATAACCAAGCCGACGCAGATTCAGGAGCTATCCATTCCGCACATAATGTCCGGGAAGGATGTCATAGGCGAATCAGCGACAGGCTCGGGAAAGACACTTGCATTCGGCTGCAGCATAACAGACAATGTAAAGCACGGAGAGGGATTGCAGGCACTAGTCCTGACACCCACAAGAGAGCTGGCAGAGCAGGTAAAAGAGTCTCTCAGGCAGCTTTCAAAGCACAAGCATCTTAATGTTATTTCCATTTACGGCGGAGTTTCACTAAACCCGCAGATAGACGGACTTTGCAGCGCAGATGTTGTCGTTGCAACGCCTGGAAGACTTTTGGACCATCTTGAAAGGAACACAATCAATGTTTCAAAAATAAAAATCCTTGTTCTCGACGAGGCAGACAGAATGTTTGACATGGGATTCATAGAGGACGTTGAGAAGATAATCAGCGTGTGCCCGAAAAAAAGGCAGACTTTATTTTTCTCAGCCACAATCTCGTCTGACATCAAGGAGCTTGCAAGGAAGCACATGATTCAGCCGAAGGAGGCTTTGGCTGAGAATCTTGTCGACCCAAGCAAGCTGAAGCAGGTTTACTACGACGTGGAAAGAAGCATGAAGATGTCATTGCTCGTGCATCTCCTGAAGCAGGAGAGCTCGGGGCTGGTGATGGTTTTCTGCAACACAAGGAAAAATGTTGACTTTGTCTGCAAGAATCTCCGCGCAAACAGGGTTGACGCAATTGCAATCCACGGCGGGCTTTCGCAGAACAAGAGGACAAGGACAATCGACCTGTTCAACGATGCAAAGGTTCAGGTTTTGGTCTGCACAGATGTTGCGGCGAGAGGGCTGCACATCGAGAATGTCACCAACATCTACAACTACGATCTTCCAAAGGACTCAAAGGATTATGTCCATAGGATTGGAAGGACAGCAAGGGCAGGCGAGTCAGGGCAGGCTGTAAATCTTTTGTGCGACTATGACTATGACAATTTCTCGAGGATAATGGCAGACTACAGGGAATTCAGAATTGAAAAGGCAGAGAAGCCTTATCTTGAAAGAATCAACGTGGTTGGGATGGGCAACCGTGGCGGAAACAGCTACGGCAACAGCGACGAAAGAAGGCCCCAGCAGAGAGGACGTTTCTTAAGAAGGAGATACAACTAATGGTGGGCTACAACATAGTCCACTTCTGCAGAAACTGCAGGACAAGGTACGTCACCTGCAAGGAAGAGTCGCAGAAATATCTTTGCAACAAATGCCAGAAGGTTGCTGTGAAGAGCAGATAATTTTTTATTTTTTAAATTAATTCATCCCAATTTTTCTCAAGATAGCACTCAATTGATTTTCTGGTGCCGTCCTCTAAATTCAGTCTAAGCGCTTTTTTTGGAGGAGCCCAAAGATAGCTTGTCGCTTCGTCGTTGATTTTAACATTTTTATTTTTTGTTCTGCAGACATACTGCATTCCTACAAAATGCAGATTCTTTTTATGGTATTGTTTGGGATTTATGAATTCCAAAAATGTCATGAATCTCAAATCATAAACTTTGAGCCCGGTTTCTTCACGAACTTCTCTTTTCAATGCATCCTCCACTTTCTCCATCAATTCGACATGCCCGCAGGGGACGATGTATTTCCCTTTCCATTTTGGAGAATTCAGCAGGAGCAGTTCATCTTCAAGGTTGAGAACCAAAACCCCGACTGTCAATCTTGGTCTTTCTGTCATGAGAATTGTAGAATTTAATTGGTTATTAAATGTTTTGGTTTATTTAAAAATACTTTTTATGTCTGTGAATTTTTCAAAGACATAATCTGGCTTTTCTGCCAGTAACTTTTCCCTTGTCTGCCAGCTAGATGTCACAATGCCTGACTTAAACCCATATTTTCTCGCGATTTTTATGTCAGGAACCATATCCCCGACATAGAGGACTTTTGACAGGTCAGTTATTTCAAGCCTTTCAATGAGCCTTTCAGTCTGCTTCTCAGCGCGAACTCCATCTTCAATTATGCTGTTTTCCCCGATAACCACGTCAAACATTGAGAATATTTCCAACTTAATGAGCTCGTCTGTCAGATCATCTATGTTTCTGCTGCTCAAAATCCCTGTAACAATGCGCCTTGATTTCAGGAAATCCAGTGTTTCGATAACTCCTTCATTAAGCTTCAGCCCTCTCTTGACAAGTGAATTATGTTTCTGCTGGAATTTTTTCTGGTGAACAGCCACATTTATTTTTTCTCTCGGAACGCCATTTGCTGCATAGAAATCAATCCAGGGAGTTGTGAATGTCTCCCTGAAGCGCTGAAGCGAAATTTCTGGGACGCCGTAGAACTTCAACAGATAATTGCAAACTTTGTATCCAATTAGTGTATCATTAGGCAAAGTCCCGTTGTAATCAAATACAGCAAATCTTATGCCCCCCATGAGAATCCCAAAGACCAATAAATTATTAAACTTTTTGGGTTTTTAAATGTTGTTTTGAAGGATAATTATTTATATTGGAGATGAATTACTCTAATTGGTGAATACTACAAAAATAATTGAAGAGGTGAATGTCTCTTATTTTAAAGAGATGGTCGATAAATATAAGTCAAGAATAATAATAAATCCTCATGCGCTAGACCATTTAAGCAATGCCCAAAGGAAGTTATTTAAGGAAGATGAGTTGATAAACACATTATTGAATGAAAAACCTTGTGGTGTAGGTTTCCAAAAAAACGGGAGATATGCTTCGTTTTACCGAAGAAATTGGGGATACCTAAGAATAATTTTAAATACGACAGAATCCAAATTAGAAATAATAACCTTTATAAATACTGAGAATATACCTAATTTAAAAAGATTAAAAGATGAAAATGGAAAATAGACACTTGGATGCTAGGGGAAAAGGAGAGTATTCTTATGATTATAAAAATGATATTCTATTGTTTAAAATTAAAGACAGGGAATATAAACTCTCTTTAGATTTTGGTAATCTGATTGTGGACATAGATAAAGAGGGGTTCATTACTGGACTAAGAATTTTTGATGCATCTCAGATATTTAAATTATCCAAGCTCGCATTGAAAGATGTTAAACAATTTGAGTTTAACACTAAAGTTGAAGAAAAAGTTATCACAATTCAATTAAGATTTATGAGTATGTTAAGAAATAAAAGTTTAGTTAAGCAGGGACAAGATTTTATCAGAGAGGCCATAGATTCTAAGGTTAAAGACTCTGAAGTTATTTGCACCATTGCATAAATAGAATTCTTTTTAAGTATATTTGTGTTAGTTTCCCTGAACTGCAGGCTTGCTTTCTATAAAGTTTTAACCATTGCTATGTGTTCTATTCCTGCATCCATAAATACCTGTCCGTATTGTTTAAAACCACATTTTATATAGAAATCTTTGGCATGAAGCTGGGAATGCAGATCAATTTCTTTTGCTCCTTGTTTTTTACAAAAATTAATGAGATAATCCATTAACATTTTTCCTAAACCCGTCTTTTGATATGCATCAAGTATTGCCACCCTTTCAATTTTAGCAATTTTTGCGAACCCTTTCCTGTAAAACCTGACTCTTGCACAGCCTATTGGTTTATTTTCTATCAACAACAAAAAATGATTTGCAGTGACATCGTATTCGTCTCTATCGCGTTTTTCTGGAACATTTTGCCCTTTTATAAAAACAATTTCTCTAATATTAAAAACCTGAGCAAGTTCTGAGCCAGTTTCTGCTTTTTTAATAACGATATCTGACATGCAGAAATGAATGAGATTAAAGTATTTAAAGTTAGTGTCGAAAGCGCATTTTCCAGATTATACAGCGAAAGTTATCAAGAACGAAGTTTGAAGAGTGGAGAAGTTATCTTTCTTAAAATTTTCTAAAATACAGTATGAACCCAACAATAATCGCAAGTAGCCCAATAAGCCTTGCGCTTTCAAATATCAGAGCAATAAATCCGCCCAATACTAAAAGCTTGGACAAACTCATTTTATTGAGGTTTCCTAAAATCACATTAATATTTCCTGCCATATTTCAATTGAAATTACATCAAGTATTTATATTTTTGGGGCGATAATACTTTGAAAGCCCCCATGAAATGGAGCAGAGGAGAAAATGCAATGCAAACTCCTGCCACAATAAATATTATTATATACTGCTAATAATACACATAATCCATGATTACCGCAGAAAAAGTTAGCGACCAAACATTGGAGCAAATCCTTTCTGAAACTAAAGAAGACAGGGAAGCGTATAAACTCACAAAAGACCTTGTTACAGCCCATCTTTTTTCCAGGTATCCGGAAAAAAGAGCATACGCGCTAAAAAGGCTAAATGAATTTTGGACTACACAGATTAATGTTGTGAAAATAGAAGATTCTGGAATAATTTATGCATACCTAGAATTTAAAAATACTGATGCGTATTTTCTTGTTTCAAAATATCTCAGCAAAGGCCCTGTTTTGGAGGAAGTGCCAACCCCCGAGAAGATGAGTAGTTGGGCGTCAGGATAACATCGAGCATAATATAAGGCGTTGCCAGCATATTCTCACCCCCGTTCCAGAATACGCGCGGTCACGCGCATCCTAATATGACACTTGTAATATAGTTTCTTTCTGCCCTAACGCTTTCTTTTCTAAAGAAAGCGTTTGCGCCGCAACCTTTATATATGACCCCCTTTTTCTTCGTATATAGCTTTGGATTCAATTTCGCCTCCATTCTTTATATTCGTGAAGCAAAGCATGTATGCACAAGCTGAGCTTGTCGCATGAATTAAACTGAGTTTTAATTTTTCTCCATATCAGCGACCAATTTCAATAATAATTCCCGTTTATCCTGCGGGAGGTTGCTGCTATCGGGGTTCGATAAGCCATGCAAGTCAGGCAGCAATGCCGGCGGAATGCGCAGTAACACGTCGATAATCTATCCTTTGGTCTGGGATAACCTCGGGAAACTGAGGGTAATACCGGATAAGGCAAAGATACTGGAATGTTCCTTGCTTCAAAGGCAACGCCAAAGGATGAGTCGGCGGCTCGATTAGGTAGTTGGCGGGGTAAAGGACCACCAAGCCTAAGATCGGTAGGGGCCTTGAAAGAGGAAGCCTCGCGAAGGGCACTGAGAAACTGGCCCTAGCCCTACGGGGTGCAGCAGGCGCGAAGACTTTCCAATGCGCGAAAGCGTGAGAAGGGAACCCTGAGTGCTCATGTTTTACATGGGCTTTTGCCAAGAGTAAATATCTTGGCGAATAAGTGGTGGGCAAGACCGGTGCCAGCCGCCGCGGTAACACCGGCGCCACAAGTGGTGGCCATTTATTTGGCCTAAAGCGTCCGTAGCTGGTTTGGTAAATTTCTTGTGAAATCGTTGAGCTTAACTCAACGGCGTGCAGGAGACACTGCCAACTTGGGACTGGGAGGAGGTTAGAGGTATTCCTGGGGGAGCGGTAAAATGCTATAATCCTAGGAGGACCACCTATGGCGAAGGCATCTAACTAGAACAGATCCGACAGTGAGGGACGAAAGCTAGGGGAGCGAACCGGATTAGATACCCGAGTAGTCCTAGCCGTAAACGCTGCGAGTTAGGTGTTGCATATTCCTAGAGAATGTGCAGTATTGAAGCGAAGGCGTTAAACTCGCCGCCTGGGAAGTATGGTCGCAAGGCTGAAACTTAAAGGAATTGGCGGGGAAGCACTACAAGGGGTGCGGCGTGCGGTTTAATTGAACTCAACGCCGGAAATCTCACCAGGAGCGACGGCAGAATGAAGGTCAGGCTAAAGGGCTTACCAGACAAGCCGAGAGGTGGTGCATGGCCGTCGTCAGCTCGTGCCGTGAAGTGTCCAGTTAAGTCTGGTAACGAGCGAGACCTGTGTCTTTAGTTGCTAACAGCTCCCAATGGAGGACTGAGCACATTAAAGAGACTGCCTTCGTAAGAAGGAGGAAGGTGCAGGCGACGGTAGGTCTGTATGCCCCGAATCCCCTGGGCTACACGCGCGCAACAATGGTAGGGACAATGGGATGCAACCCCGAAAGGGGAAGCCAAACCTCTAAACCCTATCTTAGTTCAGATTGAGGGTTGTAACTCACCCTCATGACGCTGGAATCCCTAGTAATCGGAAGTTAGCAGCTTCTGGTGAATATGTCCCTGCTCCTTGCACACACCGCCCGTCAAGCCATCCGAGCTGGGTCTAAGTGAGACTCGATTTTTTGATTGTTTCGAACTTAGGCTCGGTGAGGCGGGTTAAGTCGTCACAAGGTATCCGTAGGGGAACCTGCGGATGGATCACCTCCTTTAAACTTTTTTTTGCCTTCAGTTGAGTCAGGCAAAAATTTTTGTGTTAATAATTTGAAAAAATAAAACTCAGTTGCATGCTTTGTTTCTTTTTTTTATTTTTATCATGCTCATTTGAAATGAATCCAAAAGGCAAAAGAGAGTCACGCAGGTGATTTTCTAATTGGGCCTGTAGCTCAGCCTGGTAGAGCATCGCCCTTGCATCTTCGAAAGAAAGAAAGGCGGGGGCCGCGGGTTCGAATCCCGCCGGGTCCAGTTGTTCTCAAGAACAACGAAGAAAACCAGGCATACAAAAATGGTTTGGAAAATTGAGTTTCCAAATCAGGGTCATCTCATATTTCATTTTGATGACCAAGTACATTGGAAAGGCAAAATACTATTAGGTGGATGACTTGGCTCAAACGCTGAAGAAGGACGTGGCAAGCTGCGATAAGCTCCGGCGAGGCGCATGCAGCCTTTGAACCGGAGATTTCCGAATGAGACTTCTCCTTGAATCCGAAAGGATGGGGAACGCGGTGAATTGAAACGTCTTAGTAACCGCAGGAAAAGAAATCAACTGAGATGCCGCTAGTAACGGCGAGCGAAAACGGCACAGGACAAACCGAATCTGGCGCCTAAAACGTCAGGGATGTGGTGTTGTAACACTGTCTACTAAACTCAATCTGAGCGAGTCAAAGTCTCCTGGAACGGAGCGCCAAAGAGGGTGAAAGCCCCGTAGATTAAACTTAGAGAGCTATTGACAGGATGTTGAGTACTGCTCATCGGAAATTGAGCAGGAAGTTGGGAGCCATAAACTTCCAATCCTAAATACGTTTCGAGACCGATAGCGAACCAGTACCGCGAGGGAAAGTTGAAAAGAACTCTTAACAGGGAGTGAAAAGAACCTGAAACCTAATAGTTATGGTAAGGCAGGGCCCTTAGGGGTTCTGCCGTGCGTTTAGAAAAACGTGCCAGGGAGTTTATTTAAGTGGCGAGGATAACTAAGGCATCCGAAGCGAAAGCAACTTGCTCGCAAGAAATGAGGAGCAGGCCTATGAAAGTGGGCACAGTCACTTGGGTAAGACTCGAAATCCGGCGATCTATTCCTGAGTAAGGTGAAGCGAGGGTAAAACTTCGTGGAGGCCTGAAGAGGTTCTACGTGCACGTGTTCTTCTAACTTGGGAATAGGGGTAAAAAGCCAATCGAGACGGAAGATAGCTGGTTCCTGCCAAAGTTGGCCGAAGTCAAGTCTCGGATGAGACAGTTAAGGTGGTAGAGCGACGGATCTAGGATTTAGGGGGGGAAACCCTTCGGTTCTTTGTCCAACTCCGAATGCTTTAACGTCGTAGATTCCGGGAAACGGGTGTCCGGGGTAAACTTGGTCACCGAGAGGGGAACAACCCAGACCATGGTTAAGGTCCCTAATACCAATTAAGTGTTAACGGGTGAAGGATGTGCACATCCACAGACAGCAAGAAGGTAGGCTTAGAAGCAGCCACCCTTTAAAAAGTGTGTAACAACTTACTTGTCAAGGATGTGTGCTCTGAAAATGGACGGGGCTAAATTGGTTACCGATACCATGGGCCACCGAAAGGTGTGTGGTAGGCAGGTGTTCTGTGAGGGCAGAAGCTTCTTCTTGAGAAGAGGTGGACCTTGCAGAAATAAAAATCCTGGCGGTAGTAGGATCATAGCAGAGTAAGAGTCTCTGCCACCGAAAGGGCAAGGGTTTCTTGGCAATGTAGTTCAGCCAAGAGTCAGTTGGTCCTAACTCGAGTTCATAATCGAATTTCGGGGAAAGGGAAACAGGTTAATATTCCTGTACTGATTAGATATGCGTGGCAACACAAGCTCTGTTTCTGACGCTTCTGGCTAGGTCGACAGCAACTGTCGTTGCTGCTAACTGAAGCAAATCAGGGGAGTATCGTAATGGTGAGAACCAGATTAAATTTAGGAACGGCGGCTCGTATGAGTCGTTCGGCTGATGCCTGGAGTCCATGAAAAAGGAACAGAGAAAAATTCTAGTCAACCATACCCAGAACCAGCACTGGTGCCCCTAGGTGAGAAGCCTAAGGTGTGAGAGTGTAATCCAGGTAAGGGAATTCGGCAAATTAGCCCCGTGCCTTCGGCATAAGGGGTCCCTGCTGTTGTGTTTGTATGAATGCGGCTGCAGGGCTGCAGTAACAAGAGGGTCCCGACTGTTTAACAAAAACTTAACCTTTCGCCAGTCCGCAAGGATGAGTATGAAAGGTGACGCCTGCCCAGTGCCGGTATCTCAAACTCCTTTTCAAGGGAGCTAAGGACCGGTAAACGGCGGGAGTAACTATAACTTTCTTAAGGTAGCGAAATACCTTGTCGTTTGATTGACGACGCGCATGAATGGCGTAACGAGGTCCCCACTGTCCCTAGCTGGAACCTCCCGAACACTATTTTCTGGTGCAAAATCCAGAGAACTCCAGTGGGAAGTGAAGACCCCGTGGAACTTTACTGTAGTTTGTTGTTGCTGTATGGGTTTTGCTGTGTAGCGTAGGTAGTAGTTGCTTGAAACTCAGGCGCTAGCTTGAGCGTAGACACCAATGAAACACTACCCTTTAGAACCTGTATAGCTAACCGATCGAAAGATTGAGACAGCAGCAGGTGGACAGTTTGGCTGGGGTGGCACCCTCTTGAAAAGATATCAAGAGGGCCCAAAGGTTAGCTCAGCCCGGTCAGAAATCGGGCGTAGAGTGCAAGAGCAAAAGCTGGCCTGATTGGATTCACAACAACCCTGAATCCAAATGCGAAAGCATGGTCTAGCGATCCCCTACACTCCTTTCATGGGGGTTAGGTGTGACGGAAAAGTTACCCCGGGGATAACAGAGTGGTCGCGCCCAAGAGCCCATATCGACGGCGCGGCTTGCTACATCGACGTCGGCTCTTCCTATCCTGGGCGTGCAGAAGCGTCCAAGGGTGGGGGTGTTCACCCATTAAAAGGGATGCTAGCTGGGTTCAATACGCTGTGAGGCAGTATGTGTAATATCTACTAGAGATGTGGAATGTCTGAGGGGAAGGAAGCTTTAGTACGAGAGGAACGAGCGTTCGTGGCCTCTGGTCTACCGGTTATCTGACAAGGTAAGCCGGGCAGCTACGCCATACGGGATAAGTGCTGAAAGCATCTAAGCACGAAGCCCCCCTCGAAAAGAGACATTCATGGAGCTCCTGTAAAAGACAGGTTTGATAGAGCTGGTGTGTAAGCACAAAGGCAACGAGGTGTTCAGCATGCAGCCACTAACAGTCCGGAATTTGTTTATATCCAAATGTGCTTGGTTTTTTCAATATTTTTCAGAATTCTTTTTTTGAACTATTGAATTATAATCAATAATAGATGCAAAACTAAAAAAATATCCCTATTTGAAAATTGAAAAATTTCATAGAAATCATGAAAGCGCACAGCTTTCTCCGTTTTCCGCGCGGAGCGCAGTACTCGGGAGAACGTTCGACCTGCTTTGGCTTCTGTGTTCGAAATGGGTACAGGCATATCCAGGCCACTATGACCGTGCTGATATGAATGAGAAAAGAGGTTATTTATAAGCCTTTTGGGCAAAATTTATAATAAAGCGGATAAAGCATTTAAAAGGGGTAATGAGATGAAATATTTTCTGATAAACAAGGCA